>NZ_JBHRXX010000001.1:0-747671 GCF_042648585.1 Hydrogenophaga luteola | reverse complement strand
CTTCCGGAGCCGCGTCGATCTGGTCGTAGGCCTTGGCGGCGCCACCGAACTTGGCAGCCAGCACGGTGGTGATGGCAGCCGTCAGCGTCGTCTTGCCGTGGTCCACGTGACCAATCGTGCCCACGTTCACGTGCGGCTTGGTCCGCTCAAATTTCTCTTTTGCCATTGCAAATACCTCTGTTGAAAGAACAAAACCCGTGAGTGTTTAACGTCTCCGGCACGGGCCTGCCACGGGCAACAGACCCACCGCACACAGCGGCGCCGAAGACAGTCCTGTTGATTACTTGGCGCGGGCCGAGATGATGGCTTCCTGCACGTTGCGCGGGGCTTCCGAGTAGTGCTTGAATTCCATCGTATAGGTCGCGCGGCCTTGTGTGGCCGAACGCAGGGCGGTCGAGTAGCCAAACATTTCGGACAGCGGGACTTCGGCCTTGATGGCCTTGCCGCCACCGACCATATCTTCCATGCCTTGCACCATGCCGCGACGGCTGGAGAGGTCGCCCATCACCGTACCGGCGTAGTCTTCCGGCGTCTCCACTTCCACGGCCATCATGGGTTCCAGAATGACCGGCTGGGCCTTCTTGCAACCTTCCTTGAAGCCGAAGATGGCGGCCATCTTGAACGCCAGTTCGTTTGAGTCCACATCATGGTACGAACCGAAGTGCAGCGTGACCTTGACATCCACCACCGGGTAACCGGCCAGCACGCCTTGGGTCAGCGCTTCGTTCACGCCCTTCTCCACTGCTGGGATGAATTCGCGCGGCACCACACCACCCTTGATGGCATCGACGAACTCGAAGCCTTTGCCAGCTTCCTGCGGCTCGATCTTGAGCACAACGTGACCGTACTGGCCCTTACCACCGGACTGGCGCACAAACTTGCCTTCGGCTTCTTCCACGGTGCCGCGAATGGTTTCGCGGTAGGCCACCTGCGGCTTACCAACGTTGGCTTCCACGCCGAATTCGCGCTTCATGCGGTCAACGATGATTTCCAGGTGCAGTTCGCCCATGCCGGCGATGATGGTCTGGCCGGATTCTTCGTCGGTGCGAACGCGGAAGGATGGGTCTTCAGCGGCCAAGCGATTCAGGGCAATGCCCATCTTTTCCTGGTCGGCCTTGGACTTGGGCTCAACAGCCTGGGCAATCACGGGCTCAGGGAACACCATGCGCTCGAGGGTGATGATGGCGGATGGGTCGCACAGGGTTTCACCTGTGGTCACATCCTTCAGACCCACGCATGCGGCGATGTCACCGGCGCGAATTTCTTCCACTTCCTGGCGGTTGTTGGCGTGCATCTGCACGATGCGGCCGATGCGCTCTTTCTTGCCCTTGACCGCGTTGTAGACGGTGTCACCCTTCTTGAGCACGCCCGAGTACACACGCACGAAGGTCAGCTGACCCACGAACGGATCGGTCATCAGCTTGAACGCGAGAGCGGAAAGCTTCTCTTCATCGTCCGCCTTGCGGGTCGCAGGCTCTTCGCTTTCGTTGGTGCCGGCGACCGGGGGAATGTCCACCGGAGAGGGCAGCAACTCAACCACAGCGTCCAGCATGCGCTGCACACCCTTGTTCTTGAAGGCGGTACCGCACAGCATGGGCTGGATTTCGCAAGCCAGCGTGCGGGCACGCAGACCGGCGGTGATTTCCGCTTCGGACAGGTCACCCTCTTCGAGGTACTTGTTCATCAGCTCTTCGGAGGCTTCGGCAGCGGCTTCCACCATCTTCTCGCGCCATTCCTTGGCCTGCTCGACGAGGTTGGCGGGAATGTCTTCGAAGGTGAACTTCATGCCCTGGGAAGCCTCGTCCCAGATGATGGCCTTCATCTTGCGCAGGTCAACCACACCAGTGAAGTGTTCTTCGGCGCCGATGGGGATCACGATGGGCACCGGGTTGGCCTTCAGGCGCAGCTTCATCTGGTCGTGGACCTTGAAGAAGTTGGCACCGGTGCGGTCCATCTTGTTCACAAAAGCCAGACGGGGCACCTTGTACTTGTTGGCCTGGCGCCAGACGGTTTCCGACTGAGGTTGCACGCCACCCACGGCGCAGTACACCATGCAGGCACCGTCCAGCACGCGCATGGAGCGCTCCACCTCGATGGTGAAGTCCACGTGGCCGGGGGTGTCGATGATGTTGAAGCGGTGCTCGGGGAAGGAGTTGTCCATGCCACGCCAGAAGCAGGTGGTGGCAGCAGACGTGATCGTGATGCCACGCTCCTGCTCCTGCTCCATCCAGTCCATGGTGGCGGCGCCGTCGTGCACCTCACCGATCTTGTGGTTCACACCGGTGTAATACAGGATGCGTTCGGTCGTGGTGGTCTTGCCGGCGTCGATGTGGGCCGAAATACCGATGTTGCGGTAACGCTCAAGGGGCGTGTTGCGTGCCATGAAAATTCTCCAAAATTAAGTACCAAAGCCCGCGACCCTTATGGGGCCCGCGGGCTCGCTTCTGAACAGGCTAGCGAGCGGGCATGACGCCCGCATGAATCAGAAGCGGAAGTGGCTGAACGCCTTGTTGGCTTCGGCCATGCGGTGCACTTCGTCACGCTTCTTCATGGCGCCGCCACGGCCTTCGGTGGCCTCGACCAGCTCGTTGGCCAGGCGCTGAGCCATGGACTTTTCGCTGCGCTTGCGGGCAGCCTCCTTGATCCAGCGCATCGACAGCGCCAGACGACGGACGGGACGCACTTCAACGGGCACCTGGTAGTTGGCACCACCCACGCGGCGGGACTTGACTTCCACCATGGGCTTGACGTTGTTGATGGCGGTCGAGAAGATTTCCACCGGATCTTTGCCGGTCTTCTTCTCGATCTGCTCCAGAGCACCGTAAATGATGCGCTCGGCAACCGCCTTCTTACCACCTTCCATGATCACGTTCATGAACTTGGAAAGCTCGACATTGCCGAACTTGGGATCCGGCAGGATTTCACGTTTAGGGACTTCGCGACGACGTGGCATGTTTCACCTCAAATTTGCTTCAGTTGGCGCCTTTTCAGGCACCGCGAGAACCCAGCAAGGATCTCACTTACTCGACCCGACGCCGACATGGCGCTTTGGGGTCACTACGTTCAGCACGGCTTGCCGGCCGGCCAAACACCGAAAAACCAAAATTACTTGGCCTTGGGCTTCTTCGCACCGTACTTGGAGCGCGACTGCTTGCGGTCTTTCACGCCCTGCAGGTCCAGCGAACCGCGCACGATGTGGTATCGCACACCGGGCAAGTCCTTGACACGACCGCCACGGACCAGCACAACGCTGTGCTCCTGCAGGTTGTGGCCTTCACCACCGATGTAGGAGATGACCTCAAAACCGTTGGTCAGGCGCACCTTGGCAACCTTGCGCAGAGCGGAGTTGGGCTTCTTGGGGGTCGTGGTGTACACACGGGTGCACACGCCACGACGCTGCGGCGAGTTTTCCATGGCCGGGCTCTTGGATTTGGTCTTTTCGACCTCCCGGCCGTGGCGCACGAGTTGATTGATGGTTGGCATGAAAGAAACGTCCCTAAACGTTTGTTGAGCGAAAAAGCGAAACCCTTCGGAAAATTCCGAAAAGCCCTCTACTGTATCACGGGCCTATTGAAAGACCAAATACGTCTTTCTGTTTGTCGTCGACGCACCGACGCACTCACTGGATCCACAGCCGCAGTGCATCCCAGGCCCGCCCGAAGATGCCACTCTCTTCTACGGACTCCAGCACCGTCAAAGGAACCTCAGCAACCGTCTCGCCGCCCGCGGTGCGCACACGAAGCGTCCCCACCTGCTGCCCCTTGAGAAGAGGCGCCACCAACGGATCCGGGCGGGTGACCTCGGTTTTGAGCCCTGCACCGGTTCCAGCCGGAACGGAAACCACCACACCCTCGGGGCGCCCAAGCTTGGCCTGGTCTGCACGCCCCTTCCAGACACGGGGAGTGACCACCGCACCGCCCGCGGAACTCAACCGAACCGCTTCATAGGCCGTGAACCCCCAGTTCAGCAACTTCTGGCTCTCCGCTGCACGCGAGTTTTCGCTCGTGGCCCCCAGCACGACGCTCAGCAGCCTGCGCTGCCCCTCTGCACCGGTACCCAGCAACGCGCTGGGCCGACGCGCTGTTGCGACGAGGCAGTAGCCAGCAGCATCGGTGTGTCCTGTCTTCAGACCATCCACCGTAGGATCGCGGAACAGCAGGAGGTTCCGGTTGGTGTCGTTGGCTGCCGGGGTGCCCGGATAGCGGTAACGCTGAATGGCGTAGTAGGGAACGTATTCCGGGAAGTCGCGCATCAACCGGGTCGCCAGCGTCGCAAGATCCCGGGCCGTGGTGGTGTGCCCGGGAACGGTCAGGCCCTCCGGATTGCGGAAGCTGCTGGCGCTCATTCCCAGCGCCTTCGCCTGGCGGTTCATCATTTCAACAAACTGCTCCGCGCTTCCGCCCACCCCCTCGGCCAGAGCCATGGTGGCGTCGTTGCCCGACTGCACGATCATGCCCTTGATGAGATCCTCCACCTGCACCTTCATCTTGGGGTCGATGAACATGCGGGAACCCGGCATCTTCCAGGCCCGCTCGCTCACCGACAGCGTCTGCTTGAGATCAAGCTTGCCTGACTTGAGGGCATCGAACACGAGATAGGCCGTCATCAACTTGGTCAGCGAAGCGGGCTCGACAGGCTTGTCCGGATCCTTGGCGGCGAGGACCTGCCCGGACGACACATCCAGAAGAAGGAATGCCCGCGCCGCCACCTCTGGAGGCTGCGGAACAGTCGCCGAGGCAGCCAAGTGCCAGCAGAGAAAGAAAGCGGCCAACAGACCACCCTTGGGCAAGATTCGTTCAAACAGCATGAAAATGAAAAAAGAAAGAAGGCCAGGGTCTAAGCGACCCGCGTTCAGGCGGCGAGATGCCGCTGCACCAGTTCCCGCAACAAGGGCAGTTGCCCGTGAAAGAAGTGCCCCCCGCCAGGCACCACCAGCACAGGCAGGGCTTGCGGGCGCGCCCAATCCATCACGGACTGCAGCGGCACGGTGTCGTCGTGCTCACCATGGATGACCAATGTGCGCAGACGAAGTTCATCCGGAATGACGGCGACATCGAACCGGCTGGCCGCAGGACCGACCAGCACCACCTTCTGGATGTCCCGCTGGGCGTGCAGTGCGGCCATGGCCTGACTTGCTACGAAGCCGCCAAACGAGAAGCCAGCCAGACACAGCGGACCATCGGGCGCCTGCGACCGAACAACCGCCAGCATATCCTGCAGCTCCCCACGCCCTTCGTCGTAGACGCCCTCGCTCGCGCCTACACCTCGGAAGTTGAAGCGCACGGCCGTCCAGCCGCAGAGGACAAAAGCGCGCGCCAGGGTCTGCACCACCTTGTTGGTCAGGGTGCCCCCATGCAATGGATGAGGGTGCGCAATGACCGCGACCCCACGAGACGGTCCGACAGGCCGGTCAATGGCCACTTCCAGTTGCCCGGAAGGCCCCGTCTGAAAAAGAAATTCGGTGTGTGCGTTCACGTTGTCGTGCTACCAACCGTAGACGCGGACATCTCAGCGACCGACGTCCGGTGGCGTGCGCAAGCGCTCGACCACCACCCCATCCCTGAGATGCGACTGCACGATTTCGTCGATGTCTTGTTCGTCCACATAGCTGTACCAGACAGCCTCGGGGTAGACGACGGCAATGGGGCCACCGGCACAGCGATCCAGACAGCCCGCCTTGTTCACCCGAACCTTGCCGGGCCCCAGCAGGCCGAGTGCCTTGGACTGGCTCTTGCACCGATCAAAGGCCGCCTGCGCCTTGTGCTGCGCACAGCAGTTTTCACCGTTGTCGCGCTGATTCAGGCAGAAAAAAATGTGGCGCTCGTAATAGGAAGATCGGTTCTCTGGCATGGCGGGATTCTAGTGGTCGGTCCGGTTCCCGGCGGGGAGTCGGGTCACTGCACGCACGGCATACATCAGGGCAGCAAATGGCCACAGCCAGCCCAGCCACTGCGACAGGCCGTGAAAACGGATGAAGCGCCCCTGCTCCCAGACATTCAGCGACTGATCAAAGTAGGCACTCACTGGCGCAAGATTGAGGAGACTCAGGGATACCGTCAGCACCAGCAGCAGACTCACGTGGCACGCGCGCGGAGGCAGCCTCAACGTGGCCAGCGCCATCACCGCCGCGACGACCATGCCCAGCAGCGCAGGCATGTCCACCCAGGCCCAGGCATGGTCGGGCCCGTAAGTCATGGTCGCCGAAAATCCGGCAGCCCCCAGGGCCGACAAGAGCAGCGCAACCAAGAGCACCAGCCTGCGCCAGAGCGCAGGTACGTCCGCATACCCCAGCATCAGCGGCGCCAACAGCCCCAGCGCCACGCACAACGCCTGCGCGAGCGGGCTCAGAGGCGCTGCCGCCTCCGACTGCAACGGCAACCAGGCCAGAAAGGGTGTGTCCACCAGAAGGCCGGACAACGCCTCTTCCAGCTGCCCCCAGACCTGCCCCAGACCGAACGGCACCGACACCGGATACAAGAGGGCAAACGGCCAGAGCGCCAGCAACACCAGCGATCCGTGCGCATGAGGCGCAAACCAGTGCTGACGGAACTGCGTCCATTGCCGCACCACACCCAGTCGTTCGAACAACCAGGCCAAGAAGACGCCCAGCACACCCCCTGCGATGTTGAGTCCGAGATCCAGATTGGACGGCACCCGCATAGGCAGAAAATTCTGCAAGGTTTCCAGCGCCAGCGACAGCAGGGCCGGCAACAACACCGCAACCCACCACGCCCAGCGCCCCCACCCCGACCGCAGCAGTCCCAGCGCTGCCAGAAACCCGAGAGGGACATAGCCCACGAGGTTGGCCAGCACATCGAACTTCGTCCAGTAGCGAGGAAAGGGCGCATCCAAAAATGCCCACACTGGTCCGCCAGACCATCTCCAGCCCTCGAAAGGGTAGAGACTGGCATAGACGACTAGCGCCGCAAACAGCAGCGACAGCGGGATGGCAGAGGATCGGCTCGCCACGGCGTGCCCGGCGATCAGAATGGCTTGACGACCACCAGAACGACCACCAGCACCAGCAGGATCACTGGCGCCTCGTTGAACCACCGGAACCAGACATGGTGGCGTCGATTGGCATTGGTCCTGAAGGTTTTCAGAAGCCGCCCACAGGCATGGTGATATCCGAGGATCAGAAGCACCAGCAGAAGTTTGGCGTGCATCCAGCCGTTGCCGGATCCCAGCCCGATCCCATACCCCAGCCAGAGCCACAGCCCCAGAGCCAGTGCGGGAACCGCCAGCATGGTGGTGAAACGGAACAGCTTTTCGGCCATCAGCATCAGCCGCTCACGCTCAGCCACGCTTTCGGGGGGAACCATGGCCAGGTTCACAAAGATGCGCGGCAGGTAGAACAGGCCCGCGAACCAGCTGGCGATGAAGACGATGTGGAAGGATTTGACCCAGAGCATGCAGGCAGTTTATCTGCGCTGCCCCCATAGGGTTTCACGACCGCTCGGCACAAAAAAAACCCGGCCCACAGGGCCGGGTTAGGAAGCCTTTTTGCTGTCACACACTAAGGCACCCGCTCAGGGAGGAAAAGCGGGGAGCGGTCCGAGGACGCGCTCGGGGCTGATGTTACAACAAATCACATCGGATGTGAAGCGAGACCCTGTCAGCTTTGACAGGGCTTGCACATTGACCAACAAACAGATCCAAAAGCATTACATCATTTTGGCCAGTTCGAACATCACGGCAGTGCCCAGCGCCTCACGGATGTTCCCTCGTCCGACCTTGGCCATCGAAAATTCGCCAAAACCCGACATATCAAACGAACTGTCGTCTGGTGAAATCTCCACGAACGGAAACTCGAACACCTCGCGCAGCAGCTCGTTGCGGAAGCGGTCAAACTCTTGATCCTTGAGCTCCGAATCGACCACGATCAGGTTGGGCATGCGCGCCTTGACGGCATCGCGCGCCTGGTGGAAGTCCACCACGCTGTCAGAAGTGATCCCGATTTCACGCAGCGCATCCCGCACATCGGCGCGAATCTGCAGGCTCGGGGAAATCGTGAGCACATAGGTGCCCGAGAGCGACTTGAACATTGACGAATGTTCGTCCGACAGGTCAACAGTCGAAATGCCATCGACCGCCTGCACCACAGTGCGGCTGAACATGGCCGTGAAGCTGACACCTTCGGCGGTCACGTCGCGCTCAAGGTCAATGCCGCCCGAGGCGGCTGCGATCTGGCGGATCAGCATCCAGCTGAGGCTGTCGGACGATGTGCTGCTGGAAGGCGGCACCCCGTCGTTGGCCACGCGCATCTGCAGCCGTGCGTGCTGCGGCCACGCATTGAGGTCCATGCGCACGTCCACCCGGTTGCCGAACGGAATGCCCCAGTCGAGCACCGCGTTGACGAAAGAATGCGCCACCGTCGGGTCGATCAGCACCTCGACCGGCTTGAGCTTGCGGCGCAGTGCGATGCCCAGGATGCCGAGTTCCTGCTTGCGCTCCTGCAGCACGCCCTCCACCAGATCGGCCATGTTCACCTTCTCGTGCGACTGACGAATGCGCCCGCCGTAGAGGCGGTGGATCTGCTGCGCGCTGAGGCCCGCCAGCTTGATGCGCTCGGCGGGGATGTTCAGCGCCCGGTGTTCCATCTTGGTGATGCGGCCTTTGGCCAGCAACTGGTCGATCTGGTTCTGGAGGTTGCTCACGCCCTCGGTGAACTGGTCGGCCAGCGCAGACACCAGCTCCTGCCAGTGGTCTTCCAGCTTCCATGCGTCGGCCTCGGCCGGGGCGCCCGGCTTGGGGTTGGCGGTCTGATTGGGTGGGCTGGATCTGGTGGGCTGCATGACAGTGCTCTTGAGTGAAAGATTCCTACTGCGTTCCTGACGGGCGCAGAAGCTTCGGTATTTTCTTATTACACGGAGTTCAACATGTCGCTCCGCTGTTCTTAATCATCGTGCTTTTTTTACGATTTGCAACAACCGCTCAGGCACCACGCGCGGGTGCCATCGCAAATTACTGCACGGTTGGCCGGTTTGCCACAATAGATCCATGCACACACCCGCCCCCTATCCCCACTCACGCCCGCGCCGCCTGCGCCGCGATGCCTTCACCCGCGACCTGGTGCGCGAGCACCGGCTGAGTCCCGCCGACTTCATCTACCCGGTGTTCGTGCTGGACGGCGCGGACCGGCGCGAGGTGGTCAAGTCCATGCCCGGCGTCGAGCGCCTGAGCCTGGACCTTCTGCTGCCGGTGGCCGAGGACTGCGTGAAGCTTGGAATCCCCTACATGGCACTGTTCCCGGTGATCGACCAGTCCCTCAAGACCCCCGACGGACAGGAAGCCAGCAACCCCGACGGCCTGGTGCCGCGCGTGGTGCGGGCACTCAAGAAGGAATTCCCCGGACTGGGCGTGATGACCGATGTGGCGCTGGACCCCTACACCAGCCACGGCCAGGACGGCGTGCTGGACGAGCACAACTACATCCTGAACGACCCGACGGTGAAAATCCTGGTGCAACAGGCGCTGACCCAGGCCGCCGCGGGCGTGGACATGGTCGCGCCCAGCGACATGATGGACGGGCGCATCGGCGCCATCCGCCAGGCGTTGGAGGCCGCCGGCCATGTGCACACCCGAATCATGGCCTACAGCGCCAAGTACGCCAGCGCCTTCTACGGCCCGTTCCGCGACGCGGTGGGCTCGGCCGCCAACCTGGGCAAGGCTGACAAGAAGGTCTACCAGATGGACCCGGGCAACAGCGACGAAGCCCTGCGCGAGGTGGCGCTGGACATCGCCGAGGGCTCCGACATGGTGATGGTCAAGCCCGGCATGCCCTACCTGGACATCGTGCGCCGGGTGAAGGACGAGTTCCACATGCCGACCTTCGCTTACCAGGTCAGTGGCGAATACGCCATGCTCAAGGCGGCCGCGCAGAACGGCTGGCTGGACCATGACGCGGTAATGATGGAGAGCCTGATGGCGTTCAAACGCGCCGGCTGCGACGGCATCCTGACCTACTTCGCCCGCGACGCGGCGCGACTGCTGCGCGGCTGAACGCTGGCCTGCCGATGCGCGTCTTCCACATCCTGCCTGGCGCGGTGCTCGAGACCGATGCGCTGCCGTCGCAGCCGCCGGCCGAAGGCTTTGTGTGGATCGCTTGCGGTCGGCGCGAGTTCGAACTGGAGCAGGCCCGCATCCAGACCACGATGCACCTGCTGCACGGCACGTCGCTGGTCGACCTGCACATCTCGGACCTGCTGAACAACCAGCTGCCCTCGCACTTCGACTACACCTCGCAGTACGACATCCTGGTGTTCCGGCGCCTGGCCGCCGGCCACAGCGAAACCGACCTGTCCCACCCGGGCCAGGTGCTCACGCAGCCCACCCGGCGCGGTGGCCCGCCGGTGCTGCGCCGCATCGACACCAGCCCGGTGGGCTTCGCGGTGTTCGACCGGGTGCTGCTCACCGTTCATCCGGCCGGCTGCACCGTGCTGGAGCACTACGCCACCCGCCTGCGGGCGGCGGGCACGAGCGCCGCGCGGGCGGCAGGCGTCAACCTCCCAGCCGGCCCCGCCGACCTGATGCTGCGCATCGTCAACCAGATGGTCGACGGCTACCTGGAGCTGAGGCGCGAGCTGACACGACAGCTGGACCACTGGCAGGCCGAGCTGCTGCACCCGTCCACGCGCTTCACCAACTGGAGTTCGCTGCTGGACGCCCGCATCTCGCTGCACCAGCTCGACGAGATCTGCGAAGACCAGCGCGCGGCGATCCAGGACTGGATCGAGGCGCTCGCCGGCTGGGAGGTGGTCGAGGGAAACAGCGACCATTTCGGTGGCCACAAGGGCCTGGAGCTGCTCAAGGTGCGCAGCCGCGACGTACTTGAGCACATCGAACGCGTGATCCACCACGTGCGCCGGCTGGAGCAGAACGCCGAGACCGCGGTGCAGATGCACTTTTCGGCGCAGAGCAACCGCACCAACGACATCATGCGCACGCTCACCGCGCTGACCGCCATCTTCCTGCCGCTGAACCTGATCGCCGGCATCTTCGGGATGAACTTCGAGTTCATCCCACTGCTGCACGACAACGCCGGTTTCTGGTGGGCCATGGGCTCGATGGTCTTCATCGCCGTGGGCCTGAGCGTGGTGTTCTGGCGCAAACGCTACCTGGCGCGCAGCGGGCGCTGACCGCGCGGTCCAGCTCGTCAGCAACTCAGGGCCGACCGTTGCCCTGCCCCACGCCGAACAGCGTGGCCGCGTTGTCCCAGGCGATGCGACGCGCCACGCTGGCTGGCAGCCCGCCCAGCCAGTGCCGGTAAGACTGCATCAGCTCGTCGTAATAGAGCCAGCGCTGGTTGACCCAGGTGTCCGATCCGATCACGAACCGTTCGGGGTACTTCAGCAGCAGGCTGTGCCACTCGGGACACAGTTGCCCGTCGCCACAGGTCAGCCCCGGCCGGTAGGACAGCTCGCCCATCAGCAGGGGGTAGCGTGCCATGAGCGCGTCGACGCGTTCGACGGAGGCACCACCGATGCCTGTGTGCGCCCAGATCAAGCGAAAGCCTCCACGCTCCGCCGCTTCGCGGGTCGCTGCCCCCCCAGGGGGCTGATCTGCCTTGGGGCGGTCCGGCGGCAGATTACCCTTCCCCGCGGTGTGAGCCATCAGCAGATCGATCGCCACGTCATCGACGTGCGCAAGCACCGCGAGCTGCTTCTCCTCGGCCAGGGCCATCAGCCGCCGCGCCACCGGCCCGTTGGCATTGGCGCTGTCGTAGAGGTGGAACTCGCCCAGGCCCCGGTAGGGACCGGCCGGTGTGCCGCGTGCCAGTTCGGTGGTCACGAGTTCGACGATGCTCTCGTCCCGGAACCAGCCGCTGTAGTCGGCGCGGTTCCTGTACAGCCGGACAAAGGGCACTACGGTCACGCCCGCGGCATGCGTGGCCTCGCGCGCGCCGGCCAGGGCCAGGGTGCCGGCATTGGGCCGCGAGTTGGCCAGCACCGCACGCACGCCGTTGCGCTGCATGCGGGCCAGCACATCGGCCAGCGGGTGCGGGCAGGCCGGGTCGGGCACATCATGCACGCAGGCCTCGTCGTTGTAGTGCAGGTGCGCGTCGAACAGCGGCCCCGCATAAGGGGTCTGCGCCATCGCGGGCGCCGCGCCACAGGCCAACCACAACAGGCCCCGTCGCAGCAGATTGCGCATGCCGGCCTCAGCCCAGGTGCTGCGCAAAGAAGGCGAGCGTGCGTTCCCGGGCCAGCGCCGCCGAGGGCGCGTCCCAGGCGCCGCGCTGGTCGCAGTTGAAGCCGTGGTGCGCCGGATAAAGGTGCACCGTCACCTTAGGGTGCGCCTGGCGGAACGCTTCGACACCGTTCAGCGGAATCCAGCGGTCCTGTTCGGCAAAGTGCGCCAGCGTCGGCACCTGCTCCTGGCGCGCCATCTCGTCGGGGGTGGTCATGCCGCCGCCGTAGTACGGCACCGCCGCCGACAGCCCCTTCAGCGTGCAGGCCGAGCGCCAGGTCAGCAGGCCGCCCCAGCAGTAGCCCACGATGCCGACCTTGCCGCCCTGTGCGGCGTGATCGATGGCGGCCTGGATGTCGGCCATCACGCCCGGCGCCGGCAGGGCCTCGACCGCGGTCTTGAGCGCCATGCCCTCGCCCATGTCGGCCTCGGCGTAACCCAGCTCCACGCCTTGTCGCACCCGGTGGAAGGTGGACGGCGCCACCACGACATAGCCTTCAGCGGCGTAGCCGTCGGCCACGGCCCGGATGTGGCTGTTGACACCGAAAATTTCCTGCAGGACGACCAGACCGCCCCTGGGTCGACCCGCGGGCTGCGCGACGTAGGCGGGACAATGGAATCCGTCGGCGGAAGTGAGTTGAACAAAGCTGCCCATGAAGTCTCCGAACGATGAGTGGCAGGTCCGGTGCGCGACGCTGGCGCGGGGTCACCTGCGTTAAGTTTCGACAGGAGCGTGTTGTAACCGCAAATATGACAGGGTGTCAGGAGGGTGCAGGATGAACACAGGGTCCGACGGGGTGCTGCTGGTGACCGGTGGCGGCCGGGGCATCGGCGCGGCGACGGCGCGGCTGGCCGCGCGCGAAGGTTGGGCCGTGGCGGTGAACTACACGGCGAACTCGCTGTCCGCCGACGAGGTGGTGCGCGCCATCCGCGCCGACGGTGGCAGCGCCATCACCGTGCAGGCCGACGTGGCCGACGAGGCGCAGGTGCTGCGCATGTTCGAGAAGATCGATGCCAAGCTGGGCCGGCTCACTGGCCTGGTGAACAACGCCGGCGTGGTCGACGTGACCGCGCGCGTCGACGAGATGAGCGCGGCGCGCTGGAAGCGCATGTTCGACATCAACGTGTTCGGCAGCTTTCTTTGCGCGCGCGAAGCGGTGCGGCGCATGAGCACGCGGCATGGCGGCGAGGGCGGCGCCATCGTCAACGTCTCCAGCGCCGCTTCGCGCATCGGCTCACCGGGACAGTATGTGGATTACGCCGCCAGCAAAGGAGCCATCGACACCTTCACCATCGGCCTGGCCAAGGAAGTGGCGGCCGAAGGCATCCGCGTCAACGCGGTGCGGCCCGGGCTGATCGAGACCGAGATCCACGCCTCGGGCGGCATCCCCGATCGGGTGAACCTGCTCAAGCACCAGGTGCCGATGCAGCGCGGCGGCACCGCCGACGAGGTCGCGCAGGCCATCGCCTGGCTGCTGTCACCGGCCGCCAGCTACACCACCATGAGCCTGATCGACGTATCCGGAGGACGATGAACATGACCGCGACCACGCCCGAGAACAGCCCGCACATCAGGATCTGGTGGGAAGACCTGGAGGTCGGACAGACGCGCGACCTGGGCAGCATTTCGCCGACGAAGGAAGAGATCATTGCCTTCGCCAGCCAGTTCGACCCGCAGCCCTTCCACCTGAGCGAAGAAGGCGGCCAGGCTTCGGTGTTCGGGGCGCTCAGCGCGAGCGGCTGGCACACCTGCGCCATGGCCATGCGGCTGATGGTGACCAACTTCCTGCACGAGACCTCCAGCCTCGGCTCGCCCGGCCTGGAGAGTCTCAAGTGGACCAAGCCGGTCTACCCGGGCGACGTGCTGCGACTGCAGCACACCATCACCGAAAAGCGGGCCATGAGCAAACGGCCGGACGTGGGTCTGGTGCGCACCGTCTGGGAGATGTTCAACCAGCACGGCGACAAGGTGCTGCATATGGAGGGCTACGGCATGTTCAGAAGAAGAGAGCCAGGTACGCCCCCACAATAGCGGGATGGATTTCAAGCCCCTCATCACCCTGCTGGCCCTGGTCAACCCCTTGGCCATCGTGCCGTTCTTCATCCACTACACGCAGGGTTTCAGCGCGGCGCAGCGCAAGCGCACCATCCTGATCTCCTCGTTCAGTGCCTTCGTGGTCATTGCCACCTGCGCCATCATGGGCCTGCAGGTGCTGGAGTTCTTCAGCATCTCGCTGGCCAGCTTCCAGGTGGGCGGCGGCATGCTGCTGCTGACCTCGGCGCTGTCCATGCTCAACGCCCAGCCGGCCGAGGCCAAGGCCACCAAGAGCGAGGTGGACGACGCCGGCACCAAGGCCTCCATCGCGGTCGTGCCGCTGACCATTCCGCTGCTCACCGGCCCGGCCACCATGTCCACGGTGGTGATTTACGCCGACCAGGCCAAGACCTTCTTCCAGCACGCGGCCCTGGTGGGCTATGGCGTGGTGATCGCGCTCGCCACCGCCGTGTGTTTCGCTGCGGCCAAGCCCATCGCCCGCTTCCTGGGCCAGACTGGCATCAACGTGATGACCCGGCTGATGGGCCTGATCCTGGCCGCGCTGGCGGTGGAGGTGATGGCCGCCGGGCTGGTCAAGCTGTTCCCGGCGCTGGGCACCTGAGCAGGGTGCCCCGGATCAGCCGAACTTGACGAACAGCTTGCTGTAGGGCGCCTTGACCTGACCGATGGCCTTCTCGATCAAGGTCTTGTCGCCCGCCGCCACCGCCGTGTTCAGCGCCGCCACCGATCGCGTCACCGCGCCCAGCAGCTCCTTGAACTCCGCCGAGGACTGCGCCGACGCCGGAGCCTCACTGGCGAGCAGACCCGCCAGGTAGTTCAGCACACCGGCCTGCGCGGCCAGCTTCTGCAAACCGTCGTCCGCCTTGAGCCACTTCGGCCCTTCGTCCAGCAGGTGTTCCATCTGGGCGTGGTAGGCGTTCATGTGGTCGCTGTAGACGATCACCTGGTTCTGGCGCCGCAGTTCGCTCAGGAGGTCGCGCACGCCTTCGAGCGTGTCATGGGCCTGGGGCAACTGTCCCGCTGCCACCTGCTGCGCGGCCTTGGCATAGTGCTCTTCGACACCGGTCAGGGTGCGCGCCAGCAGCGCATCGTTGGCGTAGGGCACGGTGGATTGAGACTTCACCAGCTGGGTCACCCGGGCCCAGGCCTGTTGCGCCTGATTCAGCGCATCGGCCGATTCGCCGGCCTGGCCAGCATTGGTCTTGAACAGGGCCGCACGGTAGGGCACGTAGGCCTTCTGCAGGGCGTCGGTGACGGGGTCGGCGGCCCAGACGGGCCAGGCACAGGCGCCTGCGGCAAGGGCGAGCAAGGGCAGGACTCGGAAGCGTGGGATGTTCATGACCAGAGCGGGTGGAAAAAGGGGATGGTCATACTACCCCCACCCGTATTAAGCCGGCTTAAATCCGCCCCCTGTCGCGGCGTCGGCGTGGCGGGTCAGGATGTCGCAGGTCAGCCGGATGTGGGCTTCCAGCGCCAGCGCGGCGCGGGCCTCCTGCCGCGCCATCGCCGCCAGAAAGATGCTCTCGTGCTCGGCGTGCACGTCGCGATCAAAGCCTGGCGTTGCGCCGATGCGGATCGCGATGTGGCGGTAGCGCTCGCCGTGGCGGTAGAGGATGTCCAGCAGATGCCGCGTCCAGGGTGAGCTGTGGCCTGCGATCAGGGTTTCGTGGAAGTGGCGGTTGGCGCGCTCCCACTGGTCCGGGTCGCGGCCGGCACCGCCTTCCTCGGCCGCGCTGAGCTGCGCGAAAGCCCCGCGCACGGCCGCCTCCCAGGCCGCGTCGCCCAGGCGGATCGACTGGCGCAGCGCCTCGGTCTCCAGCCGCACGCGCGTGTCGGTCAGGTCGCGCAGATCATCCAGCGACACCGCGCTGACCCGGTAGCCGCGCTGCCCCTCGACCGTGACCAGCGCGTCGGAGACCAGTAGCGCCAGCGCCTCGCGCAGCGTGCCCGCGCCGACGCCGTAGTGGTCCTTGAGGTGCTCCACGCGCAGACGCTGGCCCGGCCGCAGATCGCCGCACACGATGTCGTGGCGCAGCGCGCGGTAGGCGCGTTCGGTGAGGGTGCGCGGCTCGGGTTCCTCGCTGCGCGGCGCGGGGCCGGCGGCGTGGGCGGGTTGAAGCAGGTCTTGCAGCATGGTGATGACCTCAATCGGCGTCCTGTTGATGCTGGCGTTTGAGCCGGTAGGCCAGCTGCGCGCGGCTGATGCCCAGCATGCGGGCCGCACCGGCCAGGTTGCCGCGGCTGCGCTCGACCGCCAGGGCCAGCACCTGCGCCTCCAGGGTCTCGATCGGCACACCCGCATCGAGCACCTGCGCACACAGGCGCAGCTCGTCCTCGGGCGCACGGCGCGCCAACCGGCCCTGCGGGTCGATGCCGTCCTGCGCCGGTTCGGACTGGTTGGGAAACAGGTGTTCGGCCTCGATCACACCGCCCTGCGCCGCCAGGATCACGCCGCGCTCGACCAGGTTCTCCAGCTCGCGCACATTGCCCGGCCAGCTGTGGCGCGAGAGCGCCTGCAGCGCGCGGTCGCTGAAGCCGCCCAGGCGCTTCTGGTGCAACGCGGTGAAGCGCGCCAGCAGGTGGCGCGCCAGCGGCTCGATGTCGCTCGTGCGCTCGCGCAGCGGCGGAATGCAGATCGGGTAGACGTTGAGGCGGTAGAACAGGTCGCGCCGGAACTGCCCGCGCTCCACCGCGGCTTCCAGGTTGACATTGGTCGCGGCCACGAGTCGTACATTGACCTTGCGCGCGCTCTCGCTGCCCAGGCGCTCGATCTCGCCCTCCTGCAGCACACGCAGCAACTTGGCCTGCGCCGGCAGCGGCAGGTCACCCACCTCGTCGAGGAACAGCGTGCCGCCTTCGGCCCGCTCGAAGCGGCCGGCCCGCGCCGCGTGCGCACCGGTGAAGGCGCCCTTCTCCACACCGAACAGCTCGGCCTCGATGAGCTCGGCCGGCAGGGCCGCGCAGTTCACCGCCACGAACGGCCCGGCCGCTCGCTCGGAGTGTTCGTGCAGCGCGCGCGCAAAACGCTCCTTGCCCACGCCGGTCTCGCCGGTCAGCAGCACCGTCACCTGGGTGGCGGCGGCGCGGCGCATCAGGTCGTGCGCGCGCTGGAAGCCCGCCGAGGCACCGACCAGCATGCCGCCCGACTCGGCCGGCTCCAGCGTGTTCTTCAGCGCCTCGACCTGCTGGCTCAGCGCGGCCATCTTCTCCAGCAGCGAGTCGTCCTCGAAGTACTGGCGGTGCGCGTCGCCGTCGGGCCAGTCGTCGATGGGACGGCCCTCGATCAGGCAATGGTCGTCGCCGCAGGCCGAACACTTGATTTCCTTGAACAGGATCAGCCGCCCCATGAAGGCGCTGGTGTAGCCGCTGGCGTAGCCCAGCAGGGTCCAGCAGGCCGGCTCATCGACCACGCCATATTGCAGGCGGTGCGCGTGCGCCTCCCACGAGTCGTCCCAGCGGAACAGGCCCTCGAAGCGGCCGGCGGCGGCGTCCATCTCCAGCCGCACCGGCGTTACACGCGCCGCCCCTTCCAGCATGTGCAGCTGCGGCCCGACCAGGAACATGTCTTCCAGCGTCTTCTTGCCGCGCGTCTTGGCCGCGAAGCCGGCGTCGTGCAGACCGCAGGCGTAGCCCATGCGCGTGAGCAGGCGCCGCGCGTGGTCCTTCCCGACCGAGGTGATGAGGTCGTGGCGCAGCGCCGTGAGCGCCGCGGTGTGCAGCAGCACCATGCGCCGCTCGCCAAGCCAGATGGCGCCGCTGTGCGGCTCGAAGCGCAGCAGGCGGCGCAGGTCGTTGTCGGGCGGGTAGGTCAGGTGGGGGTCCAAAGGTGTCTCCGGTGGGTCGCTCCGCGGCGACTGGAATCTCGATATTTTCTGTGAAGCAGCCCCAGGTCAGCAAGCCGGTAAAGCAGCCCCGGGAATTGATCATTTGATCAACTGAGGCCCAACAGGCCTCTTCATATCGTGATCTTTTCCGCGTGCTGCGCCGCAACAGTCCAAGAATCAGGCTATCGAAAGGCGTCAAGCGATCCGGATGTTGCGCTGCACATCGGTCCTTTTCTCAGGGATTTCCCTGAAATATCGAGATTTTTGGTTCAACGCGGGTCGGCTGGCACGCCATCTGCGAAAGGGGACGCGTCCGACAACGCACCGACCGCCCCAAGCACCATGCCCCAGACCACCGACACCACCCTGCCCGCCGTCGACACCTCGCTGCGTTTCGTGCGGGTGATCGAACGCCGGGCCGACGGCCTGGTCGCCTTCGAGTTCTCGATCGGCTGGCCGGAGCTGGCGGTGGAGCTGATGCTGCCCGCCCCGGCCTTCGAGGCCTTCTGCGCCAACAACCGGGTGCAGCGTCTGGACACCTGAGTTCCCGAGAGCCGTTCGCACAACCCACCACGGAGACAAGCACCGATGAACATCGACCTGCAGGCGCGGGAGATCACGCCGCTGCGCCAGACCTACGCCCACGTGGCGAAATACATCGGCGGCGACAAGGCCGCCAGCCGCTACCAGGAGGCCACCTTCGGCGCGCAGCCGATGACCAACTTCCACTACCGGCCGACCTGGGACCCGGGCCACGAGCTCTTCGACGCCAGCCGCAGCAAGGTCGTGCTGGCCGACTGGTACGTGCTCAAGGACCCGCGCCAGTTCTATTACGCGACCTGGACAATGGCCCGCGCGCGCCAGCAGGACGCGATGGAAGCCAACTTCCAGTTCGTCGAGCAGCGCGCCATGGTCGGCAAGATGCCCGACGCGATCCGCGAAAAAGCGCTGGCCGTGCTGATGCCGCTGCGCCACGCGGCCTGGGGCGCGAACATGAACAACGCGTCCATCTGCGCCTACGGCTACGGCACGGCCTTCACCGCGCCGGCCATGTTCCACGCGATGGACAACCTGGGCGTGGCGCAGTACCTCACCCGCCTGGGCCTGGTGCTGGGCGAGCCGCAGTCGCTCGAAGACGGCAAGCAGGCCTGGCTGGACGCACCCGAGTGGCAGGGCCTGCGCCGCCTGGTGGAGGACAGCTTCGTGGTCAGCGACCCGTTCGAGCTGTTCGTGGCGCAGAACTTCGCTGTGGACGGTCTGCTGTACCCGCTGATCTACGGTGCCTTCGTGGACGACCACGTCGCGCTGCAGGGCGGCACCGCCGTCGCGATGCTCACCAGCTTCATGCCCGAGTGGCACGACGAAACCGCGCGCTGGATCGATGCCGTCATCAAGGCTGCGGGCGCCGAGTCGGACGCCAACCGCGCCCTGCTGCGCGAGTGGACCGGCCACTGGATGGACCGCGCCCAGGCCGCGCTCTCGCCCATTGCGCGTCTCGCGCTCGGCGAAGTCGGCGAGACCGTGCTGAGCGACGCCCGCGTGCAGCTGCAGGCGCGCCTGACCAAAACCGGCGTGAACGCCTGACCAGGCCTGAACAGGAGACCACAACATGTCCGACGTATTCATCGCCTTCCAGCACAACGAAGAGTCCCGCGTGGTGATCGACGCCATCGTGGCCGACAACCCGAACGCGGTGCTGACCCACCCCACCGGCCTGGTCAAGATCAACGCGCCCGGCAGCCTGACCATCCGCCGCGAAACCATCGAGGGCCTCACCGGCCGGCCCTACGACCTGCAAGCCATCCACGTCAACCTCGTCACCCTCTCGGGCCACATCGACGAGGACGACGACCAGCTGACCCTCAGCTGGAAGCACTGAACCCCAACAGAGGAGACAACACATGGACACCCGCGTTGCCAGCAAGAAACTCGGCCTGAAGGAACGTTATGCCGCCATGACCCGCGGCCTGGGCTGGGAGACGACCTACCAGCCGATGGACAAGGTGTTCCCGTACGACACGTACGAGGGCATCAAGATCCACGACTGGGACAAGTGGCAGGACCCGTTCCGTCTCACGATGGACGCCTACTGGAAGTACCAGGGCGAGAAGGAGAAGAAGCTCTACGCGGTCATCGAGGCCTTCGCGCAGAACAACGGCCAGCTCGGCGTGGCCGACGCGCGCTACGTCAACGCGCTCAAGCTGTTCATCCAGGGCGTGACACCGCTGGAGTACTACGCGCACCGCGGCTTTGCCCATGTGGGCCGGCAGTTCACCGGAGAAGGCGCGCGTGTGGCGGCGCAGATGCAGTCCATCGACGAACTGCGCCATTACCAGACAGAGACGCATGCGATCTCGCACTACAACAAGTACTTCAACGGCATGCACCACTCGAACCACTGGTTCGACCGCGTGTGGTACCTGTCGGTGCCGAAGAGCTTCTTCGAAGACGCCTGCACCGGCGGCCCGTTCGAGTTCCTGACCGCCGTCAGCTTCTCGTTCGAGTACGTGCTGACCAACCTGCTGTTCGTGCCCTTCATGAGCGGCGCGGCGCACAACGGCGACATGTCCACCGTGACCTTCGGCTTCTCGGCCCAGTCCGACGAGAGCCGCCACATGACGCTGGGCATCGAGTGCATCAAGTTCCTGCTGGAGCAGGACCCGGACAACGTGCCCATCGTGCAGCGCTGGATCGACAAGTGGTTCTGGCGCGGCTACCGCCTGCTGACCCTGGTCGCGATGATGCAGGACTACATGCTGCCCAAGCGCGTGATGAGCTGGAAGGAAGCCTGGGAGATGTACGCCGAAGAAAACGGCGGCGCCCTGTTCAAGGACCTGGCGCGCTACGGCATCCGTGAGCCGGCCGGCTGGAAGCAGGCCTGCGAAGGCAAGGACCACATCAGCCACCAGGCCTGGAACACCTTCTACAACTACAACGCCGCCGCGCCCTTCCACACCTGGATTCCCAGCGACGAGGAAATGGCCTGGCTGTCGGAGAAGTATCCCGAGACCTTCGACAAGTACTACCGCCCGCGCTTCGAGTACTTCCGCGAGCAGCAGCAGGCCGGCAACCGCTTCTACAACAAGACGCTGCCGATGCTGTGCACCACCTGCCAGATCCCGATGCTGTTCACCGAAGAGGGTGACGCCAGCAAGATCTGCTACCGCGAGAGCGACTACAAGGCCTACAAGTACCACTTCTGCAGCGACCACTGCAAGAGCATCTTCGACCACGAGCCCGAGAAGTACGTGCAGAGCTGGCTGCCGGTGCACCAGATCTACCAGGGCCACTGCTTCCCCGAAGGCACCGACCCGACCGCCGAGGGCTTCGACCCGCTGATGGCCGTGCTCAAGTACTACGAGATGGAAGTGGGCCGCGACAACTTCGACTTCGAAGGTTCGGAAGACCAGAAGAACTTCGCTGCCTGGAAGGGCGAGCCCCTGACCCAAGGAGCGCAGAAATGAGCGTCGTTGCCATCGCCCCCTACGAGTTCACGCCCAAGGATGTGCGCGAGAACTTCCCCGCACCCCTGCTCTACATCGGCTGGGAAGACCACCTGATGTTCTGCGCGCCGTTCTGCCTGCCGCTGCCGCCGGACACACCGTTCGGCGCGCTGTCGGCGGCGATCCTGCCCGGCATCTACGGCTACCACCCCGAGTTCGCGAAGATCCACTGGAGCAAGGCCGAGTGGAAGAAGAACGGCCAGCCCTGGACGCCCGACCCGGCCAAGTCGCTGGCCGAGAACGGCCTGGTGCACAAGGACGCGATCCGCTTCAGAACCCCTGGTCTCACCGGCATCAAGGGCAGTTTCAGCTGATCCGGTCATGAGCTACCAACTGACGATCGAGCCGCTGGGCGCGACCATCGAGGTCGAAGAAGGCCAGACGGTGCTGGACGCGGCGCTGCGGCAGGGCATCTACCTGCCGCACGCCTGCGGCCACGGCCTGTGCGGCACCTGCAAGGTGCAGGTCTGCGACGGCGAGGTGGACCACGGCGCGGCCAACCCGTTCGCGCTGATGGACTTCGAACGCGACGACGGCAAGACCCTGGCCTGCTGCGCCACGCTGCAGGCGGACACCACCATCGAGGCCGAGATCGACGAGGAGCCCGATGCGCGCGTGATCCCGGTGCGCGACTTTGCCGCCACCGTCGCGCGCATCGACGACCTCACGCCGACCATCAAGGCGATCCATCTGCAGCTCGACAAAGCCATCGACTTTCAGGCGGGGCAGTACGTGCAGGTGGACATCCCGGGCGTGGGCAGCCGCGCCTTCTCGATCGCCAACCACCCCGCCGATGTGAACGCCACGAAGAGCATCGAGCTGAACGTGCGCAGGCTGCCCGGCGGTGCCGGCACCACCTGGCTGCACGAACAGCTCAAGACCGGTGACCGTCTGCGTGCGGCCGGCCCCTACGGCCGCTTCTTTGTGCGCGAATCGGCGCAACAGCCCATGCTGTTCATGGCCGGCGGCTCGGGGCTGTCGAGTCCGCGTTCGATGATCGTGGACCTGCTCGCGCGGGGCTGCACGCTGCCGATCACCCTGGTCTACGGACAACGTTCGCGCGAAGAGCTGTACTACGACGCCGAGTTCCGCGCGCTGGCCGCTCAGCACGCCAACTTCACGTACGTGCCGGCGCTCTCGCAGGAGCCCGAAGGCTCGGACTGGGACGGCGCGCGCGGCTTCGTGCACGAGGCGGCCAAGGCGCACTTCAGCGGCAACTTCGCCGGTCGCAAGGCCTACCTGTGCGGGCCGCCGCCCATGATCGAAGCCTGCATCACGACGCTGATGCAGGGCCGCCTGTTCGAGCGCGACATCTACACCGAGAAGTTCCTCTCGGCTGCCGACGCACAGGCCACGCGCAGCCCTCTCTTTCAGCGTGTGTGACCGCCATGTCGATCTTCGATTCCCGCCCCAAGTTCGCGGTGCACGTCGCCCAGACGGACGAGACCTTTCCCTGCGCCGGCAACGAGAGCCTGCTCACGGGCATGGTGCGGCTGGGTCGCAAGGGCATCCCCGTGGGCTGCGTCAATGGCGGCTGCGGGGTGTGCAAGGTGCGCATCCTCGCCGGCGACATCAAGGCCCTGGGTCCGATCAGCCGCGCCCACGTGACCCTCGATGAAGAGTGCCAGGGCTACACGCTGGCCTGCCGCGTGGCGCCGCAGACACCGGTGCAGCTCGAAGTGGCCGGCAAGCTGAACAAACCGTTTTCAAAAGGGCGCGCAGAGTCTGCGACTGCAAGCCCCATTCCTCAACAGCAGTAATCAACCACCAGGAGACACAACATGGGTGTGATGCGCATCGGGCACGCGAGCCTGAAAGTGATGGACATGGACGCCGCCGTCAGGCACTACGAGAACGTGCTGGGCATGAAGACGACCATGAAGGACAAGGCGGGCAACGTCTACCTCAAGTGCTGGGACGAGTGGGACAAGTACTCGCTGGTGCTGACCCCTTCGGACCAGGCCGGCCTGAACCACGTGGCCTACAAGGTCGAGAAGGACAGCGACCTCGACGAGCTGCAGAAGAAGGTCGAGGCCTGGGGCGTGAAGACCACCGTGCTGCCCGAAGGCACCCTGCCCTCCACCGGCCGCATGCTGCAGTTCAACCTGCCCAGCGGCCACGAGATGCGCCTGTACGCGATGAAGGAGTACGTGGGCACCGAGGTCGGCACCACCAACCCCGACCCGTGGCCGGACGGCCTCAAGGGTGCGGGCGTGCACTGGCTGGACCACCTGCTGCTGATGTGCGAGATGAACCCCGCCGAGGGCATCAACACGGTCGCCGACAACACCCGCTTCATGACCGAAGCGCTGGACTTCTTCCTGACCGAGCAGGTCGTGGTCGGCCCGGACGGCAGCATCCAGGCCGCGACCTGGATGGCCCGCACCACCACGCCGCACGACATCGCCTTTGTCGGCGGCGCCAAGAGCGGCCTGCACCACATCGCCTTCTTCCTCGATTCGTGGCACGACGTGCTGAAGTCGGCCGACGTGATGGCGAAGAACAAGACCAAGATCGACGTCGCCCCGACGCGCCACGGCATCACCCGCGGCGAGACGATCTACTTCTTCGACCCCAGCGGCAACCGCAACGAGACCTTCGCCGGCCTGGGGTACCTGGCCCAGCGCGACCGGCCGGTGACGACCTGGACCGAGGACCAGCTGTGGAGCGGGATCTTCTATCACACGGGTGAAGCGGTGCCTTCTTTTACCGACGTGTACACCTGATCCGCCGGCCATGTCCCTGTCTGTCGACACCGCACAGATCGGCACCACGGCGGCCCACGCCGCCGTGGCCGCCGCGGTCGGCCACGCGCGCACGCTGGGCATCGCCATCAACGTGGCGGTAACCGACGGCAGCGGCACGCTGATGGCTTTCCTGCGCATGAACGGCGCCTTCCTGCATTCGATCGACATCGCCATCGACAAGGCCTACACCGCGGCCAGCTTCGGCTTCCCCACTTCGAAATGGGGCGGTGTGATCGGCGAAGACGAGCTGCTGCGCATCGGCCTGAACCAGCGCCAGCGCCTGGTGCTGTTCGGCGGTGGACTGCCGCTGGTCGAGAACGGCCGCCGCATCGGCGGCATCGGTGTCTCCGGCGGTTCGGCCGAGCAGGACGAAGCCTGCGCCGCCGCCGGACTGGCCGCCCTGGGTCTGGCCCACCCCTGATTTCCAACTTCCGCTCTGTGCTCCCATGAAACAGTTCCACAACTTCATCAACAGCGAATTTGTCGCCACCGCCAAGACCTTCGAAAACCGCAACCCCGCCACCAACGAAGTGGTGGGGCAGGTGCACGAAGCCGGCCAGCGCGAGGTCGACGCGGCCGTGGCCGCTGGCCGCGCGGCGCTCAAGGGCGAGTGGGGTCGCATGAGCGTGGTCAAGCGCTCCGAGCTGCTGCACGCGGTGGCCGACGAGATCAACCGCCGCTTCGACGACTTCCTCGCCGCCGAACTGGCCGACACCGGCAAGCCGCGCTCGCTGGCTTCGCACATCGACATCCCGCGCGGTGCGGCCAACTTCAAGGTTTTCGCGGACATCGTCAAGAACGTGCCGACCGAGAGCTTCCAGATGACCACGCCCGACGGCGGCACGGCCATCAGCTACGGCGTGCGCACGCCCTTGGGCGTGGTCGGCGTGATCTGCCCCTGGAACCTGCCGCTGCTGCTGATGACCTGGAAGGTCGGTCCGGCCCTGGCCTGTGGCAACACCGTCATCGTCAAGCCCTCCGAAGAAACGCCCGCCACCGCGACCCTGCTGGGCGAAGTGATGAACGCGGTCGGCGTGCCCAAGGGCGTGTACCAGGTGCTGCACGGCTTCGGCCCCGGCTCGGCCGGCGAGTTCATCACGAAACACCCGGGCGTCAACGGCATCACCTTCACCGGCGAGACCCGCACCGGCGAGGCCATCATGGCCGCGGCCGCCAAGGGCGTGCGCCCGGTCTCGTTCGAACTCGGCGGCAAGAACGCCGGCATCGTGTTCGCCGACGCCGACTTCGACAAGGCGATTGCCGGCATCACGCGCAGCGCCTTCGAGAACTGCGGCCAGGTGTGCCTCGGCACCGAGCGCGTCTACGTGCAGCGCCCGATCTTCGAGAAGTTCGTCGCCGCGCTGAAGGAAAAGGCCGAGGGCCTGAAGATCGGCGGACCCGACATGCCGGGCGTGGGCATCGGCCCGCTGATCTCGGCCGAACACAAGGCCAAGGTGCTGTCGTACTACGCCAAGGCCAAGGCCGAGGGCGCAACCATCGTCACCGGCGGCGGCACGCCGACCATGGACGGCGAATACGCCCACGGCCACTTCGTGCAGCCCACCATCTGGACCGGCCTGCCCGAGAGCGCCAGTGTGATCCGCGAAGAAATCTTCGGCCCCTGCTGCCACATCGCGCCCTTCGACACCGAAGAGGAAGCCGTCGCGCTGGCCAACGCCACCGACTACGGCCTGGCCACCACCGTGTGGACCCAGGACCTGGGCAAGGCCCACCGCATGGCTGCAGCCATCGAGGTCGGCTTGTGCTGGATCAACAGCTGGTTCCTGCGCGACCTGCGCACCGCGTTTGGCGGCGCCAAGGCCTCGGGCATCGGCCGCGAAGGCGGCGTGCACTCGCTCGAGTTCTACACGGAACTCAGAAACGTGATGGTGAAACTGTGAACGCACCGCACAACCCCGAAGTCGCCCGCAGCGTCCGCACGGGCGCGTTCAACAGCAACGTGCACGACCTCGGCGAATCGAAGCCGGGCCAGCCACCGGTGCTGTTCATTCACGGCTCCGGCCCCGGCGTGAGCGCCTGGGCCAACTGGCGCCTGGCCATGCCCGTCATCGCACAGGACCGCCGCGTCATCGCGCCCGACATGGTGGGCTTCGGCTACACCGACCGCCCGGCGGGCATCACCTACAACATGGACACCTGGGTACAGCAGGCGCTGGACCTCATGAACGCGATGGGCATCGAGCAGGCCGACGTGGTCGGCAACAGCTTCGGCGGCGCGCTCTCGCTGGCGCTGGCCATCCGTGCGCCGCAGCGTGTGCGCCGTCTGGTGCTCATGGGCTCGGTCGGTGTGCCGTTCCCGATCACGCCGGGCCTCGATGCGGTCTGGGGTTACGAGCCCTCGCTGGACACGATGAAGAAGCTGCTCGACGTCTTCGCGCACAGCCGCGCGCTCGTGACCGACGAGCTGGCCGAGCTGCGCTACCAGGCCAGCATCCGCCCCGGTTTCCAGGAGTCCTTCTCTGCCATGTTCCCGGCCCCGCGCCAGCGCTGGGTCGACGCCATGGCCCCCCCCGAAGCCGCGATCCGTGCGCTGCCGCACGAGACCCTGATCGTGCACGGCCGTGAAGACCAGGTGATCCCGCTGCAGAACTCGCTGACCCTGAGCCAGTGGATTCCCAACAGCCAGTTGCACGTGTTCGGCCACTGCGGCCACTGGACGCAGATCGAACACGCCGCGCGCTTCGCCCAGCTGGTGTCGAACTTCCTGGCCGAAGCCGACGCCCGGTCGGCCGCCTGACCTTTTCAAACCTCCGACACACACCATGGACAAACAGAAGATCCAGCAGTACGGCGACGAGCTGTACCAGTCGCTGCTCAGCCGCGAGCCGGTGCTTCCCCTCACCGACCGCGAGAGCGACATCACCATCGAGGACGCTTACCAGATCCAGCTGCGCATGATCCAGCGCCGCCTGGACGCCGGTGAACACGTGGTGGGCAAGAAGATCGGCGTGACCAGCAAGGTCGTGATGGACATGCTCAAGGTCAACCAGCCCGACTTCGGCCACCTGCTCTCGGGCATGGTCTACAACGAAGGCCAGCCGATCCCGGTGAGCACCATGATCGCGCCCAAGGCCGAGGCCGAGGTCGCCTTCATCCTGGCGCGCGACCTCGAAGGCCCTGGCGTGACCGCGGCCGACGTGCTGCGCGCCACCGACTGCGTGATGCCCTGCTTCGAGATCGTGGACTCGCGCATCAAGGACTGGAAGATCAAGATCCAGGACACCGTGGCCGACAACGCCTCGTGCGGCGTACTCACGCTCGGCGGCCTGCGCAAGAGCCCGCGCGACCTCGACCTCGCGCTGGCCGGCATGGTGCTGGAGAAGAACGGCGAAATCATCAGCACGTCCTGCGGCGCCTCGGTGCAGGGCTCGCCGGTCAACGCAGTGGCCTGGCTGGCCAACACGCTCGGCCGCCTGGGCATCGGCCTCAAGGCGGGCGACATCATCCTCTCGGGTTCGCAGTCCCCGCTGGTCCCCGTGGTCGCGGGCGACAGCCTGTACTGCAGCGTCGGCGGCCTCGGTGGCACGTCCGTGCGTTTCGTCGCCTGAGCGGGAAGGAAACCAGCACATGAAACTCGACAACAACACCCTCGCCCAGCTCGCCGAACACCTGGAAAGCGCCGAGCTGAAGGCGCACGACGTCACCAAGATCACCGACGAGTACCCCGACATGGACTGGGACGACGCCTACGCGATCCAGGACATCATCCGTGCGCGCAAGGAAGGCCGTGGCAACAAGACCGTCGGCCTCAAGTGCGGCCTGACCTCGTACGCCAAGATGAAGCAGATGGGCGTGGACACGCCGGTGTTCGGCTTCGTCAGCGACTACATGGCCTGCGCTGAAGGCAGCGACATCCGGACCGCCGAACTCATCCACCCCAAGGTCGAGGCCGAGATCTGCGTCGTCACCAAGTCGGCGCTCAAGGGCCCGGGCTGCCACGTCGGCGCCGTGATGGCCGCGATCGACTTCGTGATCCCCGGCGTGGAGATCATCGACAGCCGCTACCGCGACTTCAAGTTCGACCTCAAGAGCGTGATCGCCGACAACACCTCGGCCTCGCGCTTCGTCATCGGCGGCCGCTCGCGCCGCGTGGACGAGCTGGACCTGCGCACGCTGGGCGTGGTGCTGGAGAAGAACGGCCAGATCGTGGCCATGGCCGCCGGCGCCGCCGTGATGGGCCACCCGGCCGCCGCCATCGCCGCCCTGGCCAACCACCTGGGCGCACGCGGCCAGGAGATCCCGGCCGGCAGCTTCATCATGACCGGCGGCGTGACCGAAGCCATTGCGGTGCAGGCAGGCGACAGCGTGAACGTGCGCTTCCAGGACCTGGGCACCGTGGCCATGCGCTTTGCCTGAGGAGACACCATGGCCCGGCTCGACCCCCTGCCGCGGGACGCGGCGCCCGAACTGGACGACGACTTTGCGTTCTTCGAGCGCACGCTGGGCTTCGTGCCCAACAGCCTGCTGACGATGGCGCGGCGCCCGTCCCTGGCGCGCGGCCTGATCGCGCTGTCCCGCGGCGTCTACGACCCCAAGGGCGAGGTCGACCTGGGCCTCAAGCGGCTGCTGGGCCACACGGCGAGCATGGCCGCCGGCTGCCTCTACTGCCGCGCCCACACCGGCACCAGCGCGATGCGCCACGGCGTCTCGGCCGACAAGCTGGCCGCGCTGCCCGAGTACCACCGCAGTCCACTGTTCAGCGAGGCCGAGCGCGTGGCGATCGACTTTGCCTTCGCCGCCGCCAGCCAGCCCAATGCGGTGGACGATGCCCTGTTCCAGCGCTTGCAGGCGCACTGGACCGAGGGCCAGATCGTCGAGATCCTGGGCGTGGTCAGCCTGTTCGGCTACTTCAACCGCTGGAACGATTCGATGGCCACCACCCTGGAACGCGACCCCCTGGAACTGGCCGACAAACACCTGAGCGCCAGCGGCTGGCAACCCGGCAAACACGCCCCCGGCCCCTGAGCTGGCCGGCGGCATCCCCCTTTCGATTCAACTGGAAACCTCAACGATGAAGAAGATCAAGTGCGCCCTGATCGGGCCCGGCAACATCGGCACCGACCTGCTGGCCAAGCTGCAGCGCAGCCCCGTGCTGGAACCCGTGTGGATGGTGGGCATCGACCCCAACTCCGACGGCCTCAAGCGCGCCAAGGAAATGGGCATCAAGACCACCGCCGACGGCGTGGACGGCCTGATCCCGCACATGAAGACCGACGGTGTGCAGATCGTGTTCGACGCCACCAGCGCCTACGTGCACGCCGAGAACTCGCGCAAGGTCAACGAACAGGGCGCGATGATGATCGACCTCACGCCCGCGGCCATCGGCCCCTACTGCGTGCCGCCGGTCAACCTCAAGCAGCACGTCGGCCAGCGCGAGATGAACGTGAACATGGTCACCTGCGGTGGCCAGGCGACGATTCCCATGGTCTACGCCGTCAGCCGCGTGCAGCCCGTGGCCTACGGCGAGATCGTCGCCACTGTGTCGTCCAAATCGGTCGGCCCCGGCACGCGCAAGAACATCGACGAATTCACCCGCACCACGGCCGGCGCGGTCGAGAAGGTGGGCGGCGCCAAGAAGGGCAAGGCCATCATCGTGATCAACCCGGCCGAGCCGCCGCTGATCATGCGCGACACGGTGCACTGCCTGGTCGAGGGCAAGCCCGACGAGGCCGCGATCACCAAGAGCGTCCACGACATGATCAAGGAAGTGCAGAAGTACGTGCCGGGCTACCAGCTGGTCAACGGCCCCGTCTTCGACGGCAACCGTGTCTCCGTCTTCATGGAGGTCGAGGGCCTGGGCGACTACCTGCCCAAGTACGCCGGCAACCTCGACATCATGACCGCCGCCGCCGCGCGCACGGCGGAAATGTTCGCAGAGGAGATTCTCAAAGGCGAACTCGTTCTCGAACCCGTCGCCGCTTGAAGGAGAAGACAACCATGAGCCAGCAAAAAATCACCCTGCACGACATGACCCTGCGCGACGGGATGCACCCCAAGCGCCACCTGATGACGCTCGACCAGATGAAGAGCATCGCCTGCGGCCTGGACGCCGCCGGTGTGCCGCTGATCGAGGTGACCCACGGCGACGGCCTGGGCGGCTCCAGCGTCAATTACGGCTTCCCGGCCCACAGCGACGAGGAGTACCTGGGCACCGTGATCCCGCTGATGAAGCAGGCCAAGGTTTCGGCCCTGCTGCTGCCCGGCATCGGCACCGTCGACCACCTGAAGATGGCGCACGGCCTGGGCGTGCACACCATCCGCGTGGCCACGCACTGCACCGAAGCCGATGTGAGCGAGCAGCACATCACCTACGCGCGCAAGCTCGACATGGACACCGTCGGCTTCCTGATGATGGCCCACATGAACAGCCCCGAGGGTCTGGTGAAACAGGCCAGGCTGATGGAAGGCTACGGCGCCAACTGCATCTACATCACCGACTCGGCCGGCTACATGCTGCCCGGTGACGTGAAGGCCCGCCTGCAGGCAGTGCGCGATGCGCTCAAACCCGAGACCGAGCTGGGCTTCCACGGCCACCACAACCTGGCCATGGGCATCGCCAATTCGGTCGCCGCCATCGAGTGCGGCGCCAACCGCATCGACGCCGCGGCCGCCGGCCTCGGCGCGGGCGCGGGCAACACCCCCATGGAAGTGCTGGTCGCCGTGCTCGACCGCATGGGCGTGCAGACCGGCGTCGACGTCTGGAAGATCCAGGATGTGGCCGAAGACCTGGTGACGCCCATCATGGACTTCCCGATCCGCATCGACCGCGACGCGCTCACCCTGGGCTACGCCGGCGTGTACGGCAGCTTCCTGCTGTTCGCCAAGCGCGCCGCCGTCAAGTACGGCCTGTCGGCGCGCGACATCCTGGTCGAGCTGGGCCGCAAGAAGATGGTCGGCGGCCAGGAAGACATGATCGAAGACACCGCGATGACCATGGCCCGTGCGCGCGATGCGCGCGAGCAGCGGCGCGCTGCCTGAGGAGACAACCACCATGCCATTCGCACAGATCTACATGCTCGAAGGCCGCACGCCCGAGCAGAAGAAGGCCGTGATCGAGAAGGTCACCCAGGCGCTGCACGAGGCGACCGACGCGAAGAAGGAAACGATTCGCGTCTGGATCCACGAGATGCCCAAGGAGAACTGGGGCATCGCGGGCGTCAGCGCCAAAGACCTCGGGCGCTAGGGCCCGCGCCATGACCGCGCCCGGCGCGGTGGCCGAGGCCGCCGAACGCATCTGGGCCGCCCGCCAGGCCGGGCGCACGCTGGACGCCGAGGCCACCATCGGCTCGCCCGACCTCGCCACCGCTTACGCCATCCAGCGCGTGCTGCTCGGCCTGCGCCTGGCCGCCGGCGAGCGCGTCGTCGGGTGGAAGCTGGGCTACACCTCGGAGGTGATGCGCCGCCAGATGGGCATTGACCGACCCAACATCGGGCCGCTGACAGACTGGATGCTGCTGGCCTCGGGCGACGCGGTGCACGAGCGCCTGGTGCAACCGCGGGTCGAACCCGAGATCGGGCTGCGCCTGAAGACCGCCCTCGACGCGCGGCAGGCGCCCGTCGACCGCCACACCGTGGCCGCCGCCGTGGAAGGCGCCTACGCCTGCCTCGAAGTCGTGCACTCCACCTGGACCGGCTACCGCTTCAACCTCGAACAGAACACCGCCGACAACTCGTCCGCCGGCCAGGTCGTCGTCGGGCCGCGCCTGCCGGTGACCGACCTGATGGCGCTCGACACCGTGGCGGTGCGCCTGCACGACGGCAGCGACCACACGCTGGGCCAGGGCGTGGGCGCCGACGCCGACGGCCACCCGCTGGATGCTGTGGCGCGGCTGGCGCGGGAACTGGCTGCGTTCGATCAGCGGCTGGAGGCGGGGGATTGGGTGATTACGGGTGGGTTGACCAGAGCTTGTGCGCTGGAGGTGGGTGGGCGGTTGGTGGGGGTGTTTTCGGTGATGGACGTGAGTGCAATTGACCTATCAGTTCACCGTCGCTGACGGTATCAACTACATCAGCAAATCGCTGGCACAATCTGAAATCAATGCGAATAACGCGGTGAAAATTTTTTTCGAAGGTGGCATCACTAACCCATAGCTTCTGGCCAACTTTTGACGTTAAGGAGACATGTGTCAGGTATGTCTAGCACATGGTTGGAACTTCTCGTTCACCCCTTATGGCCGTTCTTACTAGCCTCTCCCCTGACAGAACAGCCCACAAACTCAACCCCTGTTTGAGCGACTAATCCATGCCCATCACTCCTGATCACGAGATACAGGCCTTCATAAAGGCATACGTCAGCGAGCTACAGAGTGACAGCGCAGCAATTTTTGCAGGCGCGGGCATGTCCAAGGCGGCAGGCTATGTTGATTGGCGTGAGCTCCTCGCAGAAATTGCGCAGGAACTGGGCCTAGACATAAAGCTTGAGCATGATCTGATCGCAGTGGCGCAGTATCACGTCAACCAGCGAGGAGGCAATTCCGATGGAGTAGCAAAAAAGATCCTCCAAGAGTTCAGCGAGCAAGCCGAACCTTCAGAAGTCCACCAGATCATCGCGCGCCTGCCTATCGGCACATACTGGACAACCAATTACGACACGCTGATTGAGGAGGCCCTACGTGCAGCGTTTCGTGTTGCTGACGTAAAACACAAGATAGAGCAGCTGACCAGCACCAAGCCCAAACGCGATGCGGTGGTCTACAAGATGCACGGCGATGTGTCAGATGCGCACTCAGCGGTGCTCTACAAGGCGCAGTATGAGCGGTACCACGTCGAGAAGGCACCGTTTATCACGGCTTTGCTAGGCGACCTCGTTTCGAAGACGTTCCTATTTGTTGGCTTCAGCTTTAGCGACCCAAACCTTGACTACGTTCTGAGCCGTCTGCACATCTACGGCAATGCCAAGCGCACACACTACTGCATCATGAAAGCAGTCGTCGCAGAGGACCCAAGCAATCAGGCTCTCGAGGAGCGCCGACAGGAGCTACGAGTAAATGACTTGAAGCGTTTCGGGATTCAAACCCTGCTGGTCGCCGAGTACAGTGAAATTCCAAGGATCCTGAAACGAATTGAAAGCGGGTTCAGGAAAAGGACTGTGTTTTTCTCGGGTAGTGCCGAGGAGTATGGCAGCTGGGACCGGCAGACTGCCCTCGCCTTCGTGCACAACCTTTCAATGGAGTGCGTGAAGCAAAACTGCAGAGTAGTAAACGGATTCGGTTGGGGCGTGGGTAGTGCCGTCATCAATGGTGCCCTCGAAGCAATCTATGGAAACCCCCAGAAATTTTCCGAAGACCAGCTGATCGTGCGGCCGTTCCCGCAACACGGTGGGAACCTGAAAGAACTATGGGAGCAGTATCGCCAGCGAATGATCTCGCTGGCAGGTGTGGCTGTTTTTGTCTTTGGCAACAAGCTGGACGACACGCGCAACCTCGTGCCCGCCAACGGGGTTCACCGCGAATTTCAGATAGCCATGGAAAACGGTCTGGTGCCTATCCCAGTGGGTGCTACCGGTTACGTTGCCGAGGAATTGTGGAACGAGACTCTTAGGGATCCTGCCAAGTACTATCCAGGTATCGAAGGCTGGATATTGCCAATCATTCAGGAGCTTGGACGAAAGGACCTCAGCCCGGACCAGTTGACGAGGCACATTCTGGAAATCATCCGTCGTCTGAACAAGTGATTCATTGGCGCAGCGTATCGTTGCCTACAACGTGACTCTGAAAACTGCTGCGCTCCTTTAACTTGTTACCGCGCAAGTAACTCGATGCTGAAGTATCAGAAGAAAGGCGATACATAGTCATGACTATCAACCAGTCGGTACTACGCGGCGCGGGAAGCTTGGCTACTACCAAGCTCAATGCCAACATCGGTCAGAGGACTGCATTTCTCTGTCACAGCCATCACGACCGGCTGCTCGCCTTAGGACTGCAGGCTCTGCTCAAAACACACGGAATGGATGTCTATATTGACTGGCAGGACAGTGCGATGCCGGACAAACCATCCGCAGAAACGGCTAAGCGGCTACGCAGTCGAATTCAACAGTGTTATTGGTTCCTCTTTCTCGCGACCCAATGGTCTATGAGGTCACGTTGGTGCCCATGGGAGCTTGGACACGCAGATGGCGTCAAAGCAAACGAACGAATCCTTGTTGTACCCACTTTCGACGACAGCGGATCCTATGGCTCCGAGTACATTGACCTTTATCGACGCATTGAATTTGCTAGTGACGGCCGCTTGGCGGCCTTTCCCCCTGGCCAAAATAGTGGCCAATATGTTTTCTCGCTTTGATAGCCATGGCACGAAAAACCTTCTTTAGCTTTCACTACAAACCGGATGTCCAGCGTGCGCAAGTAGTGCGCAAATCGCAGTTCTTCAAGGATCATGGTGAAGCCGGGTTCTATGATGCATCTGCGTTTGAAAAGACGAAGAATGAAGACCCAGAACGCCTCAAGCGCTTCCTGCGTAAGGAGATACAAGGCACAAGCGTAATCTGTGTCTTGATCGGCGCAGAAACCGCATCACGCCGATGGGTGCGGTTTGAGATCTTGCAGGCGTTGTTCGACGGTCGCGGGCTAATGGGCGTCAGGATCCATTCGATCGCCAACTTCGAAGGGACAACGGCCAAGGCTGGTGACAACCCGTTCGATCTCCTGGGTGTCTACTGCAAGGATGACGAGATCCAAGTAGTCGAGCGCAAGACGATAAGCGACAAGTGGACCTACACCTCTGACTTCGGTAAGCAGCTGCTTGATGATTGGCCGTACACATCCAAACTTCCACCAACTGGGTGCACAGCTCTTAGCAAATTCTTTTCCATCTACAGCTGGGCTAATGATTCTCACGAGAGAATTGAGGGATGGATTGAAACTGCAGCTACACAGGCAGGCTACTAGGCTTAGGATGTCTTTGCATTGAAATACCTGTGCCCGCACCATATGTTGGACTCGGTACCTATCGGACGAAACGCCACCAAGGCGTAAAAACAGCCGACCAACAAGTGATTGGATTCTTAACTCGCTCAGTACCCACCCGACGCCGCAGCCAGTCCCTTTGAAGCCCCCACACTGAACCGCTGCACCAACCCGCTCGCCGCCTTCACCAGCAGCGTCGTGTCCACCCCCACCGCCACGAACAGCGCGCCCGCGTCCAGGTACTGCTGCGCCAGCGCCGGGTCGGTGGCGAGGATGCCGGCGGCTTTGCCGGCGGCGCGCACGGTGGCGATGCCGTCGAGGATGACCTTCTGCACCTCGGGGTGGCCGGGCTGGCCGCGGTGGTCCATGCTGGCCGAGAGGTCGGCCGGGCCGAAGAACACGCCGTCCGAGCCCTCGCGTCTCGCCCTGCACCAACAGGCACATCTGGTCGTTGGCTTGGTTGAGATACTTGTACTAAAAACTGTTTTTATATACAGTATTCAAGCACTCTTTCTTGTACCAAACCATTTGGAGGACCCCACCATGCTGGATCACATGACATTTCGCGTGACGAACATCGCCAAGGCCAAGGCCTTCTACAGCGCGGCCCTGGCGCCGCTGGGCTACAGCGTCTGTTTTGAGGGGAACTACGGTTCCAACATGGTCGGCTTTGCCTACCCGGACGCCGCCGAGCCCGACGGCAAGAAGGCCGACGTCTGGTTCATCGACGGGCCTTCGCCCTACGGCGGGCCGGCGGCCACATCGGGTTGCCATCTGGCGTGGCGCGCCAGCAGCCGCGCGCAGGTGGATGCCTTCTACCAGGCGGCCCTGGCCGCTGGGGGCAAGGACAACGGCGCGCCCGGCCTGCGCCCGCACTACCACCCCAATTACTACGGCGCCTTCGTGATCGACCCCGAGGGCAACAACGTCGAAGCGGTCTGCCACCTGCCCGAGTGAGCGACCGCAAACACCGCCCGCGCCTGGTCCACCCGCCGGGCCATGATGCAGCCGGGCACGTGGTCGTTCACCAGGCCCATGGCCTGCATGAAGGCATAGACGGTGGTGGGCCCAACGAATTTCCAGCCGCGCTTTTTCAGGTCTTTCGCCAGCGCCACCGCCTCGGGTGAGGTGGACACGGTTTGAGGTGGCGCGGCTGTGGCGCGGTCCCCCTCGTAGCGCCAGAAGTAGGCCGCCAGTGAACCGCACTCTGCCTGCAGTTCGACGGCACGACCGGCGTTGTGGATGACGGCTTCGATCTTGCCGCGGTGGCGGACGATGCCTTCGTCATGCAATAGGCGGGCGACCTGGCGCTCGCCATAGGTGGCCATGCGGTGAAAGTCGAATCCGTCGAAAGCCTTGCGGAAGTTCTCGCGCTTGGCGAGGATGGTTCGCCAGCTCAGGCCCGACTGGAAGCTCTCCAGGCAGAGCTTCTCGAACAGGCGGATGTCGTCGCCCACCGGAAAGCCCCATTCGTGGTCGTGGTACGGCTCGAACTCCGGCGCGGCTGCGCACCAGCGGCAGCGCGGCTGGCCGTCGCTGCCGTTCACGGTCTGGGCTTTGTTCATGCGATTCCCCCGCTGCTAGCGAGCAGTTCAGACAGGCCTTGCTTCATGACCGAGGGGGCGACGGCGTGGATGTCGGCCGCCACCACGCCGTGCAGCACGAAGGGGTCTTGCGCGACGCGGGCCTGAATGGCTGCGGCATCGGTGCCGGTGGCGATCACCAGGCCACCCTGTGCGTTTTCTAGCGAGCCGGCCATGAGGAAGCTGCCGTCGGCCATGCCGTCCTGAATCCACTGCTTGTGCCCGGCCATCCACTGGCCCGCCTGTGCACGGTTCGGGCCGAATCTCAGAAAAACGATGAACACGGTGGGGCTGGTTGGGTTCATGAGGCGGTCTTTCGTCGAGGCCGTTGGGCGGGCCCCGCAGGAGGGACAAGGGTGGCGAGCCAGGCCGTGATCAGGTCCACCTCGCGCTGGATGAAGGCTTCGTCGTGAAAGGCGTTGGCCAGCGCTGCGATGCCCTGGCTGCGCGCCAGCAGGTGCATCGCCAGCGCGTCGGCGTGTTGCGCCAGGCCCAGCTCATTGAACTGGGTGCGCAGCCAGTCGCGGAACTGACCGAAGATCATGCCGGCGTCGCCCTGCGCGGGGTGGTCCAGCTTGGCCAGCTCGGCACACAGCGTGCCAACCGGGCAACCGTAGCGCTGGATGTCGTGCCGGTTGCGCACCAGCATCTCGGCGAAACAGCGCAAGCGGTCCACCGGCGTGGCGGCGTCCTGCGTCCAGGAGGCCAGCATGGACTGGGTTCTGTCCGAGCGCAGCGCGATGACCGCCGCCAGGATGTCGTCCTTGGTTCTGAAGTGGTAGTAGAAGTTGCCGCGCGAGAGGCTGACGGCGTCGGCGATGTCGGCGAAGGAGGTCTTCTCGAACCCCCGCTGGTAGAACAGGGTGTCCGCCGCTTCGACGATCCGCTCTCGGGTGGAGGGCACGGTTTCAGCGGCGCTCATGGTGGCGTGGGCATCGTGGTTGGGACGTTCTAGGACAGTTGGCCTAGGCAGTATAGGACGATCATCCTAATCCCAGCAATGTACATGACTGCACGAACGATGTCGGTAGGCCTCAACCCACGCCGGCCCTGGATGCATCGACACATCACCCACGGCGAAGCCCCGCAACACCCTTCATCTGAAACCGCCGCTTGTAGTGTCCCGGAGTCTGGCCCGTCTCGCGAGCAAACAGTCGGGAGAACGTCGCCAGGTCCTGATAGCCCACCGTCGCGACGACTTCGGCCATCGGCATGGCGCTGAGCTCCAGCAGGTACTTGGCCCTTTCGATGCGCGCTTTCTGCAGCCATTGCAGCGGTGTCATGCCGGTCTCCTGGCGGTACCGCCGCAGCACCGTGCGTGACGTGACGTGGAACTCGTCGGCCAGCGCGCCCAGGTTGTACGCCTCACTGAGCCGGCTCGTCAGCCACCGGTTGACCTGGCCTGAAAACGGCGCGCGGTTCTGTGGGATCAATGCGTTGTCCACATAGGCGCGCTGGCTGACGCGCCCCCCATCGATCAGCGCCAGCTTGCCCACCGCGCGGGCCACCGCGACGCCGAAGTTCTCGCGGATCAGGTGCTGGCCCAGATCCATCACGCTGCTGACGGCACCCGTGGTAGTCACGCCTCCGTCCGACACGAGCACCGCGTCCTTCTCGATCTGCACGTCGGGATACCGGTCCTGGAACTCGTTGACAAACGGCCACGCGGTGGCCGCACGCCGCCCCTGGAGCACACCCGCTTCCGCCAGGACAAAGCTGCCGATGCAGACCGAGGCCAGCGCAATGCCCTGCCGATGGAAGCGGCGAATCGCCTTCAGCTCCTCACCCAGATGGGCAAAGCGTTCGTCCCATTCACCGAACCGGGACACCTCCAGGCCGGGCACGACGATCAGGTCCGGTCTCCCGCGCAGGCGCTGCGCCACCACGCTGAGCCCGCCGGCGATCGCCACCGGGCTCGCCCGGAGGGTGACGAGCCTGACCCGCAGCGCGTCGACCCGAGCCGGCTGCATGTGGCTGGCCAGGTGGTTGGCCATCAGCACCAGGTCGGTCAACGCAAACACCTCCATGCCCATGCAGCCGGGATAGACGAGGACCGCGACTTCCTTGCCCATGCGTTTCTCCAGATGTCACTAATGCCCAAAATATAGTCGGTAATGACAATGGCTTGCCACGCGCTCAAAGGACAAGATCGTGCCCTCAGCAACCACTGATTCGAGGCACACACATGCGACTGACGATCCTGCTCTTTGATGGGTTTACGGCACTGGACATCGTGGGGGGCTACGAAGTCCTGGCCAACGTTCCCGGGGTTGAAACAGAGTTCGCCGCCGCGCGGCGCGGGCCCGTCTGGGCAGACACCCGGCGCCTCGCACTGACCGCGTTCAAGACCTTCGACGAGATTGACCGGACCGACATCGTCTATGTGCCTGGCGGCCCTGGCGTCACCCCGGCGTTGAACGACCCGACCCTGCTCGACACCATCCAGCGGCTGGCCACCGGCGCCACCTGGACGGTCGGCATCTGCAACGGTGTGGAGCTGCTTGGCAAGGCCGGCCTTCTGCGGGGCAAGCAGGTCACCACGAACTGGGTGGCGCGCGACAAGGTGGCCAGCCACGGCGCGATCGTCGGCACCCGCCGGTACGTCCGCGATGGCCAGCTCATCACCGGCGCAGGCGTCTCAGCCAGCATCGACGCAGGTCTCTTCCTGGCCGGGCTGCTGGCGGGCGAACAGGTGGCCAGGACGCTGCAGCTCGGCATCGAGTACTACCCCGATCCTCCGTTCGGCAACGGGACGCCCGACACCGCATCTGACTTTGCCAAGTCCATCGTCCGGCAGTTCGAAGCCGAAGGTGCCGAGCGCATCCGCAGCCTGACCGCACCCGCCTGAACCGGACACCCACTCTGGAAACCCCATGGACTACTTTTTCTCCCCGCTCGCGTGTTCCTTCGCGGGTCACGTGATCATTCGCGAGGCTTCGCTGCCCATCGAGATGCAACCGGTGTCGCTGCTGCGCAAGCAGACAAAAGACGGCGTGCCGTTCGACACCATTTCGGCCAAGAGTCAGGTCCCGGTGCTGCGCTTTGACGACGGGCGCATCGTCACGGAGAACAGCGTCGTGCTGCAGGTGCTCGCCGACATGGCGCCCGACCACGGCTACCTTCCGCCGCGATCCACCACCGCCGGACAAGCCACGCTTGAATGGCTGAACTTTGTGGCGTCGGAAGTGCACAAGCACTGCCTGTACCCGATCTTCACCAAGGGCGTACCCGCGGAAGTGCGGGCGTGGGCGAAGGACAACCTGGTCAAGAAGCTGGCCTACGTGACCCGGCAGCTTTCGCACACGCCGTACCTCGCCGGCAATGCCTTCACGATCGCCGACGCGTACTTCGGCTGGGCGCTGATGCTCACCCTGCGCGGTGGACTCTTGGAGCCGCAGGGCGACCTGCTCGCCTACTGGGACCGCCTGCTGGCGCGGCCTGCCTTCACGGCTGCCATGGAAACCGAAGAAGCACTTTTCAGCCAATTCGCTTGAACCTGGAGAGACCCTGTGCCCCACCTGATCGAAGCGTTCACGGCCGCCATCGAGCGCTCAAACGCGCTGAAGAGCCGACCCGACAACACCGTGCTGCTCCAGTTGTACGGTCTCTACAAGCAAGCGACCGAAAGCGACAACGCCACACCCAGACCGGGGTTCACCGACATGAGGGGACGCACCAAATGGACCGCCTGGACGGAATGCAAGGACCTGTCCAAAGAGGACGCCATGCAGCGTTACATCGACCTGGTCACCAGGTTGGAATGAAAGCCGCCCGACCTGGCAAATCGGCACATCGACTGGATGGATTCGAGCTCGCGAACAGGTGGACACCTTCTACAAGGCGTCCCTGGCCGCCGGCGGCAAGGACAACGGCGCGCCCGGCCTGCGCCCGGACTACCACCCCAACTACTACGGCGCTTTTGTGATCGACCCCGACAGCAACAACGTCGAAGCGGTCTGTCACCTGCCCGGGTGAGCAGCGCCAGACGCAAGGTTCCGCCAGAAACATCGTCGGTCGGCAGACCGTCGTCACACGACGCCTTCAGGGCACACGCATTCAATCAACAGAAAACCAGAGCGGCTCCGGTTTTGATGGACGCCTCGCAGCCCCGAATCAGTCGGATGCAGCTGAACGACTCAATGCCGAACTGCTGCCAGCGCAACTTCCCTGCCCCGGGTGCGCTGGCGGCCTCCCAAACTTCGTCCGACTCGCAATTCAGGTCTTCCGGAAGCTCAAGCACGCGAGCAAGGGCCTTGCACTCCGCCAGCAGGCGGTGAGCGGATCCGATTGCACCGCCGACATCGTCAAACAGTTCCCCAGGATCGATCACACGGACAAAGTCCACGGGGACATAGAACCCCTCTGCGTCGCCGTGCAGCATCAAGTGCTGAAACGGCAAATCACTGATATCGCCATCGCCTACCGCCTCGTAATACCTCTCCACAACCGGATCGTCGTCAGGGGCTTCGAGAGATGGTGTGTAAAGCGGTTGATCCAGGGCCACATAGGCGGCGAGCCGACGGAGGTGGTGAAGGCCTGAATATCCAACCATCTCACAGGAAAACCAATCGTCTTCCGGTAGATCTGGTGGTTCGGAATATCCCGAAAGTCCCTGGCGTTCCAGACATGCCTCGACTGCTTTGATGCGCCCAATGAATTCATCAGCAAACTCTGGATCTTCTTGCCGTACATCTGCAAGATAGCCCACCATCAAACCAAGCCCCATCACGCTCCCCTTTCGAAAACTGGCTGGAAGCGCGAAGTGTGCATCAAGGCCGCCAGCGTCCGTTCCAGAGGTGATCTAGGTCACGCGGCAGTTCAGTACCCGCCCGAAGGCGCAGCCGGCCCCTTGGTGGCGCCCGCGCTGAACCGCTGCACCAAGCCGCTCGCCGCCTTCACCAGCAGCGTCGTGTCCACCCCCACCGCCACGAACAGCGCGCCCGCGTCCAGGTACTGCTGCGCCAGCGCCGGGTCGGTGGCGAGGATGCCGGCGGCCTTGCCCGCGGCGCGCACGGTGGCGATGCCGTCGAGGATGACTTTCTGCACCTCGGGGTGGCCGGGCTGGCCGCGGTGGCCCATGCTGGCCGAGAGATCAGCCGGGCCGAAGAACACGCCGTCCACGCCCTCGGTCTCTGCGATGGCCTTCAGGTTGTTCACCGCGGTCACGGTCTCGGCCTGCACCAGCAGGCACATCTGGCCGTTGGCCTCGTTGAGGTAGTCGTCCACCTGGTTCCAGCGCGAGGCGCGCGCGAGCGCCGCGCCCATGCCGCGGATGCCTTCGGGCGGGTAGCGCATGGCCTGGACCATGAGCGCGGCCTGCTCGGCCGTGTCGATCATCGGGATCAGCAGGGTCTGCGCGCCGATGTCGAGGTACTGCTTGACGAGGGCCACGTCGGCCTGCACCGCGCGCACGACGGCGTGGGTCTTGGTGTACGGGGCGATGGCGCGCAGCTGGTCGAGCGCGGTGCGCGGGTCGTTGGGCGCGTGTTCGCCGTCGATGAGCAGCCAGTCGAAGCCGCAGCCGGCCAGGGCCTCGGCCACGTCGGGCGAGGCGAAGCCGACCCAGCAGCCGATCTGGGGTTGGCCAGCTTTCAGGGCATCGCGGAAGGTGTTCTGGGGGATCTTCATTGCGGTGTCTTCGTCGGTTCGGGGTAAAGGCCGCGCATTTGCCCCATGAGGCGCGTGAGGCCCATGAGCGCGTCCATGTTCGGCGTGGCTTCGCCCAGGTGCTGGCCGATCTCGCGCACGGCGCCGACCAGCGCGTCGAGTTCGATGGGGCGGCCGGCTTCCACGTCCTGCAGCATCGAGGTCTTGAACGAGCCGAGCTTGCGCGTGAAGCCGTGGCGGTCTTCGGGGCTCTGCTCGATGGGGATGCCGATGCGCGCGCCAATGGCCTGCGCCTCGCGCATGACGGCGCTGCAGAAGCCGCGCACCAGGTCGTCATCGAGGATGCGGTCGCAGGGCGCGCCGGTGATGGCGGAGACCGGGTTCATGGTCATGTTGCCCCAGAGCTTGAACCAGATGTCGCGCTGGATGCGCTCGCTGACCGTGACGGCGAAGCCGGCCGCGCCCAGCAGATCGGCCAGGGCCTGCACACGCGGGCTCACGCCGCCGGCTGGTTCGCCGATGATGAGCTGGTTGTTCTTGATGCGCTCGATGCGCGCGGGCTGCGGCGCGGCGGCGCTGGCGTGCACCACGCAGCCGATGACCTGCGATGTGGGGATGTTCACAGCGGTGACGCCGCCGGGGTCGACGGTGTGGAGCTGCAGGCCGGCAGCTTCACCCGGCAGGCCGTCGAAGAACCACCAGGGCACGCCGTTCATCGCGACCAGCACGACCGTGTGCGGCCCCATGAGTGCGCGCACGGCGGGGGCGACCACAGGCATGGCCGGGCCCTTGACCGAGACGACCACCAGGTCCTGCACGCCCAGGCTCGCCGGGTCGTCGCTGGCGTGGACCGGCACGGTGTGTTCCGCGCCGTCGGCGTCCACCCAGGTCAGGCCCTGCTCTTGCAGGGTGTGCAGCGTGTCGCCACGCGCCACGGCGGAAAGCTGGATCTGGCCGGCTGGCAGGCGCGAGCCGAGCCAGCCGGCGAACAGGCCGCCGATGGCACCGACGCCGACGATGGCGACCTTCTGGAATGGTTGTTCACTCATGCGCGATACCCCGGGTCAATGCGGTCGATCAGGCGCTGCATGGCGGCGAACGAATCTTCGCCCGCGCCGTACTTCGGATTGAAGTTCAGCGAGTCTCGCACGCAGCCTTCCAGCACCGGCACCGGGATCTGGCGTTGCTGGCCCAGCGTGGCCGAGGCCACCTGGATCTCGCAGGCGCGCTGCACCAGCCACAGGAGGTTGAAGGCCTGCGGCAGCGTGCCGCCAATGACGACGGGGCCGTGGTTGCGCAGCAGCAGCACGCGCTTGCCACCGGCTGAGGCCAAGATGCGCGCGCCCTCCTCGCGGTGCACGGTGATGCCCTCGAAGTCGTGGTACGCCACCTGGCCCCAGAGCTGGGCGGCGTAGAAGTTGGTGAAGGCGAGGCCCTCTTCGCTGCAACACACGGCCATGGTCGGCGTGGTGTGCACGTGCATCACGCAATGCGCGTCGGGCAGGGTGGCGTGGATGGCGCCGTGGAAGGTGAAGCCGGCGGGGTTGATGGGCCAGTCGTCGTTGCCGATGATGTTCCCGTCCACATCCACCTTGACCAGGTTGGACGCGGTGACCTCGGTGTAGTGCAGGCCGAAGGGGTTGATGAGGAAGTGGGCGTCCGGCCCCGGCACGCGCAGCGAGATGTGGTTGTAGATCAGCTCGGCCCAGCCCAGGTGGGCAAAGATGCGGTAGCAGGCGGCGAGTTGCACGCGCGCCTGCCATTCGGCGTCGCTGAAGCGGGTGGGCTTGAGGAAGGCGTCGGCCATGCGGGGTCTCCAGTCTCTATATATATGTGTGTGCTCAGACGAAGCGGAAGCGCAGGCAGCCGAGCGGGCCGTAATCCGCCTCGAACAGGTCGCCCGCTTTGGCAGCCACGGGCCGCGTGAAGCTGCCGGCGAGCACGATCTCGCCGGCCTGCAGCGTCTCGCCCCATGGCGCGAGCTTGTTGGCCAGCCAGGCGATGCCGATGGCGGGGTCGCCCTGCACGCCCGCGGCCAGGCCCGTCTCTTCGACCGCGCCGTTCTGCCGCAGGATGGCGCCGCACCAGGGGCGGTTGGTGCTGTGCGGGTCGGCGCGGAAAGCGGGGTCGCCCGCGCCGATCACGATGCCGGCGTTGGCCGCGTTGTCGCTGATGGTGTCGTAGACCTTGCGCATCACCTTGGTGTGGCGGTCGAACTGTTCGATGCGCGCGTCGATGATCTCGATGGCGGGGGTGATGTAGTCCGTCGCGGCCAGCACGTCTTCGATCGTGGCGTTCGGGCCGGCCAGCGGCGCCTTGAGCACGAAGGCCAGCTCGACCTCGACGCGCGGGGCGATGAAGTTCTTGACCGGAATCTCTAAGACCTCGCCGGCTTTCGCGGTGTAGAGCATGTCGTCGAGCAGGGTGCCGTAGTCGGGCTCGTCGATCTGGCTGCTGATCTGCATGGCGCGGCTGGTCAGGCCGATCTTGTGGCCGATGACCTTCTTGCCGGCGGCCTTCTCCAGATCCACCCAGGCGCGGCCGATGCGGTAACCGTCTTCGACGGTCATGCCGGGGTGGCGCTTGGAGAAGTGCTCCACCTGGGTGCGGGTCTGCTGGGACTGCTGCAGCTCGGCGGCGAGCTGCTGAACGAGGGCGTCGTCGAACATGGTTGTTTTACGTCTTGTTGAAGAGCGGGTGCAGGGAGCTGTTCTTGGCGTCGAAGACCTCGTGGCCTTCGTCGACCTGCACGGTGATGCCAATGGGGCGCTTGGCCAACTGTTCGGCGAAGCGCTCCCTGACGCAGGCGTTCAGCGCCTCGCCCACGCGCTGGTGCACCACGGCACTGCGGCCCTTGGCCATGCGCAGGTTCATGTAGACGAAGGCGTAGTCGCCGCCCAGACCCGCAGCGATGCCGGCCGCGCCGCCGTCGGACACCGCGCAATGCGCGGCGGGGTAGGCCAGCACACGCGTGCCGCCGGTGGGGAAAACCTGGCGGTCCTGCTCGTCGCGCACGGCGAGCATGGTGTCGGCCAGCGCGCGGCAGAGGCCCGTCATGTCGACGCCGCCTTGCGCTGCCGGCTTGTCGAGGTTGGGGGTGTAGAGGATGACGAGGTGGGGCATGGGGTAGCCTTGATTCAGAGGCGCGAACTCACGAGGCTGAAGCCATCGGCGGCCGAGGCCTGCGCCTTGGGAATGGCTTTGCCGGTGACGGGCGTGACCGGGAACACGGCGTTGATCTGGCCGGTGCCCGACGCGCCGAAGTACGGCGTGATGACCTCGGCCTTGCCGTCGTACTCGCTCCAGCCCAGCACACCCATCATCATCGCGGTGTCGTGCATGAAGCCTTCGCCGTGGCCCTTGGATGCGTACTCCGGCAGCATCTCGCAGAAGTCCTTCCACTCGCCGGCCTGCCACATGCGCACGACCTCGTCGTCCAGGTGCTGGAGGAAGGGACTCCAGACCTTGAAGGCGAATTCGGGCGCGAGGCCGTTCTGCGCGAAGCGGTGGCTGAGGCTTCCACTGGCGAGAAAGGCCACGGTGCCGTCGTAGTGGTCCTCGACGGCCTTGCGCATGGCCCAGCCCAGGCGCGCGCTGTCGTTGAGGTAGTGCACGGTGCACAGCGCCGAGACCGAGACGGCCTTGAAGTGCTGGTCTTCGTTCATGTAGCGCATGGGCACGAGGGTGCCGTATTCGGGCTGCAGCGTGGTGGCGTGGTGGGCGAGGGTTTCGACGCCGTGTTCGTTGGCAACTTTGGCGAGCAGCTGGCCCAGCTCGGGGTTGCCTGGGATGGCGTAGCCCATGTTGCTGATGAAGTGGGGCAGCTCGTTGCTGGTGTAGGTACCTTGCCAGTGGGGGGCGCAGTTGAGGTGGTAGCTGGCGTTGACGAGCCAGTGGGTGTCGAAGACGACGATGGTGTCGACGCCGAGTTCCTTGCAGCGACGTGCGATTTCTTTGTGACCGTCGATGGCGTCCTGGCGGGAGCCTTTGCGAGGACCGTCGAGTTCGCTGAGGTACATCGAGGGGACGTGGGTGATCTTTCCTACGAGTGCTACTTTGCCCATGGCGTCTGTCTCCGTTGGTGCTTCGTTGTTTGGTTGCCGTTGGTTGGCTGACTGGTGTGGGGAGAAGGCGGCGACGGGTGTGTGCCTCCGCTCATGTCCCCCGGGTTTTGCTGTGCAAAACCCTCCTCCTTTACTTCGCTGCGGCACACACCCATCACCGCCTTCTCTCGCTGCGCATCGGCGCTCCAACCGTTGAGTGCCAGCATCACTTCTGGCTGGGAGGACCGGGGTACCCGGTGCAGCGAAGTAAAGGAGGAGAAACGGGCAAAGCCCGTTTCGGGGGACATGAGCGGAACCGGGTACCCCGGTCCTCCCAGCCCGCCCAGGCAGCTGCGTGAAACAGCAGAGGGGAGCAAATCAAACTCCCCAATGAGGAATGTGATGCGAACCCAGAGAAACGGCGACGTTCTTGGGCTCCAGGAACACCTCGTAACTCCAGGTCCCGCCCTCGCGCCCCGTGCCCGATGCCTTGGTGCCGCCAAACGGCTGCCGCAGATCCCGCACGTTCTGCGAGTTCACGAAACACATGCCCGCTTCCACGGCCGCCGCCACCCGGTGCGCCTTGCCGATGTTCTCGGTCCACACATAGCTCGACAGACCGTAGGCGATGTCGTTCGCGATGCGGATCGCGTCCGCCTCGTCCTTGAACGGAATCAGGCAGGCCACCGGGCCGAAGATCTCGTCCTGCGCGATCTTCATGCGGTTGTCCACGTCGGCGAACACGGTCGGCCAGACGTAGTTGCCGGCCTGCACATGCGCCGGCAACTCGGCCGCGTACGACGGCCGGTCCAGGCCGCCGCACAGCATCGTCGCGCCCTCCTTCGGCCCCAGCTCGATGTAGCTGCGCACCTTGGCCAGGTGGCCCTGGCTGATCATCGGGCCGATGGTGGTCTTCTCATCCAGCGGGTCGCCCACCACGATGCGCTTGGCGCGCTCGGCGAACTTCGCGGCGAAGTCGGCGTAGATGCTCTGCTGCACCAGGATGCGCGAGCCGGCGGTGCAGCGCTCGCCGTTGTTGCTGAAGATCATGAAGATCGCGGCGTCCAGCGCGCGGTCCAGGTCGGCATCGTCGAAGATGACGAACGGGCTCTTGCCGCCCAGCTCCATGCTGAACTTTTTCAGGCCCGCGGCCTTGACGATGCGGTTGCCCGTCGCCGTGGAGCCGGTGAAGCTGATGGCGCGCACGTCGGGATGGGCGCACAGCGGCTCACCCGCTTCCTTGCCGAAGCCGTGCACCACGTTGAGCACACCGGCCGGTATGCCGGCTTCGAGCGCCAGATCGCCCAGGCGCGCCGCGGTCAGGGGCGAGAGTTCGCTCATCTTCAGCACCGCCGTGTTGCCGAAGGCGAGGCAGGGCGCGACCTTCCAGGTGGCCGTCATGAAGGGCACGTTCCAAGGGCTGATGAGCGCGCACACGCCGACCGGGTGGAACAGCGTGTAGTTCAGGTGCGTGGGCGTGGGGTAGGTGTGGCCGTCGACGCGGGTGCACATCTCGGCGAAGTAGTAGAAGTTGTCCGACGCGCGCGGGATCAGCTGCTTGCCGGTCTGCGCGATCACCTGGCCGGTGTCTTCGGTTTCGGTGCGGGCGATCTCGGGCACGTGCTTCGCGATCAGGTCGCCTAGCGCGCGCACCTTCTTCGCGCGTTCGGTCGCGGGCAGACCAGCCCAGGCGGGGAAGGCGTCTTTCGCGGCCTGCACCGCGGCGTTCACTTCCGCTTCGGTGCCCGAGGCGACTTCGGCGAGCACGCCCTGCGTGGCCGGGTTGATCGTTTCGAAGTAGTCGCGGCCGGCGACGGTCTTGCCGTTGATGAGGTGGTCGATGCGTTGGGTCATGCTTTGCTCTCAGAGGTGATCGTGTTGGTCAATGCGCCGATGCCGTCGATCTCGGTGACGATCACGTCGCCGGGCTGGCAGTCGACCACGCCGTCGGGCGTGCCGGTGAGGATGAGGTCGCCCGGCATCAGGGTCATGAAGCCGCTGAAGTACTCGATCAGCGTGGCGACGTCGAAGATCATGTCTTTCGTGCTGCCCTGCTGCGTGACGTTGCCGTTGACCGTGGTGCGCAGCGCCAGCGCCTGCGGGTCGGGCACATCGGCCGCATCCACCAGCCAGGGGCCGATGGGTGTGCAGGTGTCGCGGTTCTTGACCTTGAGGTTGGGCCTGTACCAGTTCTCCAGGTAGTCGCGGATCGCGTAGTCGTTGGCCACCGTGTAGCCGGCCACGTACTTCAAGGCGTCGGCCTTCTTCACGCGTTGGGCGGGCTGGCCGATCACCACCGCGAGTTCGCACTCGTAGTGCATGAACTGCACGCCGTCGGGCCGCACGGTGAATGCGCGGTGGCCGATCAAAGAAGCCTCGCCCTTGACGAAGGCCAGCGGCTCTTCGGGGGCCTTGAACGCGAGCTCCTTGGCGTGGTCGGCGTAGTTCAGGCCCAGCGCGAGCACGGTGCGCGGACGGTTGATGGGCGCCAGCGGCGGCAGCCAGACCACTTCGTCGAATCCGACGCGGCGGCCTTTGAAGGCTGGCGTCAATAACTCCAGCTCACCGTTGTTCTCGACGGCGTCGTGGACCGCGCCGGCCCATGCGATGCGGGCGTGTTTCATACCGCCTCCTGCACAAAGTGGTTGACCAGCGGCGCGAAGCCGGTGGCGGTGATCTCGACCGAATCGCCGACCTTGGCGCGCGGTCGTGAGCCGTCCTCCAGGCAGTCGGTGCCGACCATCAGCACATCCCCCGGCCGCATCGACTGGAAGGCGTTCACGTCGGCCCACAGCGTGGCCGCGTCGCGCACCAGGTCGGCCAGCGCGGTGCGCTGGCGCATCACGCCGTCCACGCGCAGCTCCAGCACCAGCGCGGCGAGTTCACCCAGGTCCGTGAGCGGCCGCAGCGCATCGCCCACGCCGAGGAAGCCGTCCACGCAGCGGAACTTCACCGGCGGGCGGTAGTAGCTCTCGTGCGGAATGGCCACGTCGTTGAGCAGCACGGCGCCCGCCACGCGGCCGCCGTCGCCCGCCACCAGACCCAGGCTGGCCGCAACCTCGACCTCGGCCACGCCCTTGGGCAGCGCGATGGCCTGGCCGCAACGCGTGAAGGTGTTGGCGGTCTTGATGTAGAGCACCGGCGCGTTCGGCGGCGCCTTGTATGGCGCCTCGTGCATGCGCGGCGCCCACAGGGCGTGTTCGCGCCGGAAGTTCAGCAGCGTGCCGTAGACGGTGCCGCCAGGTAGGTAGGTGTGGGTGTTCATGGGTGGTTTATTCCTCGATGTCGTCGGCCTCGACGCCGCCGGGCGCTTCGAGCGCGATCACGTCGTCCAGCAGGTCATAGAGCTGCGCCAGGCGCTGCTTGCCCAGCTGCGCCTCCATCCACTGGTAGTGCGACTCGATGGTCAACGACAGCTTGCGCACCAGCTTCAGCCCCGCGGGCGTGGCGCGCACCACGGTGCGGCGCGCGTCCTGCGGGCAGCGGTTGCGGGTGATCAGGCCGTCGCGTTCCATGCGGGTGAGCACGCCCGTGAGGCTTGGGCCGAGCAGCAGCGCCTCGCGCGCCACGCGGCCGGTCTCCACGCCCGCCGGGTCGCGGGCGTGTTCGCCCAGCACGCGCAGCACGCGCCACTGCTGGTCGGACAGGCCGTGCTCGCGCAGGCTGGGCCGGGTGTGCTGCATCACGGCCTCGCGCGCCTCCAGCAACAGGCGCGGCAGGTTGCGGTGGACAAAGGAAGGGGAGTTGTCGTCGATGGCCATGGGTCGGTGCGATTTATTTAATATGTTAAATGTTTTTCCAGGATTCACAAAACCGGGGTTAACCCGAAGGCTTTGGTGGCGGCCGACAATTGCGGCATGAACACGCTCGCCCAACGCCTGAACGTCGATCACCTGCTTCTGCAGGCGCCCATGGCCGGCTCTCAGGGCTCGGCCCTGGCGCTGGCGGTCTGCCGCGCCGGCGGCATCGGCGCCCTGCCCGCCGCCATGCTCACGCCCGAGGCGCTGGTGCAGGAGCTGACCGCGCTGTCGCAGGGCACCACCCGGCCCTGGAACGTGAACTTCTTCTGCCACACGCCGCCCGCGCCCGACGCCGCGCGCGAGGCCCGCTGGCGGGAGGCTCTGTCCCCCTTCTATGCCGAGGCCGGGCTGGACATTGCCGCCGTGCCGGCCGGCGCGGGGCGTGTGCCGTTCAGCCACGCGGTGGCCGATCTGGTGGAGCCGTTCCGCCCGCCCATCGTGAGCTTCCACTTCGGCCTGCCCGCGCCGGATTTGCTGGCTCGGATCAAAGGCTGGGGCAGCGTGGTGCTGTCCTCGGCCACGACGGTGGAAGAAGCCATCTGGCTCGAAGCCCAGGGCGTGGACGCAGTGATCGCACAGGGCTCGGAAGCCGGGGGTCACCGCGGCATGTTCATGACCGACGACCTCACGACCCAGGTCGGCACCTTCGCCCTGCTGCCGCAGATCGCGGCCACCGTGCAGGTACCGGTGATCGCAGCCGGTGGCATCGCCAACGCGGCGGGCGTGCGCGCGGCGCTCGCGCTGGGTGCGGCCGGCGTGCAGGTGGGCTCGGCCTACCTGTGCAGCGACGAAGCCCTGACCTCGCCCATCCACCGCGCCGCGCTGCAGAGCGATGCCGCGCGCCACACGGCGCTGACCACGCTGTTCAGCGGCCGGCCGGCACGCGGCATCGTCAACCGCGTGATGCGCGAGCTGGGGCCCTTGAACCCGGCTGCGCCCGCCTTCCCCACCGCCACGGCCGCCATCGCGCCGCTTCGCGCGCACTGGGAGAAGCAGGGCCGCGGCGACTTCTCACCCCTGTGGAGCGGCCAGAACGCCAGCGGCTGCCGCAGCGCACCGGCGGCCGAGATCACGGTCGCGCTGCTCCAGGGTTTCGTTTAGATCCAGCCGGGGTCGCCGTCGCTCGGGCGCGTTTCGCGCAGGCGGTTCAGCCAGCGCTTGAGCCCGGCCGGTTCCTGCACCTGATCCAGGTCCTGAGTCAGCCGGGCCACCGACGACTCCAGCGCGGCGACCTGGTTCAGCAACTGTTGCCTGAGCGTGTTCGGGTTGGCCACCTGGCCGGGCGGCAGCTCGAACTCGGCCGCGAGCTGAGCTTGCCGCGCAGCGCGTTCGCGCTCCAGTCCCGCCACCTGCTGCTTGAGCAAGAGCGTCAGTGCGGCCAGCCGGTCGTCCGCCAGACGCGAGACCGCGGCGGGGTCGGCCAGTTCGGCGCGCAGCTGGATCTGCATCAGCGTCACCAGGTCCTTGCGCGCGTAGGCGGTGTTGGCCTCGCTCATCAACGCGGTCTTGCGCTGGCGCTCGGCTTCGTCGGGCTCACGGTCGGGGTGCAGGGCGCTGGCCAGTTGGCGGAACAGGGTGCGCAGCTGGGTCTCGGCGTCGGCCGCCTGCGCCTGCACCTCGGCGGGTCGGCTGCCCGCCTTCTGCCGGGCCTTGCGCGCCTGCGCCCTGGCCTGGCGGCGCGCCTGCTCTTCGTCGCGCGCCTCGCGCAGCCGCGCCATGCCGGCGCGCACCAGCTCGTCCATGGACAGCTCGTCCCCGTCGGCGGCCAGCGGCTCGCCCAGGGCGGCCTCCAGGCGCGCACGCATCGCATCGGCCGCGGCCTGCTTCTTCTGCGCCAGGGTCTGGCGACTGTGCCGGTCGTGCAGGGCCACCATGTCGGTCTCGCCCTCGTCGGCCAGGGTCTGCGCCAGCGCGCACAGCGCCTCGGTGGCCGTGTCCTGTTGCAGTCGGCTCAGCGCCTTGCCCTGCAGGTGCCCCTCCAACGCCAGGGCGAGCGCACGCATCTGCTCGCGCTGCTGCCGCTTCAGAGGCGAAAGCCAGCGGTGCCGCTCGGTCCGGTGGGCCTGGCCCAGAACATCCAGCTCGTCCAGCTGCGCCCGGAGCTTGTCGACCCGGGTCAGCTGCAGGTTGAAGGCGCGGGCCGCGGCCGACAGCGGCTGCTCGCCCGGCGCCAGGGCCTGCAGGGCGGCCGCGGGGGCAACCAGGCTCGAAGAAGAGGTTTTGCGGGCGGAAGACACAGGGTGCGGCGGGCAGGTGGGATCGGCAGAGACGGACCCTGCGGGGTGTCGACTATATTGCCGGCCACATGGCCAAAGAAAAGACGATCTACACCTGCAACGAATGCGGCGGCACCAGCCCGCGCTGGCTGGGCAAATGCCCGCACTGCAACGCCTGGAATACGCTGATCGAGTCGGTCGCCGAATCCAGCGCCCCCACCAAGAACCGCTTCGCGGCGCTGGCCAAGACGGCCGAGGTGACCACCCTGGCCGACATCGAGGCCACCGACGTGCAGCGCACGCCCACCGGCCACGACGAGCTGGACCGGGTGCTGGGCGGCGGCGTGGTGGAGGGCGGCGTGGTGCTGATCGGCGGCGACCCGGGCATCGGCAAGTCGACGCTGTTGCTGCAGGCGCTGGACGCGCTGCAGCGCGCTGGACAGAAGACCCTGTACGTCACCGGCGAAGAGTCGGGCGCCCAGGTCGCGCTGCGCTCGCGCCGGCTCGGGCTGGACGGTTCGCAGGTCCAGGTGCTGGCCGAGATCCAGCTGGAGAAGATCCTGGCCACGCTGTCGGCCCACAAGCCCGCGATTGCGGTGATCGACTCGATCCAGACCGTCTACTCCGAGCAGCTCACCAGCGCGCCGGGTTCGGTGGCGCAGGTGCGCGAATGCGCGGCCCACCTCACGCGCGCGGCCAAGGCCAGCGGCACCGCCATCGTGCTGGTGGGCCACGTGACCAAGGAAGGCGCGCTGGCCGGCCCGCGCGTGCTGGAACACATGGTCGACACCGTCCTGTATTTCGAGGGCGACACACACAGCAGCTTCCGCCTGATCCGCGCCATCAAGAACCGCTTCGGCGCGGTCAACGAGATCGGCGTGTTCGCCATGACCGAAAAAGGCCTCAAGGGCGTGAGCAACCCCAGCGCGATCTTCCTTTCGCAGCATTCGGAACCCGTGCCCGGCAGCTGCGTCATGGTGACGCTGGAAGGCACGCGGCCCATGCTGGTGGAGATCCAGGCGCTGGTGGACAGCGGTGGTCCGTCGCCGCGGCGCCTGTCGGTCGGCCTGGACCGCGACCGCCTGGCCATGCTGCTGGCCGTGCTGCACCGCCACGCCGGCGTGGCCTGCATGGACCAGGACGTGTTCGTCAACGCTGTCGGCGGCGTGCGCATCAGCGAACCCGCGGCCGATCTGGCCGTGATGCTGGCCATCACCAGCAGCCTGCGCGGCCGCGCCCTGCCCAAGGGCTTCATCGCCTTCGGCGAAGTGGGCCTGGCTGGCGAGGTGCGCCCCGCGCCGCGTGGCCAGGAGCGGCTCAAGGAAGCGGCCAAGCTGGGCTTCTCCGTCGCCGTCGTGCCCAAGGCCAACGCGCCGAAGAAGAACGACAAGGCCTTCGAGGGCCTGACCATCCACGGCGTGGACCGCATCGAAGAGGCCATGGAACTGGCCCGCAGCCTGGCCTGACGGACCGGTCTACGCAGATTCCGCAGTTTCCGGGCGCAACACCCCACGGACAATGGCAGCATGAACCTCCAGCGCATCGCCGTTCCCCTGCTCGTCATCGGTTTGCTCGTCTTCGCAGGGCGCCAGTACGGCTGGGCGGGCGTCGCCGCCGTGGGCGGGGGGCTGGTGATGTGGCTGCTGCTGCACTGGACGCGGATGATGACGGTGATGAAGCGCGCCGCGGAACGGCCCATCGGCTGGGTGGCCAGCGCGGTCATGCTCAACGCCAAGCTCAAGCCGGGTGTGAACCTGATGCACGTGATGGCCATGACGCGCTCGCTGGGCGAACGCCTGAGCGCCGAGGGCGAACAGCCCGAGCGCTACCGCTGGACCGACAACGGCGGCTCGACCGTCACCGTCACCCTGCAGGGTGGCCGGGTGACCGCCTGGGAACTGCATCGCCCGCCGGCCGAGGGCTGACAGCACCCGGGTCCGCGCCGGGGCGGGCACCTAAAATGCGTGTTTCTGCGGCGCCAGACCGCGCCTGAGACACCCCATTTTCAAAGGACCCCGCATGAGCCCCGTGATTCCCTCGATGTCCGACCGCGACGGCAAGATCTGGATGGACGGCCAGATGGTGGACTGGCGCGACGCCAAGATCCATGTGCTGACCCACACGCTGCACTACGGCTGCGGCGCCTTCGAGGGCGTTCGCGCCTACAAGACGGCCGACGGCAGCACCGCGATCTTCCGCCTGGAAGAACACACCGACCGCCTGTTCAACAGCGCCAAGATCCTGCGCATGGCCATCCCCTTCACCAAGGAACAGGTGAACGAGGCGCAGAAGGCCGTGGTGCGCGAGAACAAGCTGGAGAGCTGCTACCTGCGCCCGCTGACCTGGATCGGCGACAAGAAGCTGGGCGTTTCTCCGAAGGGCAACACCATCCACCTGATGGTGGCGGCCTGGGCCTGGGGCGCCTACCTGGGCGAAGAGGGCCTCAAGCGCGGCATCCGCGTCAAGACCAGCAGCTACACCCGCCACCATGTCAACATCACCATGACGCAGGCCAAGGCGGTGAGCAACTACACCAACTCCATCCTGGCCAACATGGAAGTGACCGACGAGGGTTACGACGAGGCCCTGCTGCTGGACAGCTCGGGCTTCGTGTCCGAAGGCGCGGGCGAAAACATCTTCGTGATCAAGAACGGCGTGATCTACACGCCCGACCTGTCGGCCGGTGCCCTGAACGGCATCACCCGCAACACCGTGTTCCACATCGCCAAGGACCTGGGCCTGGACATCGTGCAAAAGCGCATCACGCGCGACGAGGTCTACATCGCCGACGAGGCCTTCTTCACCGGCACCGCCGCCGAAGTCACCCCGATCCGCGAACTCGACCGCATCACACTGGGCGAAGGCAGCCGCGGTCCGGTCACCGAGAAGATCCAGTCGGCCTTCTTCGACATCGTGGGTGGCCGCAATCCCAAGTACGCCCACTGGCTGAGCAAGGTCTGAGGAGCATTCCCATGAGCACTTCTTCCACCATCGAACTGGCCGCCAAGGACCTGAACCCGCAGGGCGGCGTGTTCTGTCCCAACCCCAAGGCCGACATGAAGCTCTGGAACAGCCACCCCCGGGTGTTCCTGGACGTGGCCCGCACGGGCCAGGCCCGCTGCCCGTACTGCGGCACGGTGTACGCCCTGAAGGCCGGCGAAGTGGTGGCGCACGGACACTGAACATGAGGACGGTGGGCAGCGTCGAGGTGGTGGTCTCGACCTACAACCACCCCCGTGCGCTGGACCTGGTGCTGCACGCGCTGCTGCGGCAGAGCCAGTCGGACTTCCGGATCTGCATCGCCGACGACGGCTCGGGGCCGCAGACCACCGAACTGATCGCCGCGTGGCAGCAGCGCCTGGGGCCCCGGTTGCGCCACATCTGGCAGGCGGACCGCGGCTTTCGCAAGAACCGCATCCTCAACAAGGCCATCGCCAGCTCCACCGCCGATTACCTGGTCTTCCTGGACGGCGACTGCCTGCCGTCCGAGCACTTCGTGGCGCGCCACCTCGCGCTGGCGCGGCCCCGGCGCTTCTGCACCGGCGGCGTGATCCGGCTGACGCTGGCCGCCAGCGAAGCAGTGCAGGCGCCGGGGGTGGACTCGGGCGAGGTCTTCACGCCATCCTGGCTTGCCTCGCACGAGGCTCTGTGCAGCACCAGCGCCCGGCTCAAAGCCGGGCTCTACCCACCCTGGGCCTCGCACCTGGCCGAGCGCCTGACCACCGTGCGTCGCACCTGGAACGGAGGCAACAGCTCGACGGCGCGCATCAACCTGATCCGGGTGAACGGGTTCGATGAGAACTTCGGCTACGGCGCCGAGGACATCGAGCTGGGTTTCCGCCTCAACAACGCAGGCATCCGGGGGGTCCACCTGCGGTACTCGGCCCCGGTGCTGCATCTGGAACACCGGCGCGACTATGCCCACCCGGACGAACGCGTGCGCAACAAACAGGCGGCGCGCCAGGCCCTGCGACAGGGCAAGACCACCACGGCCCACGGCATCGTCGAGCTCTGAGCGGCCGTGCAGCGGCCAAAAAAAAGCCACCTTGCGGTGGCTTTGAAGTCCTTGGAAGGACGTCGTTGGGAGACCAGTGCGAGCGACGTTTTGGATTTGGATGTAGGCCGTCACTCGCTTTGTTGTGACAGCAACGTTGAAATTGTGCGTTGCGACACGATTTCCGGCCATCCCCTGTTTGGGGGAGAACTGTGGACCTTTGTTGCAATTCGCTCAAATACGAGGCAGCAAATCAGCACGAAATGCTGCCAAGGTCACAGTAACGTGACAAATTGCACACTCTGGCGACCAACAAAATTTACAGCCAGTTACAGTGGCAATTCGACCACAAAGCGAGCTCCGCCGCCGGGGCGGTCTTCGCAGCGCACGCTGCCCAGGTGCCGCAGGGCGATCGACCGCACCAGCGACAAACCCAGACCCACCCCACCCACGCTCTCGCTGGCGCCCGGCAACCGGTAGAACGGCTCGAAGATGCGTTCCCGCAGTTCGGCAGGTACGCCCGGCCCGTGGTCCTCAACGCTCACCCGCACCAGCGCCTGACCACCCGGCGCCGTGATCCGGTCGATGCCCAGACGGGCCGGCTCAGCCGCCCCTCCCGATTCCGGCCGGTGGCCGTAGCGCCGTGCGTTCTCCAGCAGGTTGCGCAGCAGTCGGCGCAGCAGCTTGGGATGGCCCTGCACCAGCACCGGCGAGATGCCGTCGGCCACGTCCAGGTCGGCCCCGGTGCGCGCGCACTCTTCGGCGGCCAGCCCCACCAGGTCGACCTCCTCGGTCGGCCCCAGCGCCGAAGCCTCATTGGCATCGCGCAGATCCAGCCGGCTGGCCATCAGGATCTCGTCGATCAGCTGGTCCAGCTCGTCGATGTTGCGCGCGATCTCGGCCCGCTGTGCGGCCCGCGCCGGGTCGTTGCCCAGCAGCTCCAGTCCGATGCGGATGCGGGCCAGCGGCGAACGCAGCTCGTGCGAGGCATTGGCCAGCAGGGTCTTGTGCGAGAGCATCAGGGTCTGCACACGCTCCGCCGCCGCGTTGAAGCGCTCGGCCAGGAACGCCACCTCGTCCTGCCCGCTGACCGGCAGGCGGGCGCTGAGGTCGCCCTGCCCCCAGCGTTCCACGCCGCGCTGCAGCCGCTCCAGCCGCTGGGTCAGGCGCCGCACGATAGGGTAGGCACCCAGCGCCACCGCCAGCCCGACCAGGCCCAGCAGCCAGGCGAAGCCGATGGGCGACTGCAGGCCGAACAGGCTGCGCCGCCCCGGCGCTGGCGCGCCCGGCTGCCGGTTCGGGCGCGGCAGCTGGATGTACAGCGTCTGGCCGTCCTTCATCTGCACCTGGAACTCCAGCCCCTGACCAGGCACCCGCACCGCCTGCGCCGGCGCCTCACCCACGATCTCCCCGGCGCCATTGCGCAGCACGATCTCGCGCGCGATCCGCGCGTCGCGCTCCTCGCGGTCCCGGTCCAGCGCCATCTGCCAGAGCCAGCCGACAACCAGGGTCAGCACCGCCACGGCGGCCACGATGGCCAGCCAGATGCGCAGGTAGAGCTTCTGACCGAGCAGGCTCTTCATTCAGTCCTGCTGCTTGGCGAAGACATAACCCACCCCGCGCACCGTCAGGATGCGCTTGGGCTCCTTGCTGTCGGCCTCGATGGCGTTGCGAATGCGGCCGATGTGCACGTCGATGCTGCGGTCGAAGGCTTCGAGCTCGCGTCCGCGCACCGCCTCCATGATCTGGTCGCGCGTGAGCACGCGACCCGCGCGTTCGGCCAGCGCCACCAGCAGGTCGAACTGGTAGGAGGTCAGCTCGCAGGCCTTGCCCGCCACCTGCACCGTGCGCGCATCGCGGTCGATTTCCAGCGAGCCGAAGCGCAGCACCGGCGTGGCGCGGGTCGTGGCCGCAGCGGAGGTCGCCTCCCCGCGGCGGCGCAGCACGGCGCGGATGCGGGCCAGCAGCTCGCGCGGCTCGAAAGGCTTGGGCAGGTAGTCGTCGGCGCCGAGTTCGAGACCGATGATGCGGTCCATCGGGTCGCCCTTGGCGGTCAGCATCAGCACCGGCACCCGCGCATTGCCGTTGGGCAGGGAGCGGATGCGGCGGCAGACTTCCAGCCCGTCGATGCCCGGCATCATCAGGTCCAGGATCACCAGCTCGGGCTGCAGCAGCGGCAGCTGCTCCAGACCCTTTTCGCCGTCGGGCGCGTGGGTGACCTCGTAGCCGGACTGGGCCAGGTACTCGGTGACCATCTGCGCCAGACGCGCATCGTCTTCGATCATCAGGAGGCGGGTGGGGGTCGGGGCGTTCATGCAGCCAGTTTAAGGTGCCCCCAGGGGCCGCCGCTTTGCGGGCCGGGGACCCCGCATGGTCACCCAGGCGCGTGAACCCTTTGTCTCGCTCACGTAAAGTTGCCGCCATGTTCACGCCCGACGCCCCCGCCCTGCCCGCCCGCTCGCTGCCCGGTCTGCTGCAAGGCCTGACACGGACGCAGCCCGACACCCCGGCCATCCGCTGGCTCGACACCGCAACGGACACCCGCAACGAGTGGAGCTTTGGCCGGCTCAACGCGGTCGCCGATGTGCTGGCCCGCTGCTTCATGGTGCTGGGCGTGCGACCGGGCGACCGGGTCGCCTGGCTGGGCCTGAACCACCCTGCGCTGATCGCCGCGCTGTTCGCGCTCGGGCGTCTGGAAGCGGTGCTGGTGCCGCTGAACACCCGGCTGGCCGTGGCCGAGTGGAGCGCTGTGCTGGACGACTGCACGCCGAAGCTGCTGGTGCACGACAACTCATTCAACGAGGCGGCCGGCGTCCTCTGCGACGGCCCGGGCTGCCCGGTCGACCTCACGCTCGACCACCTGCTCGCGTGCACACCGTCCACCCTGCTGCGGGAAGCGCGGGCCGAGGCCATGGACTGCCCGGCGCTGCTGGTCTATACCTCGGGCACCACCGGCACGCCCAAGGCCGCGGTGCACACCCAGGGCAACCTGCTGGCGAACATGGCCATCGCCGCGCAGGTGCAAGGCCTGACGGCCGAGGACACGGTGCTCACCGTGCTGCCGCTGTTCCATGTCGGCGGCCTGTGCATCCAGACCCTGCCAGCGCTCTCGGTCGGCGCCACCGTGCTGCTGCACAGCCGCTTCGACCCGGCGGCCACGCTGCGCGCCATCGCACAGGAGCGGCCCTCGCTGACGCTGCAGGTGCCGGCAACCTTGCAGGCGCTGACGGGCCACCCCGACTGGGCTTCGACCGACCTCACCTGCCTGCGCACGGTCTGGGCCGGGTCCTCGGCGCTACCGCCAGAGCCGCTGAAGGCCTTCATGGCGCGGGGCATCCCGGTCAGCAACGTCTATGGCAGCACCGAAACCGGCCCGTTCTCCATTGCCCTGCCCCCGGAGCACGCCGCCACCCACATCGGTTCCTGCGGCTGGCCGGCGCCGGGCGTGCAGATCCGGCTGCTGGGCTCCGATGGTCGACCCGTGGAACCTGGCCAGGTCGGCGAGATCGCGGTGCGGGCGCCCAACGTGGTCGCGACCTACTGGCCCGACCTGCCCGCGCTCGACGCAGACGGCTTCTTCCGCAGCGGCGACCTGGCGCAGCAGGCGGAGGACGGTAGCTTCACCGTGGTCGGCCGCGCCAAGGACATGATCATCTCCGGCGGCGAAAACATCTACCCAGCCGAGATCGAGAACCTCATTGCCCAGCACCCGGCGGTAGCCGAATGCAGCGTGGTGGGGCAATCCGACGCGCGCTGGGGCGAGGTGGCCGTGGCCGTGGTGGTGCTGCGCGACCCGCAAGCTTCAGCCGACGGCTGGGACGCGCCGCTGCGCGCATTCCTGGACGGCCGGCTGGCGCGCTACAAGTGGCCGCGCCGCTGGGTGCGGCTGGAGACCTTGCCGCGCACCGCGCTGGGCAAGGTCCAGAAAGCGGCGCTCAAGGCTTTGCTGGAGACGCCGGCGCCGAACTGACCCGCGTGGCCAGCCAGATCAGCACCAGCACCGGCAGGCCCAACAGCGAGGTCGCGGTAAAGAAAGTCGGGTAGTCGTAGGCATCGACAAACGCGCCCGAATAGCCCGCCAGCCATTTGGGCGCCAGCAGCATCATCGAGCTGAACAGCGCGTACTGCGTGGCCGAATAGCTGACATTGGTCAGGCTCGACAGGTAGGCGATGAAGGCGGCCGAGGCCACGCCCGCGCTCAGGTTGTCGGCCGAGACGACGGCGATCAGCGCGGTCACGTCGTGGCCGTGACCCGCGAGCCAGGCGAACAGCAGGTTGCTCGCCGCCGACAGGATGGCACCCAGCATCAGCACCCGCATCACGCCCAGCCGCAGCGAGAGCGCGCCGCCGATGAAGGCGCCGACCAGGGTCATGATCACGCCGTAGACCTTGGTAACCGCCGCCACCTCGTCCTTGGTGTAGCCCATGTCCACATAGAACGGGTTGGCCATGATGCCCATCACCACGTCGCTGATGCGGTAGACACCGATCAGCGCCAGGATCAGCAGCGCGTGCGTGCCGTAGCGTTTCAGGAAGTCGGCGAAGGGTTCGACGAAGGCGCCTTTGAACCACTCGGCCGCATTGCGGCTGGGCGGCAGCGCCACCTGCGCCGGCTCACGCGAGAACAGCACCGTGACCACGCCGACCAGCATGCTCGCCGCCATCACCAGGTAGGCCGTGGTCCAGGCGGCGTTCTGGTAGAGCGCGCCGGGCGCCGGCTTCACCGCATCGACCACAGCCGCGGCAGCCTGGGCCACAGGCGCCACCTCGGCCCGCGCCGCCAGCCAGAGCACGCCCGCGCCAGCCCAGATCATGGCCAGCCGGTAGCCGGTCTGGTAGGTGGCAGCCAGCGCACCCTGGTGGGCGGCGTCGGCCGACTCGATGCGGTAGGCGTCCAGCGCGATGTCCTGCGTGGCCGAGGCAAAGGCCACGGCGAGTGCACACCAGACCACCGTGTCCAGCTGCGCGCGCGGATCGGCGAACGCCATGCCCGCCAGCGCCACCATGATCGCGAGTTGCGACAGCAGCAGCCAGCTGCGGCGGCGGCCCATGGCGCGGGTCAGCAACGGAATCGGCAGCCGGTCGACCAGCGGCGACCAGACCCATTTGAAACCGTATGCAAGACCGACCCAGCTCAGGTAACCGATGGTGGTGCGGTCCAGGCCGGCCTCGCGCAGGCGGAAGCTCAGCGTGCCCAGCACCAGCAGCAGCGGCAGGCCGGCGGAAAACCCGAGTGCGAACATGCGCAGACTGGCGGGCTCCAGGTAGGCCCGGAGCGTGTCACCCCAGCTGGGCCGGGGCGCTGCTTCGGAGTGGGTGTCTGGCGACGCCGGCGTGACGGATGACTGGTTCATGAACAGGACGGGCGCGTGGCCATGGTTGAGGCCCGTGGCAAGTGACAGGGGCTTTGCCTATTATTGGCTCATGTGTTTTCTCTGCGACCTCAAACAGCGCTCACCCGATGCCCCGGCCGCCGGCCCCTGGCAGGCCCGGCGCGCCTTCCTGCTCGCCGCATCTGCGGCGGCGGCCGCACCGGCCATGGCCCAGGTCGACGTCGGCAAGGCGTCGAGCATGCGCAAGCTGGTGCCCGCCGAAACGATTGAAAAAGCCGGCGCCCAGCAGTTTGTGGCCACGGTCCAGGAGGCGAAGAAGCAGAACGCGCTGAAGCCCGCCGACCACCCACAGACCAAGCGCCTGCACGCCATCGCCAAGAAGATCATCCCGTTCACCGCCGCCTGGAACCCGCGGGCGAAGGACTGGCAGTGGCAGGTGGCGCTGATCAACAGCGACCAGATCAACGCCTTCTGCCTGCCCGGCGGCAAGATTGCCTTCTACACCGGCATCCTGAACAAGCTGCAGCTCAGCGACGACGAGACCGCGATGATCATGGGCCACGAAATGGCCCACGCACTGCGCGAACACGCGCGTGAGCGGCTGGCCAAGAGCAGCGCCACCAACCTGGGCCTGCGCCTGGGCGCCGAACTGCTGGGCCTGGGCAACCTGGGCGCGGTCGCCGCCGACATGGGCTCGCAGCTGCTGACGCTCAAGTTCAGCCGCGAAGACGAGAGCGAGGCCGATCTGGTCGGCCTGGAACTGGCGGCGCGCGGCGCCTACCAGCCCAATGCCAGCGTCAGCCTCTGGCAGAAGATGGCCAAGGCCGGCGGCGGCAACGGCATCGCCTTCCTCTCCACCCACCCCAGCGGACCGGAACGCATCAAGCAGCTGCAGGCGAACGTGCCGAAGGTGCAAGGGCTGTACGAGCAGGCCCGGCGGGGCTAGCATCCGCCGGTCGGCGACCGCCGACGCCCACCCGAAGGAGACACCCCATGAAAGCCCTGGTGACCGCGTCCGCCCTGCTGTTCTGCTCGGCGGCCTTTGCCCACAACTGCCCCAACGAAATGAAGGCCATCGATGCCAAGCTCGGCGCCAGTCCGAGCATGTCCATGGCCGACATGGACAAGGTGAAGTCCTTGCGCGCGCAAGGCGAAAAAATGCACAAGGAAGGCAAGCACGACGAGTCCATGAAGGCGCTCGGCGAAGCCAAGAAGATGCTCGGCATCTGAGCCGCCGCGAGGGGGCGGCCGCTCAGGCCGCCTTCACGTAAGGATTGAACCGCCGTTCCTCGCCCAGCGTGCTCTCCGGCCCGTGCCCCGGGATGAACACCGTGTCGTCCCCCATCGGCCAGAGCCGTTCCTTGATGCTGGCGATCAGCTGCGCGTGGTTGCCCTGCGGAAAATCGGTGCGGCCTATGCTGCCGGCGAACAGAACATCGCCGACGAAGACCCGCTGCGCCTCGGGCGAGTGAAACACCACGTGGCCCGGCGTGTGGCCCGGGCAGTGCCGCACGTTCAGCGTGCAGCGCCCGATCTGCACCGTGTCGCCGTCGGCCAGCCACCGCGTCGGCGTGAAATGGCCCGCTGGCGGGAAGCCGAACATCCGACTCTGCTGCGGCAGGCCGTCGATCCAGAACTGGTCGCCGGGGTGCGGGCCGATGATGGGCAGGTCCAGCCGCTCGGCCAGTTCGGCCGTGCCGCCCGCATGGTCGATGTGGGCATGGGTCAGCCAGATGGCCTTGAGGGTGACGCCCAGCTGTTTCGCCGCGTCGAGCAGCCGGTCCAGATCGCCGCCCGGATCGATCACGGCGGCGTTGCGGGTCTCATCGCACCAGACGATGGAGCAGTTCTGGGCGAAGGCGGTGACGGGGATGGTCTGGTAACGGAACATGGTGGGTCGGCGTCGCAAAAGACATGGGGCGGTGGCCCCGCACTGGATTCTCCCTCACGCCGGTCAGCGAACCAGGGAGCGCGCGCCGGCCCACTGCCCCTGGCGACAGAGCTGCTGCATCGTCTCCACCGCCAGTGCGGCCACCGCCTGGCAGGCCGTGGAGCGCGGAATGTGCGCCGAGCTGCACACAGCCAGCACCCGCTCCAGAGGCGGATGGCCCACCGGCGTGGCACGCAGCTGGCCCGCGTCGATGTCGGCTTGCAGGGGCATGACCGGCAGCAGCGTGCGGCCCAGGCCGGCCAGCAGCGTGGTGCGCAGGATGCTGATGGAACTGATGTCCGCCTCGACCCGCGGCGGCGGCAGGCCCGCAGCGGCAGCGGCCGCCTCGATGATCGGGCGCACGCCGTGCGGGCTGGCCGGCAGGATCAGCGGCTGAGCCAGCGCCTGCTGCAGGCTCAGCGTGCGACTCCGGCGCCCCGTTCTGGGCGCACTGGCCGGCTCGATCAGGCAGAGCTGCTCGCTCAGCACTGGGGTCACCGAAAAGCCCCCGAGCTGGCCATCGTCAAACAGCACCGCCAGCTGGATCTGGCCGGTGCGCAGCTGGCGCGACAGGTTCCCGGTCAGTTCCTCGGTCAGCTCCAGCGTCACCCGGGGAAAGCGCTGACGCACCTCGCGCAACAGCGGTAGCGCCAGGGCGCTGGAGGCGCTGTGTGGCAGGCCGAACACCACCGTGCCTTCGGGCTCCTGGCTCGTGCTGCGGGCGCTGGCCACGGCCTCCTCTGCCTGGCGCAGGATCGACACGGCGTGCGGGAAGAAGCGCTGCCCGGCTTCGGTCAGCCCGACGCCCCGCCGGGAACGCTCGAACAGGCTCACACCGAGCTCACCCTCCAGCTGCGCCAGCTGGTGGCTCAGCGCCGACTGCGCCACGAACACGCGCTCGGCCGCTTTGGTGACGCTGCCACTGTCGGCGATCGCCACGAAATAGCGCAACTGTCTGAGTTCCATCGCATGCACCGATCCATCTGTTTTCAAGATGGTAGTGTGAATGCTCTGTATTGGACAGATGACCCCGCCCCGCGTTCAATACACCCACCCCAGCGGATACCCGTCCTGCCCGCCACAAGTGGTCAGTCAGCGCCCCACCCGGCCAGCACGGTCGTCAGCAGCACCGCTCACCGGCGGTGTGGCCCCGGGTTTTGGGCTGCGACTCAGAGCTTGAAGTCGTATTCGATGGTGATCGGGGCGTGGTCGCTGAACTTCTCGCCCTTGTAGATCGCCTCGCTGCGCGCGGTCTCGGCGAACGCCGGGGTCGCGAGGTGATAGTCCAGTCGCCACCCCACGTTGTTGGCATAGGCCTGCCCCCGGTTGCTCCACCATGTGTAGCAGGTGTCGGTGGTATCGGGCTGCAGCCGGCGGTAGACGTCGATCAGCCCGCCCTCGTTCAGCAGCTTGGTCATCCAGGCGCGCTCTTCCGGCAGGAAGCCGCTGTTCTTCTGGTTGCTGCGCCAGTTCTTCAGGTCCTTTTCCTGGTGGGCGATGTTGACGTCGCTGCAGATCACGAACTCGCGCTTCTTCTTCAGAGCCATCAGGTGCGGGTACATCAGGTCCAGGAAACGGTACTTGGCCTCCTGCCGCTCGGGGCCAGACGAACCGCTGGGAAAGTACACGCTGATGACCGAGAACTTGCGCTTGGGCGTGTCGAAGCGAAGCTCGGCCCAGCGGCCCTCGGCGTCGAATTCGCCACCGTCAAAGCCGATGACCACGTCGCTGGGCTCGTGCCGGGTGTAGACCGCCACGCCCGAATAGCCCTTCTTTTCCGCGAAATGGAAGTGCCCTTTGAGGCCGACCATCTCCTCGAACCGACCGGCCACGTCGGTGGCCTGGGCCTTGACTTCCTGCACACAAATACAATCCGGCGCATGCCCGGCGAGCCAGTTTTCCAGCCCTTTGTTGCTGGCCGAACGGATGCCGTTGAGGTTGAGGCTGGTCAGTTTGAACAAGGATTTCCCCATGTCGTTGGATGCGGGCGCCACAGGCGCCGGTGCAAAAAAGGATTCGCTGGCCCAGGACTTCGTGCAGTTCTGTGTGGACTCGGGCGTGTTGCGCTTTGGCGAGTTCAAGACCAAGGCCGGTCGACTGTCGCCCTATTTCTTCAACGCCGGACTGTTCGACGATGGCGCCAAGCTCGGCCGGCTCGCGCAATTCTATGCACAGGCCCTCGTCGACAGTGGCATTGAGTTCGACATGATTTTCGGCCCCGCCTACAAGGGCATTCCGCTGGGCGCCGCCGTGGCCATCGAGCTGGCCCGCCTGGGGCGCAACGTGCCCTTCGCCTACAACCGCAAGGAAGCCAAGGACCATGGCGAAGGCGGCACGCTGGTCGGTGCACCGCTCAAGGGCCGGGTGCTGATCGTCGACGACGTGATGAGCGCCGGCACCGCCGCGCGCGAGTCGATCGCGCTGATCCAGGCCGCCGGCGCGACGCCGCACGCTGTGGCCATCGCTCTGGACCGGCAGGAGAAGGCCACCGAGAAGGCGGCTGACGGCACGGTGCGGGACGTGGACCACAGCGCCGTGCAGTACGTACAGAACGCCCTGGGCCTCAAGGTCTGTGCCATTGCGAGGTTGGAGGATTTGCTGCAGTATCTGACGAGCCATACGGGAGCCGAACTGAACCAGCACCGGGACCGCGTGCTGGCCTACCGCGAACGCTACGGCGTTGCCTGAGGAAACGCCTTGATCCGATCTGTGCCCACCGCCGCCACTGCCTGTCGCCACTGCCTGGCTGGTGCAGGCCTGCTGTGGCTGGCCCTGGCGGCCCCGCTGGCCGCGGCCCAGGAGAAGAACAGCGGCGGCATCTACAGCTGTGTGGACAGCAAGGGCCGGCGCATCACCTCGGACCGCCCCATCGTCGACTGCCTGGACCGGGAACAGAAGGAACTGGGCTCGTCGGGCACGGTCCGGCGAGTGGTGCCACCCAGCTACACAGCCGAAGAGCGAGCCCGACTCGAAGAACAGCGCCGGGCGGAAGAACTGGAACGCTCGCGGCTTGCCGAAGAGCGGCGGCGCGAGCGGGCCCTGCTGATCCGCTACCCCAACCAGGCCATGCACGACAAGGAGCGTGCAGAAGCGCTCAAGCAGATCGACGAGGTCATCGAAGCGGTGAAAAAGCGCGTGACCGAGCTGGGCAGGCAGCGCCAGGAGATCGACCAGGAGCTGGAGTTCTACCAGAACGACCCCAAGAAGGCGCCTGCCTGGCTGCAGCGCAAGCTGGAGGACAACGTCCAGCAGATTCAGGTGCAGAACCGTTTTCTGAACGACCAGAATCTGGAAAAGCAGCGGGTCAATGCGCGCTTCGACGAAGAACTGGTCAAGCTGCGCGCGCTCTGGGGGAAAAAGTAACCCCCTGCGCCGCTGACGCGGCTTCCCCCCTGAGGGGGGGACAACACCAGTGGACCGGCGGAGCCGGATCCACGGCGTTCACTTGAAGCAGGCACGCGCTCCAGGCGCGCCCCATAAGATGGAGCGCGTTGGACCTCTCAACCCAGCTTTTGCTTCAGCAGCTCGTTGGCCTGTTGCGGGTTGGCCTTGCCCTTGCTGGCCTTCATCACCAGGCCGACCAGGGCGTTGAAAGCCTTGTCCTTGCCGGCGCGGAACTGCTCGACCATGGGGGCGTTGGCGGCCATGACCTCGTCGATGATTTTTTCCAGCGCGCCGCTATCGTTCATCTGCTTGAGGCCCTTGGCTTCGATGACAGCGTCGACGTCCTGACCATCACCGGCCCACAGCGCGTCCATCACCTGCTTGGCGGCGTTGTTGGAGATGGTGCCGTCGGCGATGCGTTTGAGCAGCGCGGCCAGCGTCTCGGCGCTGACGGGCACCTGGGCAATGTCCTTCTCTTCGTTGTTCAGGCGGCGCGAGACCTCGCCCATGATCCAGTTGCTGGCCATCTTGGCCTGGCCGCTGGCCTTGGCCGCCGTCTCGAAGTAGGCCGCCATGGCCGGGCTCTGCGTCAGCGTGGTCGCGTCGTACTCGGGCAGGCCGTAGTCGGCCACCAGGCGCTCGGCCATCTGGCGCGGCAGTTCGGGCATCGCGGCCTTCACCTCGTCCACCCAGCTGCGCGCGATCACCAGCGGCGGCAGATCCGGGTCGGGGAAGTAGCGGTAGTCGGCCGCGTCTTCCTTGGTGCGCATGGCACGGGTCTCGCCCGTGTCGGGGTCGAACAGCACCGTGGCCTGCTGGATGGCGTGGCCGTCCTCGATCTGCTCGATCTGCCAGCGCACTTCGTAGTCGATGGCCTGCTGCATGAACTTGAACGAGTTCAGGTTCTTGATCTCGCGGCGCGTGCCCAGCGGGGCACCGGGCTTGCGGACCGAGACGTTGGCGTCGCAGCGGAACGAGCCTTCCTGCATGTTGCCGTCGCAGATCCCGATCCAGGTCACGATCTTGTGCAGCTCTTTCGCGTAGGCCACGGCTTCGGCACTGGAGCGGATGTCGGGCTCGGTCACGATTTCCAGCAACGGCATGCCGGCGCGGTTGAGGTCGATACCGCTCTGGCCGATGAAGTCCTCGTGCAGGCTCTTGCCCGCGTCTTCTTCCAGGTGGGCGCGCACCAGGCGCACGGTCTTCTTCTCGTCGTCGAGGAAGAAGCTCACCTCGCCGCCCTGCACCACCGGGATCTCGAACTGGCTAATCTGGTAGCCCTTGGGCAGGTCGGGGTAGAAGTAGTTCTTGCGCGCGAACACGCTCTGCTCGGCGATGTGCGAACCCAGCGCTAGGCCCAGGCGGATGGCATGTGCCACCGCTTCGCGGTTCATCACCGGCAGCGTGCCCGGCAGCGCCAGGTCCACCGCGCAGGCCTGCGTGTTCGGCTCGGCGCCGAAGGCCGTGGGCGCGCGGCTGAAGATCTTGCTCTTCGTCGCCAGCTGGGCGTGCGTCTCGAAGCCGATCACGACTTCGTAGCCTTGCACCAGCAGGGAAGCTTGTTTTTTCTCGCTCATGTTCAGAAGCCCTCCGGCGTCTTCGTGTGCCAGTCGGTGACGCGCTGGAACGCATCGGCCGCCTGCAGCAGTTCGGCCTCACGGAAGTAGTTGCCGATAAGCTGCAGGCCCACGGGCAAATGGCTTGCACCGAAGCCAGCCGGCACGCTCATGCCGGGCAGGCCGGCCAGCGAAGCCGGCAGCGTGAAGATGTCGGCCAGGTAGTTGGCGACCGGGTCGTCGCTCATCTCGCCGATCCTCCAGGCGGTGGTCGGCGCGGCGGGGCCGGCGATCACGTCGCACTGCGAGAAGGCGTCCTGGAAGTCCTGCGCGATCAGGCGGCGGATCTGCTGCGCTTTCAGGTAGTACGCGTCGTAGTAGCCGTGGCTCAGCACGTAGGTACCGATCATGATGCGGCGCTGCACCTCAGGGCCGAAGCCCTCGCTGCGCGACTTCTTGTACATGTCGATCAGGTCGTCGTACTGCGCGGCGCGGTGGCCGAACTTCACGCCGTCGAAACGGCTGAGGTTGGACGACGCTTCGGCCGGCGCGATGATGTAGTAGACCGGGATCGACAGCTCGGTGCGCGGCAGCGAAATGTCGACCAGCGTGGCGCCGAGTTTTTCGTATTCACTCAGCGCGGCGCGCACGGCGGCGACCACGTCGGGCGCGCAACCTTCACCGAAGAATTCTTTGGGCAGACCGATGCGCAAGCCCTTGAGCGGCTGTGCGGAGGTCGCGCCTTCGCGCGGCGCACCGAGCAGACGGGTGTAGTCCTCGGCCGGGTGGTCCAGACTGGTGGAGTCGCGGTCGATGTCGGGGCCGGCCATGGCGCTCAGCAGCGTGGCGCAGTCGGCGGCGCTGCGCGCCATCGGACCGGCCTGGTCCAGGCTGGAGGCGAAGGCGATCATGCCGTAGCGCGAGCAGCGGCCGTAGGTGGGCTTGATGCCGGTGACGTTGCAGAAGCTGGCGGGTTGGCGGATCGAGCCGCCGGTGTCGGTGCCGGTGGTGGCGGGCGCAAGGCGCGCGGCCACGGCCACCGCCGAACCGCCCGATGAGCCGCCCGGCACACGGTCGGTATCCCAGGGGTTGCGGGCCACGCCATAGGCCGAGTTCTCGTTGCTGCCGCCCATGGCGAACTCGTCGCAGTTGAGCTTGCCCAGGGTCACGGCGCCGGTCTTGGCGAGGTTGGCGACCACGGTAGCGTCGAAGGGGCTCTGGTAGCCCTCGAGCATCTTCGAACCGGCGGTGCTCGGGAAGCCCTGGGTGACGAAGATGTCCTTGTGCGCCAGCGGCACGCCCAGCAGCGGGCCGCGCTCGCCGGCCGCGATGCGCGCATCGGCGGCTTTGGCCTGCGCCAGCGTTAGGTCTTCGTTGAACGACAGGTAGGCACCCAAGCTGGCGTGCTGTTTCGCGCGTGCCAGCAGGGCCTGCGCAGCTTCTACGGACGAGGCTTGTTTAGCGGCAATGGCTGCGGCCAGTTCGGCCACACCCATTTCGTGGATCTGCTTCTGGCTCATTCGATCACCTTGGGCACGAGGAACAGGCCGCGCTCAACGGCGGGTGCGCTTTGCTGGTTGGCCTCGCGGTTGTTGGGCTCGCTGGCCACATCGGGGCGCAGGCGCAGGCTGACGTGGTCGATCACGGCCGTGGGATGGGCCAGCGGCTCGACGCCGGTGGTGTCCACCGCGTTCATCTGCTCGACGATGTCGAAGAAGCCGTTGAGCTGGGTGAGCATGCGCTCGGCCTGGGCCGGGGGCATTTCCAGCCGGGCCAGGTTGGCGATGCGGCCAATGTCGGTCAGGGTCAGGGACATGACGGGGAGTGTTGAGACGGTCGGTCGAAAAATCAGGCCCGGGCGCAGCGCGAGGCGGCTGAAACGGCCTGTAAGGAGATGATTTCGCCCCCGTTGCGCACAGTTATGCACAGGGGATACGGTATTATCCAAGGTTTGGCGACCCCGACCGCCCATCGGGCCGTTTTTGTCGCTGAATCAAGGACTTAACCGGATTTTCTCCGACCCGCACCCGGCGGCGGCCACACGAAGCGGCGGTCGCGCCCCACAGGATTTTTCGCACCATGTTTGAAGCGTTCCGTCGGAGTTTCTCGACCGACCTGGCCATTGACCTCGGCACCGCCAACACCCTGATCTACGTTCGCGGCAAGGGCATCGTGCTCGACGAGCCCTCGGTCGTCTCGATCCGGCACGAAGGAGGCCCCCAGGGCAAAAAGACCATCCAGGCCGTGGGCCACGAAGCCAAGGCCATGCTGGGCAAGGTTCCCGGCAACATCGAGGCCATCCGCCCGATGAAGGACGGCGTGATCGCCGACTTCACCGTCACCGAGCAGATGCTCAAGCAGTTCATCAAGATGGTGCACCCGCGCTCGATGTTCAAACCGAGTCCGCGCATCATCATCTGCGTGCCCTGCGGCTCGACCCAGGTCGAGCGCCGCGCCATCCGCGAGTCGGCCCTGGGCGCCGGCGCCTCCGAGGTCTACCTGATCGAAGAACCGATGGCCGCGGCCATCGGTGCCGGCCTGCCGGTATCGGACGCTTCTGGCTCTATGGTGGTCGACATCGGCGGCGGCACCACCGAAGTCGGCGTGATCTCGCTGGGCGGCATGGTCTACAAGGGCAGTGTGCGCGTCGGCGGTGATCGTTTCGACGACGCGATCATTGCCTACATCCGCCGCAACTACGGCATGCTGATCGGCGAACCCACCGCCGAAGCCATCAAGAAGAACATCGGCTCGGCCTTCCCTGGCTCCGAAGTCAAGGAAATGGAAGTCAAGGGCCGCAACCTCTCCGAGGGCGTGCCGCGCAGCTTCACCATCTCCAGCAACGAAATCCTCGAAGCCCTGACCGATCCGCTCAACAGCATCGTCTCGGCCGTCAAGAGTGCGCTGGAACAGACCCCGCCCGAGCTGGGCGCCGACATCGCCGAGCGCGGCATGATGCTGACCGGCGGTGGTGCCCTGCTGCGCGACCTGGACCGCCTGCTGGCCGAAGAAACCGGCCTGCCGGTGCTGGTGGCCGAAGAGCCGCTGACCTGCGTGGTGCGCGGCTGCGGCATGGCCCTGGAGCGCATGGAACGCCTGGGCACCATCTTCACCAGCGAATAAACGCGCGCCGGTTCACCGGCCCCGTCGAGAGCCCACCCCGCCATGCCACTGGGCACCCTGGACCGCACCCCACCCCCGTTTTTCAAACAGGGACCGTCGGCCCTGTCCAAGCTCATGGTGTTCAGCGCGATCGCGCTGTTCCTGATGGTCGCGGACACCCGTTTCCGCATCACCATGCCCCTGCGGGCCGCGCTCGCCACGGCCCTGTATCCGATGCAGTGGCTGGTGATGCAGCCGGTGGACGCCGCCCGCCAGGCCGGCGGCTACTTCACCAGCCTGCACACCGCGCAGCAAGATGAGGCGGATGCCCGCCGGCGGCTGGCCGAGCAGGCCGAGCGTGCGCTGCAGGTCGAACAGCTGGTGCTGGAAAACCAGCGCCTGCGCGAACTGCTGGTGATGCGCGAGCGCATCACCACACCCGCCACCGGGGCACAGGTGCTCTACGACGCGGCCGACCCCTATTCGCGCAAGGTGGTCATCGACCGCGGCCAGACCCACGGCATCGTGCCGGGCTCGCCCGTGATCGACGACAGTGGCGTGCTGGGCCAGGTCACACGCGTCTACCCCCTGGTGTCCGAGGTCACGATGCTGATCGACCGAGACCAGGCCATCCCCGTGCTCAACACGCGCACGGGCGTGCGCAGCGTGGTCTATGGCCAGCCCGCAGAAGACGGTGACGGACTCGAGCTGCGCTACACGCTGGCCAACGCCGACATCAATGAGGGCGACCTGCTGACCACCAGCGGCGTCGATGGGGTCTACCCGGCGGGCCTGCCGGTGGGGCGCATCACCAAGGTCGAGCGCCGCGCCGAGTCTTCGTTCACCCGCGTCAACTGCGCGCCGGTGGCCCGCATGCAGGGCGCCCTGCACGTGCTGGTGCTCACGCCCGTGGGGCAGTCGCTGCCCGCGCCGCCAGCGGCCCAGGCCAGTGCCGGCAAGGGAACGCCCCCCGCCACGGCCACCCCATCCGAACGCGGGAGGGCCCCATGATCATGCGCCCCGGGCAGCAGCTGCTGCTGCCGGCCAACCCGGTGTTCATCTGGAGCAGCCTGATCGGCGCACTGCTGATCAACATCCTCATGAACATGGGTCTGCTGGGCCGTGCGGCCTGGACGCCCGACCTGCTGGTGGTGACCCTGGTGTTCTGGAGCGTGCACCAGCCACTGCGCATCGGCGTCGGCACGGCCTTTTTCTTCGGTCTGGTGATGGACGTGCAGCAGGGCGCGCTGCTGGGCCAGCACGCCCTGGCCTACACCGTGCTGGGCTACTTCGCGGTGTTCATGCACCGGCGCCTGCTGTGGTTCGACGTGCCGACGCAGGCGGTGCAGGTGCTGCCGCTGTTCTTTGCGGTGCATGCCCTGGAGCTGCTGGTGCGCCTGATCGCTGGCGATGGCTTCCCGGGCTGGAGCCATTTGCTGGCGCCGGTGATCGAAGCCGTGCTCTGGCCGGTGGCCTCGGTGCTGCTGCTGGCTCCCCAGCGCCGCGCGCCGGACCCGGACGACAACAGACCCCTCTGACATGACCGAACTCAGAAACGTCGAAGCCGACCTGGCGCAGTTCCGCACCCGGGTGGTGGTGGCGGGGCTGGCGGTGCTGTTCGCCTTCGGCCTGCTGGCCGCGCGCATGGTCTACCTGCAGGTGCTGCGCCACGAGGACTTCGACGCCCAGGCCGAAAGCAACCGCACCGCGGTGCTGCCGGTGGTGCCCAACCGCGGCCAGATCCTGGACCGGCACGGCCGCGTGCTGGCCACCAACTTCTCGGCCTACACCCTGGAAATCACGCCTTCCAAGGTGGAGGACCTGGACAGCACCATCGAGGCGCTGGGCGAGCTGGTCGACATCCAGCCACGCGACAAGCGGCGCTTTCGCAAGCTGCTCGAAGAATCGCGGCGCTTCGATTCGCTGCCCATCCGCACGCGCCTGACCGACGACGAGGTCGCCCGCTTCACCGCGCAGCGCTACCGCTTCCCCGGGGTGGACGTGCGCGCCCGCCTGATCCGCCACTACCCCCACGGCGAAGTGGCCAGCCATGTGATCGGCTACATCGGCCGCATCAACCAGCGGGAGAAGGAAAGTATCGAGGAGTGGCCGGAAGAAGACCAGGCCAACTACCGCGGCACCGACTACATCGGCAAGCTGGGCACCGAGCAGCACTACGAGCGCGAGCTGCACGGCGTTACCGGCTTCGACCGCGTGGAGACCTCGGCCGGCGGCCGCGCGGTGCGCTCTCTGGCCAACACGCCGGCCACCCCGGGCAACACCGTGGTGCTGGCAATCGACATCAAGCTGCAGAAGCTGGTGGAGGACATGTTCGGCGAGCGCCGCGGCGCGCTCGTGGCCATCGACCCGCGCAACGGCGAGGTGCTGGCCTTCGTGTCCAAGCCCACTTTCGACCCCAACCTGTTCGTCGAGGGCATCGATTCCGAGAACTGGAAGATCCTCAACGAGTCGATCGACAAGCCCCTGCTCAACCGCGCGCTGCGCGGCACCTACCCGCCCGGTTCCACCTACAAGCCATTCATGGCCCTGGGCGCGCTGGAGACGGGCACGCGCAGTGCCTCCGCCGTCATCAACGACCCGGGCTACTGGATGTTTGGCAACCACCGCTTCCGCAGCCACGGCGACGGCGGACTGGGCGCGGTCGACATGCACCGCAGCATCGTCAAGTCGAGCAACGTCTATTACTACTCGCTGGCCAACGAGATGGGTGTGGAGGCCATGCACGACTTCATGGCGCCACTGGGCTTCGGCCAGATCACCGGCATCGACCTCAAGGGCGAGGTGCGCGGCGTGCTGCCCAACCAGGAGTGGAAGCGCAAGACCTACAAGCGGCCCGAGCAGCAGAAGTGGTACGCGGGCGAAACCATCTCGCTGGGCATCGGCCAGGGGTACAACAACTTCACCATGCTGCAGCTGGCCCACGCCATGGCCACACTGGCCGGCGGCGGCGTCAAACGAACGCCCCACCTGACGCTGGCCACCGAGAACGTGGTGACGCGCGAGCGCACGCCCCTGCCCACGCCGACCGAAGTGAACCTGGGGTTCAAGCGCCAGAACATCGACACCGTGCTGCGCGCCATGCACGGCGTGACCGTCGAAGGCACGTCGACGCGCGTGTTCGCCGGCGCCGGCTACCTCAGCGGCGGCAAGACCGGCACGGCCCAGGCGGTGACCATCGGCCAGAAGGACCGCTACGACGCGCGCAAACTCGAAGAACACCAGCGCGACCACTCGCTCTACCTGGCCTTCGCGCCCCTGGAGAACCCCACCGTGGCGCTGGCCGTGGTGGTCGAGAACGCCGGTTTCGGCGCGGCCGCTGCGGCGCCCATTGCGCGGCGCGTGTTCGACTACCTGCTGATGGACCAGTACCCCAACCCGCAGGACCTGGCGGCGGTGCAGAAGGGCGAAGCCGGCGCCCCCATCGGCACCCCGCTGAAGGCCAGCGAAGTGCCCTGGATCAGCCCCTGAGATTTCAGCGGAGCCAGGCGTCGTAGCTGGTCTTGAGGATCAATGCTGACACGACGACGATGAACGCCGCGCGCACGAAGCCGCTGCCGTGCTTGAGCGCCAGCCGCGTGCCCAGCAGGCTGCCGATCACGTTGGCCGCGGCCAGCGGCAGCACGTAGTGCCACCAGATGTGTCCCTTGAGCGAGAACAGGATCAGCGCCGCGAGGTTGGAGGCGGTGTTGAGCAGCTTGGCGCTGGCGCTGGCGTGCAGGAAGTCGTAGCCCAGCCAGCGCACGAACAGGAACACGAAGAAGCTGCCGGTGCCGGGGCCGAAGAAACCGTCGTAGAAGCCGATGAGCAAGCCCAGCGTGCAGGCGGCCAGCATCTCGCCGCGGGCGGTGAAGCGCGGTGTGTGGTGCCGTCCCAGGTCCTTGCGCATCAGGGTGTAGCCCAGCACCAGCAGCAGGATCAGCGGAAGCGCCTTGCGCAGGAACTCGGGCGAGATCACCGTCACCGTCCAGGCGCCCGCCATGGCGCCGGCAAAACACACGGCCACCGCCGGCAGCAGCGCATGCCAGGGCATCTGCACGCGCTGCGCGTACTGCGCGGCCGCCGCCGCCGTGCCCCAGATCGACGCGCTCTTGTTGACACCGAACAGGGTGGCCGGGTGGGTGGAGGGAAAGATCGCGAACAGGGTGGGCGTGAGGATCAGGCCACCTCCGCCCACGATCGAATCGACGAAGCCGGCGAACAGCGAGGCCAGCGAAACCAGAAACAATTCCATGCGGCGATTGTCGCCGCCCGTGCATCAGGCCCTGGGCAGTTCCAGCACGAACTCGGCCCCGCCGCCCTCGGTGTTGCGCGCGGTCAGGCGCCCGCCGTGCTGCTCGACGATGCCGTAGCTGATCGACAGGCCCAGCCCAGTGCCCTTGCCCACCGGCTTGGTGGTGAAGAAGGGATCGAAGATGCGCAGCAGGTGCTCGGGCGGAATGCCGGGACCGTTGTCGCGCACCGTCACGCACACGGTGGGCCGGTCCGGCTCGCCGGTGCAGCCCATCTCCACCCAGACCATGGGTTCGGGCACCGTGGACAGCGCGTCAAAGGCGTTCTGCAGCAGGTTCATCATCACCTGCTGCAACTGGCCGGCGCTACCGAGCACGGTGCAGGCCTGCAGCGGCACCCAGCGCACCGGCACCGGCGCGGGCCTGCCCTTCTGCACCCAATGGATGGCGCGCTCGATCACCTCGACCAGGTTCACCGGCTTGCGCTCTTCGGGGTCCATGGCCGAGAAGCGCTTGAGCCCGTGCACGATGTCCGCCGTGCGCTGCGCGCCCTCGAGCGTGCCATCGATCAGCGAAGGCAGGTCGGCCAGCAGGTGGTCGATGCGCAGCTTCTCGCGCTGCTGTTGCAGCAGGGCCTCGGGCTGGTGGGCGTGAAAGGCCGCGATGTAGCTGCGCAGGCGCTCGCTGTACTTGCTCAGCGCGTGCACATTGCCCAGCACGAAGCTGATCGGGTTGTTGAGTTCGTGCGCCACGCCGGCCACCAGCTGGCCCAGCGAGGCCATCTTCTCCGAATGCAGCAGCTGCTGCTGCGTGCGCTTGAGGGCCTCGTGCGCGGCGCGCATCTCGTGATACGCGCGCTTGAGCTCGGCCGTCGGCCGTCCGACCCAGACGGTGCCCAGGCGTTTGCCGTTGGCACCGACGCGCGGCGTGCAGTTCGCGTCCACCGGCACCGGCTGGCCCTGGCGGTCCAGCAGGTTGAGTTCGATGCCCTGCCCGCCGCGCGGCGCCTCGCTGCGGTCCATGGCGGTGCGCGCCGCCAGCACGCTGGCCTCATCGGCCAGCAGGTCCGCCAGGCTGGTGCCGCGCAGCTGGTCCTCGCGCCGGCCCACCAGCTCGCACAGGGCCGCGTTGGTCTGTTCGATCAGTCCGCGCTCGTCGCAGACGATGAGCACATCCGACATGGCGCTGAGCACGCTGAAGATGAACTGCTGCGACTGCTCCAGCTCGCTGTTCTTCTTCTCCAGCTCCACCTCGTCGTCGATCAGCCGCGTGTAGACCTCGTCCATCTTCTGGATCACGTCCAGCCAGGTCGATTCGTCCACGCCCTCCATGGGCGCAGTGGGCAGCGGACTGGGCGCGCGGTCCTTGCTCATGTCAGTGAACGGTGCAGACCATGCAAGGGTCGAAGGAACGGACGATGTGCTGCACCGCCACCGGTGTCTTCTCGCCGTCGCGCACCGGCGCATCCACCAGGGCCTGCTCCAGCGCCCCTGGTGTGCCCTGCGCGTCGCGGGGCGAGAAGTTCCAGCTCGTGGGCGCGACGATCTGGTAGTTGGCAATGCGGCCGCCGCGCACCACCAGCCAGTGGCCCAGCGCGCCGCGCGCGGCTTCGGAGAGCCCCACGCCGTGTCCTTCGTCGGGCAGATCGGCCGACACGCAGAAGGCCTCGGTCGGTCGGATCGCCATCAGCCACTCTTCCATCATCGGCAGCACGCGCGCGAGTTCGAGCACGCGGCCCAGCACGCGCGTGAACACCGTACCACCGCGGCGCGCCACCGCATCGCGCAACAGCGGGTGGGCGCTGGCGAGCTGGCGCGCGATGGCGCCCGTCTCGACCACCTCGCCGCCCAGGCGCGGCGCCTTGTTCCAGGTGTAGGCGCCGGCCTTGTCGGGCTCGGGCCGGGTCAGACCGTAGAGCGGATGCAGCGGCTCGCGCGCCTGCGCCAGCCAGGCGTGGGTGGCGTCCTCGGTGATGGCGTGCGCGTCCACCACGTCGAGGCGCTGTGCATCGCCTCGCCACAGGCCCTGCGCCAGCCCATGGGTGCCGTCCGGTTGCGCGTAGGCGCCGTAGCTCAGGTAGCGCCCCGGTCCGGGTCCGAGCGTCTGCAGCGACAGGTCCTGCACCAGCGTGAGGAAGAAGCGCAGGTCGCCGCCCAGCGGGTCGCGCGCGTGCCAGGCCCAGAGCGCGTCCTCGCTGTCCAGCGCGGTGAAGGACTCCAGCGCATCGCCGATCAGCTGCCGCTCCAGGAAGGCGCGGAATTCGCGCAGCTTGGCCAGCAGGCGCACCCGCTCGGCCGCGTCGATGGGGCGCGTCGAGCCACCGGGCTCGACCGACTGCGTGTGCGGCCATTTGCCGCCCAGGGTGCCCAGCAGCGTGAACCAGCGCTGGCGCGCCGCCGTGGCCGCGCGCACCTGCTCGCCGGAATCGGGCGCGAAACGGCGCACGGCCTCGGCGTGCCAGGGGCGGTCCGCGTAGACCGGGCGCACGAAGTCGGGCATGAAGAACAGGTAGAAGTGCGTCAGGTGGTCGGCCAGGTTCTCGGTCGCCAGGATCAGGTTGGTCGCGTGCTGTCCATTGGGAGGCATGGCGATGCCGCCGAGGTCGGCCAGCGCGCGCGCCGCCGCTACCGATTGCGAAACCGAGCAGATGCCGCAGATGCGCGGCACGTAGACCAGCGCGTCGTGCGGCGCCTTGCCCTGCAGGATCTGCTCGAAGCCGCGGTACATGGTGGCGTTGACCTGAGCCGAACGCACGCGGTCGCCCTCGATCTCCAGCGCGACTTCAAGATCGCCTTCGACACGGTTGAACGGTCCGACGAGCAGGCGGGAAGTCATTTGAGGCGCGTCCTTCGGATGGCGGGCTTCTCCACCAGGTGGTCCGCCACCGCGTTGTGCTTCACCCGTTTGGGCGTGGCGCTCTTGGACAGCGAGGCCAGCGCCACGAACCAGGCCTTGGGCATGTCGGTGGGCAGACCGACCGGGATGCCGGCGATCTTGGGCGTCTGGTGGAAGGGATGGCCCGGCTCCTGGAAACCGGGCTCGGTGCAGGCGATGCAGGCGTAGCCGCCGCGGGTGCAGCTGCCCTCGCCGTTCCAGGGCCGGATGTTGCAGTCGGCGTGCACCTGCGTGCCCTTGCAGCCCATGTGCTCCATCATGCAACCCAGATCGGACGGCTTTTCGGCGCTGGCCTTGAACTCGTAGTACTCGTTGCGCGTGCAGCCGTGGTGCACCAGCTGGTCGGCGTAGAAGCGCGGGCGGGCCAGCGGGTCGAGGTCGTCGGCGCTGAACGCATTCGCGGCCAGCGCCATCAGCGTGTCGATCACCCAGCTCGGGTGCGTCGGGCAGCCGGCCACGTTGATCACCGGAAGACCGCTGCCGCTGCGGAAGTCGGCGCCCAGCAGGCCGCCAGGGCGGTCGTCCTCGTACTGCAGGCCGCAGGCGTCGGTGGGGTTGTCGCCGCCGGCGGTGATGCCGCCCCAGGCCGCGCAGCTGCCCACGGCCAGCACGTGTTTCGCTTTCGCCGCCAGCTCGCGCACCCAGTGGATCATGGGCAGGCCGGTGCCCGCGAGCATGTGGAAACGGCCGCTGCCGTTCGGGCCGCGCAGCAGCGAGCCCTCGACGCACAGCGCATCCAGCCTTGTCCTGTCGTCGAGGACCGATTGCAGCAGCTCCAAGACATCTTCACCACTGGCCAGCGACAGCGACGGATGCCAGAGCATGTGGATGCCTGCGTCGCGCAGGTGGCCCTGAAAATCGGTGGTGTCGGCGCACAGCAGCGACATGCTGCAGCCGCCGCAGCCACCCGATTGCAGCCACAGGACGTTCATGCGGGAGCCTCCTCAGGAACGGGCTCGCCTTGCAGCCAGCGCCACACCCAGGCGAAGGAACGTTCCAGATCGGCCAGCGCTTCGACGCTGGGGGCGGCTCCCAGTTCGAAAGCGGAAGCTCGGATGGCCAGCAGGATCGCGGGTGGCGGCGGGTGGCCGTGCAGGTCCTGATAAACATGCAGCACCGCTTCGGGCGCCAGCGCGTGACTGCCGATGCCACCGCCCCGCGCCGCTTGCAACGCGCGCACGGTGAACGGCTCGTCAAGGTCCAGTGCCGCGTCGACAAACAGGATGCGCTCCCGGCCCACCAGGTCCAGCGCGTGTTCCACCTGCAGCTGGAAGTCGGTCAACACCTCGACGCGGTTCGACAGCCCTGCTGTACGCGCATGGTCGAGCAGACGCTCGGCCAGCAGCGGCCCGAGCGCGTCGTCACCACGGCTGGGATTGCCCCAGGCCAGCACCAGCAACGGCGGCACTTCGTTCTTCATTGCGCGCGCTCCATCGGGTGCGGCGTGGCGCCACGCTGCGTCTCGCCGGTGGACGAGCGCAGCACGTGGTCCAGCACCTCGCCATCAGCCCCCCGCAATGTCACCGACAGCGGCATCTGGCCCAGCGCGTGCGTGGCGCAGGACAGGCAGGGGTCGTAGGCGCGGATGGCGACTTCGAGGTGGTTGAGCAGCGGCTCGGTGATGGTCTGGCCGTCCAGGTACTGCAGCGCGACGGAGCGCACCGCCTCGTTCATGGCCTGGTTGTTGTGCGTGGTCGAGACGATCAGGTTGCAGCGCGTCACCAAGTCGTCGTCGCCCACCTCGTACTCGTGGATCAGCGTGCCGCGCGGCGCCTCGATGATGCCCACGCCGCTGCGCTGGCGCTCACCCGTCGCCATCAGCGGCCCGCCGAGGATGGCCGGGTCGTCCAGCAGCTGCGCGATCACTTCGACGCCGTGCAGCAACTCGATCATGCGCGCCCAGTGCGTGGCCAGCACGGCGTGCACCGGCCGGCCGCCGTGCGCGGCCACGAAGGCCTGGCGCCGCGCTTCGGCGCGCGGGCTCGGGATGTGGTCGCAGTTCTGCAGCCGGGCCAGCGGGCCGACCCGGTACCAGCCGGCGTCCGGGCCGAGCGTGCGCCGGTAGGGAAACTTCATGTAGGTCCAGGGCTTGACCGCCTCGTCGATCAGCTCGCGGTAGCGCTGGTCCTCGAAGCCGTCCACGGCAACGCGCCCGTCCGCCTCGCGCAGGCGCAGCGTGCCGTCGTAAAGCTCCATCGCACCGCCGGGGCCGATGAGGGACATCATGGCCGCGGGCGTTTCACCGAAGTGCGCGTAGGCGGGCGGCAAGCCGGTGTGCAGGCGCTCGGCCAGGTCCACCGCGCCCTCGGCCCATGCCAGCACCTCGGGCAGTTGCGCTCGCAGCGCATCGCGATCCTCGCGCGCCACCGCCCGGTTCATGCCGCCGGGCACCGAGCCGGTGCCGTGCACCCGTTTGCCGGATGTAATGCGGATCACCTCCTGGCCGAACTTGCGCAGCATCACGCCCTGTCGCGCCGCCTCGGGATGGGCCATCGCGACACCCACAATGTTGCGCTGCGCGACATCGGCACCGAAGCCGAACAGCAGGTCGGGCGAGGACAGGTGGAAGAAGTGCAGCGCGTGGCTCTGCACGATCTGGCCGTAGTGCATCAGCCGACGGATGCGGTCGGCGGCTTCGGGCACCGGCCAGCCGCCGACCACCCGATCCAGCGCCTTGGATGCCGCCAGGTGGTGCGAGACCGGGCAGATGCCGCACAGGCGCTGCACCATGACCGGCACCTCCCAGTAGGGCCGGCCGACGATGAACTGTTCGAAGCCGCGGAACTCGACAATGTGCAGCCGCACCTGCTGCAGGCGCTGCTGGTCGTCCAGCAGCAGCGTGACCTTGCCGTGGCCCTCGACGCGCGAGACCGGGTCGATGACGATGCGGCGCAGGCCCTGCGGGTCGGCCGCGGTTTCGAGGGAGCGGGTGGACTCAGTCATAGCGAATGAGACCTTTGTTGAGTTGCGGTTCGCGCCCAGCCATCAGGTCCTGCAGCAGCTGCCAGAAAGCGTCGGCCGGCGGCGGACAGCCGGGCAGGGCGTGGTCGATCTGCACCACCTCGTGGATCGGCCGCACGCGGTTGAGCGGCAGCGGCAGCTCGGGGTCGTTCGGAACCTCGCCGTAGACTGCCTTCATCATCTCGCCCACGTCCAGGTGGTTGCGCAGCGCGGGCAGGCCGCCGGTGATGGCGCAGGCACCCACGGCCACCAGCACCCGGCACTGGTCGCGGAAGGCGCGCAGCACCTCCACGTTCTCGGCATTGCACAGACCGCCTTCGATCAGGCCGATGTCGCAGGGGCCGACGGTCTTGATGTCGGTCAGCGGCGAGCGGTCGAAGGTGATGTGCTCGATCAGATCAAACAGGCGCTCGTCGATGTCCAGGAAGGACATGTGGCAGCCGAAGCAGCCGGCCAGCGAGACCGTGGCCACACGCCACTTGCGGGGGGTCGCTGTTGTGTTCATCCGCGCGTCTCCGCATCGTCGAAGGTCCGCTGGCCGTAGGGCTGGGCAAAGCCCACGCGCTTGGGCAGCAGCGCGCCGACCGGACAGATGTGGGCGGCACGGTCGGTCACTTCGAGCGCACTGTCTCCCAGATGGCCGCTGGCGCTGTCGATCAGCAGCTTCGCGCCGATGCCGTGGCCACCGATGGCGAACACCCGCTTGCCGTCGAGTTCGTCGCTGGCGCGCACGCAGAGCTGGCAGAGGATGCAGCGGTTGGGCTCGAACCAGACGTCGGGGTGGCTGGCATCCACCGGACGTTCGGGGTTGAGCGCCTCGTAGTGCAGCTCGGTCATGCCGGCGCGTTCGGCCTGGTGCTGCAGCTGGCAGCTGCCGCTCTTCTCGCAACCGGGACAGAAGTGGTTGCCCTCGACGAACAGCATCTGCAGCAGGTGCAGGCGCCGGCTCTTCAACGCATCGGTGTGGCATTCGACGCGCTGGCCGGCGACGGCGGGCGTGGCGCAGGCCGCCACCGGCCGTCCATCGGCCACCACGGTGCACAGCCGGCAGGAGGCGCTGGCCGAAACGCCTTCGTGCCAGCACAGGTGCGGCACCTCGTGGCCGGCGCGCTGCGCCGCCTGGAGGATGGTGTCGCCTGCTTGCAGCGGGACCGGCTCGCCGTCGAAGTCGAAGGTGCTGCTCATACCGAATGGTCCGTGGAAAGGTGCGCGCCCGCGTCGGTCCGCCCGGTCGCGCAGCGGGCCGAAGACAGCTCGGCATCCAGATCGATCTCGGGCTGGAACTGCGCCGCCGTGCTGCGCTGCGCGTAGGCTTGGCCGAAGTGGGCCAGGGTGTCGCGCAGCGGGTTGCAGGCCGACACGCCGAGGCCGCAGTGCGTGCCGCTGTGCAGCAGTTCGTCCAGCTCGTGCAGGCGCGCGATGTCGAAAGCCGAGCCGCGACCGGCCCCGCGTTCGTTGGCGAGTTTGTCGAGCCGGCGCACCACCAGTTCGGTGCCGACGCGGCATGGCGTGCACAGGCCGCAGCTCTCGTGGGCGAAGAAGCGCGCGAAGTGCCGCGCGACCTCGAACAGGTCGCGGGTGGCGTCGAACACCATCAGGGCTCCGGCGCTGGGCAGGTCCTCGAAGGCGATGGCGCGGCCGAAGCCGCTGGCCGGCACACAGCTGCCCGACGGGCCACCCACCTGCACCGCTTGCGGATCGCGCGCACCGCAGTCGGCCAGGATCTGCGCCAGCGGGGTGCCCAGCGGGTACTCGTAAAGGCCGGGGCGTTCGCAGTCGCCCGAGACCGAGTGGATCTTGGTGCCGGTGGACTCGGCAGTGCCGAGGCCGGCCCACCAGGCGCCGCCGCGGCGTGCGATGTGGGCCACCGCGACCAGTGTCTCGACGTTGTTGACCACCGTCGGGCGGCCGAGGTAGCCGCGCTGCACCGGAAACGGCGGGCGGATGCGCGGCGTGCCACGTTTCCCCTCCAGCGACTCGATCAGCGCCGACTCTTCGCCGCACACGTAGGCGCCCGCGCCGAGGTGGATGGCGATGTCGAAATCAAAACCCGCCACGCTGCCCGCGTTGCGCCCCAACAGGCCCTGGGCACGGCGGCGTTGCAGCACCGCTTCGAGGTGGCCCAGCAGGAAGCGGTATTCGCCCCGCAGGTAGACCAGGCCGGTCTGCGCGCCGATGGCGCGCGCGGCCACGGTCATGCCATCAAACAGCTCGTCGGCGTGGCGATGGAGCAGCACCCGGTCCTTGAAGGTGCCGGGCTCGCCCTCGTCGGCGTTGCAGACCACGCAGCGCTGGCCGTCGGGCGCGTCGGCCTCGGCACAGAAGCGCCACTTGCGCGCGGTCGGAAAACCCGCGCCACCGCGGCCGCGAAGGCCCGAACGCTCGACCTCGACCAGCAGCTCGGCGGGTGCGTGGGCCAGCACGGCGGGCAGGTCCGGCGCACCGGCGAGCAGGCCCTGCAGCAGCACGTCGGCGCGGCGGACGTGGTCCTGCACCGCGAACCACTCGGCCGGCCAGTCCGCGGGCGGCACGCCTGCCAGCAACAAGTCGGCCAGCTGGTCCACGCGCGCAGCGTCCAGCCGCGTGACCACCTGGTGGTGGTTGACCAGCAGGGCCGGCCCCTGGTCGCACAGGCCGGTGCAGGAGCAACGGTCCACGCTGAAGCTCCCTTGGGCATCGGCCTCGCCGGGAGCCACGCCCAGGCGTTCGCACAGCCGCTGCATCAGCGCCTCGCTGCCGGCCATGCGGTCGGTGATGTTGTCGGAGAACAGCACATGCACCCGGCCCACGGGCTTGAGGTGGAAGAAGCGGTAGAAGCTGGCCACGCCCTCGACATGGGCCAGGGTCAGGCCCAGCGCACGCCCGATGTGGGCCAGCAGATCGCGCGGCAGCCAGTGCGTCCGGGCCTGCGTCTCGCGCAGCACCTGCACCAGCGCGTGCGGGTCGTGGTGCCAGCGGGCCAGTACCGTGTCGGCTGCGTGAAAAGCGCTGGGCTGGTCGAAAGCGGTCATGGTTTGTCGAGACCGAAGCGTTGCATCTTGGCCCTGAGACCGACCCGCGAAAGACCCAGTTCCGCCGCCGCTTTGGTCTTGTTCCAGCGGTGGCGCAGCAGGGTCTCGCGCAGCACCATCGCCTCGATCACGTCCAGGCGCTCGGTCAGGCTGCCGCTGGCCGGCAGGGCGGCCGTGAGGTCCCCGCCGCCACCGGCCGCGCGGCCTTGCAGCACACGCGGCGAAAACGCCGCCGGCGGCAGCTCGGTGCCGTCGTGCAGCGCCAGTGCGCGGCCGATCTCGTTGCGCAGCTCGCGGATGTTGCCGGGCCAGGGATAGGCCAGCAGGCAGGCCAGGGTCTCGTCGGTGAGCCCCGCGCCCGGATGGCCGAGTTCACCCGCCACGTCCTGCGCGATCTGGCGTGCGATCGGCGGGATGTCGGCCACCCGCTCGCGCAGCGGCGGCACGGTGAGGGTCACGGCCGAGAGCCGGTAGTACAGGTCCTCGCGGAACAGGCCTTCGCGGACGCGCTGTTCCAGGTTGCGGTGGGTGGCGGCGATGATGCGCACGTCCACCGGCACCGGCCGTGGCGCGCCCACAGGCCGCACCTCGCCTTCCTGCAGCACGCGCAGCAGCTTGACCTGGAAGGCCGGCGAGGTTTCGCCGATTTCGTCGAGGAACACGGTGCCGCCATCGGCGCGCTGGAACAGGCCGGCGTGGTCCTCAAACGCGCCGGTGAAGGCGCCGCGCTTGTGGCCGAACAGCTCGGATTCGAGCAGGGTGTCGGGGATGGCGGCGCAGTTTTCGACCACGAACGGCCCGGTCAGGCGCGGGCTCGCGTAGTGGATGGCGCGCGCCAGCAGTTCCTTGCCAGTGCCCGATTCGCCCAGCACCAGCACCGGGATGTCGTAGCGCGCCGCGCGCTCGGCCATGCGGCAAATCAGGTCCAGCGGACTGCCCGGCGCGCGCACGATGCGCTCGAACCCGAAGTGGCTCCTGGCCTGCGCCATCTGCGTGGCGGTGCGCTGGCGCAGCACGCGGGTGCTGGTGCGCAGCTCCAGGTCGAGGCGCGCGGTCTGCTGCTGCAGCTCCTGGGCCTCCACCGCGTTGCGCACCGCATCGAGCAGGTGGTCGGGCGACCAGGGCTTGAGGATGTACTGGTAGATGCCGGCCTCGTTGATGCCGGCGATGATGTCTTCGCTGTCGGTGTAGCCCGAAATGACGATGCGCACAATGTCCGGCCACTGCTCGCGCACTTCCTTGAGGAAGTTCACCCCGGTCATGCCGGGCATGCGCTGGTCGCACAGGATCACGCTGACCGGCTGACGCTGCAGCAGGCCGCGCGCCTCGTCGGCGCTGCTGGCGGTGAACACGGTGAAGTCCTCGTCCAGCGTGCGGCGCAGCGCGTCCTGCGAACGCACCTCGTCGTCGACCACCAGCACGGTGGGCATCACGTCATGGAGCGGGGGTGGGGTCATCGGTGCACCGCCAGATGACGCGGCGTCCAGGCGTGCGGCAGCTTGTGCACGAAGTGGTGCCGGGCCACGTGGTAGCTCGGGTCGAAGCCGTAGAAGTTGCGGTGCATGCGCGCCAGTTCCTGTTCGCGGTAGCGGGCCAGCGGGCAGTGTGCCTCGTCGGCGGCACGCCGGGCCTGCTTGGCCGCCACCTGTTCGCAATGATTGTAGGAGCCGGCCAGCGCCAGCGCGCGTTCGATGACGCGGGTTTCGTAGCCCTCACGCGGCCCGTCGTCGCAGGCGTCGATGAGGCCGATGCGCTGCGCGTCGGCTGCCCGCAGCGGCAGGCGGCCGGCCATCAGCTCGCGCGCGCCGGCCTCGCCCAGGCGGCGCGGCAGCAGGTAGGTCCAGTATTCCGACCCGTAGAGGTTGCCCATGTTCTTGTAGTGCGGGTTGAGCACCACGCCCTCGTGCGCCCAGACCTGATCCGCAGCGAGCGCGAGGAACACCCCGCCCGCGCCCGCGTTGCCGCACATCACGCTCACCGTGAGGCGGTCGGTGGTTTCCAGCACGGCCAGCGCCACGTCGTCCATGGCCTGGATGTTGCGCCAGGATTCGTCGGCCGCGCTGTCGCCCGGGCGGTGGGCCGCCGCCTCGATGCTGTTGAGGTCGATGCCGTTGCTGAAGAAGCCCTCACCGCCCAGGAGCAGCAGCACCCGGGTCGGGCGCTGCCGAACTTCCAGCAGCGCATCACGCAGGCGCTCGCAGCGCTCGGTGCTCATGGCGCCATTGCAGAAATCGAAGCTCAGGCAGCCCACGCGTGCGCCCTCAGGACCGTGCTCGGTGTAACGCAGCTCCGCCCATTCGCCATCGGCGCGCATCAGCGGCGCAGGGCGCTGCGGCAGCGCTGCTGCTTCGGAGGGGAACAACCCGGCCGCCACCTGTTTGAAGTGACCCTGGCCCGGCGCGGTGCCGGGCGGATCGGCGCGCCGCGCCTGGCCGATCCACACGCCGCCATCGACCGTACGGCGCAGCAGCGCGCCGTCGCGCACCGCCAGCAGCTCGCCCGGCGCGCGATCGGTGAATTCGGCGATGGCCGTGGCGCTGGCCTCGTGGGCATCGCCGAGGTAACAGGCCTGACCCCAGAGTGCGTCGAGCACACCGGGCTGGCCGTCGGCGCAGCGCAGCCGGGCCATCACGGTGGCGGTGTCGTCGCGAGACCAGTGAATGGCGCGGTCGGACTGGCGCATGGCAGGGCGCCATTTCGGCGATGCGAGGGCCGCCGGCGGCGCCTCGCGCTCGCCCGCTGCAAAGCGCTCGACCGCTTCCAGCGTGGCCTGCAGGGCGGCGCGCGTGACCTCGCGCCGGTACAAGCTGCCCTTGGTCGCCGGGCGCATGTCGAAGGCGGCTTGTGCCCAGACCGGGCCGGCGTCGAATTCGCCGTCGGCCTGCAGCACGGTCACCCCCCAGGCCCGCTCGCGGTCGCGCACCGCCCAGTCCAGCGCACTCGGCCCCTGGTCGCCCGGCGGGCCGGGGTGCACCACGAAACACGGCACACGCTGCCAAACCGAAGCCGGGATGCGGCGCTTGAGAAAAGGCGCCAGCACCAGGTCGGGCCGGGCCAGCGCCACGGCTTCTTCGGTCACGCTGTCGGCGATGTCCAGCTCGACGCTGAGCTGGTGCCCGCGCGCGCGCAGCTCGGCGTACAGCCGCTGGCTGAGGCTGTTGAAGCTGTGGCAAAGCAGCAGGATGCGCAGGGACATGGTGTGGCGGTGCGGCGTGTTCAGTGGCGCAGGGCGTCGATCTCGCGCTCGGCCTGCTTGCGGCCCATGTAGATGGCGAGCTTGGCCTGGATGGCGTCCAGCGACGCGAGGTACTGCGCGATGCTCCGCGCGGCCAGCAGGTCCTGTGCGACGGTGGGCGTGTCGGGGCCGAAGTGCGGCTGCAGCGTCTGATACGCGCGGCGCTGCAGGGCCAGCAGGCGCTGCGGCTCGTCGGTGTCGGGCGCCGGGACTGGCGGCGTGGCAGCCGGTGGCGCGGCCTTGGGCGCGGCCGGTATCGGCTCGATCAGGCGCAGCGACAGCAAGGTGTCCAGATGCCCACGCACATCGCCCAGGCCTTTGGCCAGCAGGGTCTGCACGCTGTCCACACCGTTGACCAGGATCAGCAACTGCCGCGTGGCAGGAGCCAGCCCGGCCTGCCGCTGCGCGATCTCCGCTTTGCCGCTCTCCGTCTTGCGAAACACCAGACCAGACATCCCACGTCTCCTCGTCTCTTGTTTTCATTAAGCCCGCCGCGCGCGAGGTACCCCGTCCAGTGGCACCGCGGAACCGGCTTTGCCGGGCCGCCAGTGCCGCCCCCTGGGGGGTGACGCCGCAGGCGGCGCGGGGGGGGTCAACATATTCTGGGCAACTGCTCCCCGCTCAGCCAGTCCACCACCCGCCGCCCGCCGAAGCGCGTGGCCATCTGCACGAATTGGTGCGGATCGGTGGTGACCTCGCCGATGCTCGCGGCGTCCTGCCCCAGTGGATGGGCGCGCATGGCGGCCAGCACCGCTTCGGCCGCCTCGGGCGCCACCACCGCGATCAGCTTGCCCTCGTTGGCCACGTACAGCGGGTCCAGGCCCAGCAGCTCGCAGGCCGCGTCGACCTGCGGCTTGACCGGAATAGCGGCCTCCTGCAGCAGCATGCCCACGCCGGACTGGCGCGCGACCTCGTTGAGCGTGGTGGCCAGACCGCCGCGCGTGGGGTCGCGCAGCACGCGCACCGCGCCGGGTGCCGCCGCGAGCATGGCGGCCACCAGGGTGTGCAGCGCGGCGGTGTCGCTCTCGATGGTGGTCTCGAAGGCCAGCGACTCGCGCTGCGAGAGCACGGCCACGCCGTGGTCGCCGATGCTGCCCGAGACCAGCACCACGTCGCCCGGCCGCGCGTTGCGACCGCTGATGGACACGCCCGGCGGCAGCACGCCGACGCCGGTGGTGCTGATGAACACGCCGTCGCCCTTGCCCTGCTCCACCACCTTGGTGTCGCCGGTGACCACCGGCACGCCGGCCTCGCGCGATGCCGCGGCCATGCTCTGCACGATGCGCTGCAGGTCGACCAGCGGGAAGCCTTCTTCGATGATGAAGCTCGCGCTCAGGTACAGCGGCTTCGCACCACTCATGGCCACGTCGTTGACCGTGCCGTGCACCGAGAGGCAGCCGATGTCTCCGCCGGGGAAGAACAGCGGCGAGATCACATGGCCGTCGGTCGCCATCACCAGCCGCCCCTCGGCGGGGTCGAAGGCCGGCAGCGCCAGCACCGCGCCGTCGTCGCCCTGGCGCAGGAACTCATTGTCGAAGGCGGCCAGGAACAGCTCCTCGATCAGCTGCGCCGCGGCCTTGCCGCCCGCGCCGTGGCTCATGTCGATGCGGCCGTTCTTGATGTCCAGCGGGCGGATGTAGTTTTTCTTCACGGGCTTGGGGGCGGGCGCCTCACCAGCGCCGGCTTGGTCGTGTTCGGTTCTCATGGCGTGACCTCCTCGGAGGCGGTGGCGGCGACGATGGGAATGTCGCGAAAGCGCCCGTAGGTGTAGTGCGCCGCGCAGGCGCCTTCGCTGGACACCATGCAGGAGCCGACCGGGTTCTCGGGCGTGCAGACGGTGCCGAAGATCTTGCAGTCCGTCGGCCGTTTCACGCCGCGCAGGATGGCGCCGCACTCGCAGGCCTTGTTGTCGGGCACCGACTGGTAGGCCAGGTCGAAGCGGCGCTCGGCGTCGAAGGCCGCGAAGGCCTCGCGGATCTTGAGTGCGCTGTAGGGCACCTCGCCCAGGCCGCGCCACTCGAAGCTGGGCCGCAGCTCGAACACCTCGGACACCAGGGCCTGGGCGCGAAGATTGCCCTCGGGCGTGACGGCGCGTGTGAACTCGTTCTCTACATGGGCGGCGCCGCGGTTGACCTGGCGCACCAGCATCAGGATGGCCTGCATCACATCCAGCGGTTCGAAACCCGCGATCACCACCGGCTTGCGGTACTCCTCGGCGAAGTGGTCGTAGGGGGCAGAGCCGATCACGATGCTCACGTGCGCCGGGCCGACGAAGCCGTCGATGGGCACGGTGCCGAACTGACGCACCTCGGGCGATTCGAGGATGTGGGTGATGGCCGAGGGCGTGAGCACATGGCAGCACAGCACGCTGAAGTTGGCCAGCCCCTCGCGCTGCGCGTCGCGGATGGCCAGCGCCGTGGGCGGCGTGGTGGTCTCGAAGCCGATGGCGAAGAACACCACCTCGCGCTGCGGGTTCGCACGCGCGATGGCCAGCGCGTCGGCGGCCGAATAGACCATGCGGATGTCGCCACCGCGCGCCTTGGCCTTGATCAGCGACAGGCTGTCGCTGGCCGGCACGCGCATGGTGTCGCCATAGGTGCAGACGATGGCGTCGCGCTCCAGCGCCAGGCGGATCGCCAGGTCGATGCGGCCGATGGGCAGCACGCAGACCGGGCAGCCGGGGCCGTGGACCATGCGCACGTTGGACGGCAGCAACTCCAGCACGCCGTAGCGGCTGATGGCGTGGGTGTGGCCGCCGCAGAACTCCATGAAGCTGTAGGCGCGTTGCGGGTCGGCCTCGGCGCGGATGCGTTCGCCGATCTGTTTCGCCAGCTCGCCGTCGCGGAACTCGTCGATGTATTTCATGACGGCACCTCCGCGCCGGTCATGGTCTGCATCTCGGCGAACAGCGCCAGGGTCTTCTCCGCCTCTTCCGGGTCGATCATCCCGATGGCGTGGCCCACGTGCACGATCACGTAGTCGCCGACTTCGGCCTCGGGCACCAGGGCGATGGAGATGGGCTTGCGGATGCCGCCCAGGTCGACCACCGCCTGGTCGTGGTCGCGCTTCTCGACGAGGCGCGCGGGAATGGCTAGGCACATGGGACGGTCTCCTCAACGTGGGGTTCTTGTCGTGGGGTCTGAAGCTGCTGCGCGGCCACCCAGGCCTGGCCGATGGCGAGGCCTGCGTCGCCGCAGCCTTGGTCGCCGGTCTGGAACACCTGCAGTCCGGCGGCCTGCAGCCGCTGCACGGTGCGCTCGCGCAGGATGCGGTTGAAGAAGCAGCCACCGCCCAGGGTGGCGGTGCGGATGTCACGCGCGCGGGCCGCAGCGATCAGGGCCTCGCTCAGCGCGTCGGCCAGGGCCAGGTGGAAGCCGGCCGCCGCGGTATCGGCATCGGGCGCGTCGAACAGCTGCGCCAGCACGGGGCGCAGGTCGATGCGGCCATCCGCATGCAACACCGCGCTGGGCAGCGGTGGCAGGTCGGGGCGCGCGGCCAGCGCGGGGGTGGCGGCCTGTTCGAGCGCGATGGCCGCCTGGGCCTCGTCCTGCTGGTGGTGGCACAGGCCGAGTGCACCGGCGGCGGCGTCGAACCAGCGGCCGGCGCTGCTGGTCAGCGGGCAGTTCAGGCCCTTGTCCAGCATCTGGCGAACACCCGCGGCCACGGCCTCGCCCACCACCGGGGCGAAGCGCGGCACGATCTCGTCGCCACGGCCCAGCGCATGCAGCGCGCTCGCCGCCATGCGCCAGGGTTCGCGCGCCGCGCGGTCGCCGCCGGGCAGGGCCAGCGGCTGCAGGTGGCCCAGGCGCTCCCAGCGCGCGCCATCGAGCCACAGCAGTTCGCCGCCCCAGGCGGTGAAGCCGTTCGCCGGGCCGCCCCAAGAACGGCTGTCCCCCTCTGGGGGAACAGGCGAAGCCTGGCAGGGGGTGTCTGTTTTTGCTCCCAGGCCAACGCCATCGAGTGCGAGACCGACCACCGGGCCTTCGATGCCGTGTTCGGCAACCACCGCCGCCAGGTGCGCGTGGTGGTGCTGCACGCCGATGGCGGGCACGCCCAGCGCATCGGCGGTGGCGATGGCCAGCTGCGTGCTGAAGAAGTCGGGGTGCAGGTCGTGTGCGATGGCCTGCACCGGTGCTCCGGCCTCCTCAGCCTGCCGCGCCAGCGCCTGCACCGATCGCTCCAACGCGTCGCAGGCCGCCGGGTCGCTGAGGTCACCGTGCACCGGCGACCAGTGCGCGCGGCCGTTCAGAACGAGGCAGGCCGCGTTCTTGAGCCAGGCGCCGACGGCGAGCACGGAGGTGGACATGGTCAGTGGGTGTGAACGGAGTGATCCAACCAATTCAGCCAGGCGTCCATGCCTTCCCCGGTCGTGGCGGACAACTGGATGACTTCAATCGCGGGGTTCACGCGCCGCGCCAGGTCGATGCAGCGCGCCACGTCGAACTTCACGTGCGGCAGCAGGTCGGTCTTGTTGAGGATCATGAGCTGCGAGGCCGCGAACATGTCGGGGTACTTCAGCGGCTTGTCCTCGCCTTCGGTCACCGAGAGGATGGCCACCTTGGCGGCTTCGCCCAGATCCCACACGGCGGGGCACACCAGGTTGCCGACGTTCTCGATGAACAGCAGGCTGTGGTCGCCACCATGGTGGTGAGGGTGGTGGTCGTGACCATGTGAGTGGTCATGACCATGGTCATGCGTGTGGTGTTCGTGCGTGTGCAGCTGCGCAAACGCCTCGGCCACCATGGGCGCGTCGAGGTGGCAGCCCTTGCCGGTGTTGACCTGGATCGCCGGCGCGCCGGTGGCGCGGATTCGGTCGGCGTCGAAGCTGGTCTGCTGGTCGCCCTCGATCACCGCGACGTGCAGGCCGGGCTGGCGCTGCTTCAACGCTTCGATCGTCGCGCAGAGCAGCGTGGTCTTGCCCGACCCCGGGCTGGACACGAAATTGAGCGCCGTGACGCCATGCGCCTCGAAATGCGCGCGGTTCTGCTGCGCCACGCGGTTGTTCGCGCCCAGGATGTCGGTCTCCAGCTTGATCGCGCGTTCCTGGCTCATGCCGGGCACCGACACCCGGGCCGCACCGGCCCCGAAGTGCAGGTCGCCGTTGGCCGGGTTGACCGCCACCACACCGGCCTCGCCGTCCCGGGTCCGCACATGCCGGGCATGGGCCGGGCTGTTGTCACTGCATCCACACACGACGCACATGGTCGGTCTCCTTCAACGTTGTTTCAATCATCACTCACGCGCATGTCCACCACGCGCAATTCCATGCCGCCCGTGGGCTGCAGCTGGTGACCGCCGCAGGCCGGGCAGGCGTCGCCGCGCTGCGCGATGGCCACGGTCTGCGCGCAGCCCATGCACCAGGCCTGGCCGGGCGGTTCGTCGATCTCGATGCGCGCGCCGTCCAGCAGCGTGCCGGGCGCCAGGCTCTCCAGCGCGAAGCGCAGCGCGCGGATGTCCACGCCCGCCAGCTGGCCCGCCTCCAGCCGCAGCTCCAGCAGCCGCGAAAAGCCTTCGCGCCGCGCCGTGTCTTCCACCAGCTGCAGCACGCCGCCGGCCAGGCTGGCTTCATGCATGGGTCACCTCCCCGTTCACCGCGGGCGCGGCCTCGACCTCGAACGGCACACAGGGGTCGAACGCTGCCATCAGCAGGTTCAGCTGGCGCGTGCGCAGTGCGGGCGGCAGGGTGTTGTCCAGCGCTGAGATGCGGTGCGCCACCTCGCCGGCCGGGTGGAAGTTCCACTCGGTCGGCGCCAGCACGCGGCAAGCGCGCACCACGGGAACATCGGGTTCCAGTTCCACCTGGTGCACCAGCAGGCCGCGCGCCATCTCGACCCAGGCCAGGCCCTGGCCCTCGGCCGTGTGCAGCGCGCCGTGGCGCAGCCAGCCACCGCCCTGCGCCGGCCCGTCCGGCAGGCACAGCCGCACCAGTTCGGCCAGCCGGCTGCCCAGCTGGGCCCAGGGTGTGAGCGGCAGGCCGTCGTCGGTGCTGTGCAGGCGCGCCCAGGGGCCGGTGTGGGCGCAGGCACCGTGCCAGAGCGGCTGCAGGGCAAAGCCCGGTTTGAGCGCCAGCGCAGCGGCCAGGGTGCGCAGGTTGTCGTCGCGGCCGTGCACGCGCAAGGCCAGCCCCATGTCGAGTCCGCGCCCACTGTCGGCCTCGCGCGCGCCGCGCACCAGCGCGGGCAACCAGCCGTCGTGGCGCGTGCTCCAGTCGAGCAGCCAGTCGGCGCCGCAGGCCTGCCAGGCGCGCAGCCAGGTGGCCGCTGGCATCTGCAGACATTCGCGCTGCAGCCAGTCGAGCGCGGCGGGCCAGGGGTCGTCGCCGTGCGCGGCCGGTCGGAGCAAGGGGCAGGCCTGCAGCGCGCGCAGCGCGGCGCCCTGGGCATCGCCGTTTGCCGGCCCCAGCAGGCGCGGCCAGTCCAGCCCGATGCGGCGCACATGCTCCTGCGCGGTCTCGTGGCGCAGGCGCTGCGGCACGTTGTCGGGCGCGGGCCCGGCATCCGGCTGCGCCGCGTTGATCGCGAGCTGGGCGCAGAGCCGGTGCGCGTGGCTGCAGAGGTTGAACAGGCCGGCCAGCAGGCCCGGCAGCGCGGTGGCCGGCTGACCCTGGCCGAGCCGGCCGGCCCAGTCGCGCCGACTGCTTTGCAGCGCCTGCGCCAGCGGCGCACCGGGGCGCACCCGAAGGCGGCCGGCGACATCAGGAATGGTGTTCATGCCGAGGCTCCCGGCGCGTTGCGGCGGCCGGTGAAGAAGGCACGGCGCGCGGGCACTGGTTCCGCGACGGGTGCAGGCTCGGGTGCGGGCCGCACCAGGGCCAGCGAGGCCAGCGCTGTTTCACGCGCCTGCTCCTGCGACTGGAAGCCGCCCATGGGCGAGAACAGCGCGCAGGTCTCGTGGAAGCCCACCGCCGGGTCGTGTGCGCCGATGAACTCGAAGCGCTCGCAGCCGAAGTCGTGCACGGCCTTGCGAGCGACGCGGCCGCCGTGGCCCTCCACCGCCTGCGGCAGGCGCACCAGGCTCATGAACCACGGCGTGATGAGCACGCCCCCGGCCACGGTCCGATCCTCGTCGCACCACTCGAAGCCAACCGCCTCGACCGACAGCGCCGGGTTCAGGATGGGCACGCCCTGCATGCGCTCGGTCTGCACGAGGCGGTAGAAATCAACCAGCGCGGACACCCGGTGTTCCATCTCAGTCGTTCAGAAGAAGAAACTGCTCAGCGTCGCAGTCGCAGTTGGGGCAGCGCCAGTGCGGCGGCAGCTCGGCGAAGGGCGTGCCGGGCGGGATCTGCCACTGCGGGTCGCCGACCGCGGGGTCATAGACCCACCAGCAGATCTTGCACTCCAGACGCGAGCCGGGCCGCAGCACCTCGCGGTTGCCGAGGTAGCTGCCTTCAAAGCCCTTCGCAGACTTAGCGCTCGTTCGATCCGGCGCCGGGCCGCCCCAAGCCGGATCAGCCCCCTCGGGGGGCAATGACCCGCGCAGCGGTGGAGTGTGGGGGTTCATGTTCGCTCCAGATAGCCCACAACGTCCTGCAGCCGCTCGTGCGAGTCGCGCAGGTCTTCCGGCGCCGCCATCGCGACCTCGGGCATGTCCACCACCTCGACCGTGTTGAGGATCACCTTGTCCATGGAGTTGTAGTACACCACGCGCCAGCAGTTCGGCAGCCGCGTGTTCGAGATGCGGCAGTTGCCGTAGCCGCGCGAGAGCAGCAGCACGCGGCCGGTGCCCAGCTGGTGGTCGAGGTAGCCGATGTCCTCGGGCGTGACCGGCAGCAGCGTCAGGTTGATCACATGCGAGCTGCGGCCCAGCTGCCAGCGCGCCACCTGGTCGCGCACCTCTTCCACCAGCAGGGGCGCGTTCTGCACATTGGGCGGCAGGGGGCCGAGCCAGGGCTGGTACTCGCGCTCGGCGTCTTCCGCGGCCACCACCCGCAGCAGGGCCGGCACCGGCCCGACCTCGATCACATCGTCGACCAGCGCGGCGCCGTTGAAGGTCATGAGGCGCCAGACCCCGGCGAACACCGATTCCTGGATGCGCACCTCCAGCGGCGAGGACTCCTCGCGCACGATGGCGCTGGCCTCGCCCTCGCCCATCACCTGGTTGACCAGCAGCCGGTCCTCGGGCGGCAGGTCCAGCAGGCTCACCTGTCCGCCGGCCGCGCCGTCGGCGGCCTGGTCCAGCAACGCCAGCACCCGGACCAGGGCCCCGCGCGCGGCCGCGCGGCCGGCGATCTCCTCGGGCTCGGGCAGCATGGGCGCGCGGTAGGTGTCCATGTCCTTGGGCATGGGCAGGTAGTCGAGGTGCTCGTCCTCGGTCTGGGTGCCGGGGCCGAGGGCGACGACGGGAATGGGGAAGGCTTTCATGCGGTCTCCTGGTGGGGGGTTCGGTCGGCGGGCTCAATGGCAGCTGCTGCCGGCGCCACCGGTCTGGCTGACCACCGGGATGCCGATGGTGGGCGGGCGCGAGGGCGGCATGGCCAGGGCGGCGGCGACGCCAGACAGGTACACGTCCCAGTCCTGCATACCGGCGATGGCGGTGACGTACTGGCCGTCGCGGAAGAACAGCAGCGAGGGCCAGCGCTGCGAGCCGTAGCGGCGCGCCACCGCGTCCTCGCTGTCGCGCGGCACCACGGCCACAGCAAAGCGGTTCGGGAAGGACTTCATCAGCTCGGGCAGCACGGCCGCCACGTCCACGCCTTCGGGAAAGCGCACCGGGTCGCCGGCCAGCAGCACGACGCGGTCGCCGCCGCCGGCGGTCCAGTCGGCCACGCTGGTCTCGTCGACCCAGGCGGCGCCGAAGTCGCGGGCCAGGCGTTGCACCAGCGGTGCGTGGGCTTCTGTGGTCTCAATCATGTTGTCTCCTTGTGTTCAGGCGCCCGTGAGCGCACGCATTTGTTCGGGGCTCATCTGTGACGGCAGGGCGAAGTCGATGCCGCCCGAAAGGTCGGCGCCCTGCATGGCACCGAGCACGAGGTCCAGCGCGACGTTCACCTCGGCCGCGCGGTCGGCGTCGATGGCCTCGCGCGCGTCGTCCAGGAACACCAGCAACCAGTCGCCCGGCGCCACATCGCCGACCAGGGCGGTGTTGATGCGGCGGCGCTCGCCGCGGCCTTCGCACAGCGCGAAGCGGCCGTCGACCTCGATCACCTGCATGGGGATGCCGATACACATGTCAGTGGTTCTCGGGGAAGAAGCGTTCGTCGCCCAGACGGCAGGCGGCCTCGGCGGCGGGGCGCTGCGCCTCGTAGGCGGTCAGGGCCAGCTCGTCCAGCGTCACGGCCTCGCGCGGGGCCAGCGGGGTCTGGCGTTCCACCGGGCGCGCACCCCAGCGTTCGAGTTCGGCCACGCCCAGCGCCAGCGCGGTTTCCATCGCGGCCTTGACGACCGGGCGCAGGCTGCCGCCGTAGTCTTCCAGCTCCTGCGGCTGGCAGCCGATCAGCAGCACGCGCTGCGGGTACTTGCCGGTCAGCGTGGCCAGCGACAGCACCTCCTGGAAGCCGGTCTGGTGCAGGCTCATCTTCTTGGCGCCCATGAAGCGCGGCACCTCGTCGTCGCGCACCTCTTTCAAGGTGCCGGGTTCGAGACCGTAGTCGATGGCGTCGAAGATCAGCAGCGCGTCGGCCTCCTGCACGTGCTGGATCAGGTACAGGCCCTGCGTGCCGCCGTCGATGAGCTGCACATGGTCGGCGAACTCCCAGCGACGCTGCAGCGCTTCGATGCAGCGCACGCCGAAGCCTTCGTCGGCCCAGAGCAGGTTGCCGATGCCCAGTACGACGATGCGGGCCGGCGAGGTGTCACCACCGGGGTGACAGGTGGATTCGGTCGGAATGGCGCTCATGGCAGGCAACCCTGTATGAAATCAGCGGGGGGAAGAGGACTTGGCCGAGCCCGATGACAGGCGCTTCCAGGCGTGGAAGCTGTCCCAGGCGGCCTGCTGCGCGAGCCAGAAGCCGGCGTCGATGCCGAACTGGCGCGCACAACGGATGGCGGTGTCGGGCGACATCGCCCGCTGGCCGTGCACGAGCTCGTGCAGGCGGCGGCGCGAGAGGCCCAGCAGCCGGGCCGCCTCGCTCTGGTTGAGCGAGAGCGGCGCCAGGCAGGTGCGCGCCAGCAGCCGCCCCGGGTGCAGCGGCGCGCGCACCGGCACACCACGCGGGGGAATCGACCAGCTGGCGGCGACCTTGTTCACGACGTCAATCCTTGAAGGTCCGACGGCCGGAAATCATCGTGGACACGATGGACTGGCGGCCCATGATGTCTTCGCGGATCGCGGCGTAGACGTGCAGGGTGATGAAGATGATCATGGCCCACATGCCCAGGCGGTGCCAGGTGTGCACGTCCTGGCTCTGCCCGAACAGCGGGATCACCCAGCCGAACAGCTTGTCCTGCCACGAGCCGGCCTGCGAGCCTTCGCTGTAGAGCGCAAAGCCGGTGAGGATCATGAAGATCATCAGCATCAGGAAGCCCGAGAACATGGCCAGCCGCGCCAGCGGGTTGTGGCCCACGTAGCGGCCAGGCCGCGGGATGATGAAGGCGTACCACTTGAGCATGGTGAGGATCTCGCCCCAATAGGCCTTCTGGAACAGCGGCACCCAGAACAGCTCGCGTGCATGGTGGTTGCCCACCAGCGCCCAGTAGGCGCGCCCGATCAGGCCGATGGCCAGGATGTAGCCGGCCGTGAAGTGCGCGAAGCGGATGTAGCCCATCAGGTAGTTCGCGCTGGCCTCGCCGGGCATGGTCGGCAGGGGTTTGCCGATGAAGTAGCCAGTGAGGCACAGCACGGTGATGGCGGCCACGTTGACCCAGTGCCAGACGCGCACCGGGGCTTCGTAGACGTAGACCGACTTGGTGGACTGGCCGTGCGAGACAGCGCTCTCGTCGATGCCGGTGACATCGGCCAGGCGCTGCTGGGCCAGTTCTTGTGCGGACAGGGAGGACATGGTGATCTCCTGTGCGAGGGGTGGAACCGTCAGGCGGCCAGCTGGCCGAAGAGGACCAGGCCGGCGCCGCCGAGCAGCGCGCCCAGACCACCCAGGGCCAGACCGCTGCGCGCGGCCAGCCAGCGGCGGATGGACAGGCCCACGCCCACGCCGCCCAGGTGCAGGGCCGCGGTGGTGGCCAGGAAGCCGATGGCGTAGCCGGCAAAGCCGGTGGCGGGCGTTTCTGCGCCATGCGCCAGGCCGTGCAGCGAGGCCGCCGCGGCGACCAGACCCAGGCCCAGCGGTGCGGCCATAGGACGGCGGGCCAGCACCAGCATGGCGCCGAACAGCACCACCGACAGCGCCACACCGTGTTCCAGGAACGGCAGCGTCACGCCGGCGGCGCCCAGCGCGGCGCTGGTGACCAGCGCCGCCAGGAAGGCGGCCGGGCCCTGCCAGGCCTTGCCCTGCGGCAGCGCGCTGACCGACCAGACGCCCACGGCCACCATGGCCAGCAGGTGGTCCAGTCCGAAGGGATGCACCAGGCCTTCCATCAGGCTGGTGGTGCCATGGCCCGGGTGGGCCTGTGCGGCGCCGGCCAGGCCGGCCAGCAGCGCGGCGGTGGCCACGCGACGGATGTGTTTCGCTTGCATGTGTTTCTCCTCGTCGTTGTTCCGTGGGCCGCTCAGCGCACCGTGACGCGGGCCATTTCCTGGCCGTCCGGGCTCATCACGTGGGTGGAGCAGGCCAGGCAGGGGTCGAAGCTGTGCAGGGTGCGCAGGATCTCCAGCGGCTGCTCGGGGTTGACCATGGGCGTGTTCATGAGCGAGGCCTCGAAGGCGCCGATCTGGCCCTTGGCGTCGCGCGGCGAACCGTTCCAGGTGGTGGGCACCACGCACTGGTAATTCTCGATCTTGCCGTCCTTGATCTTGATCCAGTGGCCCAGCATGCCGCGCGGTGCAGCGACCGTGCCCACGCCCTTGGCTTCCTTGGGCCAAGTGGCGGGGTCCCACTTCTCGACGTTGGCGGTGGACGTGTCGCCGTTCTTGATGTTCTGCACCAGCTGGCGGAAGTCGTCCATCATCATCTCGCCGCAGTACTGGCTCTCCAGCGCACGGGCCAGGGTGCGGCCGATGGTGCTGGGCAGCATCTGCTTGAGCGTGTAGTTGGTCTCCGGCAGGCCCAGCGCCTTGGGGATGGCGCTGTTGATGGCCACGGCCGAGCTCTCCAGCTGCTCCTTGACACGCTGGCAGTACTTGTTGCCCTGCAGAGCGTGGGCGTAACCCAGGATGTAGCGCGAGAGCGGGCCGACCTCGACCGCGTGGCCGCGCCAGCGCGGCGACTTGATCCACGAGTACTTGGCCGACTCGTCGAGCTGCTCGATCTTGGTGCGCGTGCCCTTGAAGTTCGGGCCTTCGGGCTTGTAGTTGGGCTCGGTGATGCCGTCCCAGGGGTGCAGGCCTTTGCTGTCGTTGCCGTAGGTGTACCAGCTGTGGGTCACGAACTCCTGCACCTGCTCGGGGTCGCGCGGGTCGATCGGTTCGATCTTGTCCCAGTTGCCGTCCAGGATCACGCCGCCGGGCAGCTGGTGCGTGCTGTGGTCGTACGGCACCTTCTCGTAGGTGCCGTAGTCGGCCACGTTGGTGGCCGAGAGGCCACCGCCGTAGAGCCAGCCGGCCTGCTTGTAGATGGTGCCGATGGCCAGCACGTCCGGGATGTAGACGTTGTTGTTGAACTCGATCATTTCCTTGATGCGGGCTTCGACGAAGTTCAGGCGCTCCATGTTGATGGGCGCGCCGGCAGCGCCGTCGCCGTCGAGGTTGATCGCGCAGGGCACGCCACCGACCATGTAGTTCGGGTGCGGGTTCTTGCCGCCGAAGATGGTGTGCACCTTGACCCATTCCTTCTGCAGGTCCAGGGCCTCCAGGTAGTGGGTCACGGCCATCAGGTTGGCCTCGGCCGGCAGCACATAGGCCTTGGAGCCCCAGTAGCCGTTGCTGAACGGACCCAGCTGGCCGCTTTCGACGAACTTCTTGAGACGGTTCTGCACGTCGCGGAAGTAGCCGGGCGAGCTCAGTGGGTGCGAGGGCGAGACCAGGTGCTGCAGGTCGCTGGTCTTCTTGGGGTCGGCGTTCAGGGCCGAGACCACGTCCACCCAGTCCAGCGCGTGCAGGTGGTAGAAGTGCACCGCGTGGTCGTGGACCTGCAGGGTCTTGGCCATCATCTCGCGGATCAGGTGGGCGTTCAGCGGGATCTTGATGCCCAGTGCGTCTTCCACCGCACGCACCGAGGTCAGCGCGTGGCAACCGGTGCAGACACCGCAGATGCGCTCCACGAAGGCCCAGGCATCGCGCGGGTCGCGGCCTTTCAAAATCACTTCCAGGCCGCGCCACATGGTGCCGGTGGAGACGGCGTTGCGGATGACGTTGTTGCTGTCGAGGTTGACCTCGCAGCGCATGTGGCCCTCGATGCGGGTCACGGGGTCGACCACCACGCGGCGGCCGGAGTTGTCGAGCTTGAAGCCCTGCGTTTCGTAAGCACCCATGTCGTGTTCTCCTGGCCTCAGGCGTGGTTCTTCGATTTCTCTTTGGACGTGTCGCGCGCCCGCTTGGCCACCGAGATGGCGGCGTGCGCCGCGACCGCGGCGCCCACCACGCCGGCCGCCGTGCCACCGATCTGGTCGGCGTTGGCCTCGATGCCGAAGGCGTGGATGTCGGTCAGGCGGTCGTAGAACGAGCCCTTGTCCCAGAAGCCGTCTTCGGAGCAGCCGATGCAGCCGTGGCCGGCCTTGATCGGGAAGCTGGTGCCTTCGTTCCACTGCACGGTGGAGCAGGCGTTGTAGGTGGTCGGGCCCTTGCAGCCCACCTTGTAGAGGCAGTAGCCGCGGCGAGCGGACTCGTCGTCCCAGGCTTCGACGAACTGGCCGGCGTCGAAGTGCGGGCGGCGGTAGCACTTGTCGTGGATGCGCTGGCTGTAGAACATCTTCGGGCGGCCCTGGCGGTCCAGCTCGGGGATGCGGTCAAAGGTCAGCATGTAGGTGATCACGCCCGTCATCACCTCGGGGATGGGCGGGCAGCCCGGCACCTTGATGATGGGCTTGTCGGTGATGACCTTGTGGATCGGCGTGGCCTGGGTCGGGTTGGGCTTGGCGGCCTGCACGCAGCCCCAGCTGGCGCACGAACCCCAGGCGATGATGGCCTTAGCGTCCTTGGCGACATGCTTGAGCTTGTCGATGAAGGGCTTGCCCGACTGGATGCAGAACATGCCGTCTTCGTTCAGCGGCGGGTTGCCTTCCACCGCCAGGATGTACTGACCCTTGTACTTGGTCATGATCTCTTCGAGGATCGCCTCGGCCTGGTGGCCGGCGGCGGCCATCAGGGTGTCGTCGTAGTCCAGGCTGATCATGGAGAGCACCACATCCTTGGCCAGCGGGTGGGCCGAACGGATGAAGGCCTCGGTGCAGCAGGTGCACTCCAGGCCGTGCAGCCAGAGCACCGGGGTGCGCGGCTTGTTCTCCATGGCGTGGGCGATCTGGGGCACAAAGCTCGGCGCCAGCCCCAGCGAGGTGGCGGTGAGCGAGCAGTACTTCATGAAACTGCGGCGCGAAATGCCTTTGCGGCGCATGACCTCGTAAAAGGTTTCCATCTGGTGGTGTCTCCGTGGGCTGTGTGGGGCGGATCCGGGTCCCGCCCGCAAACGCTGGGAATGGGCAGGTGTGTGACCGTTCGCAATCCGCGGGCCACGATGTGGCCACCAAGGGAAAACACCGACAATGGCTTGTAAACCGTTGTCAGGAAACAAATATTTTCAAAGACCGGTAGATCGCCATTGCCATCCACCATTCAGGATATTCTTAATCCTTCCATTTCCTGAAACAAAATGGAAGTCAAACTTCCACCCAGATATCCAGCCACCGCTCGCCGCATGGACAAAAAAAAGCCGACCCGCAGGGGTCGGCTGATGATTCGGTGCATCTCTTGGGACGCTGAAGGATTTGTTCTGGATAGGACTGGGTTGTCTCCTCGGTCCCCCGCGGTCGCGGCGTCTGGCGCCGTTTGCGAGTGGCGGTACTGTAGCCGCCCGCACCAGACCCGTGCATCCGGGCTTTCCCTTGGTGCCCGGGACCGATGGCACAGGAAATGCAGCGCAGCGCGCGTCGTTGGAAGAGGAAAACACCATGTCGCAAAACGATGCATTCGCCGCCGCCGCCCACCTCCACGTGTTGCTGCGCCGCAAGACCGGCCGCGTGACCGATACCGAGTGGATGGTGAACAACGTGGAATATGCGCAGGCGGTCGTGAGCTTCGCCCGCGAGCGGGCGCGCGAAGACGGCCTGGACGAGCTGCTGCCCCTGGCCGAGCGGCTGGAATCGCTGGTGATTCCGGTGCGCCGGCCCAGTGCGCCGGTGTCGGCACCGGCGCCCCTGGCAGCGGCCGGTGATCCCAGCGCCCGCTACGTCGGCCGTCTCAGATAACAAGTCCCCACGCTCCACCGCTGCGCGGGTCGCTGCCCCCCAAGGGGGCGCGAATTCAGCTTGGGGCGGCCCGGCGCTGATTTCCTGGCCGCCACGCTCAGCCGCGGCTTCTCAGGCGGCCAGCGCCACTTGCAGCGTCGCCACGAATCCGTCGCCGACGCTGCCCTCGACGGTGGCGAGCTGGCGCACGGCGCCGTCGTTGCCGAACACGTTGTCGCTGGCGAGCGAGACGCCGGCGAAGTGGTTCACGCTGGCCGCATAGCCGGCGGCCACGCCGTACACCTGCTCGCAGGCCTCGGCCGGCAGCGCCAGCTGGGACACCAGGCCATGGTCGCCGGTGACCGAATCGTCCAGTGCGTCGTCCAGGCTGTCGTAGACCTGGAAGTGGATGTGCGGCCAGCGGCCGCTGTAGCAACCCGGAAAGATGGTGGAAAAGCGCACCACGCCGTCCTCGTCGCTGACCTGAACCCCGCGCAGGTAGTTCTCCTGCGTGTGCCCGCCCGAATACAGGGAATAGCTGCCGTCGCGCGTGCAGTGCCAGAGGTAGACCGCCCGGCCGGCCAGCGGCGCGCACGACGCCGCCACATCGACCAGGGTGAGCTGCACCGTCAGGGGCACCCCCAGGGCCAGGCCGTCGGCACCCCCCACGCTGCGGCGGATGTCGCTGCGCACGATGCCGCTGAGCGTCAGCGCGTTCAGGCGCTGGCCGGAGGCGCTGGTGCCGTCGGCCGGGTACGGCCCCGCCGTCTCCCCGGGTGTGGTGCTGCAGCTGCCGGCAATGCCCGAGTCGCTGATGTCGTCGTCCGTGTCGCCGCCCCCGCAACCCGGCAGGGCCAGCAGTGGGGTGGCGCCCAGCACCGCGCCCGAGAGCCAGCGAAGGCTGCCGCGGCGGTCGATGCGCTGACGGGTCAGGGCGTTCAGGTCGTGTCTCAATCCATGGGGGGTCATCGGGTTCTCCGCAGGGTCTGCTGATTCAGTGGTGCCGCTGGGCGGGCGCGCGGTCCAGGGCCAGGCCCAGGGTGAGTTCGGCGCGCAGGCCGCCACCGCCCAGGTCGGCCACCACACGGTCCGGCCGCAGCGTGCGGGTGTGCTGCATGTCCAGGCACGGCGGCTTGCGCAGCGTGGGCAGGGCCAGCGGTGCGATCTGCAGCGCCTCTTCCTCTTCTGGCGGCAATGTGGGCAGCAGCAGGCAGCCATCAGCGCGCGCCACCACGTGCCGGCCGTCGTTGAAATAGACCCGCAGGTAGACCGGCACGCTGTTGTCGAGGTAGCGGCCGGGGTAGACGGTGTGGAAGCAGAGCTCGCCCTGTTCGTCGCTCAGCTGCACACCCCGCATCAGCGCGACGGTGCGCAGGTCGTCGGCGGCCGTGTCCAGGGTCCAGCAGCAGGGGTCGTAGTGCCAGATGTAGACCGCCGCGCGCTGGACCGCCTGGCCACCACTGTCCTGCAGGCGCAGCGCCAGGGTCAGCGGCACGCCGGGGCTCTGGTGGGCCAGGTCGCTGCCCCGCGCCGGTGACGCATCAACGAACTCGCGCACCGGGTAGGGCCGGTGCGTGGGCTGCACCGCCAGCAGCGCCCTGGGCGGATGCAGTGCGACGGCGGGGGCCTCACGGAAAGTGATGGGAGGAAAGGCATGGGGCACGGTGTTCATGCCCCGGATGCTGGTCCGCGCCTGTGAAGCGGATGTCGGCAGTGTGTGTCTGCCCCGACACAGGCCGCCACCCCGGCGGGCGAATCAGGCCGCCGGCAGGACCAGGGTGGCGCGCAGGCCGCCCTCGGCCCGGTTCTCCAGCAGCAGGCGGCCGCCCTCGCGCTGCGCCAGGTCGTGGGCAATCGCCAGACCAAGACCGCTCCCCGAGGCGCCCTCGCCGCTCGACAGCCGCACCCAGGGCCGCAGCACTTGCGGGATGAGTTCGGGCGCAATGCCCGGGCCGTCGTCGTCCACCGTCACCCGCACATGGCCATCGGCGCCGTCACCAGCCAGCCGGACGTCCAGCCGCGCTACCCGCCCGTAGCGCAGCGCGTTGTCGACCAGGTTCTCCACGATGCGGCGCAGCGAGGCCGGACGTGCGAGCACCCGCATCGGTGGCGCCGCTGCCGGGAGAGCGGCCAGCGTCACCGCCTGCCCCTGCTCGGCACGGTCGTCGACCAGCGACTGCAGCAGCGCCCCCAGGTCCATCCGCGCTGGCGGCGCGCCGGTGGACTGCTCGCGTACCACCGCCAGCGAGGCGTCGATCAGCTCGTCCATGGCGCGGATGTCCTGCGCCGCGGCCTGCGCGGCCGCCTGCGGCAGCTGCTCCAGCCGCAGGCGCAGCCGGGTGAGCGGCGTGCGCAGGTCGTGCGAGACCGCCGCCATGTGCAGGCTGCGCTGCTCGAACTGCAGTTTGAGTGCCTGCGCCATGCGGTTGAAGGCCTGCGCCGACGCTCGCACCTCGGCCGTGCCGCGGCCCTCGTCGAGCGCAGGCGGATCGCGGCCTTCGGCCAGGCCCTGCGACAGCTTGGTCGAGGCCTGGGCCAGCCGGCGCATTGGCGCCGAGAGCCAGCGCGCGCCGATGGCCGCGCCCACGCCGATGAGCAGCGCGCGCAGCGCAAAGTCCAGCCAGAGGCTGCGCGTGGGCATGCCCGGCAGCGGCTGGCTGTTGCGCAGCGGAAGGTCCGCCATGGGCACGGGTGGTGGCGCACCCCCGTTGCGCGGCCCGCCGACTTCCAGCGGCCCCACCGGTGGCAGCGACGGCAGCGGCGGCAGGGCCGACACGCCCTCGGACGGCAGACGGGCGACCCAGCCGGTACCGGCCGGCGAGACCACCGAAAAGGCGAACAGGTGGCTGATCACCAGGGTCACCCACATCAGCAGGAACAGGCGCAGGAACAGGGTGTCGATGCGGCGCAGGCGTTCGCGCCAGGCGGTGAGGTTCACGGCGCGGCCCTCCGGGGTGCAAACAGGTAACCCGTGCCCCGCAGGGTGCGGATGAGACCGTGCTGCGCGTCGGGATCGCCCAGCTTGTGGCGCAGGCGCGAGACGGCCAGGTCGATGCTGCGCTCGTTGGCCTCCACCCCCGGCGCACGGGTCAGCTCCAGCAGCCGGTCGCGCGAGAGCGCCTGGTCGGGGTGGTCGACGAAGGCCACCAGCAACCGGTACTCGGCCGCCGAGAGCGTGTGCATCACGCCCTCGGGGTCGTAGAGCCGGCGCTGCACGCGGTCGAAGCGCCAGCCACCGATGCGCACCGCCACCGACGCCTGGGCCTGGGCCTGGGGAGTGGCCCAAGCACCGCGCCGCACGGCGCGGATGCGCGCCACCAGCTCACGCGGCTCGAAGGGCTTGGGCAGGTAGTCGTCGGCGCCCAGCTCCAGACCCAGCACGCGCGAGAGCGTGTCGCCCTGCGCGGTCAGCATGATCACAGGCAGACTGGGCTGCACCCGCTTGACCCACTGGCACAGGTCCAGCCCGCTTTCGCCGGGCAGCATCAGGTCCAGCAGCAGCACGTCGACATCGTGCGACGGCAGGCGCTGGCGCATGGCCGCACCATCGGCGACCGCGTCCAGCCGCATGCCGAAGGGCTGGAGAAAACCGGTGAGCAGTTCGCGGATGCTGGGGTCGTCGTCGACCAGCAGGCAGCGGATGGGAAGGGGGGAAGCAGCGGGATCGGACATGGCGAGTGCAGGCTCGGCGGGCGCGCCTGCGGCGCCCGCCAGGGCGCCAGTGTAGGCAGCCCACCCCGCGGCAGCGAGCCTGTGTCCGGATCTTTACTGACCGGACACGATCCAGCGCGCCGCCTTCTCCGCAATCATCAATGTGGGGCTGTTGGTGTTGCCACTGGTGATGGTCGGCATCACGCCCGCGTCCACCACGCGCAGCCCGGCCACGCCGCGCACCCGCAGGTGGCTGTCGACCACGGCCATGGCATCGTCCCCGCGCCCCATCCTGGTCGTGCCCACCGGGTGGAAGATGGTGCTGGCGATGTCGCCGGCCAGCCGCGCCAGCTCTTCGTCGCTCTGGTACTGCACGCCGGGCTTGAACTCCTCAGGCCGGTACTTCGCCATCGCCGGCTGTTCCACGATGCGGCGCGTCACGCGCAGGCTGTCGGCCGCCACTTTCCGGTCGTCCTCGGTGGCGAGGTAGTTGGGCGCGATGGCCGGCGCGTCCTCTAAGCGCGGCGACTTGATGCGCACATGGCCGCGGCTGCTGGGGTTGAGGTTGCAGACGCTGGCGGTGAAGGCCGGGAAGGGGTGCAGCGGCTCGCCAAACGCATCCAGGCTGAGCGGCTGCACGTGGTATTCGATGTTGGCGTGCGGCTGCGACGGGTCGCTTTTCGTGAAGGCGCCGAGCTGGCTGGGCGACATGCTCATCGGCCCGCTGCGCCGCAGCGCGTATTCCAGGCCGATGGCCGCCTTGCCCCAGAGCGAGTTGGCCAGGGTGTTGAGCGTCTTGGCGCCCTGCACCTTGTAGACCGAGCGGATCTGCAGGTGGTCCTGCAGGTTCTCGCCCACGCCGGGCAGGTGGTGCACCGGCGCCACGCCCGCGGCCTGCAGCACCGCAGAGGGGCCGATGCCCGAGAGCTGCAGCACCTGCACCGAACCGATGCTGCCAGCGCTGAGCACCACCTCGCGCGTGGCCGCCACGCGCACGCGCTGGCCGTGGCTCACCAGATCGGCGCCGGTGCAGCGCAGCGCACCCGCCGCATCGCGCTCCAGCCGCAGGCGCTCCACCTGGGTCTGTGTCCACACCGTGAGGTTGGGCCGGTGCATCACCGGGCGCAGGAAGGCCTTGCTCGCGTTCCAGCGCCAGCCCGACTTCTGATTCACCTCGAAGTAGCCCACCCCCTCGTTGTCGCCGCGGTTGAAATCGTCGGTAGCCGGGATGCCGGCCTGCACCGCCGCCTCGGCGAAGGCGTCGAGCACGTCCCAGCGCAGGCGCTGTTTCTCGATGCGCCACTCGCCCGTGCTGGCCACGCTGCGGTGGCCGTGCAGCGCGGCGAACCCGGCATCGCCCTGGCCTTCGGTGTAGCGGTCGAGCCGGTGGTGGTCCTCATGCGCCTTGAAGTCCGGCAGGCAGCGTTCCCAGCGCCAGTCGCTATCGCCTGTCAGCCGCGCCCACTGGTCGTAGTCGCGCGCCTGGCCGCGCATGTAGATCATCCCGTTGATGCTCGAACAGCCGCCCAGCGTCTTGCCGCGCGGGTAGCGCAGCTTCCGGCCGTTCAGCCCCGGATCAGCCTCGGTCTGGAAGAGCCAGTCGGTGCGCGGGTTGCCGATGCAATAGAGGTAACCCACCGGGATGTGGATCCAGTGGTAATCGTCCTTGCGGCCGGCTTCGATCAGCAGCACGCGCCTGGACGGATTCGCCGAGAGCCGATTGGCCAGCAAGCAGCCGGCCGTGCCGGCGCCGACGACGATGTAGTCAAAGGTGGTGGCGGCTTCGCTCATGCGCGGGGTCTCCTCGTTCGTCATTGGTCGGGCTCATGACGCAGCCCGGTAAACGTTCGGCACTGTGCCCGATTCGCCCTTCGACTTCCAATGAAATCCACCAAGCCTAGGTATAAGCTCGGCAAATAATGAACCCACCCGCCCGCCTGCCAACCACCGACCCGCAGACCCTGCGCGCCTTCGTCGCCGTCGCGCGCGAAGGCAATGTCTCGCGCGCCGCGTTGCGCCTGCACCTGAGCCAGCCGGCGGTGAGCCTGCAGCTCAAGACCCTGGCCGAGGCCACCGGGCTGCAGCTGTTCACGCGCACGCCGCAGGGTATGGCGCTCACTCGCGACGGCGCCGCCCTGCTGCCGCTGGCCGACCGTGCGCTGGCCGCCCTTTCGGACTTCGGCCAGGCCGCCGCCGCGCTGCACCAGACCGTACGCGGCACGCTGCGCATCGGCACCATCCTCGACCCCGAATTCACCCGCCTGGGCGCCTTCCTCAAGCAGTTGGTCGAAACCGCGCCGCAGGTGCACACCGAACTGGGCCAGGGCATGAGCGGCGACGTGCTGGCGCGCATCGCGCGCGGCGAACTCGACGTCGGCTTCTTCCTCGACCTGCCGCAGGACCCGCTCGGCCCACCCTACCGGCTGCGCGCGCTGACCCGCTTCACCTACCGCGTGCTCGCGCCCGCCGGCTGGGGGCCGCAGGTGAAAGGCCGGGACTGGAAGGCGCTGGCCGCCCTGCCCTGGCTCGCCACGCCCCCGGCCAGCGCCCACCACCGGCTGCAGCGCCGCGTGTTCGGCCCGGGGTCGCTCACCGGCATCGAACCGCGCCGCGTCGCGCTGGTCGATCAGGAGGCGTCGATGCTGGATCTGGTGAAAAGCGGTGTGGGCCTCAGTCTCGTGCGCGACGCGATCGCGATGCGCGAGGCGCAGGCGCACGGCCTGGTAGTGGCGGACCAGGTGGCGCTGGAATGCGACCTGGGGTTCGTGTGCCTGGCGGAGCGAGCGGGAGAACCGGTGATCGCGGCGGCGCTGGGGGCGTTGGATGCGGTGTGGGGGTGACAATCAGTTCAGTCCAACACCTCATCAGACCATGCTGTTCGGAGACCGACGCACCTTTGCCATAGAAGCCATGGTGGAGCCACATCTGCAAGCGCCATCGGCGGCGTGGGGTCGCTTGTGTATCTGGTGTGAGGATGTATGTATCGGCGACTTTGCTGAAGAGCATTGCGGCTTGTACGACAGCTATGACGGCTTCCGGTCAGTTTTGGCAAATCTCCATTCTCTGTGGCGCGCCGAATTTGCCGACTTGTCCGACCGAGACCTTTGGAATCTGCTAGACGAAAAACTCTACGGCCATCACGGAGATGTCGCCATCGAAGACAACCGCACGATGGCGCAGATAACCCAGGATGCGCAGACCTATGGCCGATTCAACTTTCTCACCAACTGGGGCGAACAGTTCGATCGGGACGGCAAATCTTTCATCGTGTGTACCCCCGAGCAACAGGTCCGCATCCTGAATCTGTCCCTTCCTCCATCCAAGGGCATCGTTTTGCGCGTCTCGATGTTCCCTGTATCCGCTTCCATACGCGCTTTTCTCAAGTGGTTCGAAGGCGAGGCTGGTCGCCTCGGCCATCCTGTGGCATGAAGCCGGATAGGCCACGCTGCCCCCGACAGCCCAGGTTGAACGCATGACGACAGAGCCTGTCTACTTCTACACAAAGAACGACCCGTTCTACGAACTGTCCAATTTCGCTCCGTTCGGATTTGAATACGACGGCGTCTACTGGCCAACGGTGGAGCATTTCTTTCAGGCGCAGAAGTTCCTCGACCCTGGACCCTGAACACCGCGAACGCATTCGTCGCGCGTCCAGCCCCAGAGATGCGCGAGCACTGGGGCAAAGCCGCGCATTCCCATTCGCGCAGACTGGGAGGCGGTTCGCGAAGACGTGATGTACCAAGCGCTGCGCCTCAAGTTCCAGCGCCCGGCGCTCCAGTCGCTCTTGCTTGGCACCGGCACCCGGCCGCTGGTGGAGGCCTCACCATTCGATCACTTCTGGGGTGCCGGCCAGGATGGCTCTGGGCAAAATCGGCTTGGTCACTTGCTGGAGCGACTGCGCCAGGAACTGACCGCCCACAAACCCAGCTAAGCCTCCTATGAATCAACAAGTTGTATTCATCGATGTCGACGAAACACTGGTGAGATCCGTAGGAACGAAACGGATTCCCATGCCCTCGGTTGTCACTCAGGTACGTCGGCTGCATGCGGAGGGCGCGACCTTGTTCCTATGGAGCTCGGGCGGGAGCGACTATTGCCGGGAGACCGCCAAAGAACTGGGGCTCTCAGACTGTTTCACCGGCTTCCTCCCCAAGCCAACCGCGTACATCGATGATCAGCCTGTTCAAGAGTGGCGCGGTTGCCGGCATTTCTATCCCATGCAAGCGGCCGATGCCTGAACCTGGCGTTCACCCGAGCACCTTCTCTTCTTCACGCCCATGCTCTCCCGCATCCACCACGCCGCCATCATCTGCTCCGACTACGAGCGCTCCAAGCGCTTCTACACCGAGGTCCTGGGTCTGAAGGTCGTTGCGGAGAACTTCCGCGAAGCGCGCAATTCCTGGAAGCTGGACCTGGGCCTGCCGGACGGCTCGCAGGTGGAGCTGTTCTCCTTCCCTGGTGCGCCGCCGCGCCCGTCGTACCCCGAGGCGCAGGGCCTTCGGCACCTGGCGTTCGTGGTGGAGGACGTACCGGCCTGCAAGGCGCGGCTGGAGGCGCAGGGGGTGGCGGTGGAGCCGGTGCGGGTGGACGAATACACCGGTCGGCACTTCACCTTTTTCAGCGACCCGGACGGTTTGCCACTGGAGCTGTACGAGGCTTGAGGCCTATGAATCCAGCGCCGGGCCGCCCCAAGCTGGATTCGCACCCCCTCGGGGGGTAGCGACCCGCGCAGCGGTGGAGCGTGGGGGCCTAGTTCAGCTCCATCACCCGCGCCGGAAAGTCGTAGTTCTCGTCCAGCGCACGCGCCGCCATCACCGGCAGCATGTGGGTGATGAACACCTCGCCGACCCAGCGGCGAACGACTGGATCGACCGGATTGGTCTTGGCGTGCAGGGTGAAGGCGCAGAAGCGGGTGATGCCGATGTCTTCGGTCAGGCCCAGTGGCACGTGCGGTGCGCGCAGCTGGCCTTCGGGCAGGGCGTGGGTGGTCTCCAGCCGCCAGGCGCCGAGCATGCGGTCGAAGTGACCGACGGTGCCCTTGCGCCAGATCTCGGCGATGTAGACGTTCCAGGCGCCGGGCTCCTCGGTGATGAAGCCCCAGTCGAACTCGTGGATGGCGTCGGGCTCGGTGTCGAAAACGCCGACCTCGCGCACGTCGTCGCGCATCGCGAACTCGGTGAACATCGCGCCAGGCCCGGTTGGGCGGTCGTCGATGAAGCGGTTGACCGCCACGGGGTCGGCCACGAACAGGGGCTCGGGCTCGCTCCAGGCGCGTTTGGCGCGGTTGAGCAGGCGCGCGGTGGCGTCCACGCTCTTCTGGGCGTTGATGATCCAGTCCATGAAGGTCTTGCGGCCTTCGGGTTTGGACAGTTGCTCGACCGCCTGGTCGAAGGCTGCGTCGTCCTTGAGGTAGCCGTCTTCTCGCAGGCGCAGCACGATGTCCAGCAGCGAGTTGCGGGTGATGTGCTCCAGCGTGTAGGCCAGATCACCGCCCGGATAGTCGGTCATGGTGCGACGGATCCAGTCCATCGTCGCCTCGTGCGACAGGCCTTGCGGCGCGCGCGGCAGGTCGTTGAAGAGGGCGCGCAGCACGCGCACCGTGTCCAGATCGCTGGCCATGTCGGTCCCGGTGTCAGAAAGAGAAGTGAAAGCCCGTGCCGGCGCGCCACAGCGGCGAACCAAGCCCAGTGGACAGCATAGCCCCGGGCACCCGGGGTTGAATACCCGGAAAAGTCACGTATTTGCGGTTCAAATGCAGGCCATGAACGCTTTGACCCCTTCCCCCTACCGCATTCTTTTTGTCTGCATGGGCAACATCTGCCGCAGCCCCACCGCCCACGGCGTGTTCGAGGCCAAGGTGCGCGAAGCCGGCCTGGCCGAGCGGGTCGAGGTCGATTCGGCGGGCACCCACAACTACCACGTGGGCGCCCCGCCCGACCACCGCAGCCAGGCGCACGCCCAGCGGCGCGGCTACGACCTCTCGAACCAGCGCGCGCGCCAGCTGACAGCGGACGACTTCGAGGCCTTCGACCTGGTGCTGGTGATGGACTGGGACAACCACGTGGCGGCCGAGCGGCTGTGCCCGCCCCGCCACATACGCAAGCTGCGCCGTTTTGCCGAGTTCTGCGAGCGGCACGACAGCCCCATCGTGCCCGACCCGTACCAGGGTGGCCCGGACGGGTTCGAGCACGTGCTCGACCTGGTGGAGGACGGCAGCGAGGGGCTGCTGGCGCATGTGAAGCGCCAGCTGGGCCTGGCGCCTTGACACGTCCTGCCCATCCGTCCGGCCCTATTCCCTGAACGTCAGCTTGGCATCGTTGGCGATGCGCCGGTAGAGCACCATGTCCTGCTGGACCGCGCTGCCCAGCGCCAAGGGCGACCCGCTGGAGGCGGTGATGCCCAGGTCTTCCATCTGTTTGACCAGGCCAGGGTCGGCCAGAGCCGCGTTGACCGCCTTGTTCAACCGCTCCACCACCGCAGCCGGTGTGCCCACCGGTGCGAACAGGCCCAGCCAGGACCCGAGGACAAAGTCCTTGAGGCCGCTCTCGGCCGCCGTGGGGACGAGCGGCAGGCGCGGGTCGCGGTGTTTGCCCGTGACCGCGACGATCTTCACCTTGCCCGCGTCGGCGTAGGACTTGGCGGTGGCGTCGAAGGTCAGGTCCAGCACCCCGCCGGCGACGTCGATGATGGCGGCCGCGGTGGACTTGTACGGCACATGGACCATCTCGGTGCCCGTCAGGCTCTGGAAGAACTCGCCAGCAAAGTGGGCCCCGCTGCCCATGCCCGCGCTGCCGTAGCTCAGCTGGCCGGGGTGCTTCCGGGCGTGGGCGATGAACTCGCCGAGGGTGTTGACGGGCAACCGGTTGCTCACCACCACGGGCAGGCCGTAGGTGCCCACCAGGGCCACAGGCGCCAGCGCCTTCACCGGATCGTACTTCACCGCCGTGTCCGTGATGGGCAGGATGCTGTAGCTGGGGTTGGTGAACAGCAGGGTCGTGCCGTCCGGGTCGGCGCGCATGACGGTCTCGGAGCCGATGCGCGAACCCGCCCCAGGGCGGTTCTCGATGACCAGGGTCTGTGCCAGCGACTTCGACACGCGGTCCAGCACGCCCCGCGCCACCTGGTCGGTGATGCCACCGGCCACGAAGGGCACGATCACCTTGATGACGTTTGCACCGGATTGCGCTGACGCCGCGGCTGTTGCGCCGAGCATGGCCGCGCCGGCAAGTGTCTGGAGCAGGCGGCGCCTGGAGGGATCAAACATGGGAGTCTCCTGGTTGTGAATCGAGAGCTGGACGATCAGTGGTTGTCGATGCCGTCCCAGCACAGGTACTTGATTTCAAGGAATTCGTCGATGCCGTACTGGGAGCCTTCGCGCCCCAGGCCGCTCTGCTTGACGCCGCCGAAGGGCGCGACCTCGGTGGAGATCAGGCCGGTGTTGATGCCCACCATGCCGGACTCGATGGCCTCGGCCGTGCGCCAGATGCGCGAGGCGTCCCGGCTGAAGAGGTAGGACGCCAGGCCGAACTCGGTGTCGTTGGCCATCGCGATCGCCTCGTCGTCGGCGCTGAAGCGGATCAGGGGCATCACGGGGCCGAAGGTCTCCTCGATCGCGACGGCCATCTGGGGCCTCACGTCGGCGAGCACCGTGGGCTCGTAGAACCCGCCGCCCAGGGCGTGTCGCCGCCCGCCGGTGAGCACGCGCGCCCCCGCTGCGACGGCGTCGGTCACGTGCGCCTCGACCTTGCGCACGGCGGCCGCGTCGATCATCGGACCAATCTGCACGCCCTCCTCCAACCCGTGGCCGACCTTCAGGTCTGCCACCCGCTCGGCCAGGCGCCGCGCCAATTCGTCGTGGATGCCGTCCTGCACCATCACGCGGTTGGCCGCGATGCAGGACTGGCCGGTGTTGCGGAACTTGGCCACCAGGATGCCTTCCACGGCCAGGTCCAGGTCGGCGTCGTCGAACACGATGCAGGGCGCGTTGCCGCCCAGCTCCATCGAACATTTCTTGATGGTGGCGGCGGACTGCTGCAGCAGCACACGGCCGACTTCCGTCGAGCCGGTGAAGGTGAGCTTGCGCACCAGGGGGTGCGCGGTCAGCACGCCGCCGATAGCGCGCGTGTCGCTGCCGGTGACCACATTGAACACGCCGGCCGGCACGCCGGCACGCAGGGCGAGTTCGCCCAGGGCCAGCGCCGTCAGCGGGGTCTGGCTAGCGGGCTTGACCACCATGGTGCAGCCCGCGGCGAGCGCCGGGCCGGCCTTGCGGGCGATCATCGCGGCCGGGAAGTTCCAGGGCGTGATCGCCGCGCAGACGCCGATGGGCTGCTTGAGGGCGACGATGCGCTGCGTGTCCTTGGGAGCGGGGATCACGTCGCCGCGCACGCGCTTGGCTTCTTCGGCGAACCACTGCACGAAGCCGGCGGCGTAGTCGATCTCGCCGCGCGCTTCGGCCAGGGGCTTGCCTTCCTCCAGCGTGATCAGCGTGGCCAGGTCGTCCTTGCTGTCCACGATCAGCTGCCACCAGCGGTACAGGATCTGCGAACGGTGTTTGGCCGTGGTCTTGCGCCAGCCGCGGAAGGCTTTGTCCGCCGCTTCCACGGCGCGGGTGGTTTCGGCTTCCTTGCAGCGTGGCAGGCGGGCCAGCAGCGAGCCATCCGCCGGATTGAAGAGGTCCGAGGCGCCGTGCGGCGTGTCGGTGATCCAGTGGCCGTCGATCAGCGCGGCTTCGCGCCAGAGGCCGGGGTCCTTGAGCAGGGTCTTCATGGTGCGCATCCGTTTCAGGGTTCGAGCCGCTCGTAGATGAGCACCTCGGTCGCGCAGACGAAGAACGACTGCGCGGGGTCGTAGAACGCGCACCCGGCTTCGGCATTGATCGCCAGCAACGCGCTCTCGTACGCCCGGAACGTGCCCACCGAAGCGGTGCTGTCGAACCACAGGCTGCCCACGCCTTCGTAGATGGGCACGTCCTTGGCGCCGAAGTACGCCAGCATCGGATTGAACTCACTGACCTGGCGGTTGTGCACGCAACGCCGGATCGAGGCGGCGGCCAAGGGCGACGCGGCCAGCGCGCGTTCGTGCGCCCGCGCCCAGCGCTCGAAGAACGCCGGCAGCGCCAGGCCTTCGGCCATTCGCAGGTACTGCATGACCTTGGCGCCGACCGCGCGGCCGGGCTGCGGCACCGGCTGTTCGGCCTCCACTGCCACCAGGCTGAGCGTGCGGCTGGCGTCGGCGAAGTTGGCCGCGTCGGGCCCCACCTTCGTGCGCACATGCTCGTGTGCGAAGTTGGCCTGCATGTCCTGCGGGCTGTCCCACCACAGCTCGGTGATCGAGTCGCGCGCCATCGTCATCGTGTGCACGCTGTCGGCGCTGCTGCCGAACGCTCCGTCGAAGACGTGGTTCTGCACATAGCGGCGCAGCTTGGCCGGATGCTCTTTCGAAATCGCGCCGTGCACATGCTGCACGTAGGCCAGGTACTCGGCATGCGTCATGCCGGGTTTGCGGCAGATGGCTGCCATCATCTTGATCATGGTTGCTCCTTGGCTGGTCGGTGTTGCCTTCAGCAGGGATGACGGCCGGTCATGAACGCCGAGTCGGGGTCGGACGTGACCTCGCAACCCGAGGCCACCAGGCCCTGGCGCAGCGACTTCATGAATCGGTCGGGGATGCGCAGCGTGGGCGCGCGAAGGGGGCCGCCGTTGAAGCCGGCCAGCCAGTCCTGGTACTTCCACTGCGTGCGGTTGAGCGCGCCGATGGCCGGCGCCGACGCGGCCGAGGCCGCGGTGTTGGCCTGGCGCGCCGGGTTCACCTTCCAGTACAGCTGCATCGCCTCCTCCCAGCGGCCTCTGCGCGCCAGCTCAAACGCGCGCGGGTAGTAATCGCCCATCCACTGGGTGTTGCTGGTGCCCGAGAACTGCAGCTTCATCAGGCTCATGAGCGGGATCGCGTCGGCCTCGATGGGGCAGCTGATCACCACCTCCTCACGGAAGTGGTGGTACATCTCGCAGATGCCGGCGGGCAGCGGGAAGCCCTGCTCCGACTTGATGGCCACGATGTTCGGGCAGTCCGCCAGGAGGCGCCGCACCAGTTCCACCGACATGCCGGCCGGGTGCACGCGCTCGAAGCCCCAGGTCGGAATGGGGAACAGCATCACGCCCAGGTCGGTGGCGTCGCAGAAGGCCTTGGTGTAGTCATAAATCTCCTGCTCGCTCGTCGGCCAGAAGTTCGACGGATACGACAGCAGCACCAGGTCGGCGCCGGCCTTCTCGGCCAGCTTCACGGCCTCGATGTTGTCGGCCAGCGTGCCGAACGCGGCATGAAAGAACAGGCCCAGCTGGCCACCGGCGGTGTCGCGCGCCAATGCGGTGAACTGCGCGTTCTCTTCTGCGGTGATCGCGACCTCGGAGCACAGCAGCGTGTAGCGGAAGCCCAGCTTCTTGGTCAGCTCGATGTCGTGGCGGATGCCGCGCTCGTTCAGACGCTTGCAGTCGGCGCTGAAGCTGGGGATGGTGACGGCGGAGCAGCCCACCAGATGTTCACGGGCCCAGGCGCGGGCGTCGTGGCGTTGGTAAGAAGCCATGGTGTTCCTTTGGATGGAGGACGGTTACTTGGAAACGGGGACGATGCTGTGGGCGAGCGGTGTGCCGATGCCCTGTTCGCGGGCGCGGGCCAGCAGCATCTCGGCGGTGACGACGTCCTGCAGGGCGGAGCCGACGGACTTGTAGACCACGATGTCGAAGGCGTTCTGGCGCACGACCTGGCCCGACACGAAATCACTGAGCGAGACCAGCCTGGACGACACATCGATACCGGCCAGGTGCGCGGCCAGCAGGTCGCCGGTGTCGTGCGCCACTTCGTCGACCATGTCGGCGACGATGAGTGCGGCCCGCGCCAGCACCTGCTCGTCCACCTCCCGCTGCTCGGGCAGGGTGGAACCGACGGACACCACGGTCATGCCGGGCTCCAGCCACTCGCCCCGCAGCACGGGTGACTCGTCGCGGCTGCGCGCGGCGCAAAGCACCACGTCGGCGCCTCGCACCGCGTCCTGCGGGGAAGCCACCGGCACCACCTCCAGAGAGGTTTGGCTGCGCATGTCGGCGGCGAAGCGCTCGCGGCTGGCGGGCGTGGGGCTGAAGACCTGGACAGCCGCCAGCTCGCGGACCGAGGCCAGGGCCAGCAGCAGGCCGCGGGCCTCGAAGCCCGCGCCGATCACGGCCACGCGCAGCGGGCGCTGCGGCGCCGCGGTGTCGACGGCGACCGCGGCCGTGGCGGCTGTGCGGATGCCGGTGATCCGGTTGCCGTCGATCAGGGCGCTCAGGCCCATGGTGGTCTGGTCAAACAGCGAGATGAGGTAGCTGGCCCGGCGATGCGTCATCGACGCCGAGATCAGCTTGCAGCCCAGGTGGCCGCCCGAGGGCGACACGGCGGTGAGCGCGCGCAGCCACAGGCCGTCGCCGCGGGCCATGGAACGCGGCGGCACCATGGCCGGGCTCACGTGGCCGGCGTAGGCCTGGCGCAGCGCGCGGATGGCCAAGGGCCAGTCGGCCAGACCAGCCACGTCGGCATCGGAAAGGAAGAGGGTCGGCGGCACGGCGATGGCCGCATCGGGGTGGGAAGTTCCCAAGGCATGTCTCCTGTGAATGGAGACGCATGCTAGGGATCGGTGCCCCTCTGAGCGAGCCTCTGGACGCGAAAGCAGCTATCCGGAATCCGGATGGCTGAACGCACGGGCCTTACGGCGTCAGCAAGGCGGGCGCCGTTTCCAGGATGAGCCGGGACACCTCGCGCAGGGCCTGCGTGGAAGGCCGGTGCAGCGTGGTGCCCAGCACCACCGAACGGGGCAGCACCGGGTCGACGATAAGCAAGGTGACCAGCCGCTGGCGCTGTGGTTCGCTCAGCTGGCCCGCCGTGATGGCCAGGCCGCCGCCGTGCGCCACGATCTCGTGCTGTAGGTGGATAGAGTCGGCCTCCGCGGCGGCCGTCAGCGCCGCGCCGTGCTGCCGCGCCAGCGTCTCCAGCCGCGCGCGCAGCGGGTGGGGGTGCGAGGGCAGCACCAGGGGCAAGGTCAGCACGTCCCTGAAGGCGATGGACTGGCGCCCCGCGAGCGCGTGCCCCACGGGAACAACCAGCAGCAGCGGCAGCGTGGTCAGCACCGGCTCGTCTGCACGCGCGGTGTGGTCCTCGCGCAGCAGCAGCGCGAGGTCCAGCCGGCCTTCGTTGAGCCACTCTTCAAGCTGCGCGCTGGAGCCTTCGGTGATGTGCAGCTGCACCTCCGGGAAGCGCTTTCTGGACTCGGCAAAGAGCGGGCCGGCGAGCAGGGCCACGGTCGAGGGCAGCAAGCCGAGACGGACCTCGCCCATGGGAACGCCCCGGCTGGTGCGGATGTCGTCGGCAAGCTGTTCGGCCTCGCGGATCAGCGCCTTGACACGGGGGTAGATGCGCTCGCCCAGTTCAGTCAGCACCACCCCGCGGCCGGTCCTTCGGAACAGCCGGCTGCCGGACTCCGCCTCCAGCTGGGCGATGTGCCGGCTGACCACCGACTGGGGCAGGTCCAGCGCGGCCGAGGCGCGCGACAAGCTGCCCAGTTCAGCGACCTTCGCGAACAGGTGCCACTTGGAATCGAGGATGGTCTGCAACCGCCCTCCTTCAACCCAGCGCCAGCGCCTGTCGCACCAGCGCATCCAGGTCGGCGTCGGCCCTGAAACCCGCGGCCTCGGCGCGCGGCGTGACCAGCGGCGGGAAGCGCCCGAACAGGGCCTCGATGCGCTCATCGGGCGCCCAGCGCACCAGGTCGGCGGCGGGCACTCCGTGCACACGGCCGACCGCCTGCACCAGATCGGCCATGGCAAAGCGGAGCGTGGGCAGCGTCAGCACCCGGTGGGCCCCACTGGCCGCGACATCGAAACAGGCCGCGTGCTGCAGCTGCCCGACCACACAGGGCAGCGACGAGGCCCAGGTGGTGGCCCCGGGCGAGGTCGGGCAGGTGAAGGCCCGGCCCGCCGCCAGTTCGCGGATGAGGTCGCTTAGGAAGGCCGAGAGCTGGCCCGTGCGCGCAGGCGGGCGGGCCAGCACGCCCGGAATACGCACGGCCCGGCCGTCGATCCAGCCGCGCCGGCTGAAATCCTCGACCCACAGCTCGCCGATGCGCTTCTGCGTGCCATAGGTCATCTGCGGGCGGGTGGGCGAGTCGTCGTCCACCAGTGCGGGCAGGTGGCCAAACACCGCGATGGAGCTGGCGAACACGAACACCGGCGCGCCATGGCCGGCGGCCACCTGCTGCTGGCCGTGCTCCAGCAGGGTCTGCGTGGCCTCCAGGTTCACACGGCGCGCCAGCGGGTAGTTCTGTTCGGCCGTGCCGCCGGGGATGCTGGCGAGGTGGTACAGCGCGTCGATGGGCGGCCCGCCGCTCAGGGCGTCGCGCAGCCAGCCGGCGTCGCCCATGTCGCCCCCGCAGTGCCGCACGCCGTCCGGCGGCTGACCTTCGAGCGCCAGGTCCAGCAGCGTGAGCCGGGTCACGGCCCGGTCGCCCAGCAGGCTGCCGGGCATCAGGCGCTGCGCCAGGGCCCGCCCCAGAAACCCCGCCGCCCCCGTGATTAGCACATGCATCGCGGAGCTCCCTTCACCCCGCCACCACGCGCTGGTCGATCACGCCGAAGGGGCCGGGACGGCCATCCTCGAACACGGCCTGCATGCGCACGCGGTCGCCAAACTTCATGAAGCCGGTGCGGATCTCGCCCTGATCGATCTTCTCGATCACTCGGCGCTCGGCGATGCAGGCCGAGCCCGCACTGCGCGCCACATTGCTGACCGTGCCCGAGCCGACGATGCAGCCGGCGGTGAGGCGGCGCGTGCGGGCGGCGTGGGCGATGAGCTGGCCGAAGTGGAAGTTCATCTCGCCGCCGTGCGGTTCGCCGAAGCGCTCGCCGTTCCACTGCACCTGCAGCCGCATCTGCACCCGGCCGTCGCGCCAGGCACCGCCCAGTTCGTCGGGTGTGACCGCCACCGGCGCGAAGGCGGTGGAGGGCTTGGCCTGCAGGAAGCCGAAGCCGGTCTTCATCTCGTGCGGGCCCAGCGCGCGCAGGCTCCAGTCGTTGATCTGCACGACCAGGCGCACGCAGGCCAGCGCGGCCTCGGGCGAGGCGCCCATCGGCACCGGCCCGGTGACCACGCCGAACTCGCCCTCGAAATCAATGCCATCGGCCTCACTGGGCAGGGGAACGTCGTCGTGCGGGCCCAGGAAGTCGTCGCTCGCGCCCTGGTACATCACCGGCACGCTGTCGAACAGCGGGATGGGCGGCGAGTTGAAGGCTTCCTCCATCAGGCGGCCGTGGTTCAGGAAGGCCGACCCGTCAAGCCACTGCGGGCTGCGGGGCAGCGGCGCCGTGCAGGCGGCCGGGTCGAAGTCGATAGCGCCAGGCGCGGCGCCGGCGTTGAGCGACTCGTACAGGTCGGCCAGTGGCAGGGCCACGGCGTCCCAGCGCTGCAGGGCGTCGAGCAGGCTGCTCGCGACGGGTGCGGCGCGCACCGCGCGGGTAAGGTCACGGGAGACGAGCAGCAGGCTGCCGTCGCGCAAGGTGGCGAATTTCATCGGAACTCCTTCAATACCATCAGGCCAGGGACCGGGCGATGGCCGGGTCGTAGGTGCCGTCGATCAGCACGAACAGCATGCGGCAAGGCTTGCCCGAGCGGTTGGCCCAGGCGTGGTTGGTGCCGCGCTGCACGACCACGCTGCCGGGCTTGAGAAGCACCTCGCCCTCGTCGAGCACCAGGGTCATCTCGCCCTCGATCACCACGCCGTAGTCCACGCTCTCGGTGCGGTGCATCAGCGGGTGCGGCGAGTGGGCCTTCACGGTCGAAGCCTTCTCGTCCCCGATCTGGGCGAAGGCGTCTTTCATCTTGCCGGCGCCCTGCGCCAGGAACTCCGCCGTGTCGGGCGGGATGTCAACGAAGCGCATGCGCGTGCCCTGCTTGGGCGGCGGCAGCATCAGCGGGCCGAGCGTCGGGTCGGCGCCGTTGTCCACCAGGGCCGGTGTGGCGGCGGTGCTCCAGACCTCGTGAAACAGCGTGCCCGGAATCGCGGTGATCTCGACCACGGTGGGCAGCGGGCCGTTGCTGGTGACGACGGCCTTGCCGTCGGCGGAGTGGCCGGTGACGACGCGGTGGATGGGGGGAAAAGACATGAGGAACTCCTTTGGAATAGGGTCGTGGGCGGACAAGTTCGACAGACGCATCACTCCGGCACGGCGGTCAGCGCCGGAGGCGCCCTTCAGCATCTAGCATGGGTACTCTCGACGAAGGGCCGGGGCTGGCGCTGCGGCACGAACAGCGTTCATGCCGCAGCTCCGGTCAGGCCAGAGGGAGGCTCGGGCGCTTCTTCCGTCGCCTCGACATTCAGTGCCTCCTGCTCCTGCGCACCGATCTGAAAACCGGCGATGACGCCCTGCAGCTCGGCGGCCCGCTGTTGCAACGAGGTGGCGGCAGCAGTCAACTGCTCGGCCAGTGCCGCGTTCTCCTGCGTACTGCCATCCAGCTGCTGTATCGCGCTGTCAACGCGGGCCAGCACCTCGCTCTGCTGGGCCGTTTTGGTGGCGACGCTCTCCACCGTTTGTGCCACGCCGCGGGAGATATCGACCAGGCGGTCCACGCTGTCATTCACATCAACCACGCTGGCCGCACCCTGGCCCACACGCTCGGACGCCTCGGCACTCAAACCCCTGATCTGACCTGCAGCCCCCGCTGCGCGCTTGGCCAGTTCGCGAACCTCGTCCGCCACGACAGCGAAGCCGCGGCCATGCTCGCCCGCACGCGCAGCCTCGACCGAGGCATTGAGCGCCAGCAAGTTGGTCTGAAAGGCAATGCCATCGATGACTTCGACAATCTGCGTGATGCGTCGCGCAGCAACCTCGATGGACTGCATCTGCGTCTTCAGACGTGCCACCGCAGCGTGGCCCAGTTGGGCATCGCTTTGCGCGCCGCCCGCAAGGGCGGCGGCCTCACGCGCGGCGTCCACTCCAGCAGCCAAGGTCGAGCGCAGACCGCGCGCGGCTGAAGCTGTCTCGGCCAGATGCGCAGCGGCCTGTTCGGTTCGGTCGGACAAGTGCTGGCTGCCGGCCCCGATCTCGGCGCTGGCAGCCAGCACACCATCGGCCGAGCCTGCCATGGCACGCACGGTCATGCGCAGGCGGTCCTGCATCGTCGCCATTGCGTTGGCCAAACGGCCGAACTCGTCGAGGCGCCCGGTGTCGACCGGTGTATCGAGCCGGCCTTCGGCGATGGACTCAGCCACGCCGACGGCCGATGCAATCGGCCGCGTGATGCCACGCACAAGTCCTATGGCCATCAACAGCGCCGCTGTGATGGCCAATGCGCCGACGCCAGCAAGCCCCAGCGTCGCCAGGCGCTGGCGCTGCATGGCCCGGTCGAACTCGGCACGGGTGGCCTGGCTGGCGCTTTCCACCAGTGTGTCGATCAGACCACGCCACCGGGCCTCGGACGTTTCAGCCGGCAGCATCAGCGCCAGCGCCCCCTCCCCCCCTGCGCCACCCTGCATGCTGTTCATCGCAGACTGGTATACCGGTGTGATCGACTCGCGCAGCTGACGCACTTCCGCCAGCGCGTCACTCATGCCGGCCTCCTCATCGACATCGACCAACACGGCAGCAAGCGCGGACTCGGCGGCAAGGTACTGGCTCTCGGCCTCTTTCAACTCAGCCAGCTGGATCTTCAGGTCCTCGGGATCGCTGAGCACCAGCATGGCCCGCAGCCGCTCCATCCACTTCAACTGCGCGGAATGCAGCCGATGTGCGAGATCGCCGCGCTGGCCGTGGCCTTGCACGATGGTGTTCAGCTGATCGCCCATTTCTCGCAGTTGCCACACGCCTCCGCAAGCCAGCACCAGCAGCAGCGCGACCAACGAACCGACACCCAGCCACAAGCGCTGGCGCACACCCATCGGACGCTTGTGCCAAGGCACTTTCGAGCCAACCAGCTTCATGATTCGAAAATGGCCACCGCACGCGTCCAGCCGGCCGACGCACCACGGATCTTGTGCGGAAAGCAGCTGATGGTGAACCCGGTGGACGGAAGGGCCTCCAGGTTGTGCAGCTTCTCCAGGTGGCAGTAGCCGATGTCGCGCCCGGCCTTGTGGCCTTCCCAGATCAGGGCCTTGTTGCCGGTCTCGGCCACCTTCTTCGCGGTGTACGAGAACGGCGCGTCCCAGCTCCAGGCGTCAGTGCCCGTGAGGCGCACGCCGCGTTCGAGCAAATACATGGTGGCCTCGTAACCCATGCCGCAGCCCGCGCCCAGGAAGTCGGGGTGGCCGTAGCGGCTGCCGGCGCGGGTGTTCACCACCACGATGTCCAGCGGCTCCAGCGTGTGGCCGATGCGCGCCAGTTCCGCCTCGACATCGGCCGCGGTGGCCACGTAGCCATCCGGGAAGTGGCGGAAGTCCAGCTTCACGCCGGGCTGGAAGCACCATTCCAGCGGCACCTGGTCGATGGTGATGCTGGGCCGGCTGCCGCCGTTCTTCGCGTCCTGCGTGGAGTGGAAGTGCCAGGGTGCGTCCAGGTGGGTGCCGTTATGGGTGGTCAGCGTCACCCATTCGGCGGCCGCGGCCTCGCCGTCGGGGTAGTCCTCGGCGGTGGTGCCCGGCAGCATGGCCATGAACTCGGGCAGGGTGTCGGCGTGCTTCTGGTAGGTGATCTTCGGCGCCAGCGGGGGCGGGTCGGACAGCACATCGTTCTCCAGGTAGATGGAGAGGTCGACGAAGCGGCGCTGGGGTTTCATGCGGGCTCCTGGGCGAGGGAAGAAGGTGCATGCCCCGGCAGGCGGGACATGCACAAGACGGCCAGGCTGCCGATCAGCAGCGCCGCCAGACCCAGACTGCCGTAACCGGCCGTCTTGACAAGGGTTCCACCGAGCACCGGGCCGATGGCCGCGCCCACCATCAGCATGGCGGGCGTGGCGGCCATGGCGCGGCCGCTGGGTTCGAGCCGGGCCATCAGGCCGAAGGCGAAGGTGTGGGTGAAGATCATCACCGCCGCGAACACCGAGGCCGCTGCCGCGTAGGCGTAGAAGCCAGGTGCGTTCATGATGGTCGCCGCCAGCAGGGCCTGAATCACCGGCCCCACCAGCAGCACACGGCGCGCGCTCCAGCGCTTCTCGAAGAAGGCCGCCAGCGCCGCCGGCAGCAGGTTGACGAAGCCCAGCACCACCAGCACGCCGGTGATGGCGTTCAAGCTGAAGCCGCGGTCGTTGCCCACGCGCTCCAGGAAGCTGAAGGTCATGGACTGCACCAGGGCCATGGCGCTGATGCCCAGGATGCCGAACCACACGGCGCGCGGAATGGCGGCCACCGGCGCACCCCGGTTGGTATCGGCATCGCGCTCGGGCTCGGGAAAGCCGATGGCGCAGACCAGCGCGGCCAGCAGCATCACCGCACCAAAGATGGCGAACAGCATGTAGCCGCCGGCTGCGGCAATGGCCTTGGGCGAGGCGCCCAGGAACAGCACAGCGAACACGCCCAGGCCCACGCCCACGATGGCGAACTTCAGGTGCGGGTTGGCGCTGCGGGCGATGGTGCCGTGGGTGGCGCTCAGCGCCGCGCCCGCGGCCAGGCCACCCACCGCGTGCAGCGCCGCCATGGTGGTGTAGTCCAGCGGCTGCGACAGCACACCGAAGCAGGTGGCGGCGATGGCGTAGCCACCCGCGGCCACCCAGCGCCCCTTGACGCGCTGGAAGCGCGAGGCCAGGAAGACGCTGGAGAGCACGGCACCGATCAGGAACAGCGTGACCAGGCCGCCGGCCTGCTGCGGGTCGAGCTTGTAGTGCTGGATCAGGGTGCCGACCCAGACGGGCAGCGCGACGAGGTCGACCATGCCGGCGCAGTGCGCCACGATGAGGGCCACATGGCCGAAGGTGCTGGTGGAACGGGTGGTCATGGCGGTCTCCATGTCAGATGGGTTGGGCCAACGCCATCAGCGAGTCGCGCATGATGCGGCCGTGTTCTTCCTTGTCGCCACCGGCGACCTCGATCTCGCCCAGGCGGGCCGAGTTCTGCACCACCATTCGGCAACGCTCCCAGCGCCGCTCCTCGAAGGCAGCCAGAGCATCGCCCAGCGCGTCCGTGCGGCCCAGTTCCTCGGCCAGCACCAGCGCGTCCTCGATGCCGATGCAGGCGCCCGAGGCCAGGTGCGGCGTGGTGGCGTGCACCGTGTCGCCGATCATCACCACGCGGCCGCTGAACCAGGGCCGCGGCATCAGCAGGCCTTCGAGCGGGCGGTAGACGATCTGCGAGTCCGGCCCGATCTGGTCGCGGATGGTCTGCAGCGCCGGTGCCGGGAAGTCGGCCAGCAGGCCGCGCAGGTGGGTGGCGAAGGTGGCCGGGTTGACGTGCTCGTTGGTGGGGCGTGGCTCGGTGACGAAGAGGTACATCTCGGTCTTGGAGACCGGGTTCACGCCGGGTTTGATCCGCGGCCCCATCCACATGACGCAGGTTTCGATGTCGGCGGGGCGCGGCAGCACGGCGCGCCAGACGGCCTGCCCGCTGTACTGCGGCTTCGGCGCCTGCGGGAACACAGCCTCGCGCACCTTGGAGTACAGGCCGTCGGCGCCGATCACCAGGTCGTAGCGCTGGCGGGTGCCGTCGGTGAAGCTCACCTCCACGCCCTCGGCGTCCTGCTCGATGGCGGTGAAGGTGCAGCCCAGGCGCACGTTGACACCACTGGCTCGTGTGGCGTCGGCCAGGATGCGTGCCAGCACCGGCCGCATGATGGCGCCACCGCCCGGAATGTCGGGGCCGGCGATGCGCGGCGTGGGCAGCTCGGCCACCTTGGGGCCGTGCGGCAGGCAAATTTGCACGCCGTCGGCGGCGTTGCCGTGCTCCAGGAAGGCGTCCAGCACGCCCAGCGTGCGGAAGGCGCGCAGGGTGGCGCCGCCCAGGCTGATGCCGGCGCCGTAGCTGCGCCAGCCGGGGTCGATCTCGACCAGGTCGACCTCGGCGCCCTGCTTGCGCAGCTGGATGGCGGCGGACATGCCGGAGAAACCTCCGCCGATGATGAGGATGCGGGATGCGGAGCGGGTCATGTGGTTGTCTCCAAGGGGTGTTGGGGAGCGAGGTGGACCTCGCCGTTGTTGTGGATATGCAAAGTGACGGGCGTGAGCGATTCGCCCAGACACGGCCCGAGCGTGCACAGGCCGGTGGCGATGTCGAACTGTGCGCCATGGGCCGCGCAAACGATGTGCTGGCCCGTGCCGTCGAGGTAGGCGTCCTTGCGCCAGGCCATGGGCGTGTCGTGGTGCGGACAGGCGTCGCGGTAGGCGAACAGCCGCGCGCCCTGGCGCACCACGAGCACCGTGTCCTGACCCGTCTGGTGAGGGTCAAAACCCCGGGACGCACCGTCGGGCAGTTGGTCGATGTGACACAGCCTCATGGTCGGTGGCCTGGGGTGCTTCAGTGCGCGGGGGCGCCGGGCGGCGGGCCGGACGGTGCCCACTTCTCGCGGTGCTGGAACAGGAACAGCTGCGAGGCGTCGGCGCCCATGGGCACCTCGCGCGGCGACCAGCGCTCGTCGTGCCGGTCCATGTCGGCGTCGTACTCGACGTGGCAGCCCAGCGGCGAGTTGAAGTACCAGAACCAGTTGCTGCCGAACTTGTGGCGCCCCGGGCCCCAGAAGCTCTGGTAGCCCTTCTCCACAAACCGCGAGCCCGCCAGCATCAGATCGGTGGGACCGCCCATGTGGAAGGTGAAGTGCTCGCAGCCTTTCATAAAGGGCGGCGTCTGGATCATGAAGAGGCTGTGGTGTTCGTGCGTGCCGGCGGGCCGCAGGAAGGGGCCCACGCCGGTGAAGCGGTCGGTGCAGACAAAGCCCAGCCGACGGTAGAAAGCCTCGGCCTTCTCGGTGTCGGGCACGAAGTACACGACGTGCGAGAGCGAGCGCGGCAGGGCCGGCGCGTTCTGGTCCACTGCAACGGTGTTCGCCGGCCGCTGCACCGGCGCGCCCGGCGCGTTCACGGTTTCGGCCGGCAGGTCCAGCGGGCGGCGCACGCTGACCTGGAAGGCCAGCGCAAAACCCAGGTCGTCGTGCGAGCGCACCACGCCACCCTCGTGCGTCACCGTGCGGTCCTTCGAAAGTTCGGTGGCGATGCCCTGCAGCGTGGCCGCATCGGCCACGCCGTAGACGGTTTCGCGCAGCATGCTCGCGGTGCCCAGGCCTGGCGGCAGCGACGGGTCGTCCTTCGCGCGGAGCACGACGGCGGTGCCGTCGAGTGCTTCGAAGCGGTCGCCGCCAGCGTCGCGCAGGCCGTAGTCGATGAGGTACTGGCGGCAAGCGGCGAGGTCGTCCACGCCAAAGACCAGGGCGTCGAGTCCGATGATGTTCATGTGAGGTTCCCTTGTGTGCGGTGGTGTGTGTGGTGTTTCAGGCGGCCGAGCGGCCGCCCAGGGTCTGTGCCACCCAATCGGCGATGTAGTGGCCGGCGTTGATGCTGTTGTCGAAGCTGGCGTGCTGCACGCCGCCTTCGCGGTCGGTGAAGATCTTGAGTTCGCGCTTGGGGCTGTTGACGAGCTGTTCGTAGGTGCGGTGCGCCCACTTGAGCGGGATCTGTGAATCCTTTTCACCATGCGTCACGAGGAACGGCACGCGGATCTTCTCGACCACACCGTCCAGGTGCACGTCTTCGGCGATGCGCATGAAGTCGTCGATGTCCTTGGCGCCCCAGACCCAGCACACATGGGCCCAGTAGTGCGGCACGGGGAAGTCGCCTTCCTTTTCCAGACGGCGCTTCTGCACGTCGCGCCAGTCGTGGTTGGCGCCCCAGGCCACGCCGCAGGCAAAGCGCGGCTCCATGGCCACCACGCGCGGGCAGTAGTAGCCGCCCAGCGACACCCCCTCGCAGCCGATGCGCTTCGGGTCCACCTGGGGGTGCTGCTCCAGCCAGTCGACCACGCGGCTGGCCCAGTGTTCGGCGTCGTAGCGCGCGGTCAGGCCCTGCAGGCGAAGGGCTTCGCCGGTGCCGGGCTGGTCGACCATCAGCGAGGACACGCCACGCTTGGACAGCCAGGCGGGCAGGCCGACCAGGTACTTCATCTCCTTGGTGGAGTCCAGGCCGTTGAGCTGCACCAGCAGCGGTGCGCGCTCGCCGGGTCGCAGGCCTTCGGCCGGGAAGTACAGGGCGGAGATGTGCGAACCCTCGTAGGGGATCTCGACGCGCTGGACGCGGTCGCGCATCAGGCTGGCGCCCTTGTGGAACAGCGCCAGTTCGCGCTGGTAGAGGTCCAGGCGGCCGGGGGCATCGTGCGCCTGCAGACGCTCGGCCGTGATCAGGTAGCCGGACGCGCGGCGGTACTTTTCGCCGGCGGAGAAGGTGCGGCCCTTCGCCTCGTCTTCGGCAGCCAGCGCACACAGCTGGTCGGCCATCCGGACCCAGGTTTCGCGAAAGGCCTGGGTGCCGGCGGCGTCGGGGGCTTTGGCGGCCTCCTGCAACGGACCGCACATGGTTTCGATCTCGCCCATGCGCGCGCCCATCTCGATGGCGAGGTTGACCGAGAGGTTCCAGACGTAGTTGGTGGGGAAGTACTTGAACATGGTGCTCACTTGGAAGGGGTTTTGGCGGCGCGCGGGCCGATGCCCAGCGTGCCGAAGAAGACGGCGGTGGGCTCGTCGCGGAAGTCGGGCACGAAGCGGAAGCCGTGGATCAGGCCGTTGCCCACACGCACGATGTCCTGGCCCAAGATGCGTTCGGCACCGGCCTGCGTGTACAGCGGGCTGCGCACCTCCAGATCGGCCGTGACGGTGTCGCCAGCGGTGCGGCGCTTGACGAGGGTCAGCTTCGCCTGCGGCTTCACCACGGTGGCCTCGATGTAGTGCGCCAGGCAGGCGGGGTTGTCCATCTCGGGACGGCAACCGACGAAGTCGGAGCGCTCCACGTCGGGCGCGATCAGGGCGCGCACCGCCGCCATGTCGCCCGCATGTACGGCGGCCACGTATCGGTCGAACACGGCATCGGGCGACTCCGCGGCGCCCGCGCCGGACGCACTGGCCACGATGGACAGGCCCAGCAGCGATTGGCGGAGCAAGGAAGGGATCATGGCGAAGTCCTCAGGTGAAAAGCGGTGGATGCGGACGCCGGGGCAGCGGCGGCCTGCGCCCGGGGCTTGAGCAGGAAGTGCGCGAGCGCGGGCAACAGCACCAAGGCGCCGAGCATGTTCCAGAGGAACATGAAGGCCAGCAGCAGGCCCATGTCGGCCTGGAACTTGATCGGGCTGGCGACCCAGGTGATCACGCCGACCGCGAGCGTGATGCCCGTCAGCATCACGACCTTGCCGGTGAACAGCAGGGCCCGGTAGTAGGCGTCCGACAGGCTCTTGCCTTCGCGCAGCTGGGCCAGCGTGATGGACAGGATGTAGAGCGCGTAGTCCACGCCGATGCCCACGCCCAGCGCGATCACCGGCAGCGTGGCGACCTTCACGCCCATGCCCAGCGCCACCATCAGCGCCTCGGCCAGGAACGAGGTCACCACCAGCGGCAGCACCGCCACCACCACCGCGCGCCAGGAGCGGAAGGTGATGAAGCACAGCAGCACCACGGCGCCGTAGACCAGCAACAGCATGGTGCGCCAGGCGTCCTTGACCACGATGTTGGTGGCCGCCTCGATGCCGGCGCTGCCGGCGGCCAGCAGGAACTGCGTGTCGGCGGTGTTGTTGACCCGGGCGAAGACCTCGACGTGGTCCACCACGCGGGCCAGCGTGTCGGCCTTGTGGTCGCGCAGGTAGACGTAGACCGTGAGCAGCCCGCAGGCGTCGTTGTACAGGCCGCGCGGCGCACCGGCCGTCACCGTGTTGAGCATGTCCTGGTTGGGCAGGAACTCGTACCAGCGCGGGTTGCCTTCGTTCAGGCCCGAGAGCACGCGGCGGTTCAGCAGCGCCAGGGTGTTGGTGTTCTCCACACCGTCGATCTGGCGCAGCTCCCACTCGAGCGCGTCGATCTTGTTGAGCGTCTCGTAGGCCGAACACCGGCCCTCGGGCGTCTTGACCATCACGGCCAGCACGTCGCTGCCCGCGCCGTAGGCTGCGTTCATGAAGGCCACGTCGCGGTTGTAGCGGCTGTCTGCGCGCAGCTCGGGCGCACCGGGGTCGAGGTCGCCGATCTTGAGCTGCGTGCTGGCCGCGAAACCGCCCAGGCCCATCACCAGCCCGGCCAGCACCGCCACCGTGGCCCAGGGGCGCTGCGTGAAGCGGTCCAGGAAGGCCCACATCGGGTGTTTGGCGGCGCCGGAGGCGTCGGCTTGCTCGGCGCGCAGGCTGCGCGCGGCGGCTGTCGGACTCACGCCGGTGTAGCTCAGCAGGATGGGCAGCAGGATGAGGTTGGTGAAGATCAGCGCCGCCACGCCGATGGACGCGGCGATCGCCAGCTCTCGGATGACCTGGATGTCGATCACCAGCAGCACCGCGAAACCCACCGCGTCGGCCAGCAGGGCCGTGAGCCCGGCCAGGAACAGGCGGCGGAAGGTGAAGCGCGCGGCCACGAGTTTGTCCACGCCGCGGCCCACGTCCTGCATGATGCCGTTCATCTTCTGCGCGCCATGGCTCATGCCGATGGCGAAGACGAGAAAGGGCACGAGGATGGAGTACGGGTCCAACGCGTAGCCCAGCAGCGGCAGCAGCCCGAGTTGCCAGACCACCGCGACCAGCGAGGCCAGCACCACCAGCAGCGTGGAGCGCACGCAGCGCGTGTACCAGAACACCATGGCGGTGGCGATGGCGACCGCGATGGCGAAGAACACCAGCACCGCCCGCACGCCGTCGATCAGGTCGCCCACGATCTTGGCGAAGCCGGTGATGTGCACCGTGACGCCTTCGGCCTCGTATTTCGTGCGCAGCGCGTCGAGCTGGGTGGACAGTCGGGCGTAGTCGATGGCCTGGCCCTCGGCGTCCTTGGCAAGCAGCGGCACAAAGATCACCGACGACTTCGCGTCGCGCGCCACGGTCTGGCCGATCTCGCCCGAGCGCGCCACGTTGGCGGCGAGTTGCTGCAGCTTGGCCGGTGAGCCGTCGAAGCCGTCGGGGATCACCGGCCCACCTTCGAGTCCATCTTCGGTCACACCGACCCAGCGCGTGCTCGGAGTCCAGAGCGACTTCATGCGCGCGCGGTCCACGCCGGGCAGCAGGAACACCTCGTCGGAGAGGCGCCGCAAGGTGTCCAGGTACTTCGCGTCGTAGATGCTGCCTTCAGGCTGGGCCACCGCGATGCGCACCGCGTTGCCCAGGCCGCTCAGCTCGTTCTGGTGTGCCAGGAAGTTCTGGATGTAGGGATGGCTGGTGGGGATGGTCTTTTCGAAGCTGGCGTTGAGCTGCAGGCGCGTGGCCTGCCAGCCCAGCAGCAGCGTGACCAGCGCACACAGCAGCACCACGATGCCACGGTGGTTGAACAGCGCGCGCTCGATCAGCGAGCCGGAGCGTGGATCGAATGTCTGAGTGCTCATTGAAGCGCTCCCGCATCCACCGGTACCACGCCGGCCACGCCCAGCGTGAGCAGCGGCCCGCCCTGCAGCGGCAGCAGGGCCGCGGGCATGGGTACCGGGGGTGCCTTCAGCGGCACCAGCGCGTCGCCCTGCAGGCGCAGCACCACGCCGGCCTGGCTGGCCAGCAGCAAGCCGCCGTCGGCCGCGGTGGCCATGGCGGTGATGGTGGCCGGCACCGGCGACGCCAGCTGCGTCCACTGCGCGCCGCCATCGGTGGAGCGCCACACGTTGCCGCGCAAGCCGGCCAGTACCGCCTGGCCGTCGGCGCGGATCTCGCCGGCGAACCAGCTGCCTTTGTAGGGGGAGTTCATGGCTTGAAAGGTCTGGCCGCCGTCGCTGGAGCGGGCCAGCAGGCCCTGCTCGCCGGCCAGCAGCAGGGTGTCGCCCGCGCGCCGCGCCACATACCAGTGCAGGGCCTTGGGGTTGGGCAGGCGGTCCATCCAGGGCGCCCAGCTCTCGCCGCCGTCGGCGCTGTAGAAGGCCAGCCCGTAGGCGCCCACTGCAAGCAGGCGTTTCGCATCCCACTGCAGCACGTCGAGGAAGGGTTTGTCGGGTCCGTCGGCGACCAGGCGCTCCGCGTCCTGCTGCGCGGCGGGCGTAGTGGCCGTGGCCTTGGCGATTTCGGCCAGGCGCCGGCCGTCCAGGCGCAGGCGCCAGCTGGCGCCCGCGTCGTCGGTGGTCAGCACCGTGCCGCCGTGACCCACGGCCACGCCGTGTTGATCGTCGGCAAAACGCACCATGGTCAGCGTCACGCTCACAGGGCTGGGGGCCTGGCGCCAGGTCGTGCCGCGGTCGTCGCTCAGGGCCACGATGCCGCGCTCGCCCACCGCCACGGTGCGCGCACCGGCCTGCGCCGCCGCGAGCAACACGGCGCGCTGCGGCGCCTTGACGCTCAGAGCCGGACGCTGCAGTGCATCACCGACCGGCGGGCCGGCCAGCGCAGGGCCGGCACCGGCCACCGCGCACACCACGGCCAGGAGAAAGGGCAGACGCATGGTGCTTCCCGCTCAGCGCACGCCGTCGCCGGCCATGGCGTCGGGGGTGAAGAAGCTGTCCGGACGGCGCGGCACGATCTTGTAGTGCTGGTTGCGCTCGTTGACCACGCCGCTGGCGTACCAGGCGCCCGAGATCAGGTCGTTGAAGCCCCACTGCTGCTGCGGCGTGGTGGCCGGCAAATCGGGCATCACCACCGGGTGCGACCAGATGGTCTTCCACAGCTGACCCTTAGCGTCCCAGCGGTCGCCCAGCACGGCCACCCAGGTGTCCTCGTCCACGTAATAGCGGCTCTTGGGCGCCTGGTGGCGCTGGCCGGCCTTGAGCGTGGCCTCCACCACGTAGACGCGGTGCAGTTCCCAGCGCACGTGGTCCGGGTTGAGGTGGTTGGCCAGCAGCACGTCGCTGTCCTTGGCCGGGGTGTGCAGGCGGTTGCTGTTGTAGGGAATCAGCATTTCTTGCTTGCCGACCAGCTTCCAGTCGAAGCGGTCGTTACGACCGGCGAAGACGTCGACCTCGTCAAAACTGGCCACACCGGCGCTGGCGGGGGTGGGCGTGTCGCAGCAGGCGTTGGGCAGCTTGCGCACGCGGCGCTGGCCGGTCAGGTAGACCCACGAGGCGCTCTTGTCCTGGTCGAGGTTCAGAACCCCGGTGATGGCCTCGCCGGCCCGCACCGGCGGGCCGCTGTTGACCAGGCGGATCGCCCAGTACCCGCCATTGAACTTGTCGGCGTCGCCGTTGGCGTAGTAGGGCATCTGGAAGTCGCCGCGCCCTTCGACGGACAGCACGCGCTGGCCACTGGCCGTGCCCAGGTAGCCGCGGAAGTCGGCCTGCCAGGCCTCGCCGCGCCAGTGCAGCTCGTGGTTGGCCATGACCTCTTCACCGGTCTTGGGGATCGGGAACGGGATGCCGCCGAAGGCACCGGCGACGACGCCGCCCTCGATCTTCGCGCTGGTGGCGTTCTTGAAGGTGTTGTCGTAGACCCATTGTGGCGCCGCCGCGGTGCGGTGGGTCTTGTAGACGTCGACGCGGAAGGTCTGCGGGTACTTCTTGAGCAGGGCCTGGGTGCCCTCGGTCAGCTTGGCCGCGTGCTCGGCCATGTTGGCGGCCGTGATGCTGTAGAGCGGCTTCTCGTTCGCAAACGGATCGCCGCGGCGGCCGCCGTTCTTGAAGCCCGGAATGGGCGTGGTGTAGCCGCCAGTCCAGGCCGGGATGCTGCCGTCCTTGTTGCCGGCGCGCTCGGCGCCCAGCGGGGTCAGGTCGGTCTTGAGGCGCGCGGCCTCCTGGGCGGTCACGCCGGCGTGGGCCGTGCCCAGGGCGAGCAGCAGCGCCGCCGCCGTCCACAGTTGCGGTTGTTTCATGTTGGTCTCCTCAGTCAGAAGGTGGTGCGCAGCGACACGGTCAGGTAGTTCCGGTCTTTCAGCGCCTGGCGGTACACGGCGTTGTTGGCGGCGTCCAGCGTGGGCGCCGCCTTGCCCAGGAAGTGCACGTAGTTGATGGCCAGGTTCCAGGACCCGAGGTAGACGGCGTTGAGCCCCAGGCTCAGGTCACCACCACCGTCCACGCCGAAGCCCGGCCCCACGGCCGAGGACTTGCCCTTGGTGTAGCCCAGGCCGATCGACGGCGAGAGGTCCAGACCGGGCAGCACCTGGCGGTAGCTGGGCGAGAACACCATGCGCGTGGCCACGGCCGACTTGTCGGCGTTGGGGTTGAGCATCTGTTCGTTGCGCGTCACCTTCAGCCGGGTGTTCCAGGCCACCTCGCCCACGAACGAGGCTTCGCGCGACAGGAACGACGGGCCCAGGGACGCGATCCACGAGACCTGGGCGTGCGCCGTCTCGCCCACGGCGTAGCCCGGGTTGCTGTTGTTGTTCAGGCCGGTGTTGACGCGGATGGTCGCGAGCGAGGCCTGGCCCGAGCTGGCCAGCGGCGTGTTCTGGCGCACCGAGACCTCGCCCGCCAGCCCCCATTCGCCGACCGACTTGGCAAAGCTGGCGCCGAAGGCGCGCACGCCCTCGTGGTACATCCAGCGGTAGCTGCTGGGCACCAGCGCCGGCGGCACGCCGTTGAGCACGGTGTTGATGTTGCTCGGCGTGGTGGCGTGGTAGCGGATGGCGTAGAGGCCGAAGTCGGTGTCGAGCGACGGCGCGCGGAACCGCAGCTGAACGCCGCCCTGGCCGCTGTCCCTGGCGTCCAGGTCGGGCTGACGCTCGAAGCTGGCCGTGGGGCCGGCCAGGATGCGCTCGGCGCCGGGGCCCAGCGAGTCGCTGCCGGAGAGGTAGGCACCCGCCGGCATCAGGCGGGTCTTCTCCCATTCGTAGGCGAGGTAGGCGCCCAGGGACACGTCGGGCGTCAGCTGCACCTGGCCGGAGAGCTTGCCGGTGGGGCGCGCCACTTCCTTGAAGGTGGCGTTGGGCACCGACAGCAGCTTGATCAGGTCCAGCGGCGCCTGGCCACCGGCGATGCCGTTGGCACCGAAGAACAGGCTCTCGCCCCAGAGCAGGGTGTGGCGGCCCAGGCGGGCCGAGGCGGGGCGGTCACCCAGATCGAACTTGCCGTAGACGAAGGCGTCGAGCAGCTCGCCCTTGCGGCCCATGAGGTCGCGGGTCTCGGGTGCGAACGCGGTGCCGGGGCGGTGGTTGGCGGTGAAGCCGGCGTTGTCGGTCTTGCCGTTGTAGACGCTGTCGTACCAGGCCGCACCGCTGAGGCGGGCGCCGTAGCCCGGGCCGGCCAGGTCCAGCTCGGTCAGCAGGTCCAGCCGGTTGGACACCAGGCCCTTTTTGAAGTTGTTGTCGCCGTCGTCCTGGTTGACGGTCAGCGGCACCTGCGCGGACAGCGTGGGCGACGCGTCCTTCAGGCGCTGCATCAGGCTGTACTTGACGGTGTTGTCCCAGCGCAGGGTCCAGTCGGGGTTCCCCGTGTCGATCTCGATCGCCTGGGCCGCGGGGGCGGCCAGCAGCGCGAGCAGCAGGGGCGTGAGGGTGCGGCGTCCGTGCGTCCGGCGCGGGGCGGCGGGTCGGGCATTCGCTCGATCGGGCATGGCTTGTCTCCTTGTTGTCGTGGGCTTTCGCTGGCCTGGACCACTTGATCCAGATCAAACGAGCCGCGACTTTAGGGAGCCATCAACGCCCTGGGAAATGGATTGTTCCGATCCTTTCCATCCACTTTTGAAATATCAGGGCAAACCCTTGTGCCCTTTGCGCATCGCCTGGCCCCCCGGTCGGGGCTGATGCACACTTGCCGCCGACACCCCACCATGCGATTCAAGAAACTCGACCTCAACCTGCTCGTCGCACTCGACGCCCTGCTGACCGAAAAGAACGTCACGCGAGCGGGCGAACGCGTGTTCCTGAGCCAGTCCACCATGAGCAACGCGCTCTCGCGGCTGCGCCAGTACTTCGACGACGATCTGCTGGTGCAGGTGGGCGGGCGCATGGAGCTGACGCCGCGCGCCGAACTGCTGCACGAGGCGGTGCGCGACGTGCTGGTGCGCATCGACACCACCGTCGCCGCGCGGCCCGCTTTCGACCCGACCGAGTCGGAGCGCGAGTTCACGCTGTTCGTGTCCGACTATTCGATGGAGGTGCTGATCCCCGGCATGCTGGCGCTGGCCCACCAGCGCGGCAGCCGGGTGCGCTTCAACTTCAAGCAGCAGGTGGGCCAGCCCCACCGCAGCCTGGAGCGCGGGGAGGCCGACCTGCTGATCATTCCGTCGAACTTCTGTTCACCGGACCACCCGCTGGACCCGCTGTTCGACGACCGCTTCGTGTGCGTGGTCTGGCAGGACAGCCCGCTGGCGCAAGGCACCCTGACGATGGAGCGCTACCTGCAGGCGCGCCATGTCGCGATGGTCCCGGCCGACGGCGGTCTGCCGGTGTTCGACACCTGGCTGGCGAACGACCACGGCCTGAGCCGCGAGATCGGCATCACCACCTACAACTTCAGCGCGATGCTGCACCTCGTGGTCGGCACCGACCTGATCGCCACCTCGCACGCGCGGCTCGCTCACCTGCTGCGGGGCACGCTGCCCATTGCGCTGCTGCCGGTGCCGCTGTCGATGAAGAAGCTGCAGCAGTCCATGCAGTGGCACAAGTACCGTAGCCGCGACCCGGGCCTGATCTGGCTGCGCGACCTGCTGCGCGAGGCCGCGGCCGGCATGGGCCCCTGCCCTGGCGAGCCGGGCTCGCCGCTCACGCCGATCCGCTAGGGCGCTCGGGCAGACGGATGGCGGCAAAGCGCTGCTCCATCTCGCGCCGCATGGCCTTGCGCAGTTCCGCCCCTTCGTGCCGACGGCGTTCGTCGGGGGTGAACGGCCGCAGCGGTGGCACGGCCGTGGGCTTGCGGTCTTCGTCGACCGCGACCATGGTGAAGAAGCAGCTGTTGACGTGGCGCTTGTCCTGGGTGCGGATGTTCTCGGCGATCACCTTGATGCCGACTTCCATGGAGGAGGTGCCGGTGTGGTTGACCGAGGCCAGAAAGGTCACCAGCTCACCCACGTGGATCGGCTGGCGGAACATCACCTGGTCGACGCTGAGCGTGACCACATAGGTGCCTGCGTAGCGGCTGGCGCAGGCGTAGGCCACCTGGTCGAGCAGCTTGAGGATGGTGCCGCCGTGCACGTTGCCGGAGAAGTTGGCGGTGTCGGGCGTCATGAGCACGGTCATGCTCAGCTGGTGGGCGGGGAGTTCCATGGGGTCTCTCGGGTGGCGGTGTTGAGTCGATCAAAGCAGTGATCGTGCCAGTTCTGGCTGCCAGTTGGCTGGCAGGGCGACAGGCGTTCGATAGAGTCGCGGCATGAAAACAGTCTACGTAGCCGCCAACGCCCTGGAAGCCCACATGCTGGCCGATGTGCTGAAGCAGGAAGGCATCACCGCCCAGGTCATGGGCAGCTTCCTGCCGGGCGCGATGGGTGAGCTGCCGGCAGCCGGTCTGGTGCGGCTGGATGTCGATGAGGTGGACTTCGAGCGCGCCCGGGCCGCCATCGCGCGCTGGGAGGCCACGCAGGTGGCGGAACCTGCGACGCATGCCGCCCGCACGGTGGTGAGCGGGTCGCGCTGGCGCTGGGGGCTGGGCGGACTCGTGCTGGGCGCAGGTCTCTGTCTCGCTGTGGTCCGGCTGCCCACGGGCCAGACCGAGTTCGATCACAACCGGGACAGCCTGGTGGATGAGCGCTGGGAGCTCTCGCTGGCCGACCAGATCGTGGGGGTCGTACAGGACCGCAACTTCGACAGCCGCATGGACCTGCGGCTGCACTACGACGCTTCGGGCGTGCTGGACACCGAGGAGCGTGACGACGACTTCGACGGCCAGTTCGAATCCCGCACCTGGTACCGCATGAACCAGGCCCAGAGGACCGAGGCCGACACCGATGGCGACCGCCTGATCGACTCCGTCACCCACTACACCCATGGCGTGCCCACCCGGATGGACACGCTCGAACCGCGCAGCGGCCAACCGGTCCGGATCGAGCACCTGCGCCTGGGGCGGCTGGACAAGGTCGAGCGCGACACCGACCTGGACGGCGTGCTCGACACCCGGGAGCACTACAACGCGCTGGGCCAGATCACCCGCACCGACCGGATCGCGCCGACGCCCTGAAGCGGTTCAGGCCGACGCCTCAGATGGGGACCAGCCCCTGCCAGAGCATCCACGCCGCGCCGCCCATCAGCACGAGCCCGACCCCGCGCATGGCGCCGACCTGCGCCCGGCCGCTGCCGCGCAGGGCCGCCTGGGCCCGGTCCGCGCCGAGCACGACCAGGCCGTAGACGGCCGCCTGCGTGACCGCGACGATGGCGCCCATCGCCACCGCCTGCGGCAGCACCGGGCCCAGCTCGGGCCGTGCGAACTGCGGGAACACTGCGACCATGAACAGATAGGCCTTGGGATTGAGCAGACAGGTCACCAGGCCCTGCCGGAAAGAGGCGGCGGCCGGTCGTGACCGGCTGGCGCCCACCTCGCCCAGCGCCGAAGCGCCTCGCACCAGCGACCCGCCGATCCAGCCCAGGTACAGCGCGCCCCCAACCAGCATCAGCGTGAACAGGCCGGGCACGGATTTCATCACCAGGCCCACGCCCAGCGCAGCCATGACCGTGTGTGCCACACCGCCCGCCACGATGCCCGCGAGCGCCGCGGCGCCACCCTGTCGGCCATTGGCCAGCGTGCTGCCAAGCACGAACGCCATGTCCATGCCCGGCAGGGCAATGATGCCCAGCACCAGAACGAAGAACAGCCAGAGGTGGGACAGGTCGGAGAGCATCAGGTTTTCCATGGACCAGCGTGGTGAGGGATGACCGGCGCATACTGCGCCTCTTACCATGACACCTTCTGTCATGTTTTAGCGATGCACCATCGCCCGGCACCATGCAAGCCAGCCGACTGCTTTCGATCCTCATGCTGCTGCAGTCGCACGGCCGCATGACCGCGCCCGCACTGGCGCGCACGCTGGAGGTGTCCACCCGCACCATCCTGCGCGACATCGACCAGCTCTCGGCCGCCGGGGTGCCGGTGTGGGGCGAGCCGGGGCGCACGGGCGGGTTTCAGCTGCGCGAGGGCTGGAGCACCACGCTCACCGGCCTCACCGAACCCGAATCGCAGGCGCTGCTGCTGGCGGGGCTGCCGGCAGCAGCCACCGATCTCGGTCTGGGTGCGGCAGCCACTTCTGCACGTTTGAAGATGGTCGCGTCCTTGCCGGCCGAATGGCGGCAGCAGGCCGAGCGCGTGGGCGCGCGGCTGCACATCGATCCGGTGGACTGGTACCGCAGCAGCGAGACGCCTGAGCACCTGCGTGGCCTGGCCGACGCGGTCTGGCATTCGCGCCGTATCGCGGTGCGCTACGAAAGCTGGCGTGGCACGGTTGAGCGCGAACTGGAGCCGCTGGGGCTCGTGATGAAGGCAGGCACCTGGTACCTGGCCGCGCGCACCTCTGGGCAGGATGCGGTCCGCACCTACCGGATTTCCGCGGTGCAGTCCCTGCGGCCGCTGCCCACCCGGTTCCGTCGCCCTCGCCAGTTCGATCTGGCGGCACACTGGCAAGCCTCGATCGACCGCTTCGAGACCGGCCTGCGGCAGCTGCAGGCGGTGGTCAGCGTCTCGCCACGGGCCCTGGGCTGGCTGCGCAACGAGCGCCACCCCTTTGTGCCAGGCGCGGTGCCGGCCGGGACAGCACCACGACCGGGCTGGACCACGGTGCAACTGCCCGTCGAATCGATCGAGCAGGGTGCCCGACGCCTGCTGTCCTATGGCGGCGAGGTGGAGGTGCTGGCACCAGCGGCCCTGCGGCGGCGGATCCTCGACGAGCTGGTGTCCGTGCAGGGGCGCTACGGCCAGCCCCGCTGACAGGCACCTTCCTTTGTGTGCCTACAGTTTTCGCACCAGCCGCCGATAGCTCCTTTGGGCCATTGCGCCCAGCCCAACCGGACCCACACCATGACCTCGCCCATCGGATCGTCTGCCTCCGCCATCGGCCTGAGCGGGATGCGCGCCGCGCAGCTGCGGCTGGACGTGGGCGCGCACAACATCGCCAACGCCCAGACACCCGGCTTCCAGCGCCAGCAGGTGGTGCAAACGGCCAACCCCGAATCGGGGGGCGTGACGGCGCGCGTCGAGCGCGAAGCGCAGGCCGCCGCAGAAGGTGGCGACCTGGGCCATCTCGCCGATGACCTGGTCGGCGGCAAGATGGCGCTCTACAGCTTCGCCGCCAACCTGCAGGTGGTGAAGACCGAGCAGGACATGCTCGGCACCCTGTTCGACGAACGCGTCTGACGCGCCCCGGCCCTCAGGCCAGGTAGTCGCGCACGCACGCCTCCTGCGTGACCATGCGCCATCCCCGCCACAACAGGCGGGCGGATGTCACGGGCGGCCGCCCACCGTCTTCCCAGCGCTGCGCGCCCGGCCTACGATGGGCCCGCTTCGGCGCATCCTCTCTCTAACTTCAAGGAGCTGACATGGCAGGCTGGTACGAACTCTCTTCGAACGACAAGGGCAAGTTTTCCTTCGTCCTGAAGGCCGGCAACGGCGAGGTGATCCTGCGCAGCGAGCAGTACGACACCAAAGCCTCGGCCGAGAACGGCATCAAGTCCGTGCAGACCAACAGCCCGCAGGAAGTGCGCTACGAGCGCAAGGACGCGTCCGACGGCCGCTGCTACTTCAACCTCAAGGCGGGCAACCACCAGGTCATCGGCACCAGCCAGATGTACAAGGACGCCGCCGGCCGCGACAACGGCATCAAGTCGGTCCAGACCAACGGACCGAGCACGACTGTCAAGACGGCCTGAGCTCGGCGCAGAGCCGGCCCCGCACCGCGGTCATGCCGCGGTAGGTCACCACGGCCTCGCTCATCGAGGCCAGCGCCTCGGCCAGTTCGGCCGCGCGCCCGGGCGCGACGGCCAGCACCTGCGCCAGCGGCGCCACCATCACGCGGATGAAGAACACCCCGCGCCGCAGCGCGGGCAGCGGCAGCGTGGTCTGGCGCTCGACACGGAAGAACACCCGATCGATCAGACGCCCCGAAGCGCCAGGCGCGTCGGCGGCGGCGAGCGCGTCCTCCCAGCGGGCGCGGCGCGTTTCGGGATGCTGGGCCAGATCGCCGTTGGGTGTGAGCAGCCAGACGTGGCGCAGCATCGGCGCCTGCCGGAACGCCATGTCGACAATGCCGCGCGCGCCGGCCTGCAGCAGCGCGTTGTCGGCCACCGGCGCGTGGATGGCCATGAAGTCCAGCCCCAGCTTCTCGGACGGGTTCCAGTTCGACGGAAAACACACTGAGAGGAAGTGCGCCCGGAAGCCGTCGCCGGGCTCGTCGTGCAGGACCACGAAGTCCTCTTGCATGTCCTCGGCCAGAGCGCGGGTGTCCGGTGCAATGGCGACCCCGGTCTGGGCGGCGTAGGCTTCGGCGATGGCCTGCAGCACCGCCGGTTCGGCCTGGCCAATGTGTGACAAGCCGTGATGGGTTTGCAGCACCGCCCGTTTGCGCGCGGCGTAGATCGGCGCCAGGCCATCCCGCACGAAGAGCGGCGATGGCGGCACCTCGGTTGCCGGTGCCAGGCGGGCGAGCCCTGGTCGCATGCGGAACGGACTCACCACAGGCCAGGGCATTTCATCGGCGGGAGTGCTCACTTCGGTGTCGCGCACAACAGCGCTCCTTTCATCAAGACATGCGGAAATAGGCTTGAAACACCTGTTACTCAAATCCACATGCGGCATAAGGTTATTTAAGTGCCCCGGGCCTAGCCTCACCTGGCGCAAGTTGCGCACCACGAACAACAGGAGAAGCTATGAAAACCCCAGTTGAGCACAGGAGAGGCGCGGTGTGGGTGGCGGTGGCCGCCAGCATCGTCCTCGCAGCCTGCGGCGGCGGCAGCGGAGATGACGGCGCGGCAACGACCAAGTCCAGCCCGCCCCGCTCCACCATCTCGCCCCTTTCCAGCACCACGGCGCCAGCCGCCACCGTCGCAGCCAGCACCGAGGGCCGGTTGCTCGCGTCCAACTGCTTCCAGTGCCACGGCACGAACGGCACGGGCGGCTTCGACAGCATCCGGGGCGGCGAGGCCGAGGAGATCACCGAGTTCCTGACCAAGACCGCCAGCAAGGACATCATGGCCGCGCACGCCCAGGGCTACACGCCCGCGCAGCTGCAAAAAATCATCGCCTACCTCCAGCAATGAACCGGGAGCCCTTCATGAACACCTTCAAGATCACGAACGAGCTCTCGCGCCGCCAATGGATGGCGGTGGCCGCCGGTGGCCTGGCCGCGGGGCTGGTCCCGCTGACGGGCCGGGCCGACGGCGACCGCGCCCCGTCCCGACGGCCCAACACGCCCACCGCACCGCTGGCCACCACGGCCATCTCGGGCAAGAAGGTCGTGGTGGTGGGTGGCGGCATGGCCGGCATGACCGCGGCCAAATACCTGCGGCTGTGGGGCGGCAAGGGCCTGGAAGTCACCCTGGTCGAGCCCGAGGCCCTCTACACCTCCAGCATCATGAGCAACCTCGTGCTCAACGGCAGCCGCACCATCGCCGGCCTGCAGTACAGCCGGGAGACCCTGGCCCGTCGCTACGGCGTGGTCGCCCGGACCGGTCGCCTGACCGCGATCAACCGGGCTGCCCGTTCGCTCACCCTGTCCGACGGCAGCAGCCTGGGCTACGACCGGCTCGTGCTGGCACCGGGCATCAGCTTCGACGACGCCTACGGCCTCACGACAGCGGACTACGATGCACGCACGCCCCACGCCTGGCGCGGCGGCGCACAGACCACGCTGCTGCGCCAGCAGATCACGGCCATGCAGGACCGCGACATCTTCGTCATGACCATTCCCAAGGCTCCCTACCGCTGCCCACCCGGCCCCTACGAGCGGGCCTGCGTGGTCGCCGACCACCTCAAGTCCAGCGGGCGCGCCGGCTGCCAGGTCGTGGTGCTGGACGAAAACCCGGTCATCCAGGCCGAGCGTCACACCTTTGAAACCGCCTTCGCCGGCCTGCACGCTGGCGTGATCCGCTACATCCCGAACGTCACCGGCATCCAGATCGATCCGGCGAGCAAGGTGGTGACCTACGTCGACGGCGTTGGCGGCACACAGGTGATCAACGCCCGGGTGGTCAATCCGATCGTGCCGCACCGCGCGGCGGGCAGCGAAGCCGGCGGCTGGCTGGCACAGGCCGGCCTGAACAACAGTGCCGACGGCCGCTGGGCGATGGTCAACGTGCTGAGCTACGAGTCCACGCTGGTGGGCGCCGAGGGCATCCACGTCATCGGCGACGCCTCGTCGTGCGGCATGCCCAAGGCCGGGCACGTGGCCAACCAGGAGGCCAAGATCTGCGCCGATGCCATCATCCGTTTGCTGAGCGGCGCACAGCCCGATCCGCAGCCGGTGGCCAACTCGGCCTGCTATTCGCCCATCACCGCCAGCAGCGCATCGTGGCTCACGGCCGTCTACCAGTACGACCCCATCGACCGGCGCATGAAGATCGCCAGCAACGGAGGCCAGACCCTGGTCAACGGCGTGGCGGCCACCGCCACCGAGGCCGCATCGGTCAGCCAGGAGAACTTCAAGGACATGGGCACCTGGTTCAACACCTTGATGAAGGACACCCTGGCCTGAGGGACCAAGGCCGCCCCACGAGCTTCCAGCCGCGCGTCAGCGTGTTCTGGGACTCGTGACCATGCCCTGGCCGGCGGCCCAGGCGTGGATGTCGTCGCGGCGAATGGCGGCGGCCATCAAGCCGGGGAAGGCATCCGGTGTGCAGGCAAAGCTGGGCACGCCCAGTGCCGCGAGCTTGGCGGCCAGCGCGTGGTCGTAGCTGGGTGCGCCTTCGTCGCTGAGGGCCAGCAGGGTGATGAACTGCACCCCGCTCTCGATCAGCTCGTTGGCCCGCCGCAACAGCTGGGCCTCCACCCCGCCTTCATACAGGTCGGAGATCAGCACCAGAATCGCGTTGCGCGGCTCCCGGATGATGCTCTGGCAGTAGGAGACGGCGCCGTTGATGTCCGTGCCGCCACCCAGCTGCACCCCGAACAGCAGGTCGACAGGGTCGTCCAGCTGTTCGCTGAGATCGACCACCGCGGTATCGAACACCACCAGCCGTGTGGACACCGCCGGCAGCGAGGCCATCACGGCGCCGAAGATGCTGGAGTACACCACCGAGGCCGCCATGGAGCCGCTCTGGTCGATGCAGAGAACCACCTCGCGCTGAGGCTTGCGCGCCTTGCGCCCGTACCCATGCAGGGTCTGCGGCACGACGGTCCGGAGGTCGGGTTGCCAATGCCTCAAGTTGGCGCGGATGGTGCGGTTCCAGTCGATCTCGTTGTGGCGCGGACGACGGTTGCGCTGGCTGCGATCCAGCGCCCCGCTGACAGCGGAGCGCATGGGCTCTTCGAGCCGGGCCAGCAAGGCGTCCACCACACCGCGCACCACCATGCGCGCGGTGTCGCGGGTCTTGGCCGGAATGACCTTCGACAGCGCGATAAGGTTGGCCACCAGATGCACGTCGGGCTGCATGCCCTTGAGCATTTCGGGCTCCAGCAGCATGTCTCGCATGTTCAGCCGCTCCAGTGCGTCACGCTGCATGACCTGCACCACCGAGCCGGGAAAGTACTTGCGTATGTCGCCCAGCCAGCGCGCCACACCGGGGGCCGAGCCCTCGCGGCCGCTCCGGCGTTCCCTGGCGCCCAGACCGCCAGGCCCTGTGGGGTCGTACAGGGCCGACAGGGCCTGATCCATCTCGCGGAGCTCACCGGAAAGCGAACCGCAGGCCTGATCGGCCTCCCGGCCCAGCACCAGACGCCAGCGGCGCAGGCGCTCGGCTTCGGGCACGGGGGCGGTCTCGGAGGGGGGGTGTTCGTTCATGCGCCGAGTCCCATCAGTTGACGCAACAAAGGCAAGGGCAGCAGCGCCCGCCCAGCATCCCATTCGCCAAGGTCGGTGGCCACCGGTCTGGCGGTCGTGCCCTGGCTCGCACGTTGCGAAAGCTCGTGCCGCTCGCTGGATTCGAATGCACTGAAGCTGCGCCGCAGCAGAGGCAGCACCGCCAGAAAGTGCTCCTCCTTCAGGGTCGCCAGCCAGGCGTCCAGGAGCCCCCATGCCGAAGCGTCGTGCAGCAGCACCGTGGCGTTGCGGTTGAGAAAGCCATCGAGCCAGGCCGCAGCCTTCGCCGGATCGGCGCCGCGGGACAGGTGCAGTGACATGGCGCGCGCCACATCGTCGGTGCTGCAAACGCCCGCCTCCAGCAACAGGCGCCGGCTCAGCCCCTGCAGCAGCGGATGCACACCCACCCACTCGGCCAGCTGAAGCAGGGCGCGCTGCCAGGCACTGGTTTGTTCCGCGCTGTCGCGCAGGCCGATGGCTTTGTGGGCCGCGAGCATGCGCTCGCGCAGCGCGTTGGCGGCGTCCTCGTCCAAAGCGCTCGCCGCCAGTGGCAGGCCGATCGCGGCGCGCAGGATGAGGCCGTCGAGCACCTGCGCCACCAGCGCCGCATCGGTCCCACGCACATTGCCATACCGGAACACATTGGCCAGTGGCGGCAGGGCCGAGAGCAGCTGCACCGTGTCGCCGTTCACCGCCGCCCGATCCTGCAAGGCCCGCGTTGCGGCTTCCACCGCTGGCGCCAGGTCGGCCAGCAGGGCCTCGTCCACCAGCCGGGCGAGTTCATCCAGCCGCTGCAGATCCGTGCAGCGGTCCACGGTCCTGGCCGAAGCCGCCTGCGCAATGGTCTGCCCCCAGCGGCTGGCCTCGATGACGCGCAAGGCAAACTCCGGTTGCCACTGCAAGCGCCAGACCTCATGAAAGCTGCCCCGCGCCGAACGACCCACGGTGGCGACGCTGCCCCACGGGATGTCCAACAGGTTCAGCCTGTGAAGCAGCTGGCTGCGAGCGAGATCGGTGGGCTGGCGCAGATCCAGGTCGAGCGTTTTCTGCAGGGCCTCGGGCTTCAGGCGCAAGGATTTCTGGGCCCGCTCCAGATCGCGCTGCAGCGGTACCGTGGGCACACTGGCGGGCACCTGGCCGAGGCGGTCGCCCACCAGCAGCTCGTCTCGGATGAAGGTCAGCACCGCATCGTCGCCCATGGACAACACGGCACAGGTGGCTTCCTGCAGTTCTTCAAGGCTGGGCGCCGGACGACCTCTCATGGCGGCCAGCGCTTCGGCCAGCCGCGTGGCTTCGATGAGGTGGGCGGACGAACAATCCAGATCCCGCTCGCGCATGAGCCGGGCGATCCGCGCCAACCAGGCCGAGGCCCGCTCCAGTGGCGGCCCCGGGTGGCGCCAGAGGTGTTCGTACCAGCCAGGAGACTGGATGCCCGCACCGTAACCACTGGCGCTGGCGAGGTGGCGATGGCTCCACGGCACCCAGGTGACCTGCACCTTGAGCTTGGGGAGGGCTTTGAGCAGCGCGGCATCGTCGCGCACCTTGACGTCGGCCTGCAGCCCGGCCAGGTGCCAGGCACCACAGACCACGGCGATGCGCTCGAAGCCCTCTTTCTGTGCAGCGCGGATGCACTGGCGCATGTGCGCCTCGCGCAACCGCTCGCGTTGCGCATGCTCGGCGCCGCGCGCGGGATCGCCCAGTTCCTGCCGCAGCGCGACCATGGCCTCGTTGATCGCCGGAAACAGCGCATCCGCCCCGCCCCGCTCCTCGATGAGTTGGTTCCACCACGCCTCCCCGTCTTCAAAACCTGCCGCCCGCGCCAGCCAGGACAGTGGGTCGTCTTCCGCCGCGGCCGGGCTGTCTTCGGAAAGCTCCGCGTCACCTGTGTGCGAAGGTGCACCCTCAGGCGCCTCGGCGGCCGCCTCCTTGCGCGCCTTCTCCAGACCAAAGTCGATGGCCCGTGGCAAATCGATGAACCGCAGCGGTACCCCCGCCCGGGCAGCCCATTGCATGGCCTGCCACTCGGGAGAAAACTCGGCAAAGGGGTGGTAGACCGCGAGCCCGGGTTCATCCGGGCAGTAGCTCAGCAGCGCCACCGGCGGTTGCATGTCCTCGGCGATGGACAGGGGCACCAGTGCATCGGCCTCCGGCGGCCCCTCGACCAGCACACAGTCCGGCTGCAAGGCCAGCAACGCCTCGCGCAGGCTGCGCGCGCAGCCGGGGCCGTGGTGGCGCACGCCGAAGTAGTGCAATGAACTCATCGTGGACGGGTCTCTCGGAAATGGCCGAAGTCAACCGAGATCGCGAAAGGCCCGGTACAGGTCTTTCCAGTCGCTGCGCTCCTTGACCACCGCCTCCAGGTACTCGCTCCACACAACGGCGTCCTGCACCGGGTCCTTGACGATGGCCCCGATGACCCCCGAGGCCATGTCGTGCGGCCGCAGCACACCGTCGCCAAAGTGGCCCGCCAGCGCCATCCCGTTGTTGATGACCGAAATCACTTCGGCGGTGGACAAGGTGGCGCTGGGCGACTTGACCTGGGTTTTCCCGTCTTCGGTCTTGCCGTTGCGCAGCTCGCGGAAGATCTGCACGATGCGCCGCACCTCCTTGAGCGCGGGCGGCTCGGCGGGCAACTGCAGCGCACGGCCCATGTCGGCCACGCGCCTCATCACGATGCTCACCTCTTCCTCCTCGCTCGAGGGCACGGGCAGCACCACGGTGTTGAAGCGGCGCTTGAGAGCGGACGACAGCTCGTTGACGCCTTTGTCGCGGTTGTTGGCCGTGGCAATGACCGAGAAGCCCCGAACCGCCTGCACCTCTGTGCCCAGCTCGGGGATGGGCAGCGTCTTTTCCGACAGCACGGTGATCAGGGTGTCCTGCACATCGGCAGGAATGCGGGTGAGTTCTTCGACCCGCGCGATCTTGCCCAGGCGCATGGCGTTCATCAGCGGGCTGGGTACCAATGCCTTTTCAGACGGGCCGTGGGCCAGCAGCTGGGCGTAGTTCCAGCCGTAGCGCAACTGCTCTTCGCTGGTCCCCGCCGTGCCCTGGATCAGCAGCGTGGAGTCGCCGCTGATGGCGGCTGCCAGATGCTCGGACACCCAGGATTTCGCAGTACCCGGCACGCCATAGAGCAACAGCCCGCGGTCGGTGGCCAGCGTGGCGACGGCCACCTCCATCAAGCGCTCGTTGCCCACGTACTTGGGGCTGACTTCGAAACCATTGTCCAGGCGCCCACCCATGAGGTAACGCACCACGCCCCAGGGCGAGAGTGCCCAATTGGCGGGGCGGGCACGCTGGTCCTGGCGCGCCAGCTCGGCCAGTTCTTCGGCGTATTGCTGTTCGGCATGGCGCCGCATCACGGCATCAGACAGGGCGGTGGGTGTGGTGGTGTTCATCGGATGGTTTCCAGAGCTTCTCGGGTGGCGATGATCTGCGCCAAAGCGTGCATGACTTCGGCCATGGCCGCGGTTTCGTCGGCGCTGCGCGGCAGTGCACGGAGGGCCGGCAATGCCGAGGCATCGACGATGCAGCACAGATCGGGGAGGTGGTTGCGCAGCACCCATTGCTGGTGCGCGTCTTGTGTCGCCAGCCGGTCCTGAACCCAGGCCACCAGGCGGCTTGAAACACCCGGACTCAGGCGCGCCCAGGCGTTTGCGGGTTGCAGTTGGCAGGCCGTCACCAACTCGGGCAACACGGCCGCAGCCCCGGCTCCCCCTTGTTGCAGCAGACGGTCCCAGTGCGCGTCGCGTGCAGCGCGGGACAACAGGGGCACCAGACGGTGGGTGTCCAGGCCCTGGACCGCATCCGGCGACGCATTGACAAAAGCATCGGCCCAGTTGCCATCGGGTGCGGCCAGCAGCACCTCGAACCAGGCCCGGGCAAGTGCCTTGTTCCAGTCGCCTTGGGCGCTCCAGGACAGCAGTTCCTGGGGCGTCATGCCGGTGTGTTCGGTCCACCAGTTCAGGGGCACCCGACTGGCCAGCTGGTACAGCCACCAGGCGCGCTCGCCCAGAATCTCGTGCGTGGGCTTTTTCGCCTCGACCTGATCGGCCGCCCAGTCGGCCGCAGCGGCAACGGGCGCCGCGACCACCCAGCGCTGCTGAATCAACCCTCTGCGCTGGACGACCAGCGATGCCATCCGGGCCATGGCGCGTTGGGGATGGGCGGCCAGGGGCAGTCTGAGCAACAGACGCAGCGCGGCCTGGCGCACCTCGCGCCCGCGATCGGCGGTCCGCAGGCGTTCGAGCAGCGGCTCGTCCTGCATGGAGAGCCCCACGCTCAAGGTCTGAACCAGTTCAAGGCGCTCGTGCGCCGCCAGCTCGGGCAGGACGGCGATCAGCCGCTCGCGGGCCACGTCGGGCGCCGTGCTGCGCTCCTGCCGCAGGAAGGCGCTGCGCTGTTCCAGATTGCCTTCGAGCCACACCACCTCATCGTTCTGGCGGGTGGTCTGCACACTCACGGCGTGTTTCCAATCCTCTCGCTGCGCAGCCAGCCAGGCCCCCGTGGTGCCCAGCACCGGCGCCAGCCATGGCCTCAAGACCGTCGCCCGGCGACTGGCGTCGAGCACAGTCGGCAGCAAGGCCGCGGGCAGTCGCAATCCACGCTGCGCGAGCGTGGCCAGACACTCCCCAGCCAAGCGCACCGGCCCCTGCTGAAACACCCAATCCATCAGCCCCATGAGACGCGTGTCCTCCAGCGGCGGCTGGATTTCCGGATCGGCGCCGGGTCGGGCCTGCACGGTCACAGGCCGACCCATGGACCCGGCCAGATCACAGAGGGCCAGCACACCACTGACGCGCAGCAAGCCGGTCGCGGGGGGCGTGTCTCCGCCGCGCGCCTCGGCGATCAAGACGCCGAGTGGACCCTGCCAGACCGGCCAGCCCCCTGCGTGGCGGTCGGTCCCCACCAGCGCCATGGGCAGCAAAGGAGCGAACACGCTGCTACTCATGTGGGTGTGCGGAGCCACCGGGCGCCGTCTGGTCGTCGCGCCATGCGCTCATCGGAAAAAAAGCTTCCCCATCCCATTCACCCGCGAGATGAACAGGATGCCCACCACTGGTCGCCAGCAGTTGCCATCCAAAATTCTCTTCCGTGCGAACGGGCAGGTCTTGTCCCTGCACCACGCAACGCCATCCCGTCGCGGTGCGCTCCAGCGTGGCATTCCGCAACACCAAAGGGTGCATGGTGGTCCAGGGTGAGGCGGCCAAGCGCCGGGCGATCTCGTCCCATTCTTGTCCCAGCGTCGCATTCGGCCAGGTCGCAGCGCCGAGCCGCTCGGACTCGCTGCACCGTGCGCGCAAGCCCGCCGCTCCAGGGAAAAAATGCAACGTCGCCCTGGCGCTGCTCCCGGGTTCCCAGGCCTGCTCGAATCCCCGCCCCCCGTAGGAGTGGTCCAGCAGCAGCGCACGCCGCTGGCTTTGCTGGCCATGCAACCACACGCGCCGCTCGATCAGCTTGGGTTCGCGCTGTTCCTGCACCACTCCCAACACAGACCAGGTGTCGTCGACGGCATCGCCATGCGCAACCACACTGTCTTTGTCCACGGGCCACCCAACCACCTCGCGCAAATCGGCCTGCACCGCCTCGGGCAAGCTGGCGCGGCGCTGCACGCCGTCGCAGGCCAGTTGCAGCAAGCCCAGTCGGCGCATCACCTGTTCGGGCCAATCAGCGCCCTGGCGAACCCGCTCGGCGGCCTCAAGCAGACGCTGACCCAGACCCGGCGCCTGGCCGTCCACCATCCGGGCGGCCATGGTTCGCCACCCTTCCAGCGATCCGGCCCCCAAAGAGCCCAGGCCCTGGGCCAGTTGGTCGGCCATCCAGCGCTGCAGCTCCTGGGCAGCGCCATCGATCCGCTCCCAGCGCTGGATCTCGCGCGGGCTTGCGCTCGCTGGCTCAGCCGATGGCGCATGGGCTTTGCGCTCTTCCCGCTCCTCTTTCTTTTTTTCTTTTTGTTCTCGGGAAGTCAGCCACTCATCCACCCAGGCGGGGCGGGTCGGCTGGAAACGACCTGGATCGGCCACTCGAAGCAGCAGCAGCGCCAGACCGTGCTTGCAGGGGAACTTCCGGCTGGGACATGTACAACGAAACGCGGGCCCCGACAAATCCACCTGCGTCTGATAGGGCTTGGACCCGCTGCCCTGGCACTCCCCCCACACCGCTGCAGCATCGGCGCCGAGCAGGGGCCATTTGGCGGGTGCCACCAGACCACGTGCGGCTTTGACGGACGCCTCGTCGGGCGCCAGCGCGAGCACAGAAGCCGTGTCCTGCATCACACCTCCTTCGCCAGCCATCGGGCACAGGCCCCACATCGCCACGGATCAATCAACCGGACCCCAGAACCCAACAGCTGCTCCCCAAACGTGATGTTGCTCTGAAAAACATTCTACGGACGAGCGCGGCACAGCCTTCAGGGCACCACCGAGGCCAGCAGCTTCTGCACCAGCGGGTGCTGCACCTTGCGCGCCGTGCCGATGGCGTAGAAGTGCTCCTGCACGCCTTCGCAGGGCGCGAACCACTCCAGTCCGTAGCCGCTGGAGAGCTTCTCGCGCATGCGCTCGGACGCGGGAAACACGCCCATGCCCGACGAGCCAAAGGTGACCAGCAGCGCGCTGTCCTCGAACTCGCCGACCACGTTGGGCAGCACGCCCTGCTGTTCGAACCACTGGTCGATGCGCATGCGCACCGAGGCGTGGGCGCTGGGCAACAGCACCGGCACCTCGGACAGGCAGCGCGGGAAGTCCTTGCGCGCCTGGGCCAGCCATTCCTTGGGCGCGTACCAGCCCAGCGGCGACGAACCCATGGCGTGGCTGTAGAGCTTGAGGTTGGGGTTGGCCGGCGCGGGCCGGTCGGACAGCACCACGTCCAGCCGATGCAGCGCCAGGTCGGCCAGCAGGTCATCGAAATCGTCCTCGTGGCACACCAGTCGCAACCGCGGCTCTTCCAGCGCGGGCGCCAGCAGCTCGCGCACCGCCAGCTTGGCCAGTCCGTCCGAGATGCCCACCACCAGCCGCACCGAGGTCTGGCTGGTGGCGTCGCGCACGGCGGCATGCAGGTGCTCACCGAGGTGGAAGATCTGCTCCGCCACCTGCAGCGCGGCGTGGCCCGCATCGGTCAACGCCAGCCCGCGGCCCGCTGGCTTGAACAGCGCATGGCCCAGCGACTGCTCCAGCAGCCGCACCTGGGCGCTGATGGTCTGCACCGCCATGCCCAGCCGCGCGGCGGCGTGCGACATGCCGCCCTCCTTGGCCGTGACCCAGAAGTAGTAGAGGTGCTTGTAGTTGAGTTCCTGGTTCATTCTTCGCCTTTTTAGGAAAAATTGTTCGCCATTGTCTGCTTTTTATAAAGATCGTGGAACCCTATCTTTCAGCCTCCCTTTGTTCCCTTTCAGGAGAACCCTCATGGCACAAGTCCGTCGCTTCCCTTCCCTGTCCACCGGCAGCTCCCTGTCGCTGGACCGTCCGCAGGCCGCGAAGGTCCTGCGCAACACCTACGCCCTGCTGTCGCTGACGATCCTGTTCGCGGCCGGCATCGCGGCCCTTGCGGTCGCCAACAGCTGGCCCGCGCCCGGGCTGATGATCACGCTGGTGGGCTACTTCGGCCTGCTGTTCGCGGTGCACAAGCTGCAGAACAGCGGCTGGGCCCTGCCCGCCGTGTTCGCACTGACCGGCTTCATGGGCTACACGCTGGGCCCGCTGCTGGCCCGCACGCTGGAGCTGCCCGGCGGCGCCGGCACCATCGTGGCCGCGCTGGCCGCCACGGGTGCGACCTTCGTCGCGCTGTCGGCCTATGTGCTGACCACGCGCCGCGACTTCAGCTTCATGGGCGGCTTCCTGTTCGCTGGCATGGTGATCGCGATCGTGCTGGCGCTGGTGGCCTACTTCTTCACCATGCCCGCGCTGGCGCTGGCCGTCTCGGCGATGGTCGCCCTGCTCTCGGTTGGTCTGATCCTGTTCGAGACCAGCCGCATCGTGAACGGCGGCGAGACCAACTACGTGCTGGCCACGGTCGGCCTGTTCGTCTCGGCCTTCAACCTGTTCACCAGCCTGCTGAGCCTGTTCGGCATCGGCGGCAACGACTGAGCGTTTCTGCAACCCAACCCACCAGGAGTCCCGCATGAAAGCCTATCCCGTCAACAGCCCCGAAGCCGCCGCCCGCGTTCTGGCCATGGCCATGCTGGCCGATGGCCAGTATTCGATGACCGAGATCCGCTCGCTGGACCGGCAGCAAGCACCCGAGCGACTGGGCCTGAGCCCCGAGGCCTTCAAGGCGGTGGTGGACGGCTTCTGCCAGGACCTGCTGCTGGCCGGCGGCGGGCAGTGGACCGGCGCGGTCGACCCCGCCATCCGCGACCAGCTGATGAGCGAGGTCACGGACCGGGGCCTACAGGACCTGATCCTGCTGCAGTGCGAGACGCTGATGCTGTCCGACGGTCACCTGGCCGATGGCGAGGTGGAGCTGCTGGATGCACTGAGCGCGGCGTGGCGCCGACCGGTGCTGGTGTGACGCCATGAAAACACTGATCTGGAGTCTCACCGCGCTGCTGGCGACCTTGTGGACCGGCTTCATCGCCGTCGTGCACCAGCTCACCGGCTGGCTGCTGTCGGCCATCGACACCGGGTCGCTGCAGGGCGCGGCAGGCACGGTTGGCGGACTGGCGCTGCCGCCCGTGCCCGCCTGGCTGGAGCCCTGGATCGACACCGCATCGATTGCCGCGCTGCAGTCGTTCGTGGTGTCGCTGGTGGAATGGCTGGGTGCGGTGATGCCCTCAGGCGATGCCCTGATGGCCTGGGTCGGTCCGCTGCTGTGGGTCGGCTGGGGCTTGGTGCTGGTGCCGATGCTGGCCATCGCCGGCCTGCTGCACTTGCTGGTCGGTCGCGCCACGGCGCAGCAGACCGGCGTGAGGCCCGTGGGCGCATGAACGCCACACAGGGGCGCGTCCGGTGAACGAGGGCATCGCGCAGCGCCTGCGCGGCGCAGCCACCGAGGCGCCGCAGGCCCTGCGCCTGTCGCTGCGGGAGCTGCTGCAGCTGCACGGCGAGGGCTCGGGCGCGGTGCTGCTGATGCTGATGGCGCTGCTGAGCACAGTGCCCATCGCCGGCGCGGGCACGGTACTCAGCCTGGGCATCTTCGCTCTGGCCGGCGCCTGGCTGCGCGGGCGCGACACCCTGCCCCTGCCCGAGCGGCTGGCGCGGCTGACCCTCAACGAAACCTGGACGCGCCGCTGCCTGCATGGCCTCGCCTGGACCTACGAGCGCGCGGAGCGGTGGATGTGCCCGCGCTGGCAGGCGCTGTGCCACACGCGCGCCCGGTTCTGGTGGGCGCTGTGGATCGCGCTCATGGCGGCGCTGATCTTCCTGCCGTTGCCGCTGGGCAATGTGCTGCCTGGCACCAGCCTGATGCTGCTGAGCCTGGGCTGGCTGTTCCGCGACGGCATCGCGCTGCTGCTGTCCGCAGCCACCGGCGCGGTGGGCGTGGGCTACGCAATTTCGGTCGGGCACCTGGCCTTCGCGGCCTGGCACCACGCAGGGGCGTGGCTGGGTTTCTAGAGTCGCGAGAAAAACACGGCACTCATCACCAGCCCGGTGACAATCACGCCGCGACGCACCCAGGCCACTGGCAGCGCCTTGGACCAGCGCGCGCCGAAGTAGCCGCCCGCCGTGGCGGCAACCATCATCAGCAGGCCCTCTTTCCAGGCGATGGCGCCCGCGACCACAAAAGCGGCCACGGACAGCCAGGACAGCACCAGCGAGTTGAGGTTCTTGAGCGCGTTGACGGTGTTCAGCCGCGTCTCGCCTGCCACCGTGTACAGCGCCATCAGCAGGATGCCCAGGCCGCCGTTGAAATAGCCACCGTAGATGGCCACCGCCATCAGGCCCGGTTCGCGCCAGCGCGCCAGCCCGTGGCCACCGGCCGATGCCGCCTGCGCCTTGCGGGCGATGGCCGGACCGGCCGCAAACAGCACGGTGGCGAACAGCAGCAGCCAGGGCACGATGCCGGTGAACAGCTTGGCCGGGGTTACCAGCAGCAGCAGCGCACCCGCCACACCGCCGATGGCCGCGATCAGCATTTCGCGCCGCAACCGCTGCGTCGGCAGCTCGCGCAGTTCGGCCTTGAAGCCCAGCGTGCTGCCCAGATAACCGGGGCTCACCGCGAGCGCACTGGTGGCGTTGGCGACGATGGGCGGCACGCCGGTGAACACCAGCGCGGGAAAAGTGAGGAAACTGCCGCCGCCAGCGATGGCGTTGAGTGCGCCCGCGCCGAACGCGGCGGCCGCCAGCAGCGGCGCAGAAGTCAGGAGGTCCAGGCCGGGCTCACTTGGCGGCGGGGATGGCCACGTAGCGGAATCCCTTGCCGCGCATGCAGTGAGCGACCATCTGCTCGCGCTCGTCCTCGGGCACCTTGGCCAGACCGACCTGGTACTGACAGTCGGAGAGCTGGGTGTAGGTGTCGTCCTTGCTGGCCTTGGGCTTGACCCACTCCGCCTTGGGAGCGGACGAGCAGGCGACCAGGGACAACAACAGGGCAGCGGCGAGGACGGTCTTCATGGATGGAGCAGGGTCGGTTTTCAGAGGGAAGCCAGCATACCAAAGCCCCCCGTCCCCGAGCTGCAACCAGATGCATCGCCCCGCGGGCGGCCGGTCTATCGCGAGCGGCCGAGCTTGTCCTGCAGACGCCCCAGCACCTCGCTGACCGCCTGCGGGTCGGCTGCGGCGCCACCGCAAGCGGTCAGCTCCTGCTCGGCCAGCGAGAGGTTCAGCCGCACATAGGTGCTGTCCAGCGCGTGCCGGGTGGCCAGCAGTTGCTGGGCGATCTTGGCGCAGTCGGCGCCCTCCTCCAGCAGCTTCTGGAGGCCGCGCACCTGGCCCTCGGCACGGCGCAGCCGGTGCATGAGTTCGGCCTTGCGTTCGGTGGCGAGGGTGCGTGGGGCGGTCATGGTCGGCTCCGTTCGGGGTTCAGGCAGACACCGGCGTGATGGCGGCCACCGGCTCGGGCGCAAGCAGCGAACCGTCGCGCAGACCCCGGACCGTGGCGAAGCCCAGCCACAGCACCACCATCGAGGTCGCAGCCAGCAGCAGCACAGCCGCCGTTTGCATCAGACCGCCCGCCTGGTCCTGCAGCGCCACCAATCGCAGGGTGAGCGTGGTGAAAGCCGCGAGCGGGAACGACAAGGCCCAGAACGGAATGCCGAACGGCTGCGCCAGCGCCCGCTTGAGCACGGGCAGCACCCACAGCAGGAAGAACAGCGCGATGCCCCACATGCCCTGCACCGCCCACAGCGGCGCCTGCGCGCGCTCCACCTGTTGGGCCAACACCAGCCCGATCACGGCCGGCGGGGCGACGGAGATCATCCACGCCGGCAGGAGGCGGTCGGGCAGCGGACTGTGGGCGAGGCGCCGCACCAGGACCAGCGCCAGCACCACCGGCCAGAAGAACGCGCCGATACCGAACTGAGCCGCTGCCCAGCCACCATGTCCCAGCGGCACGCCCGCCAATGGCGCCAGCACGTTGCCGACCACCGGGATCAGCAGCACCGGTGTGACCGCCGGCCACAGTCCGGTGTTGCCCGGCGCGGCACCGTTCACGGGCGCGAGCCAGCGCCCCAGCACCCAGAGCGTGGCCCCGAACTGCATCAGACTGCCGAGCCACCAGACGGCGCGCCACAACCTGGCCAGTTCGCCCGAGGCGCCTCCCAGCGCCACACCCACGGTCGCCAGCAGCAACAGCGACACCGGGAACGCCGCCACGAAGGCATGGCGCACCGGGTGCTTCAGGTCTTCGGCCAGCGCCGCTGGGTAGCGCTGCCAGCGCAACAGCGAGGCCACCATCAGCACGGCAAACACCACCAGCGCCACCAGCCCCGCCACCAGCGCCAGGCCTTCGGCCATATCGCCGAACAGCGGCGCCGCGCGGTGCCACGCCAGCGAGAGGCCGCACAGGCCCATGACCAGCGAGAACCAGCCGGGCATAAGGAACTTCAGGGGCGTGGGTGAAGACATGGTGACAGGGCCTGCGTGGGTTCAGATCAGTTGCACTTGCCGCTCGAGCAGGCGGACCCGCCCTCGGGCACGCCCATCTTCCTGAAGAGGATCGCGGGCGGGCAGAAGCCGGTAACGCCCGACTGCGCCAGGTTGAAACCGGCGAAGGCGGTCAGCGCGAGGAACCACTCGCTGACGAAGATGGGGCTGCCGTGGTAACCCAGGGCGAGCGAGACCAGCACGACGGTGCCGGCCATGATGCGGATGAGGCGTTCGACGGTCATTTCAGACTCCTTGAAAAAAATGGAAGCACACAGGGTCACGCCGCTTCGTACTTCTTGCGGTACATGGCGTAGTAGAGAACAGGGATGACGACCAGGGTCAGCATGGTCGACACGGCGATGCCGAAGATCAGCGCAATGGCCAGGCCGTTGAAGATCGGGTCGTCGAGGATGAAGAAGGCGCCCATCATGGCGGCCAGGCCGGTCAGCGCGATGGGTTGCGCGCGCACCGCGGCCGACTGCACCACCGCCTGCGCAAAGGGCACACCGCGTTTCGTTTCCAGCTCGATGAAGTCCACCAGCAGGATGGAGTTGCGCACGATGATGCCGGCCAGCGCGATCATGCCGATCATGGACGTGGCGGTGAACTGGGCCTGCAGCAGCGCGTGGCCGGGCATCACGCCGATCATGGTCAGCGGGATGGGCGCCATGATGATCAGCGGCGTGAGGTAGCTGCGGAACTGCGCCACCACCAGCAGGTAGATCAGGATCAGGCCGACGCCGTAGGCGGCGCCCATGTCGCGGAAGGTCTCGTAGGTGATCTGCCACTCGCCGTCCCACTTCACCGCGTACTGGCGGTACGGGTCCTTGGGCTGGCTGATCCAGTACTCGCCGAGTTCGCCGGTGTTGGGCAGCGCGGCGTCCTTCATGGCCGGGCGGATGCCGAACAGGCCGTACAGCGGCGAGTCGAGTTCGCCGGCCATGTCGCCGAACACATAGGTCACCGGCAGCAGGTCTTTGGTGAAGCGCGGCTGGTCGATCACGCCGCGCTCGACGGTGACCAGCTCGGACAGCGGCACCATGGCGCCGTTTGCGGCTTTCAGCGGCAGGGCGAGCACGGCGTCCAGACCGACCTGCGCCTCGCGCGGCAGCTGAATGCGCACCGGCACCGCGAACTTGGCGTGGCCGTCGTGCAGCCAGGCGGCGTCGGCCCCCGAGAGCGCGGCGTACACGGTCTGCGCGATCACCTGCACCGGGATGCCCAGCGACTCCGCGCGCTGGCGCTGGATGCGCAGGAAGGCACGCGGTGCGTTCTCTTTCAGCGAGGTGTCCACGCCCACGATGTCGGGCGTGCCGGCAAAGGCCTTCGCCACGCGCTGCGCCAGCTCGGCGCGACCGGCCTGGTCGGGTCCATAGACCTCGGCCACGATGGGCGACATCACCGGCGGGCCGGGCGGCACTTCCACCACCTTCACGCGTGCGCCGTGGGCGGCGGCGATCTGCTCCAGCGCGGGGCGGTGGCGCTGCGCGATGGCGTGGCTCTTCTCGCTGCGGTCGTGCGCGCCGATCAGGTTGACCTGCAGGTCGCCGCCTTCGGCCTCGGCACGCAGGTAGTACTGGCGCACCAGGCCGTTGAAGGTGATGGGGCTGGCCGTGCCGGCGTAGCCCTGCACGTTGGCCACCTCGGGCTGCTGCGCGAGGAAGGCGGTCATGTTCTGCAGCGCGGCGGTGGTGCTTTCCAGCGGGGTGCCGGCGGGCATGTCCACCACCACCTGGTATTCGCTCTTGTTGTCGAACGGCAGCATCTTGAGCACCACCCCAATGGCCGAAGTGGGCACCAGCGCCAGGCCCACCGACAGCAGCAGCGCCGCGATGATGCCGGCTAGCAACAGCCAGCGCTTGCGGGCGCTCTGCAGGAAGGGCGTGAGGATCCTGGTGAAGGTGTTCTGCAGCGCGCTGGTGAGCTTGCCAGGGCCGTGCGCCGCGTGGCCTTCACCGGTCTTGGTGAGCTTGAGCGCGAGCCAGGGCGTGACGGTGAAGGCGATGGCCAGCGAGATCGCCATGCCCATGCTGGCGTTGATCGGGATGGGGCTCATGTACGGGCCCATCAGACCGCTCACAAACGCCATGGGCAGCAGCGCCGCGATGACGGTGAAGGTGGCCAGGATGGTGGGCCCGCCCACTTCGTCGACCGCGCGCGGGATGATGATGTGCAGCGGCTCGTCGGGCGTGAGCATGCGGTGGCGGTGGATGTTTTCCACCACCACTATGGCGTCGTCCACCAGGATGCCGATGGAGAAGATCAGCGCGAACAGCGAGACGCGGTTGAGCGTGAAGCCCCAGGCCCAGCTGGCGAACAGCGTGGCGGTGAGCGTGAGGATCACGGCAGCGCCGACGATGACCGCCTCGCGCCGGCCCAGCGCCAGGCCCACCAGCACGATCACGCTGGCGGTGGCGAAGATCAGCTTCTGGATCAGCTTGTTGGCCTTGTCGGCCGCGGTCTGCCCATAGTCGCGGGTGATGCTGACCTGCACGTCGTCGGGGATGACCGTGTTCTTCAGGTTCTCCAGCCGCTCTGCGGCGCCGCGCGCCACGTCCACCGCGTTCTCGCCCGGCTTCTTGGTCACGGTGATGGTCACGGCCGGGTGGTTCTGGCCCTGCTGGCCGGGGTGCGCGGCATCGGCCGCGCCGGGGGTGAACCACACGTAGCGCTGCGGCAGCTGGGCACCGGCCTCCACCCGCGCGACCTCGCGCAGGTAGACCGGGCGGCCGCCGCTGACACCGACCACGATGTCGCCGACGTCTTTCTCGTTCTGCAGGAACTCACCGGTTTCCACCGACAGCATGCCGGGCTCACCCGGGGCCGGGTTGGGATTGACCACCGAGCCCGAGGGCAGGGCCTGATTCGCCGCCGCGATGGCCCCGTGCAGCTGCTGCACGCTCACGCCGCGTTCGCGCAGCTGGTTCGGGTTCAACCACACGTGCACGGCACGGCCAGGGCCGCCGATGGTGACGACCTCGCGCGTGCCGGGCACGCGCTTGAGCTCGGTCTCCACGGCGTGCGCGACGCGCTCCAGGTCGTGCGCGCTTTGCGCATCGGCCGTCCACAGCGTGGCGGCCAGCACCGGCACGTCGTCGATGCCCTTGGGTTTGACGATCGGTGTCATCACACCCAGGCCCTCGGGCAGCCAGTCCTGGTTGGCATTGAGCACGTCGTACAGGCGCACCAGCGCTTCGGTGCGCGGCACGCCCACCTTGAACTGCACCGTCAGTACTGCGACGCCGGGGCGTGCCACCGAATAGCTGTGTTCGATGCCCTGGATCTGCGAGAGCACGTGTTCGGCCGGGGCGGCGACCATCTTCTCCACGTCGGCGCTGGATGCGCCCGGGAACGGGATGATCACGTTGGCCATGGTCACGTTGATCTGCGGCTCTTCCTCGCGCGGCGTGACCAGCACGGCGAACAGCCCCAGCAGCAGCGCGACCAGCGCCAGCAGCGGCGTGATGGCGTTGGCCTGGAAGGCCCGCGCCACGGTGCCGGAGAGGCCCAGCTTCTCCAGCAGCGATGAATCTTGGGGTTGGCTCATGGCGGCGACCTCTTACTTGGCGGCCGGCTGCGCACCGGACAACCCGGCGCGCACGGGATCGAGCGCCACCTGGTCGCCGGCCTTCAGGCCCGCCAGCACCTCGACACCGTCGCCGTGCGTGGCGCCGGTGCGCACCGCGCGCAGCGCGAAGCCTTTGGCCGACTCGCCCTTGGCGGTGACGACGTAAACACCGGTCAGCTCGCCGCGGCGCAGCAGGGCCGTGACCGGCACCACCAGGCGCTGCGGCACGGCCTGGGCGGCGCTGCCGATGAAGCGCACCTTCACCTGACGGCCCGGCACCTGGCCGGCGCCGTCGGCGTCGCTGAGGTTCAGGCGCCACTCCACGGTCTGCGACACCGGGTCGGCGGCGGGCACGGTGGTCTTGCTGGCAGGAACGACCCAGCGGTCGGTGCCGGGCAACTGCACCTCGACCTGCTGCGCCGCCAGTGCCAGCGGCTGCATCGACGCCGGCACATGCACCACCGCGCGGATCGGCTGCGGCGCGTAGACAGTCAGGATGGGCGCACCCGGCATGGCCAGGGCGCCGGCTTCGGCGTGCGTCGCCAGCACCCAGCCGTCCCAGGGCGCGGTCAGGCGGGTGAAGCCCTGGGCCACGCTGGCCTGGGTCTGGCCGGCGCGGGCGGCGGCGGCACCGGCCTCGGCGGCGCGGTACTGGGCCAGCGCCGAATCGAGTGCGGCCTGGGCGATGAAGCCCTGCGCCCGCAGCTCCTTGGTGCGCTCGTAGGCCGCCTTGGCGTTGGCCAGGCCGGCCTGGGCCTGCGCGACACCCGCCTGCGCCTGGGCCACGCCGGCCTGGGTGGCCCGGTCGTCTATGACGGCCAGCACCTGGCCGGCCTTGACGCGGTCACCGGCCTTGACCGACAGCGTGGCGATGCGCCCGCTGGCCTGGGCCGACAGCACGCTCTGGCGCACCGCCTGCAGGTTGCCGTCGAACTCGGCGCGGCCCGCCACGGCCTGTGCACCGACGGCGATCACGGGCACCTGGGGACCCGTGGCGACCGCCGCGGGATCGGCGGCCTGGGCGGCGCCCACGACCAGCAGGCCGGACGCCAGCAGCAGGCGCGCGGCGCGGGCCGGATTCAGGGACAGAAGCAACGGGGCGTGTGCATGAGCGGGCATGGCAATCTCCTATACCTGCCGCAGTATACACATATACCCCCAGGGGTACAATAGCCTCCCCCAAACCGCCTATCGGCGGCCACCGGCGTCAGCGGCGCTGCCGCGCCAGCACCCAGGCCGCCCCGAAGAAGCTCAGCGCCGCCGCCACCAGCACCGCGTAGGCCGCGCGCAGGCCGAAGTGTTCGGCCAGTTCGCCCATCAGCAAGGCGGCGATCTGCGCCCCGACGGTGAAGGAAATCATCAGCAGGGCCGACAGGCGCGGCGCCTCCTGCGGGAAGCCGCGCAGGGCGATGCCCAGCAGGATGGGGAAGCCCACCGAGACGCCCAGGCCGGTGAAGTAGTTGCACAGCGCCAGCCAGACGAAGGGCGCATCGGCCGGGCTGAGCCAGACGCCCGTGATCGCCAGCGCCGCCAGCGCGCCCAGGCCCTGGATCTTCTGCTCCATGCTCCAGCGGCTGTGCACGAAGGCCTGCCAGACCCGGCCCGTGACCATGCCGGCCATCAGGAAGCCCAGGGCCATGCGGGCCACCTGGTCGCTCTCTCCCAGCGCCTCGGTGGCGAAGCTCACGAACCAGAAGTACTGGCCCCACTCGCACAGGCCGCTGCACACGCCGGCGAACAGCACCCAGCGCACCACCGGCTGGCGCAGCAGACCGCCGTAGTCCAGCGGCTGGCGCACCTGTCCGGTCGCTTCGGCATGCGCGTGGTCGCTGCGGAAGGCCACGGTGCGCAGGTAGCGGCGCTGCAGCGTCATCAGCAGCATCACCAGCGCCATGAAACCGAACACCACATAGGGGCCGCGCCAGCTCGGGTTGGCCGCCAGCACGGCCGCCGCCATCAGGGGCGAGAACATGGTGCCCAGGCTGTAACCCACGTCGACCAGGCTGATGATGCGGGCGCGCTGCTCGGGCTCGTCGCTCAGTTCGGCCAGCAGGCCGTGGCCAACGGTGAACAGCGCGGTCTCGAAAGTGGCGATGGTCACCATGAAGAAGGCCAGCCAACCGAAGCTGGGTGCCAGCAGCACGCCCCCCAGCGCCACCACCACGGCGGCGGTGTAGGCGCGCAGCAGGCGGCGCGGCGGAAAGCGCTTGGCGATGGCGCCACCCAGCAGCGAGCCGACGGCGCCACCGGCGCTCCAGATCGCCATCAGCCAGCCCATCTGCTGGAAGGACACGCCCATCTGGGCGCGCAGGTTGGGCGTCACCGCCCCCAGCAGCGCCCCGAAGATGCCCCATGTGAGGGCACAGTACAGGATGATCCAGGCGACATAGGGCAGGCCGCGCAGGGTTTTCAGCGGGGCGGACAAGGCGGAGGCAACGGCGTTCACTTCGGGCTTTCGATCGATCAATGCAATCGATTGTCCTGCCAGCGCGTCCCAAGTCCGTGAGGTGCTCTGCAAATAAACCCGCTTGGTAACCGGTCACTGTCGTGTGCACGGCCAGGATGCGGTGGAACCGGCTTCGCCGGGCCACTCGCATCGCCCCCTGGTGGGTGACGCCGCAGGCGGCGCGGGGGGAAAATCACATGAACGGCACGCGTGGTGCGACCGCGCAAAGCAGTTCATAAGAGATGGTGCCAGCCGAACGGGCCACCTCGTCCACCGGCAGTTGCGCCCCCGTGGACGGCGAGACGCCCCAGAGCACGACCTCGCTGCCGATGCCGGCCGGCACGCCGGCGGCGTCCAGCGGCGCCAGGTCGACGGTGATCATGTCCATGCTGACGCGGCCGACGGTGCGGGTGCGCACGCCGTTCACCAGAACCGGCGTGCCGGTGGGCGCATGGCGCGGATAGCCGTCGGCGTAGCCGCAGGCGATGACGCCGATGCGCATGGGCTGCTCGGCGGTGAAGGCCGAGCCGTAGCCCACAGTGTCGCCGGGCTGCAGGCTCTGCACGCCGATGACTTTCGTGGTCAGGCTCATGGTGGGTTTGAGGCCCCAGCCGGCGGCGGTGTTCTCGGGGTGGTCGGGCGCGCCGCCGTAGAGCGCAATGCCCTCGCGCACCCAGTCGGCCGCCAGCGTGCTCACGCCCACGCCGCGCAGCGGGCTTTGCGCATGGCGCAGGATGGCGGCGCTGTTGCACAGGCTGCGCTCGCCCGGCAGATCGGCGGTGGCGGCCTCGAAGGCGGCCACCTGGTGGGCGATGCCGCGCGGACCGTCGGCATCGCTGAAGTGGGTCATCAGCGAGATCTCTTCCACCTGCGGCAGCGCGTTCAGCCGCGCCCAGGCGGCGCGGAAGGCGTCGGGCCGGAAGCCCAGGCGGTTCATGCCGCTGTTGAGCTTGAGGAAGACGCGGTGCGGGGTGTGCGTCTTGTGCGCGGCCAGCCAGTCGATCTGTTCGGTGCAGTGCACCGCGTGCCAGATGTTCAGACGCGAGCAGAGCTCCAGGTCGCGCGGCTCGAACACCCCTTCGAGCAGCAGCAGCGGACCGCGCCAGTCGAGCGCGCGCACGCGCTCGGCCTCGGCTAGGTCGATCATGGCGAAGCCATCGGCGCTGCGCAGGGCCGGGAACACGCGCTCGATGCCGTGGCCGTAGGCGTTGGCCTTGACCACAGCCCAGACGCGGGCGTCGGGCGCACGCACGCGGGCCTGGTTCAGGTTGTGTTCAAGCGCTTCGGGATGGACGGTGGCGAGAATCGGGCGGGGCATGGCAGAACCGGTCGGGGGTCCGGGAGAAAAAGTCGGCGGAAAGCATCGACTGTCGCACAAACCCACGGCAGCACCACCGTCCCCGCAGGGCGATTCATGTGGAAGCAGCGCGGCTTCTACAGCTTCTCAAAGTTCACGTACACCATGGTCTGGTTGAGCAGCTGGTAGGCAATTTCGCCGAAGGTCATGGGACCGGTGATCGGCCCGGTGCGCTGGCCCTCCAGCTGGCCATAGAGGTAGTTGAGGATGCAGTTGCAGCTCCAGCGCGCCCCCAGCGCGTCGCCCGGCAGCGACTGCACAAACGAGCGGGCGTAGTCGGGCACCGGTTCGGCGATGCGGTACTCCACGTCGTCGAACACCGGGGCATAGAAGTCCACGCGCCCGGCGGCGGCGTCCACGGCCTTGAACGAGACATTGATCATCGCGCCCGAGTAGTCGGCCACCAGCGGCAGGCGGGTGTCGAAGCCCTGTTGCGCCAGGTACTGCGCCAGATTCACCAGCTGCCCGTTGACGAAGCATTCCTGCGCCGAGAAGCCGGTGGACGGAAAGCGGATGGCGTCGCCGCCGCCCGGCCGGAACAGGTTGAGGATGTCGATGCGCGGGTAAATCGACTCCGGCAGCGGTATGTGCACCGCCAGCGCCCTGTCGTGGCTGAAGACCAGGGTCTGGCCGTTGGCCACCACCGGTGCCGCCTGCCCCAGATCGTCCAGGTGCACGCCCGCGATCCAGCCCACCAGGGGCTTTATGTACATGTCCTCGAAGGCCGGGGCCTCGCGCGCGAAGCGCGAGTGCACCTCGGAGAAGGCCGGCACGATCAGCACCGTCAGCCCGTGGGCCGGTGCGTCCAGCGCCACCTTGTGCAGGTTGCCGACGTCGTACCAGCGCAGGTGGGGCGTCCCTGCGTGTGTGGGCAGATCGGTCACGAAGAGCTTCTGGCGCGAGGTCTCGCCACCGTCCTGGGCCATGAAATACGGGATGCTGCCGGCCAGCCAGTTGCCCGGCGGTAGTCGGCGCAGCAGGGCCTCGTCGGCCGCGATCGAGAGGTAGGCGCCGCTGCGGATCGCCACCAGGGTGTCCTGCAGGTCCATCAGCGTGCCGCTGACGGGCCGCACCGGCGGGGTTCGGGATGCGTTCATGTCGGGTCAGCCCAGCCGCAACTGGTCCAGTTCGTGGGTGAGCACGCGCTCGTTCTTGACGAAGTAGCGGTGCAGCTCCTTGAGCTTGAGCAGGCGCACCTCCTCGTCGTGGATCAGGTCGAGCTGCGAGCGCAGCTTGGTCAGCATCAGCTTGAGGCTGAGCACCTTGATGTCCAGGCTCAGGTCGCCGTCGAGCAGGCGCAGCCAGACCGGATCGGTCACATCGGGCACGGCGGTGTTGGCCGGCGCAGCTCCGGCGGGCGTGGCCGCGGGCGCGGGCGCTGGTTCCGTCTGGCGCGCCACGGGCTCGGAGCCCCCGGCGCGCCCGGTGTCCAGCGCATAGCGGTAACGCCAGACGTCCTGCAGGCTCAGGTCCAGCAGCGTGCACACCGACTGCAGCGGCACGCCCTCGCCGAACAGCGCGAACACCCGCGCCGCCAGCGCCCGGGTGAACGGCATGCCGGGCTCGCCCATCCAGCCGATGCCCCTGGACTCGACCCCGTGCGGCAGGCTCACGTGCAGATGAAAACGGACCGGCCCGATCGCCAAGTGCTGCCAGACCGCCACCTCCCCCGCCGGCACCGCCTTGGGCCGGCCGAACCAGCCGCGCTCGGGCTCCTGCCCGATCCAGACGTCGCAGCGGCGTTTGCGCACGTCCAGCCGGTAGTCGCGAACTTCCCAGGGGCGCTCTATCAACAGCAGCTGCCGCAGCAGCGCCTTGTCGATGCTGATCATGTGGGGTGTCTCCTCATTGGTATGAGAAGGCCGGCCGCAAGACCCGTTCCAGCCCAGTCTTGCGCCAAACTGACACACCCGGTACCGCTTCCCGCGGCGCCACTGCCACCCGGCGCAACAAGCCCCCGCACCGGGGTGGGACGGCCCGGGTGGCGTGCTATAACCGCCGCATCGTTGGAGACAGCCCGAGGCCCACAGCAGCCGCCACATCCCCGGACCCCGAACGCCGGCCACAACAAGACCCTCGATGAAGCGCGGCTTCTACACCATCATGACGGCGCAGTTCTTCAGCTCACTGGCTGACAACGCGCTGTTCGTGGCCGCCATCGAGTTGCTGCGCAGCCGCAACGCCCCCGAGTGGCAGAGCGCCGCCCTCGTCCCCCTGTTCGCCCTGTTCTATGTCGCTCTGGCCCCGTTCGTGGGCGCCTTCGCCGACGCGCGGCCCAAGGGTCAGGTCATGTTCATCAGCAACGCGATCAAGGTCGCGGGTTGCCTGCTGATGCTGGTGGGTGTGCACCCACTACTGGCCTACACCCTGGTGGGCCTTGGAGCCGCCGCCTACTCACCGGCCAAGTACGGCATCCTGACCGAGCTGCTGCCGCCGTCCCAGCTGGTCAAGGCCAATGGCTGGATCGAGGGCCTGACCATTGCCTCGATCATCCTCGGCGTGCTGCTGGGCGGCCAGCTCGTGGGCCCCTACCTGTCGTCGCTGCTGCTCTCGGTCGACGCGCCCGGGCTGAGCACCGGCATCGACCACCCGGCCGAGGCCGCCATCGCGGTGCTGGTGAGCGTGTACGCGCTGGCCGCGGCCTTCAACCTTCGCATCCCGCTGACCGGCGTGACCCCGCGGCCCATGCCCCGGAACCCGCTGGAGCTGCTGCCCGATTTCTGGCGCTGCAACGGCCGGCTCTGGAAGGACCACCTGGGCCAGATCTCGCTGGCCACCACCACGCTGTTCTGGGGCGTCAGCGGCAACCTGCGCTACATCGTGCTGGCCTGGGCCGGCGCCGCGCTGGGCTACACCACCACCCAGGCCTCCAGCCTGGTGGGCGTGGTGGCACTGGGCACCGCGGTGGGCGCGGTGGTGGCGTCACTGCGCATGCGGCTGGACCAGGCCACGCGCGTCATGCCGCTGGGCATCGGCATGGGCCTGCTGGTGATCCTCATGAACTTCATCGACAACGTCTGGGTGGCCGCGCCCTTCCTGGTGCTGCTGGGCGGCCTGGGCGGCTTCCTGGTGGTGCCGATGAATGCGCTGCTGCAGCACCGGGGCCACAACCTGATGGGCGCGGGCCGGTCCATAGCGGTACAGAATTTCAACGAGCAGGCCTGCATCCTGGTGCTGGGCGCGCTCTACAGCTTCTCCACCGGCATGGGCCTTTCGGCCTTCGCCGCCATCACCATCTTCGGCCTGATCGTGGCCGGTTTCATGTGGCTGATCATGCGGTGGCACCGCCACAACCAGCGGCACCACGGGGTGGAGCTGGAGCGGCTGCTGGAGATCGCCCGCCGGGACGACCTGCACGGCTAGAAGTTGATGTTGGTGCGCTCGAAGCCGTCCAGATTGACCAGCCGGTGCTGCGCCAGCACCTTGTAGAACTCGGCCTCGCCCACTGAGCGGGAGAGGTAGGCGTCGCAACCGGCCAGCCCCGCCTTGATGCGGTCCATGCTGCCCGCCGTGGGCGCGAACATCATGACCACCGGTGCGCTGCCATTGGGCAGCTTGCGCTGCTTGGCGCTGCGGCAGACCGAGTAGGCGTCGGCCTCCCCCTTGATGCGATCGATCGCCACCAGGCGGTAGGGGTGCTCCTTGAGAAGGGCCAGCGCCTGGGGCGCCTCGCGCGACCAGTCGATGTTCAACCCGTAGCGCTTGAATCGTTTGTGCAGGATGCGGCCTTCCACCAGACTTTCGGCCACCAGCAGCACGTCGCCGCGCTGGACCTCCGGTACCGGCGCCGCCGTCCGGCTGTTGCGGGAGCGCATCGAACGGGACGCTGGCGCGCGGGAAGGCGGCGCGGGTGCTGGCACCGGGTCCAGCGCCCCGAAGTCGGTGACCCGCACCACCCCGACCGGCTGGGAGGGGGTGGGCGGCATGCGTGTCATCGCATGGCGCAGCACCGGTGGCGCTGCGCTGGGCTGGCGCTCACGAACCATGGGCCGCGTTGCCGGGAACTCGGTGTCGGGCGAGCGGCGGCGCGTGCGCGCCAAGGGCGGCGGCGCCATGGCTCCGGTCAATGGTTCGGTGGCGGCAAAGCCGCGATCAGCCCCTTGGCGCGGCGCCACAGCGGCGGTGGGTGCAGCGGCCGACCGCGCCCGCGCGCCTACCAGCTCGTCCAGCGCCGCCAGCACGCCCACCAGCTTGACCGGCTTGCGCTGCAGCGGCCAGCCCGTGCCCGCATCGGTGTGGCCGATCAGCAGCACCCTGCCCTGCAGCTCGGCGTGGCGCACCAGGTGCACGGCCTGGGCGTTGTCGGCATTGACCACCAGGACCTGGGCGTCCAGCACCTCGTCCTGCACCACGTAGGCCGGTGGCCGACGTGCCGCCAGCCGGAAGAACGACTCGAATGTGGCCGATTCGCTCTCGGGAAAACCGACCAGGGCCAACGAAAATGAGCCTGCCATTCACCTCTCCACCGAATACAAAGGGACTACCCAACTGCCACGAGTATGCCCGCTCGGCCGTCCCGGGCTCTGTTCCGGTGTGCATGCAGAACGGCGCAACGTGACACAGTTCCAGCCTGAGCAGTCCGTGTGAAACGGGCCGCACACCCCCACCCCCACATGAGGAGCGCTTCCGGTGTCCAGCATCTATGACTTCCAGGCCCAGTCCATCGACGGTCGGCCGGTACCGCTTTCGAAGTACCGCGGCCAGCCCCTGCTCATCGTCAACACCGCCAGTGCCTGCGGCTTCACCCCACAGTTCGCCGGTCTGGAGCAGTTGCACCAGACCTACGGCGAACGGGGTCTGGTGGTGCTGGGTTTTCCGTGCAACCAGTTTGGCAGCCAGGACCCGGGCAGCGACAGCGAGATTGCCACGTTCTGCCAGCGCAACTACGGTGTGAGCTTTCCGATGATGAGCAAGATCGATGTCAACGGCGCCGAGGCCCACCCGCTGTACCGCTGGCTCACCGCCGAGGCGCCCGGGCTGCTCGGCAGCAAGGCCATCAAATGGAACTTCACCAAATTCCTAGTGGGCCGGGACGGCCGCGTGATCAAACGTTACGCACCACAGGACGCACCCGAGAAACTGGCCGGCGACATCGAGGCTGCGCTGGCCTGAATCAGGGCCGTACAACCCACATCTCTGTCCGATCTTTCACGCCATACGCAACACCAGGGGCTTTTCACGCGACCGAATTTCTGTGAACCTGAGGGCTGCGTTGTGATCCAACGTTGCAACCCTACAGGAGGTCGCCATGGACGTGATCAGCAGCTTCAGTGCCCGCTTCGAACGCACCCGCGAAGAAGAGATGTCGCTGGAGGAGTATCTGGCCGAGTGCAAGCGCAACCCGCTGGCCTATGCCACCCCGGCCGAGCGAATGCTCAAGGCCATCGGCGAACCGCAGATGGTCGACACGCGCAACGACCCGCGGCTCTCGCGCCTGTTCGCCAACAAGGTCATCAAGGTCTACCCGGCCTTTGCGGAGTTCTACGGCATGGAGGACTCGATCGAGCAGGTCGTGTCCTACTTCCGACACGCTGCGCAGGGCCTCGAAGAGAAGAAGCAGATCCTCTATCTGCTGGGGCCGGTGGGCGGCGGCAAGAGTTCCATCGCCGAACGGCTCAAGCAGCTGATGGAGCTGGTGCCTTTCTACGCCATCAAGGGCTCGCCGGTCAACGAGTCACCGCTGGGACTGTTTGATCCGGTGGAAGACGCGCCATTGCTGGAAGAGCAGTTCGGCATCCCGCGGCGGTATCTCAACCGCATCATGAGCCCCTGGGCCGTCAAGCGGCTGGAGGAATACGGTGGCGACATCCGGCGCTTCCGTGTGGTCAAGCGCCACCCCTCGGTGCTGCGCCAGATCGCGGTCAGCAAGACCGAGCCGGGTGACGAGAACAACCAGGACATCAGCTCGCTGGTCGGCAAGGTGGACATCCGCAAGCTCGAAACCTATGCACAGGACGACCCCGATGCCTACAGCTACTCGGGCGGCCTGTGCCTGAGCAACCAGGGCCTGATGGAGTTTGTCGAGATGTTCAAGGCACCCATCAAGGTGCTGCACCCGCTGCTGACGGCCACGCAGGAAGGCAACTTCAAGGGCACCGAAGGTTTCGGTGCCATCCCGTTCGACGGCATCGTGCTGGCGCACAGCAACGAGAGCGAATGGAAGGCCTTCCGCAACAACAAGAACAACGAGGCCTTCCTCGACCGCATCTACATCGTCAAGGTGCCGTACTGCCTGCGCGTGTCCGAAGAGATCAAGATCTACGAGAAGCTGATCCGCCACTCCTCGCTCTCGCAGGCCACCTGCGCGCCGGGCACGCTCAAGATGATGGCGCAGTTCTCGGTGCTCACGCGCCTGAAGGAGCCGGAGAATTCTTCGCTGTACTCCAAGATGCAGGTCTACGACGGCGAGAACCTCAAGGACACCGACCCGCGCGCCAAGAGCTACCAGGAGTACCGCGACTTCGCCGGTGTCGACGAGGGCATGAACGGCATCTCCACGCGCTTCGCGTTCAAGATCATCTCCAAGGTCTTCAACTTCGATTCGACCGAGGTCGCCGCCAACCCGGTGCACCTGATGTATGTGCTGGAGCAGCAGATCGAGCGCGAGCAGTTCCCGCAGGAACTGGAGCAGAAGTACGTCGGCTTCATCAAGGAGCAGCTGGCGCCGCGCTACGCCGAGTTCATCGGCAAGGAGATCCAGACCGCCTACCTGGAGAGCTATTCGGAGTACGGCCAGAACATCTTCGACCGCTACGTCACCTACGCCGACTACTGGATCCAGGACCACGAGTATCGCGACACCGATACCGGCGAAGTGTTCGACCGCCAGTCGCTCAACGCCGAGCTGGAGAAGATCGAGAAGCCCGCGGGCATCAGCAACCCCAAGGACTTCCGCAACGAGATCGTCAACTTCGTGCTGCGCGCGCGCGCCAACAACGCCGGCCACAACCCGCTGTGGACCAGCTACGAGAAGCTGCGCACGGTGATCGAGAAGAAGATGTTCTCCAACACCGAGGAGCTGCTGCCGGTGATCAGCTTCAACGCCAAGGCCAGTGCCGACGAGGCCAAGAAGCACGAAGACTTTGTGACGCGCATGGTGGCCAAGGGCTACACACCCAAGCAGGTGCGCCTGCTCTGCGAGTGGTACCTGCGCGTGCGCAAGTCCAGCTGACCTCGGAGGCCGGCGTCCAACAGGAACATCCATGCTGCAGTCCATCATCGATCGGCGGCTGGCGGGCAAGAACAAATCCATCGGCAACCGGGAGCGCTTTCTGCGCCGGTACCGCGAGCAGATCGGCGAGGCGGTGCGGCGCGCCATCAGCGGGCGCGGCATCCGCGACGTCGAACGTGGCGAGGAGGTCCACATCCCGCAGCGCGACCTGTCCGAGCCCGAGTTCCGCCACGGCCCCGGCGGCAAACGAGAGGTGGTGCACACCGGCAACCGCGAGTACCTGACGGGCGACCGCATCCAGCGGCCCCAGGGCGGCACCGGACAGGGCAGCGGGAGCGGCCAGGCCAGCGACAGCGGTGAGGGCGAGGACGACTTCACCTTCGCGCTCAGCCGCGAAGAGTTCATGCAGGTCTTCTTCGACGACCTGGCCCTGCCCAACCTGGTCCGCACCCAGTTGGCGCAGGTTCCCGAGTTCAAGAGCCGGCGCGCCGGTTTCACCAGCAGCGGCACACCCAACAACCTTCACATCGTGCGCTCCATGCGCGGCGCCTACGGCCGGCGCATCGCCCTGGGCGGTGCCGTGCGGCGCGAGTGCGACGAGCTGGAAGAACGCATCGCCGAGCTGCGCCGCCGTGGCGACGACCCGGTGGTCCGCAGCGAGCTGATCGAACTGGAGGCGCGGCTCAAGCAGCTGCACTGGCGCATCGAGCGCCTGCCCTACATCGACCCGATCGACCTCAAGTTCCGCAGCCATGTGCGGGTGCCGGTGCCCAGCGCTCGCGCCGTGATGTTCTGCCTGATGGACGTTTCCGGCTCGATGGACGAGCAGCGCAAGGACCTGGCCAAGCGCTTCTTCGTGCTGCTCTACCTGTTCCTGACCCGGCACTACGACCAGATCGATCTGGTGTTCATCCGCCACCACACCCAGGCCCAGGAGGTCACCGAGGACGAGTTCTTCCACGCCCGCGAAACCGGCGGCACCGTGGTCTCCAGCGCGCTGGAACTGATGGACCGCATCGTGCGCGAGCGCTACAACCCGCAGGAGTGGAACATCTACGGCGCTCAGGCCAGCGACGGAGACAACTGGATGAACGATTCGCCCAAGTGCGCCGAGCTGCTGAGTTCCCGCCTGCTGCCGGCCTGCCGCTATTACGCCTACATCCAGGTCACCGAAGAAGAGCAGAACCTGTGGCAGGCCTACGAGGCGCTGAGCCAGGCACATCCGAATTTCGCGCTGCGCAAGGCCTCGGCCGCGTCGGACATCTACCCGGTGTTCCGCGACCTGTTCCGCAAGGAAGGAGCGCCCGCATGAGCGGCCTTGAGCACCCCCTGCCGATGCTGCCCCGGCCGGCCGAGCCCCTGCCTGGCCCCAGCGACTGGACCTTCGAGTTGATCGAGCGTTACCACGAGGTGATCGAACGCACTGCGCGCCGCTTCGGCCTGGACACCTACGCCAACCAGCTGGAGGTGATCACCGCCGAACAAATGATGGACGCCTACGCCAGCGTCGGCATGCCAGTGAACTACCGCCACTGGCGCTTCGGCAAGGAGTTCATCCTCACCGAGAAGAACTACAAGCGCGGCCACATGGGGCTGGCCTACGAGATCGTCATCAACAGCGACCCCTGCATCGCCTACCTGATGGAGGAGAACACGATGGCGATGCAGGCGCTGGTGATCGCCCACGCCGCCTACGGCCACAACAGCTTCTTCAAGGGCAACTACCTGTTCCGCATGTGGACCGATGCCAGCGCCATCGTCGACTACCTGGTCTACGCGCGGAACTACATCGCCGAGTGCGAGGAGCGGCATGGCATCGACGCGGTGGAAGACCTGCTGGACTCCTGCCATGCGCTGCAGAACCACGGTGTGGACCGCTACCGCCGACCCAGCCGCAAGTCGCTGGCGCAGGAACTCGCGGCGCGCAAGGACCGCGAGGCTTACGCCCAGCAGCAGGTCAACGAGCTGTGGCGCACGCTGCCGCGACGCGCCGAGGCCGAGGGAGACGCCCTGGCGATCAAGCGCTTTCCGGCCGAGCCGGAAGAAAACATCCTGTACTTCATCGAGAAGAACGCGCCGCTGCTGGAGCCCTGGCAGCGCGAGGTGATCCGCATCGTGCGCAAGATCGCCCAGTACTTCTACCCACAGCGCCAGACGCAGGTGATGAACGAGGGCTGGGCCACCTTCTGGCACCACCGGATCCTCAGTGAGATGTACGACAACGGCTTCCTGACCGACGGCGTGATGATGGAGTGGATCAAGTCGCACACCAACGTGATCTTCCAGCCCGGCGTCGGCGACCGCCGCTACAGCGGCCTCAACCCCTACGCCCTGGGTTTTGCGATGTACACCGACATCAAGCGCATCTGCGAAGACCCCACCGACGAGGACCGGCAGTGGTTCCCCGAACTGGCCGGCACGCCCTGGCTTCCCGCGCTGGACCACGCCATGCGCAACTTCAAGGACGAGAGCTTCATCGGGCAATACCTCAGCCCCCGGCTGATGCGCGAGTTCCGGCTGTTTGCCCTGGTCGACGATGACCAGCAGGACACCCTGGAGGTCAGCGCGATCCACGACGAAACCGGCTACCGGCGCGTGCGCGAATCGCTGTCGCGCCAGTACGACCTGGGCTCGCGCGAGCCCAACATCCAGGTCTGGGACGTCAACCTGCGCGGCGACCGCTCGCTCACGTTGCGCCACACGCAACACAACGACCGCCCTCTGCACGAAAGCGCGGGCGAGGTGCTCAAGCACGTGGCCCGGCTGTGGGGCTTCGGCGTGCAGCTGGAGAGCATCAACAGCAAGGGCGAAGTCACCCTGCGGCGGGAGGTCCCGGTGCGGGCCTGACTCAGTGCGCGGTGCTGTGCCCGGTCTCGCGGCGCAGCAGATCGGCCAGCGTCTTGCCCGGCTCGACCGGAAACACCGCCTCGCCCACCCGCACCGCCTCCATGCGGTCGAGCCGGAAGTTGCGAAAATCCTGGCGCTGCTCGCACCAGGCCGCCAGCGTCCAGACCCGGCCCCAGTAGAAGCAGCCCAGGGGCCGCACCTGCCGCTCGGTGCGGCGTTCGCCCAGGTCGACGTAGCGCAGCGTCACCCGGCGGCGCGCCTGTGCCGCCTCGCGCAGCAGCTGCAGGCGCTGGCCCAGAGCGGGCTCCAGCCCCACCGGCGCGATCAGCAGGGGCTGGCGCTCCACCTCGGCCCGCACGCCAGCGGGCAGGACCGAGAGCACGCGCGACATGGCGTCCGACGCAGCCAGCGCCATCGCCGGGTCCAGCCACTGCTGCGCCAGCCGGGTGGCCAGTGCCAGGGCGCGCGCCTCGTCGACGGTGAACATCAGCGGTGGCAGCTCGAAGCCCCGGCCGAGCCGGTAGCCCACGCCCGCCTCGCCCTCGATGGGCACGCCCTGCGCCTGCAGGTCGGCCACGTCGCGGTAGACCGTGCGCACCGAAACCTCCACACGCTCGGCCAGCCAGGCGGCGGTGGACAGGCGGCGGCCACGGATCAGCTGGACCAGAGCAAAGAGTCGGTCGGCGCGGCGCATCGGGATCAGGTGCCACCCGGCCCGGACCGCAGACGCGCGCGCTCGTCCGCCGACAGCACCTGCGGCGTGGCGACCGGTGCGCCCGCCGCATCGAAGAACGGGGTGTTTCTGTAGCGTCCGGACAGCCGACTGCCCAGGACCATGCCCAGAATCGTCCACATCGTCGGGAGCAGACCGGAGGTCCGGGGCTTGGGTTCGCCGAGGGCACTCTGCGTATTGACGCGCGCACCCACGGAGCCGAACGATGGCTCCAGCGGCGCGCTGTCGAGGCACTGGACCAGCAAGCCGGTGAACGGCCGGTCGTGGCGGGCCAGGGTGTTGCCGATGGGCGTGCGGCAACACGCGGCGTACCAGCGCAACATGCCCTGGGGAGACAGGCGCATCACCGCCAGGTGCCCGGCGCCCTGGCTGATGCGGATGCGGTGCGGCGCCAGCTGCACCACGTCCGAGCCACCCTGCGCATCTAGCATGCGCCCGACCGGGTCCAGAAAGCGCGCAAACGCCTGGCAGTCCTTGCAGTAGCAGACCACACGGGTGTTGCGGCCCTCCAGCGTGACATGGCCCTGCAACAGTCCGCAGCGGCAGCGCAAGGGGTGGGTGGCGGTGGTCATCGGTTCTCCCAAGGTCGATGTGGCGGGCTCATTGTGCGGGAACCGCAGCGTCCTCCGGCCCCGGTGCCGGGGTCGGCGCTCACGCCAGCGCGTGCAGGCCCACGCGGTTGCCTTCGCTGTCGATGATGTGGGCGAAACAGCCCATGCCCTCGGGCAGGGTCACCTTCGGCTGGGCCACGCGGCCGCCCGCAGCTTCGGCGCGCGCGATCCAGGGGTCCAGCGCGTCGCCGGCATTGAGGTAGACCAGGGTGCCCTGGTCGGCGGGCCGCATCGCCGGGTTGCTGAACAGCGCCCCGCGCACGTCGGTCTCGCGTTCGCCGGGAAACACGGCCAGCTCCTGACCGGGTCCTCCGAAGGCCTCGCGTTTGAGGGACTGGCGGGTCAGCGCCTCGTAGAAGCGCACGGCGCGGTCCATGTCGGCGACCGGGATCTCGAACCAGTTGAGGGTGTGTGCCATGAAAGACTCCAGGTGGTGGTTGAACAGAACCCGGAGTCTGCGGACCCCCTGCTGCCAACGCCTTGTCAGCAGGCTGGCAGCGGTTGCATCAAGACATCAGAGCAGCTCTTGCGGGATGTTGCCGCCGTTGGCCGCGATGTGGCCCAGCACCTGCTTGTGCAGCCACATGTTCATCTTGGCCGAGTCGGCCATCAGCTCGTCGGGGCAGTACAGCTCCTTGGCCAGTTCCTTGCGCGCGGCCAGGCTGCTGTCCAGCCCCAGCAGCTTGAGCAGGTCGACGATGGAGGTCTTCCAGTTGAGCTTTTCGGGGTGTTTGGCGGCCTTGTCGGTGAGCAGGGCCATCACGTCCACCATGGCGATGGGATTGACCACCGGCGCGGCTGGTGCCGCAGGGGCCGCGGCGGGTGCGACAGTGGGGGCGGGTGCGGGCGCTGCGGCGGCGGGCGGGATGATGACCGGCGCGGCGGCCGCTTCCTTCATGCCGAGTTTTTCGAGGATGTTGCTGAAGAAACCCATGCTGCTGCTCCTGTGGCGTCGAGTGAAGGGAGGTGTGTCGGGCCGGACGCGGTCGGCCTCGGAGGGACAGCATAACGGCGGGAGTGCCACGAAAGCATGACAATTCGTCTCCGCCGGCCAGGCCCCGCCCACAGCGTGAGGCAGTGCCCGCCCCTGTGCCGCGGGCGCCACGGGCGCGGATGGCGCCCGCGCATCGCCGATCAGGGCGCCAGCGCGTCGTCCAGCAGTTCGATCCAGTGCCGCACCGGCGTGGCCGTGCCGCTTTGCAGGTGCGTGATGCAGCCGATGTTGGCGCTGGCGATCACCGCGGGTTGCAGCTCGTTCAGATGGCCGAGCTTGCGGTCGCGCAGCTGGTAAGCCAGTTCGGGATTGAGCACCGAATAGGTGCCAGCCGAGCCGCAGCACAGGTGGGCTTCATTGCGCGCCACCTGCACGGTAAAACCCAGCGCGGCCAGGTGCTGCTCGACACCACCCTTGAGCTTCTGCCCGTGCTGCAGGGTACAGGGCGGGTGGAAGCCGATCACCTTGTTCGCGTCGGGCTTCTGCGCCAGCTGGAGTTTCAACACCGGCACCAGCGCGGGCAGCAGCTCGCTGAGGTCTTTCGTCAGCTCGCTGATGCGCGCGGCCTTGGCGGCGTACGCCGGGTCGTGCTGCAGGATGTGACCGTACTCCTTGACCGTCACCCCGCAGCCGGAGGCGTTCATCACGATGGCCTCGACACCCGCTTCGACGTGCGGCCACCAGGCGTCGATGTTGGCGCGCATCTGCGCCGTGCCACCGTCCTGGTCGTTGAGGTGGAACTTCACCGCGCCGCAGCAGCCCGCCTCGGGCGCCACCACGGTCTGGATGCCGGCCGCATCCAGCACGCGCGCGGTGGCGGTGTTGATGTTGGGCATCATGGCCGGCTGCACGCAGCCCGCGAGCATCAGCACCTTGCGCTGGTGCGTGGCGGTGGGCCAGCGGCCGGCGTCCTGCTTCGCCGGCACCTTGTTCTTCAGTGTTTCGGGCAGCAGGCCACGCACCAGCTGGCCCAGCTTCATCGCGGGACCGAAGGCGGGCGAGGTCAGGCCTTCCTTGAGCAGCCAGCGCACCGCCTTTTCTCCCGCCGGGCGCGGCACCTTGGCGTCCACCACCTTGCGACCGATGTCGACCAGATGGCCGTAATCGACGCCGCTGGGGCAGGTGCTTTCGCAGTTGCGGCAGGTGAGGCAGCGGTCCAGGTGCAGCTGGGTGGCGCGCGTGGGCTGCGCGCCTTCGAACACCTGCTTCATCAGGTAGATGCGGCCGCGCGGGCCGTCGAGTTCGTCGCCCAACAGCTGGTAGGTCGGGCAGGTGGCGGTGCAGAAGCCGCAGTGCACGCACTTGCGCAGGATGGCTTCGGCGGCGATGCCGTCGGGCGTGCCTTGGAATTCGGGGGCGAGTTGGGTTTGCATCGTGGGTTCAGCCCATCTTGTTCTGGTTGAAAAGACCCAGCGGGTCGAACGCCTCGCGCAGGCGTTTCGAGATCGCCTGCAGCGCCGGGCTTTCGGCATCGAAGCGGCGCACGCCGGGCGCGCCATCGGCGCCGGCGCGGAACAGAGTCGCGTGGCCCTGCATCCTGGCCGCGGCCGCACGGATCGGCGTGGCCGCCGAGGCCGGCGCCCAGAGCCAGCGTTGCGCGCCCTGCCATTCGATCAGCTGCGCAAATGGCAACTCCAGCACCGGCGCGGTCTGGGGCAGCGACAGGCGCCACAGGCACAGGTCCGGCGAGGGAGCGTTGAAGAACGGCAGGGTCTGGTCGCGGCAGGCGGCCCAGTCGGGCCCGGCCTGGGCGTTGTCCATGCGCTGGCCGCCCGCCTCGCGCGCCAGCTGTTCGCAGGCAGCCTCCACCGCGGCCACGGCGCCGCGCAGGCGCACGAACAGCAGCTCGGGACGGTCGGCGGCGGTGTCGTCCTGCACCCAGCAGGAGGCATTGAGCGGCAGCGGCTGGCCGCCCCAGCGGTGCAGCTGCTCCAACGCCTCGTGCTGGCCCATGTGGAACACCAGCGTGGCCTCGGCCGGCGCCACCGGCAGCACCTTGAGCGAGAGATGGGTGATGACGCCCAGCGTGCCCATGGAGCCGGCCAGCGCGCGGCTGATGTCGTAGCCGGCCACGTTCTTCATGACCTGGCCGCCGAAGGTCAGCCACTCGGCCTGACCGTTGATGAACTGCGCACCCAACACGTAGTCGCGCACGCCACCCGCCGTGGCGCGGGCCGGGCCGGCGAGACCGGCCGCAACCGCGCCGCCGATGGTCGATGCGGCGCCGAAATGGGGCGGGTCGAACGGCAGGTGCTGGCCTTTTTCGGCCAGCACCGCTTCGACCTCGGTCAGCGGCGTGCCGGCGCGCACGGTGATCACCAGCTCGCTGGGTTCGTGCGCGACGATGCCGCTGAAGGCGCGCGTGTCCAGCGGCTGGCCGCTCACCGGTTCGCCATGGAAGGCCTTGGTGTCGCCGCCACGGATGCGCAGCGGCGTGCGCGCCGAGACGGCGGCGCGGACCTGGTCGATCAGCGCATGCGGGGTGTCGTTCGTGGGGCTGTTCTGCATGGCCGCCATGGTAGCGGCGGGGCCCCTGGCGGCCTTTGAATTTTTTGCACGGCCGGCTGCAATCGGAGCGGTCCTGCCCCTGCTTCAGCGCGTGTGCCCCAAGCAAGCACCGGCGTTGGGCCGGCCACGGCACTCGCGCTTGAGGCGCTTCTCGCGTGCGGCGGGTTTTTCGCTGGACGGCGCATCGATGAAGGTGACGCGGGCCGGCAGGCGGCGCTCGGTCTTGGGCGCCTGGCTGGTGGTGCCGGCCTGAAGCGGCAACGCCGTGGCCAGGGTCAGCGCGAGCACGGCCAACAATGGCATCGGTTGTGCGGACATGGGTTCCTCCTGAAGTGTGTGACAGCGCGCATGCTCGCGCCTGCTTCAGGCCCTGTCTGTGATGCATTTACCAGACGAAAAAAGACCCGCGGCCTTGCGGCGCGCGGGTCGAACATCCAAAGGAGGCAATCGTTCGCGGGATCAGCGGTTGTAGGCGGTTTCGCCGTGGCAGCTGATGTCCAGACCTTCGCGTTCCTGCTCTTCGGTCACACGCAGGCCCATGGTCAGGTCGACGATCTTGTAGGCGATGAAGGCGACGATGGTCGACCACACCATGGTGATGACCACGCCTTCGGCCTGGATCAGCAGCTGGCTGGCGATGGAGAAGTCGTCGCCCTTGACGCCGCCCAGCGAACCGGCGGAGAACACGCCGGTCAGCAGGGCACCGACGATGCCGCCGACACCGTGCACGCCGAACACGTCCAGCGAGTCGTCGGCACCGAGGATCTTCTTCAGACCGGTCACGCCCCACAGGCACAGGAAGCCGGCGACCAGGCCGATGATGATGGCGCCCATGACACCGACCGTACCGCAGGCGGGGGTGATGGCCACCAGACCTGCGACGGCACCGGAGGCAGCGCCCAGCATCGAGGCCTTGCCCTTTGCCAGGGCTTCACCCACGCACCAGGCCAGCACGGCGGCGGCGGTGGCCATCAGGGTGTTGATGAAGGCCAGGGTGGTGCCACCGTTGGCTTCCAGGTTGGAGCCGGCGTTGAAACCGAACCAGCCCACCCACAGCAGCGAGGCGCCGACCATGGTCAGGGTCAGGCTGTGCGGGGCCATGGCTTCCTTGCCGTAACCGATGCGCTTGCCCAGGACATAGGCGCCCACCAGGCCGGCCATGGCGGCGTTGATGTGCACCACGGTGCCGCCGGCGAAGTCCAGCGCGCCCTTGTCGAACAGGTAGCCGCCAGCGCCCCAGACCATGTGGGCGATCGGCAGGTAGCTGAAGGTGAACCAGATGGCGCAGAACAGCAGCACGGAGCCGAACTTGATGCGCTCGGCGAAGGAGCCGACGATCAGCGCGCAGGTGATGCCCGCGAAAGTGCACTGGAAGGCGATGAAGATGAACTCGGGGATCATCACGCCGGCCGTGAAGGTGGCCGCAAGCGAATCGGTGGTGACGCCCTTGAGGAACAGCTTGTCGAAATTACCGTAGATCAGGCCCTCGCCGCCGAAGGCGACGCTGTAGCCGTAGACGGCCCACAGCACGGTGATCAACGAGAACACCACCATCACCTGCATCAGCACGGACAGCATGTTCTTGCTGCGCACCAGGCCGCCGTAGAACAGGGCCAGGCCCGGCACGACCATCAGCAGCACGAGGATGGTGGAAATCATCATCCAGGTGACGTCGCCCTTGTCCACCGTTTCTTTCACGGCTTCGGCGGGCGCGGCTTCAGCCGCAGCCGGTGCAGCCTCGGCGGTGGCAGCGGGTGCTGCTGCAGCGTCGGCGGCCGGTGCTGCCGCAGGAGCGGCCTCGGCAGCAGGGGCGGTGGCGGCCGGTGCATCGGCGGGCTTGGCGGCGTCCTGGGCCATGGCGGAGAACCCGCCGAACATAAGGCCTGCCCCCAGGAGCAGGGAAGCGATCAGTTTTTTCATTTGGGTGCTCTTTCTGATGCGGGTGCGGGAATCAGAGGGCTTCCTTGCCGGTCTCGCCGGTGCGGATGCGAACCACTTGTTCGAGGGGAGTGACGAAGATCTTGCCGTCACCGATCTTGCCGGTGCGGGCAGCGCCTTCGATGGCTTCGATCACGCGGTCGACCAGGGCGTCGTCGACGGCGGCTTCGATCTTGACCTTGGGCAGGAAGTCGACGACGTACTCGGCGCCGCGGTAGAGCTCGGTGTGCCCCTTCTGGCGGCCAAAGCCCTTGACTTCGGTCACGGTGATGCCCTGCACGCCCATGCCGGAAAGCGCTTCGCGCACTTCGTCCAGCTTGAACGGCTTGATGATGGCGGAAACCATTTTCATGCTGTGTTACCTCTTCTAGGGTGGGACGGTGTCGGGGCGGGGCCGGGTGACACCACGGGTTGATGCAATCGCTTACAGCCCAATGCACGGACCGTGCCAGCCGGCCGCCCACCCCGGCGCCCAAGGGCCATCCCAGAGGGAAAACGTCCTCCCGACGGGGGCTGCGGCCCACCCCGGGTGCATGACATGATCCCGGCGCCGCGGCCGCAGAGCCGCACCAAACATGTGCATGCAGGTGTCCGGCGGACCATGCACCGAAACAGGGATGGAGGACGGGATGGGTTTGTCATTGGTGCACAGCCGCGCGCTGATCGGGCTGGAGGCGCGGCCGGTGCAGGTGGAGGTGCACCTGGCCAACGGGTTGCCCAGCTTCACGCTGGTGGGTCTGGTGGACACGGAAGTGAAGGAGGCGCGCGAACGCGTGCGCTCGGCGATTGCCAACGCTGGGCTCGAATTCCCCAGCAACAAGCGCATCACGGTCAACCTCGCCCCGGCCGATCTGCCCAAGGACTCGGGCCGCTTCGACCTGCCGATCGCGCTGGGCATCCTGGCCGCTGCGGGCCAGATCGACAGTGCCAAGCTGGCCGGCTGGGAGTTCGCGGGCGAGCTCTCGCTGGGTGGCGAACTGCGCCCGGTGCGCGGCGCGCTGGCCATGAGCCTGGCGCTGCACCGGGATGGTTCCACGGGCACGCCCACACGGCTGGTGCTGCCCCCCGGCAGCGCCGAAGAAGCGGCGCTGGTGCCGCAGGCCCAGGTGTGCCGCGCCCGCCACCTGCTGGACGTGGTGGCGCAGTTCCTGCCCGAAGGGGCTGCGGGCGCCGGCGATGCACCACCCGACGACACGGGCTGGGCGCGCCTGTCGCCCACGCCGATCAGCACCCGCGAAAGTTACCCCGACCTGGCCGACGTCAAGGGCCAGGCGGGTGCGCGCCGGGCGCTGGAGATCGCGGCGGCGGGTGGCCATTCGCTGCTGATGGTGGGCCCGCCCGGCTCGGGCAAGAGCATGCTGGCGCAGCGCTTCGCCGGCCTGCTGCCGCCCATGGATACCACCGAGGCGCTGGAGTCGGCCGCCGTCGCTTCGCTGGCCGGGCGCTTCCGGCTGGAGGCCTGGGGCCTGCGCCCCACCTGTGCGCCGCACCACAGCGCCAGCGCCGTGGCCCTGGTGGGCGGCGGCTCACCGCCCCGGCCCGGCGAGATCTCGCTGGCGCACCACGGCGTGCTGTTCCTTGATGAGTTGCCGGAGTTCCCGCGTGCCGCACTCGAGGCCCTGCGCGAGCCGCTGGAGAGCGGCCACATCCGCATCTCGCGCGCGGCGGTGCAGAGCGAATTCCCGGCGCGCTTCCAGCTCGTGGCCGCGATGAACCCCTGCCCTTGCGGCTTTCTGGGCCACCCGAGTCAGCCCTGCCGCGACACGCCCGATCAGGTGGCGCGTTACCAGGGCCGGTTGAGCGGCCCGCTGCTGGACCGCATCGATCTTCATATAGAGGTGCCCGCCCTGCCGCCGCACGACCTGCTGCACAGCCGGGCCGGCGAACCCAGTACCACCGTGCGCGACCGCGTGGCGGCGGCGCGGCAGCGCGCAGAGGAACGCCAGGGCCAGAGCAACCAGGCGCTCTCTGGCCAGGCGCTGGACCGGCACGTGATGGCCGAACCCACCGCGCTGAAGTTCCTGCACACGGCTGCCGCGCGCCTGGGCTGGAGCGCGCGCAGCACGCACCGCGCGCTGCGCGTGGCGCGCACCATCGCCGACCTGGCCGGCAGCGAGTCCGTGGGGGTGTCGCACATCGCCGAAGCGGTGCAGTACCGGCGGGCGCTGCGCTCAGGGGGCTGAGCCGCCGATAGCATCCGGTTGAACCGGGGGTTCGGGCCGCTCAACTGGGGCGGCACCAAGGCGGCGCACAAACGTGGCCTTCGCACGCGCGGACCGCAGGATGTAGACGCAACCCACCAGCCCGAAAGTAGTCATGGTCAGGTCCTTTGCCAACGTCGCGCCGTCCATCACCTCGTCTCCGACGAAGAACGAGGCCACCAGAATGACAAGGCCCACGACACCGAACACCCCCTGCAGCCACAACGTCAACCGAGGAACGCTGGACCGGCGCCCAAAGTACAAGGCCAGTTGCACCACGAAGGGCGTCAGAATAAGCACCAGAAGTCCTAGGCTGAACAGATCGACCCACGTGGTCCCGGGCGTCGCTCCAGGCGCCCCCGCGGACCGCAAGAGGGACCAGACGCCGCCCATGATCATCGAGACGGATGGCCACGATTCCTTCAGCGAAGTCGCGACGCAGAGCACCAGGAAGACGCCGTACGCCCACAGCCAGCCTCCCAGCGGCAGGCCCGGAGTGAAAGGCGAAGGCGACGCGGGGGGCGGGTTGTAGCGGTACACCTTGCGGGCAACCCAGAAGCACGCCGCGACCACGAACAAAAAGTACAGCGCCACTGGCACACCTATCGATTTCAGGACGAGAGGCGGCTCAGCAACTTGCGCAGGAGGCGTCGCAGCTGCCGATGTGGGAGGGAGCCTGAGCCGCATCGCCGCTCGCGCCTCTTCCAGTTTCTTCACGTAGTCGGCCATGTCCTCTGTCTTGACGTGATCGCTCAGCGATGTGTAGCGACTGACCTGCGTCAGCAGGCGCGGCGTGGTGGTCAGCGTGTACGTGAACTCGAACGCCGGATGACGAACCTCCGAGTGATCGGGTTCGACGCGCCAATCCTGTGGCAGAAGCACATCGGTGATGGTGTCGAGTTGGGTCATGTGTCCGATGGCCAGCGGCGCGTTTCGGACCTTTTCGTCCGGCTCCTGCAACTGGCTGAGCATGTCGGGAGTCCTGACCCAGGCGTGCAGCACGCCCGGCTTGCCTCCGTCGCTCCAAAAGTCTTCTATGCGGTAGCGCTCCACCAGCTTGAGGGTGTTGTTGTGCTGATCGTCGTCAACGCTCATCGGGCCTTCGCTCACCACACCCGGGTAGTAGCCGGCATAAAAGTTGAGGTACTGGCGCTGCAGCTCGTCCCGGTTGCTGCGCGAGAGCCTGTCACGCATCCGTTCGGCGCTCAGGCCCTGGAACTCCGTGGTGATGGTGGCGGTGACCGGCTGTCCAAGCCCCTGGGTCGCATCAAACACGGTGCTGATGCTCCGCGCGTACCGCGTTGCGTCACTGCGCGGCATGGGTTCCAAGTCTTGCGTGGAAGGATCGATGACCAACGCAACCCCGAAGTAAGGCTGGCCAATGGCGTCCAGCCGCCCCAGCTGTGGATAGCGCGTCGGGTCGATCCAGTAGATCTGGCCATTGACCAGCACCCGCACCAGCACGTGGTCAAAGGCCCCCGGCGACGGAACGCGCTGCGCCAGGCCTTCCCGAATGCGGGTGTTGACCAGCGCCGCCCGAGCCTCGATGCCCAGCGCCTTGAGCATGGTCAGCGTCAGCAGCGTCTTGTCTTTGCAATCCCCAAAGCGGCGCGCCATCACCGTCGCGGGTGGGCTGGGGGTGTAGGAGCCCACGCCAACGTCCACGCTCAGGTACCGGATGTTCTTCTGCACGTACTGCAGCACGGCGGCCACCTGGTCGCGCGGATCGGACAAGGTCTGCCGGATGCGCTCCACCTCGGCTCGCAGCTCACCACCGGGCAACCCGGGTGGCGCGTACAGCGGCACCGCCCATCGGCTCACCTCGGACCAGTCCCGGAACGAGCTCCACTGCACGTAGGGATAGGGATCGAACCACACCGGTGCATCGTCGCTCACGCGCAGACCCGGCACCTGCTTTGCGGTCCATTCATACTGCCGCACGCCGTCCTGTTGGCTCTCGACAGCTGGTGTGCCCAGGTGCATGTTCCTGAACGTGATGGGGCGTTCGGCTGGCCACAGCAGGCGCATGTACAAGGTGTGCGCAGGATCGCGCCACTGCATGTCGAAGCCGCCGAAATGGCCTCCCTTCATGCTGGGATTCACGCCCCGAACGGAATAGGCGTACTCCACAACGTCGCCCACACGCACGTCCTGCACCAGCAGGCTGGCGGTCAAGCGTCCGTCCAGGATGAGCGCCTCCAGCTCCTTCTCGCGCTGCAAGGTCCGGATCGGCACAGTGACCAATTGCGAGATGACGCGACCATTTCGATGCACAGAGAGGGTGTGCAACTGCAACTGCTGGAAGCTGGGGTCAAAGTCGATGTCGATGCTCGCAGCATGCTCCATCCCTTTTTCGTTCACCACCTTGATCGCGAACCGGTTGAACTGTTGCCGCTCATTGCCCGAGACCCGGGTCTGGCGATCGACCAGCAGGTAATACACGCCGCTGCGGATCTGTTCCATCGGGGCGGAAGCGTCCACCTCCAGAGCGACAGGTTTGACCCACGCTGGCGTCGCTGCCTTCGAGGGTTTCGCAGAAGCCGCGTGGGACGATCCCACGGCCCACCAGACAGCCACCACCAGCACGCCCAACAAACGGCACAGACCACGCATCTGTGCCACCAGACTCAACCTCTGCATCCCAACTCCCCCTGAAGATGGCGCCCTGACAGCGGCGCGCGATTTGTAATGAATTGTAGGGAGATGACTGCTCAGGCGCCCGGCGCACGCTCGCCCTCAGCGCCGCGGCGGCTTGCCCCCGGCCCGCGCCTTGGCGGACGACAGCGCCTTCTTCTTCTCGGGCGGCGGCGGGCGCTGCACCCAGGCCTTGACCCACCAGCCCACGAACATACCCGCCACCAGCACGGCCCAGAACAGCCAGGCGTCCATGGCTTCGACGCCGCTGCGCAGGTTCATGCCGAACACCGCGCCCACCGCCATCAGCGGCGCCGTCCAGGCCGCCAGGGTGTTGAGCTTTTCCTGCGCGCGGTGGTTGGCCAGTGCAGCGCGGGTCTGCGCCTCGGCCTGTTGAGCCAGCCGAAAGTTCAGCGCCAGCTGGGCGTCGGCCAGCAGCAGCTCCAGGCCCCGCTGGATCTCTGCGCCGCGGTCGCGCGCGGTGATCAGCTCGACATCACTTTTGACCGCCTCGCGCGCGGCCTGCAAGGCGGCGTGCAGGTTGACCGCTGCGCGGGCCATGGGCCGCACGCGCTCGATCAGGGCGAACAGGTCGGCGGCGTCGTCGGCCTGGTCGTAGGCGGCCAGGCCCTTCGCCAGCCGCTCTTGATAACTGTCCAACAGCCTGCGCAAGGCCTGTTCTCCGCCGGGCTGGCCGTGAAACGCCCAGGCGCCGTCTGGCGTGCGCAGGAACACCGCGTGCTCGCGGGCACCGCCGGCGCTCTGGGGCGGCTCGTGCAGGACCAGCAGCAGGTGCCCGTCCTCGTGGATGGCACGCTGGGCGCCGTAGCTCTCGCGCCCGAGGCGGCGTTCGATGGCCTCAGGCAAGGGCCAGCTGTAGTCGGGACGGGTCATGGCGCGGCTCCCTTCACTGTGTGCCCAGTTGCCGCCAGAGGCTGTCGAAGGCCTCGCCGAACTGCCGCAGCAGCGCCGGGTCGTTGCTGAGCACCAGGTTCTCCTCGTTCTCGGCGGCGGCGCTGCGGGTCCAGTTGTAGCTGCCGTTGAGCAGCCAGCGCCGGTCGAACAGCGCGAACTTGTGGTGCATGTGGGCGGCGCTTTGGTCCATCCGCACCGCCACGCCCGCATCGCGCAGCGCGATCACGTCGCTGCCGCGGTCGAAGGCCTTTTCGTTGTCGGTGATCAGGCGCACCGCCACGCCGCGCCTGTGCGCCGCCAGCACCTCGGTGCTGATGCGGTCGTCGGAGAGGGTGAACACGCAGAGGTCGGCGCTCTGGCGGCAGGCGCGCAGCTGGCCGGTGATGGCGCGCAGGCAGTCGTCACCAGGGCTGAACCAGGCCTGGGCCCGGTACGAGCCGCCGGCGGTGCGCGAGACGTCCAGTGCCCGCACCACGCCTTCCAGCCAGCGCACCAGGGCCAGCGGGTCGGCCGCGTCCACCTCATCCAAATGCCGGCGGACCAGGTCGAAGGCCTGGTTGCGCAGCTGGCGCAGGCCCTCCTCCGGCAAACGGGCCGAGCGCAGCGACTCGGTCAACAGGCGCTTTTCGTCGTCGGAGAGGCGCACGTCGTCCAGGCTGCGTTGCAGCTGGTCCAGCAGCTGCGGCACGGTGGCGGCGGGCGCCGTCATGACTGGGACACGGGCGGCTGGCCCGGCTTCTGCGACTGCGCCTCGGCGTGTCGGGCCTTGACCTCTTCGAGCTGGTTGGCCACGCGCTCAACCTCGCTGCGGATGGAATGGTCCATCTTCAGCCGCCGCTCGGTCGCGGAGATCAGCGGCAGCAGGATGGTGCGGTAGGTGACCGCAATCTCCAGCACCGCCTCTGCCAGGCGCAGGGCCTCCGAGGTCTTGCCGTCCGGGGCGTCCTCCGGTTTCTTCAATCCGTCGACCGCGCGCGCCACATCCAGCAGACCCGCGGTGATGCGGGTGCCGGCGTCGGTGTCGCTGCCACCGAGCTTGCGCTGGCGCACGAACTCCTCGCAGATGGCCTCCCAGCGCCGGGTCTCGTCGGCCGTCGGACTGCCCAGCAGCTGCGCGAGCTTGAGCAGGTTTTCCTCGGCGCCGGTGGTCAGCGTCTGGGCCTCGCCGCGGTAGTGGTCGCGCAGCAGGGCGTCGAGCTCGTCGTCGCGCATCTGCGGCGTGATCTGCGCCGCGAGCTTGGTCATGTTGCGGTAACTGCCCTGCAGCTTGAAGGGCGGCTCGGTGCGGTAGTCGTCCTTCTGCGCCGCCGACTCGATGTAGCTCAGGTTGACCTTGAGCAGCAGGTCGCGCGCACGGAACAGGCGCTTGAACAGCTCGGTGAGTTCGTCCAGCTCGGCCGCGCCGTAGGCGTGCGAGAACGCGGTGGACGGCACGTCCTGCCCCTCGGCGCGCTGCACCAGCCGGTGCACGTCCTTCGGGTCGCGCGAGGACAGCGGCAGCAGCACCGGGTTGGCCGTCAGCGCGTTCTCCAGGTAGGACAGCGCGAACAGCGCCTCGCGCCCCGAGAGCACATCGCCCAGGTTGTAGATGTCGGCGCGGTTGGCCAGCATGTCGGGGATCTTGAACACGTCGCCCGACTCGGTGTAGGGGTTGCCCGCCATCACCACGGCAAAGCGCTTGCCGCGCAGGTCGTAGCTGCGCGGCTCGCCGTTCCACACGCCTTCGATGCGGCGCGTGCCGTCGGCCAGGGCGATGAACTTCTGCAGGAACTCCGGGTTGGTGTGCTGGATGTCGTCCAGGTAGAGCATCACGTTGTTGCCCATGGCCAGACCGAGGTTGAGCTTCTCCAGCTCCTGGCGCGCCGCACTGTGTTCGGCGCTGGCCGGGTCGATGGAGACCACGTCGTGGCCCAGCGCCGGGCAGTTGATGCGCACGAACACCATGCCCAGGCGGTCGGCCACGTACTCCATCAGCGTGGTCTTGCCATAGCCGGGCGGCGAGATCAGCAGCAGCATGCCCATGCGGTCGCTGCGCGCGGCATCGCCCGCCGCGCCGATCTGTTTGGCCAGGTTGTTGCCAATCAGCGGCAAATACAGCTCGTCGATCAGGCGGTTGCGCACGAAGGTGGACAGCGGCTTGGCCTGGAACTGGTGCAGGCGCAGGCGCTTCTTCTCCTCGCTCACCAGCTCGTGGCGCACGCGGTGCCAGGCCTCGAAGGCGGGCACGATGCGTTGCTGGTGGTGCAGGAAGCGCCGCCAGAAGTCGTTGAGATTGAGGTCCAGGGCCCCCTGCGCCACGCGCGGGTGTTCGCCCAGCAGGCCGTCCACGCGCTGCTGCAGCACCGCGTTCAGGCGCTCGCGCGGCACCGGCAGGCAGAGCACGCCCGCCGCTTCGTCCCCCCAGCCCTGTTCGTGCGGGGCCTGGGCGGCGGCGAAGGCACCCACCCATTCGCGGGCGCGGTGCCAGCGCTCGGCGGGCAGGCAGGCGTCCAGGTCGCGTTGCCAGTCGGCCCAGCGCCCGCTGCGCTCCAGCTCGCGCCGGAACGCCTCGGCCAGGTCCTGCGCCGGGCCGGACACCACCCATGCGGACGTGCCGCCGTCGTGCGCGGCGAGCTGGCGCACCAGGTAGGCGGCGGCCTGGGCGCAGCGCGTGGCTGCCTGTTCTTCATCGATCGTCACACCACCCAGCGCGGGCTGGAACTCGTCGGCAAAGCGCTGCAGCGCGGTGGCGCAGTCGGCCTCCACCGCCTGCAAAGCGTCCTGGGTACCGAAGAGCTGCTGCATCTGCAGGGCCGCGCGGGCGCGCCGATGCAGCGCGTCGCGCTCGTTCACGAAGCGGCCGTGCTGCCAGTAGAGCAAGGCCAGGGTGCGCTCGGTCGGCCCCCAGGCCAGCAGACCGGCGGCGTCCTGCATGCGCACCAGCGCGGCGGCCAATCGGGCGGCGTCCTGGTCGTGCACGCCCTTCTGGTAGCCCTCCTGGTAGCGCGTGGCGGCGAAGCGCTGCAACAGGGCCAGCAGTGGTGCGGCGTCGTCGGAGCCGGCCGCGGCCTCCCCCGACTCCGTGGCCGCCGCGACGAGGCTGGGCCAGTCCAGCCCATCGCGCGCCTGCAGCGCGGCCTGCACCACGCAGCCCGCGAGGTACTCGGCGCGGGACAGCTCAGCCGTCTCGGACACCAGGGCCTGGTCCCAGCGCGCCTTGAGCGCTTCGAGCCGCGGGTCCTGCACCGGCGCCAGGTAGTCGGTGCCGGTGATCTGGAAGCTCAGGCCGCCCTGGTGCGGCACCAACGAGAGATCCAGCGGCTGGCGCTGAATGGTGAAGGCGTGGCGGCCGAAGCGCAGCGTGTTGCCGTCGGCGGCCACCAGCTCGCCCTTGTCGCGCACCGCGCGCATCGCCTGGTCGCGCGCGGTCTTCAGGCGCGTGGCGATGTCGTCGGCCTGCACCTGCGCGCCCAGGCCGCGCAGGTCGGCCATGAGCTGCTGCAGCTTGGCCAGCAGCGGGTCGCCCGCGAAGTAGGCGTGGATCTGGGCGATGTCGGTGAACCCGGCCACGCGGCGTGGAATGCCGTCGAGGATGCGACCGGCCGCCTCGCCCACCGCCTGGGCGCGGCGCTGGCGCGCTTCCACCAGCGTCTGGCGCCGCGCGGCCAGGGCGTCCACCACCGCCTCGCGCTTGGTGGCCACGTCGGTGATGAAGACCTCGTGGTCGGCGAAGCGCCCTTCCAGCTCTTCGAGCTGCGCGAGCAGGCGGGTCAGCGCCTCGTCGCACTTCTCGGGCGTGTCGGCGAACTCCAGCGCGTTCTCGACCGCCTGCCCGAACAGCTTGAACTGCGCGCCGAACTCGGCCGCGGCCTCGGTGGCGCCCAGGCTCTTGCGGCGGCTGCGGGCCTCGGCACGCAAGCGGTTGATGTCGGCGTACAGGGCAGAGATGCGGTCCAGGATCGCGGTGCGCACCACCGCGTCGCCGCCTGGCAGGCTGCCCAGCTGCTCGGTCAGCAGGTCCAGCCCGGCGGCCTGTTCGTCCAGCGTGGCCAGCAGCTTGCCCAGCGCGGGCGATGTGCTGGCCTGGGCCAGGGCCGCGGTGGCCTGCACCAGCGCCTGCTGGTGGCCGTCGAACGCGCCTTTGTCGGCCAGAAAGGTCATGGCCTTGTGGCCCACCTGCAGTTGCTGCTCCTGCAGCGCCTGGTCCATGGCCTCGATGGCGGCGGTGTCGGCGTAGCGCAGCTCGCGCAGCGGCTGCAGGCGGCCGCGCCGCTCGCGCAGGCGGGCCAGCGCCTGCACGAAGTCGTCGGGCTTGCGCCACAGGGTGCTGGCGATGTCGGTCAGCAGGGCGTGCTGCTCGCCTTCGGCCTGCTGCAGGGCCCGCGCCGTTTCACGGCGGATGCTGTCCACCTTCTCGAACTCGGCCAGGGTCTGGCGCGCGCCATCGACGATGGCCTGCAGCTCGGTGCCGATCTGCTGCGCCTCGGTCTCGCCGAGCCAGAAGTAGGCGTCGCCCACGCGGGTGCACTGGCGGATCAGGTCATCGTAGGCGGTGCGCGTGGGCACCTGCTCGCGCACCGCGCGCGCGATGCCCATCAGGTCGGACACGCCGCGCACCAGCTCGGCATTGCCCACCTTGGCGAAGAAGCCGGTGCCGCGCGGCAGCGAGGCGGCGTGCTCCTCGCTGGCGAATGGCGTCTGCCACAGCTGCATCGGGTGCACGCGCGTGGGCTCTTCGCTGTCGGCCAGGAAGACCAGCATGCGCCCGTCGGGGAAACGCGCGTAGCCGTGCGCCACTATGGGCGCGGCCAGGGTCTTGTTGATCAGGTGGTAGCTGAACAGCACATAGTGCCCGCCGCCCGGCTGGTAGAAGACATAGAGCACCTCCTCGCCGTGCGGCGAGCGCAGCACGCGCTTGATGCGCAGGCTGCTGCTGAGCGCCGGCGGCAGATCGAAACGCTTGTACTCGCCCGACTGCAGGTACATGCCACCGGGGAAGATGATGCCGTGGTCCTCGGGCAGCTGCACGCAGGACACACCGATGGCGTCGATGCGCTCGACCTTCTGCGTGCGGGTGTTGAACACCAGATAGCGCGTCTGCGACTCGCGGTAGGGCTTGACGCGCAGCAGGATCAAGAGGCCCAGGCGCGCCCAGGCCACCTCGGCGTCCACCAGCGCCTGGTGCTTGTCCTCCACCGGCTCGCTGTAGATGCCCAGGCCTGTTTCGGTGTTGTTCTCGACCTTGACCGTGAGGTCGCCGCCCAGGGTCTCGACAAAGATGGTGTCGAGCACGTTGATGTGCGGGTACTTGCCGCCGACGTGGTCTTCGCGCGTGGCCACGGTCCACTCGAAGTCGTGGGTCGGCGGCAGCGCCATGTCGCGCTCGCCGCGGTTGTCTACGTAGCGCACCGCGCCACCGGGCTCGATGCTCCAGCGGAACACGCGCAGGTCGTGCAGCTGCTGACCGATCTGGAAGGCCGCGAGCAGCTTGTCCTGCGTCACGCGCAGTTGCAGCAGCGTGGCGTGTTTGTAGTAGGCGTGCAGCTCGCGGAAGTCGGCCAGAAAACGCGGGTCGTCGAGGAAGCTGCCGGCCAGCGGCACCGCCTCCAGTTCGTCGGCGCCGTCGTGGTCGGCCAGGCGGTAGAGCGCGAACACATCGCCCACCGCGGTCTCCTTTTTCAGGCCGATGAAGACGTTGTAGCCGAACAGCAGCACGTCGCCGATGCGCACCAGGTCGCGCGCGACGCAGTTGTTCTCGGTGCGCGCGCGGGTGCGCAGCAGCAGCTTCTGCTCGGAACGGCCGAACGCATTCAGGCGCGCCTCGTTGAGGGCCTGGGCCTTGCCCAGCAGCGCATCGCCCTGGGTCGTCAGGCGCTTTTTCAGCAGCTCGTAGCTGCCGCCTTCGGCGACCAGGCGCTCGACGTCGTCCTGGGTTGCAGCGGGGGCGCCGCTGGCGGTGTGTTCATCGGACATGGATTCTCTTGCGAAGGGGTTTACCAGCCGCTGCGCAGCAGGGCCAGCAGCGTTTCGCGCTGCGGCTGCGTGGCCAGCCAGGCGCGCACACGCGCCAGTTCGTCGATGCAGGCGTCGCCGTGGCGCGCGCGCAGTTCCGCCTCGCGCCGCGCCTGCGCGTCGGCGTCGCGCAACTGGCGCTGCCAGCCGTCGGACAGGATCTCACCCAGGCGCGTGGTCAGCCCGGCCGCCACCAGGGCGGCCCACTCGCCGTCGTCCAGCCAGACCCGCTGACAAGCGCTGCATCGGTCGAGGCGGAAATCGGGCGAGCGGCCGACGCGCAAGCGCTCCATCCAGCGCTGGCAGGACGGGCAGGCTCGCGCCTTGTCCTCAGTGGCGGGCGCGGGACGCAGCGCAGGCAGGTCGGTGTCGTCGGCCGCCGCCGGCTCGGGCTGGTTCGCCACCCAACGGCGGTAGTCGTCCATGGCGAGCCAGTGGCCGTGGCAGTCGCCGCAGGTGTCGGCGCTCAGACCCGGCGCCAGCGCCTCGGGGCGCAGGATGGAAGCGGCTGCACAGACGCAGCGGTAGGTGGTGGCCATGCTTGCTTCCTTCTGGGCGCTCAGGACTTGCCCATGCCGTTCAGCAGCGTCTGCAAGGCCGCCTTCTGGCTGTCGTTGCCTTCGCGCATGACCTTGGCCAACAACCCCGCCACGGTGAGGTTCTGCAGCTCGCCCGAGGAGCTGCCCAACGCGCCCAGCAGGTTCTGCAGGTCGGGCACCACGTCGCGCTCACCCGCGAGCTGGTCCTTGAACGCCACCTGCAGCGTCTTGCTCTTGTTCACCACGCCGTCGATGCCCTTGCCCACGGACAAGGCACCGACGAAGCGGTCGAAGTAGTCGCCCTGGCCGCCCACGATGTCGATCTTGGCGTTGGACAGCGCGGTGCCCAGCACCTCGGCCTGCTCGCGCGCGATCGAGGTCTGCGCGTCGATGCCCTTGACGGTTTCCACGTGCGCCTTCTCCAGCTGCATGCGGAATTCCTCGTGGGCGCGGGTCTCGCCGCTCATCGCGCTCATGGCCTCGAACTTCTCGCGCAGGCCCTTGGCCTCGGCCTGGAAGCGCGCCTCGATGGTGGCGGCCTCGGCCTGCCCGGCCTTGACCACGGCGTCGGCATCGGCCAGACGCACCTGCACCTCGGCCAGGCCCAGCTTCTCCTTGCCGGTGGCCTCGGCCTCCATCTTGGCGCGCACACCCACGGCCTCGGCCTGCGAGCGCAGCTCGATCACCTGGGCCTCGGCCTGGCCTTCCTTGAGCGTGGCCTCGGCACCCGCCGCGCGCACGTGCACGTCGGCCATGCCCTGCTTCTCCACCGCGTCGGCGGTGACCATGGTGACCTTGGCCTGCGCCAGACCCGGCGCGGCGGTGATGGCCTCCAGGCCTTCGGCCTCGCGCTTCTTCGCTTCGGCCTCCTTCTCGGCGACCTTCAGGCGCGCCTCGGCCAGTGTGGTTTCTTCGGTCGCCTTGTGACGCGCCTTGCGCTCCTGCGCCTCGGCGGCCTTCACTTCAATGATGAGTTTCTCTTCGGCCTGGCCCTCGGCCATGATCACGGTCGACTGCTTGGTGCGGTCGGCCTCGGCCACCACACGCAGCTCTTTGATCGCCTCTTCCTGCTCGGCCACGGTGCGCTCGACCACGATGCGCTCGCGGATCACGTCCGCAATCGCCTTCTTCTGCACCTCGACCGCCTTGTCCTTCTCGATCTTCTGCAGCGTCACTTCCTTCTCGCGGTCCACCACCTCCAGCTCGCGGGCGCGGATCACCTTTTCTTCTTCGATGGCCACCGCGCGCTTGCGGTTGTTCTCGGCCACTTCCTTCTCGCGCAGCACGTTTTCCTGCTGTACCGAGACCGACTGTTCGGCCTGCAGGCGCGCCAGCTCGGACTTGGTCTTCTCTTCGGCCTGGATCTTCAGCGTCTCGGCCTCTTCGCGCGCCTTGACGGTGGCCACCTCGCGGGCCTGGCGGGCCTGGGCGTCGGCGGCCTGGCGCTCCAGTTCCAGCAGGGATTCCTGGGTCTCGACGTTCTTCTTCTTGATCTGCAGCTCTTCGTTGCGGCGCAGCTCGTTGGTGCGCACGTGTTCGGTGGCCGTCAGCTCGGTGATCTTCTTGATGCCCTGCGCGTCCAGGATGTTATTGGCATCCAGCTTGGACAGCGGCGTCTGCTCCAGGTAGTCGATGGCGGCGTCGTCCAGCACATAGCCCGAGAGGTCGTTGCCGATCTGGGCAATGATCTCGTCGCGGAAGCGATCGCGCGCCTGATACAGGTCGACGAAGTCCATGGCCTTGCCCACGGTCTTGAGCGCCTCCGAGAACTTGGCCGAGAACAGCTCTTCCAGCGTCTCCTGGTTGGAGGCGCGCTCACAACCGATGGACTGCGCGACCTTGAGCACGTCGTCGGCGGTCTTGTTGACGCGCACGAAGAACTTGACCTTGATGTCGGCGCGGATGTTGTCGCGGCAGATCAGGCCCTCGTTGCCCGAGCGGTCGATCTCGATGGTCTTGACCGAGATCTCCATCAGCTCCGCCTTGTGGATGATGGGGTAGACCATGCGCCCGGTGAAGGTCACCTCGGGCTCGGCCCGCAGCGTGTTGATGATCAGTGCATGGCCCTGTTCGATCTTGCGATAGAACTTGGCGAACATCGCGATGAAGCACAGCAGCAGGAAGGCTGCGATGCCGGCGGAAACGAGGATGGGCTCCATGGGATTCCTTCTGGTCTTGTGGAAACGGGAACGGGAAACGAACGGGTGCTTGCGTCAGGGCTGGGCCTCGACCAGGTAACGGCCGGACGCTTCGTCGTAGTCGAGGATGCGCGTCACGTCGCCCTTGGTCAGGCGGTTGGCGTCGGGCGTCCAGACGCTGATCTGGATGTTCGCGCCGCGCTGCGCCACCTGGGCATAGCCCGAGCGCTGGTCCACCTTGAGGCTGAGGATGGTGCAGGGCTGGCCGATGAAGCTGGCGTTGCCCACCGCCTGGTGGGTGACGAAGAGGCCGCGCAGCGGGCGGATCAGGCGCGCGGTGATGAAGATGGCCAGCGCCACGCTGACCAGCAGCACGCCGGTGCCCACCAGCAACTGCAGCACCATCGTGGGCACCCAGGGCATCAGCCATTCGCCGGCCAGACAGCTGATGGTCCAGGCCACCAGCACCAGCAGGCTCGCCACCACCGAAAACGGCACGCCGTTGAGGCCCAGGGCCACCACGTAGCCGGCCAGCGTGGACAGCTCGCCGGGGTCGCCGTCGGCCTGCAGCTCGACATCGATGCCGGAGGACTCGAAGTCCACCCAGCCCACGAGTGCGAGCAGCCAGTACACCAGCACCACCAGCAGCAGCGCGCTGAGCACGGCCGTCGGGTACCCGGTGGCAGCCTCGATCAATCGGTCCATCCGCTCCTCCCTCTTGTCAAACGTTGTGCGGCTTGTTGTGTTGTGCGCCGCGTGGGTGGTGGTCTAGCGCGTCCTGGTCGAGCCGGCGAACCGGATCAGGTCCTGGGTCACGCGTTCCTTGATCGCCAGGCGATCTCCTTCATCGAGGCCGTACCGCTGGGCCAGCAGGGCGTAGTCGTGGGCCGTCAGCGACACGGTCAGCCGGGGGCGCTTGGGGCGCGTCGACACCGAGAGGTCGAGCACCTGGCGGATCTGGTCGGACGTGGACAGGTTGTTGTGAAAGGCGGCGGTGCGGATCGCGTCCATCACCGCCAGCTCCACATCGAACGCGACCTGGACAGCGCGCAGCGCCTGGTCCGATCCGCTCCAGCGCGCCGGCTTGCGGGTGACCATCACTGGGCGCCGGGTTCGGCCGGCTGGTCGCCGCCGCGGGCCGCCTGGCGGGCGCGGATGCGCGCCATCACGTCGTTCTGGCGCTTGGCCTCGTCCCCCACGCCCGCCGCCGCGAGCTTCTTCTCCAGCGCGCCCTGGCCGAACTCGTTGTTCAGCTGCTCGGCCGCGGTCATGCGGTCGGCGAGGTCTTCGTGGCGCTGCTTGATGCGGTCCAGCGATTCGCGCGCGCTCATGAGCTTGGAGCCGCCCTGGCCGATGTTCTCGGAGATCGAGCGCGTAGCCCGGTACACGCTTTCGGTGGTCTTGGCGACGCCGATCTCGCGCTCGTGCTCGCGGATGCGCGCCTCGGCCTGCTTGATCAGGTCTTTCAGCCGCGTCACCTGCACCGCGTAGGCGGCGTGCGCGCGGGTCTGCTCGGCCAGCTCCTGCTCCAGGCCGCCGACCTTGCCGGCCACCTCTTCGGCCAGCGCCTCCTGCGACTTGTCCAGCGCCTCCACGGCCAGCCCTTCGTAGCGCTCGATCTCGGCCTGCAGCTTCTCGATCTGGCGCGCGCTCTGCATCTCCTTGGCCATCACGCCGGCCAGGTCGTCCTTGGCTTGGGCGATGCTGTGCTTGGCGTCCAGGATTTCCTGCTCATAGATGCGGGTGGCGTTGGCGTCGACCACGGTCTCACCGATTTCCCGCACGCTGCCGCGCAGCAGGGTCATCACTTTTTTCATCACGGACATGGCGTACTCCTGGGGTAGGGGGTCACTTGAGGAATTCGGACAGCGCATCCAGCGCGTCGAGGGCGTTGTCGCTGAGCACGACTATTTCCTCGGCAATGTCCTGTGTGCGGGCCTGCCGGCTGAGCGCTCCGAACAGCACGAAGCGGTCACCCACGCGGCCAAACGACGACAGTGGCACCGCGGGGTTGAGCTCCAGCAGCGTCTGCAGCAGTTCGGCGCGACGCTCGGGCCGCACCTCGTCGTCGGCCCAGAGGTAGCACATGCACAGCAGCTGCGAGTCCGAGGTGGTCACGAAGATGGGCAGTTCCTGCCGCCCTTCGATGCTGACCTGCACCACCGGCACATCCCCCGCAATGGGTTGCAGGTTCACCACCATGCCGCCGGTGGTCTGGGCGATCATGTCGTCGAGTCCCTGGAGTTTTTCAAGCAGCTGCTTCATGGTGCCGGTGTCCTTGGCGTTGATGGGTGAGCGCAAGAATAGGAGGCTCGACATAACATGTCAAGCCGGATCGAGGGCTTGGTTTTTTCACCACACACCGACGACGACGGCCGGCGGGCTGGCCTGGATCAGCGGTACTCGGCCTCGCGGCGCCGCGCTTCGTCCATCTGGCGGAAGCGCACGCAGACCGGGTCGTTGGCAAACACCGCCTTGCCGCATTCGCGGATGCGGCAGAAGTCGCGCGCGAGCACGTTGCCGCTGTCGGCGCACAGCTGGTCGACGCCTGCGACGGATCGCACGGCCGGAGGTGGCGGCGGCGCTGCAGCAGCGGCCACCGGTGCGGACTCGGCGGGCGCGGCCGCCGCCACGGGTGCGGACTCGGGCGTTCCCGAATGGGCGCTTACGGCCGCTGCAGACGTTGCGGCCGCCCGCCGCCGCGCGTCGTCCAGTCGTTTCTGGTCCAGTGCCAGCTTCTGACGTTGCTGTTCCTGGGCGGCCGCGCGCTCCCGGTCCTGCTGCTCCAGCAGTTCGACCGAATGGCGCAGCCGGTCGACCGCGGCAGCGGCTTCAGGGGTGTTCGGCGATGCGGCGCCTGCGCCCACTGGTTCCGCCGCAGTTGGCGGGGCGGTGGCTGTTGGCGTGGCAATCGAAGACGCTGCGGGCGCCCCCGCCAGGGGCGCGGCCTGCACCGGCGCCGGCGCGGACTGGTGGGCGCCCAGCCACCATCCAACGGCCAGCACCACCGCACCTGCGGTCATTGCACCTGCCCAGCGCAACCATGCGGGTCGTTCGGCGCTCTCGCCCGAGCGCTTGCGACGACGGGCGCGGCGCAGCGCGCGGTTGGCACGCTCACGCGCCACCTCGTCGGACGCTGCGTCCCCGCCCGGCCGGTCCAGCGGAGAGGCACAGCCCCGGCAGAACCGGGCCTGGTCCCGGTTTTCCTTGCCGCAGGAAGGACACACGATGGACATGACGATCAGAGGGTGGAGCTGGGACGGCTTGGCGTTGTAGCACAAGCCCCAGCCTCCCTGCCCGGCGCGCCGACGGGCTGTCGGACGGTCGTGGCGAACGGAAGACGTCAATGACCACTGGCCGAGCTTCTGCACACAATGACCACGCCCTTCCATCGATATGCTGCTACCCCATGCACACCCTGGCCCAAGCTTCCCTTTTGATGGTCGAAGATCATCCGATGCTGAGGGAGTCACTGATCGACTACCTGAGAACGCAGTTCCCCATGCTGGAACTCCGAGAAGCATCTGGCCTGGAGGAGGCGTGCCAAGCCATACGCACCAGCAGCCCTGACCTGATCCTTCTGGATCTGAACCTGAGGGACGCCAGCGGGTTCACGGCGCTCACCGTTTTGCGCAGCGCCTGTCCAAACGCGGGAATCGTCGTGGTCTCCGGGGTGGTAGACGAGGGCATGGAGCTGCATCTGCGAGAACTGGGCGCTGACGCATTTGTTTCGAAGTCTGGCCGACGAGACGTCTTGTTGTCGACCCTGAGACCGCTTCTCCTGCGCTGCGAGCTCGCGCGCACTCCGACCACACGATCAACCTCGTCCCCCAGCCTTACCCCACAACAGCTGGTGGTGCTCGCCCAACTGCTCGAGGGCCATTCCAACAAGGAGATCGCGCGACGCACCGGCCTGTCCAACGGTACGGTTCGCAACTACGTCTCTGAGGTCTTCATTGCCTTTGCCGTGCACAGTCGCAGCCAGCTACTCGCCATGTTCCGCAGTTGAGGCATGCAATGAACACCCATGCCCTTTCCGATCACATCGATTCCGAGCGACTGCGTCGCTTTTTTTCCCAGAACGTTCGATCACTGCCCACCACGATCTACCCGGCGATAGCCATCTGGCTCTTCTTTCTGTGGGTCACCCGGTCACCCGCGTGCCTGCTTTGGGCGGTCCTCATCCATGCGTGGCAGGCACGGCGCATCCTGGCTGGCCCACGACCAGGCCATGCCTCCGAGAACCTGCAGGGACTGAAACAGGGCGAGCGAAGTGCCGTGCGCCATGTGATGGCCTTCGCTGTTCTTTGGGGACTGGCGCCATGGATGCTGATGTCCCCGGGCGATCATGCCCAGCTGTCGGTCATGCTGCTGATGTTGGTGGGCGTCATGGCTGGATCAGCCAACGGCCTGGCGTTCTCGCTGAATGCCGGCTGGGTGTTTCAGGCCACGCTGGGAAGCATGCTGATCGCCTGGTTGCTGTGGCAGCGAACCTGGGTCGACACCGTGCTCGCGGTGTCAGTCGGTGTGTTCACTGGCACTCTGATGCTGATGTTCCGAAACCAGCAGCGCAACCTGACCGCGCTGATCCGCGCTCGCCTCGAGCAAGAAGCGCAAGCGCGCGTGCTGGCCGAGCAGAAACTGGAACTGGAAAAACTGAACCAGGAACGGAGCCGGCTGTTTGCCATGGCCAGTCACGACCTGAGACAACCCGTGCAAGCGCTCAGCCTGCAGGCCAAGGCACTGGAATTGCGTTTGGCGCATCCGCCGGACGCGGACGCAGCTAGGCGCATGGGCGACGTGGCTCAGACAGTTCTCCAGTCGATTGACTCTCTTCTGGATCTGCACCATCTTGAGAGCCTGTCCCTGCAGGCTCCGGACGAAAGGTGCGATGCCGAAGAGCTGCTGTTCGCAGCCTCGCAGATCTGGAGTGAGCTCGCCGGCCGAAGAGGACTGTCGCTGCGCTTTCACGGGCAGGCGCTCACACTTTGGGCGCCAAGGGTCACACTGGTTCGCGTACTCAACAATCTGATCGACAACGCCCTCAAGTACACACAGGATGGTGGTGTGCTGGTGGCCATGCGTCGCCGTCAGCGTGGGGGGCGTGCGGCTGTTCGTCTGGAGGTGTGGGACACCGGACCAGGCATTCCGAGCGAACATCAGCCTCAAGTGTTCCAGGCCTCCTTCCACCGCGTGCACCAAAAAACACACACCCTGCCACCGCAAGGTTTGGGGCTTGGCCTGAACGCGGTACATCGGGTGTGCAATCACCACGGTTGGCCACTCGGCTTCCGTTCGTGTCCAGGACGCGGGTCATTGTTCTGGTTCGAAGTGCCGGTGGTCTCTGACGCACCAGAAGTGCACATGACAAATGTCACTGGCGCCTGACAACTGTGCTTCCTAGCATCTGCTCCATGGACACATCAACCCAAGGAGTACACATGCATTTGCGCTTGCGCCGGCTTCTCTTCGCCGGTCTGTTATCTGTCTCGTTCACTCTGACAGCCTGCGGTGGTGGCGGAGGAGACGCTGATGAAGGGAGCACAGGACTGACCGGGAACTGGCAGGCTGAAGCGAATGCCTTGCTGGCCGCAAACACGGCCAATGTTGGCAGCACCGGCGTGACCTGCACCGGAACGATGTTGCTTCGCTTCCAGTCGGATGGTGGTCTTGAGCTTAGCGGGGACCCGGTGTGCTCCCGCGGCGCGGTGTCAGGATCGGGCACCATCGTGACCACAGCGCGTTACAGCACCAGCGGCAACCAGCTGACCATCAGCGGGGCTGTGACATCCGGAGGTGTCACCATCGGGGGCGGCACCATTCCAATAACGTTCCTTGGCAACGGCACCGCCACCTACTCCATCAATGGCAATACGCTTTCGATCAGCTTCACCAACGGCAGCGTAGGCGATGTCACCCAAACTTGGAGCCGCTCCGGTAGCTGAGCTGCTCGACTACAGGTTGGGGCCCAACCAGCGCTTGAGATCGCCGACCGCCACGCCGCTGCGCGCGGCGAGATCGGCCACCTGGTCTTCGCCGATCTTGCCGACATTGAAGTACTGGCTGTCCGGGTGCGCGAGGTAGAAGCCGCTGACGCTCGCGGCCGGTGACATGGCCAGGCTCTCGGTGAGCTGCATGCCGATCTCGCTGGCCTGCAACAGCTCGAACATCTGGCGCTTGACGCTGTGGTCCGGGCAGGCCGGGTAGCCCGGCGCCGGGCGGATGCCCTGGTACTTTTCCTTGATCAGGTCTTCGTTGCTCAGGGCCTCACCCGCCGCATAGCCCCAGAGGTCGGTGCGCACGCGGGCGTGCATGCACTCGGCCAGCGCCTCGGCCAGGCGGTCGGCCAGGGCCTTGAACAGAATGGCGTTGTAGTCGTCGTGCGCGGCCAGGAACTGCTGCTCCTTCTTCTCCACGCCCACCCCGGCCGTCACCGCGAACAGGCCCACGTAGTCGGCCGTGCCGGCAGGCGCCACGAAGTCGGCGAGACAGCGGCTGGGCCGCGTCACACCGTCGATGGTTTCTTTCTCGGTCTGCTGGCGCAGGCCGTGCCAGGTCAGCACCGGCTGCTGGCGGCTCTCGTCGGCGTAGAGCGCGATGTCGTCCGCGTTCACCCGGTTGGCCGGGTACAGGCCGATCACCGCGTTGGCCGTCAGCCATCGGCCTTCGATGATCTTCTTCAGCATGGCCTGCGCATCGGCGAACACTTTGCGCGCCTGCTCGCCCACCACCTCGTCGTTCAGGATGGCCGGGTACGGCCCGGCCAGGTCCCAGGTCTGGAAGAACGGCCCCCAGTCAATGTACTTTTCCAGCTCGGCCAGGTCGAAGTTCTTGAACATCCGCCGGCCGATGAATTTGGGCGCCACAGGCGGGTGCGCCACGAAATCGACCGGCGTGGCGTTGGCGCGCGCCTGGGCCAGCGGCCACAGCGGCACCTGCTTCTTGTTGGCGTGCTGCTGGCGCACGCGCTCGTAGTCGGCGTTGAGTTCGGCAAGCGTCTGCTGGCGGTTGTCGCCGATCAGGCTCTGCGCGACGCTGACGCTGCGAGAGGCATCGGGCACGTAGACCACCGGGCCGTCGTAGTGCGGCGCGATCTTCACCGCCGTGTGCACGCGGCTGGTGGTGGCCCCGCCGATCAGCAGCGGGATGCCCTTCTCGCGGAAGTGCGGATCCTTCTGCATCTCGCCGGCCACGTACTGCATCTCTTCCAGGCTGGGCGTGATCAGGCCCGACAGGCCCACGATGTCCGCGCCCTCTTCCTTGGCCTTGGCCAGGATCTCGTGGCACGGGACCATCACGCCCATGTTCACCACCTCGAAGTTGTTGCACTGGAGCACGACGGTGACGATGTTTTTTCCGATGTCGTGCACGTCGCCCTTGACGGTGGCGATCACGATCTTGCCCTTGCTCTTCACGTCGCCGCCGGCCGCTTCGAGCTGGCGTTTTTCTTCCTCGATGTAGGGCAGCAGGTGGGCCACCGCCTGCTTCATCACGCGCGCGCTCTTGACCACCTGGGGCAGGAACATCTTGCCGGCGCCGAACAAGTCGCCGACCACGTTCATGCCGTCCATCAGCGGGCCTTCAATCACGTGCAGCGGGCGTCCGCCGTCGGCCTTGATGGCCTGCCACATCTCCTCGGTGTCTTCGGTGATGTGCTCGTTGATGCCGCGCACCAGGGCGTGCGTCAGGCGCTCGCGGATCGGCAGCGCGCGCCACTCGTTCTTCTTGGAATCGTCCTTGGCCGCGCCCTTGGCGCTCTCGGCCACTTCCACCAGGCGCTCGCCGGCGTCGGGCCGGCGGTTCAGCACCACGTCTTCGACGCGTTCGCGCAGCGTGGGCTCCAGCTCGTCGTACACACCGACCATGCCGGCATTGACGATGCCCATGTCCATGCCCGCCTGGATCGCGTGGTAGAGGAACACGGTGTGGATGGCTTCGCGCACCGGGTCGTTGCCGCGGAAGCTGAACGACACGTTGCTGACGCCGCCCGAGACCTTGGCGCCCGGCAGGTTCGCCTTGATCCAGCGCGTGGCCTCGATGAAGTCGACCGCGTAGTTGTTGTGTTCCTCGATGCCGGTGGCGATGGCGAAGATGTTGGGGTCGAAGATGATGTCCTCGGGCGGGAAGCCCACCTCGTCCACCAGGATGCGGTAGGCGCGCTCGCAGATCTCGATCTTGCGCGCGTAGGTGTCGGCCTGACCCTGCTCGTCGAAGGCCATGACCACCGTGGCGGCGCCGTAGCGCTTGATCAGGCGTGCCTGGCGCTTGAACTCGTCGACGCCCTCCTTCATGGAGATCGAGTTGACGACGCCTTTGCCCTGGATGCACTGCAGGCCGGCCTCGATCACGCTCCACTTGGACGAGTCGATCATGATCGGCACGCGCGCGATGTCGGGTTCGCCGGCGATCAGGTTCAGGAAACGCACCATGGCGGCCTGGCTGTCAAGCATGGCCTCGTCCATGTTCACGTCCACGATCTGCGCACCGTTCTCCACCTGCTGGCGGGCCACCGCCAGGGCGTCCTCGTAACGGCCTTCCAGGATCATGCGGGCGAAGGCCTTGGAGCCGGTGACGTTGGTGCGTTCGCCGACGTTGACGAACAGGCTGCCCTCGCCGATGCGCAGCGGCTCCAGGCCGGACAGCAGCATGGGAGGGACAGAGACAGGGGCGGACGGGGATGGGGCAACGGCAGACATGGGGCTCACCAGGAAGGGTTCGAAAACTGGTGAGCGCCGTTGGTGCCGGCGGGGCCGGCGGGGGCGGTGAACGCCCGGAACCTCAAGCCTGACGACCGTTGCGAGAACGGCCGCTGCAGCGCTCCTTGAGAGCTCGCGATTTTAGCCGGCCGCGAGCTGGCACCTCGGCTGGTGCGATGTTTGCTTGCTCGGGCAACGCCATGCCCCACCGCACCGACCCCGACGCCCCCGGCGCCCTGCCCACCGACTGGCATGCGCAGGAGCTGCTGCTCATGCGCGAGGTGATGAAGCTGGTGGGCCGCAGCCTGGCGCCCGCCTATGTGCTGCGCGAGATGCTGCACCTGATGAGCGAGCTGCTGGGCCTCAACCGCGGCCGCATGGTGCTGGCCGACGAGGTGGCCGAGGGCGGCGAGCGCACCGCCTCCGTCCGCCACGCCTACGGCCTGACCGCGCCGGAAGCGGCGCGCGGCGTGTTCCGCTGGGGCGAAGGCATCACCGGCCGGGTGCTGGCCAGCGGCCTGCCCGCCATCGTGCAGGACGTGGACGCCGAGCCGCTGTTCCTGTTCCGCACCGTGGCGCGGGCCGACCTGCCGCCGCAGACCGTGGCCTTCATCGCGCTGCCGATCGAGGTCAACGGCGCCACCGTGGGCGTGCTCGCCTGCCACCGCATCCGCAGCCGCCAGCGCCACCTCAACGACGACCTGGCCCTGCTGCGCATCCTGGCCACGCTGGCCGGCCAGCTGCTGCGGCTGGAACAGCTGGTGGCCGAAGAGACCCGCCAGCTGGCCGCGCGCAACGAGGCGCTGGAACGCGCGCTCGACGTCGGCAGCGCCCGTTACGGGCTGATCGGCCGCTCGCCCGCGCTGCTGCAGGCACTCTCCGAGCTCGAACGCGTCTCGCAGTCGCAGGCCACGGTGCTGCTGCTGGGCGAGTCCGGCACCGGCAAGGAGCTGTTTGCCCGCGCCGTGCACCTGGCCAGCGGCCGGCGCGACCAGCCCTTCATCAAGGTCAACTGCTCCGCCATCCCCGACACGCTGTTCGAGAGCGAACTGTTCGGCCACGAGCGCGGCGCCTTCACCGGCGCCCACAGCGCGCGCCCCGGCTGGTTTGAGCAGGCGCACGGGGGCACCATCTTCCTCGACGAAATCGGCGAACTGCCGCTGGCCCTGCAGGCCAAGCTGCTGCGCACCCTGCAGGAAGGCACGCTGGTGCGCCTGGGCGGACAGCGCGAAATCCGCGTGGACGTGCGGCTCGTCGCCGCCACCCACCGCGACCTGGCGCAGGAAGCCGCCGCCGGCCGCTTCCGCCAGGACCTGTACTACCGGCTCAACGTCATCCCCATCCGCCTGCCCAGCCTGCGCGAGCGGCGCGAAGACATCCGCCCCCTGGCCCTGCACTTCACCAGCCGCGCCAACCAGGCCCACCAGCGCAACGTGCACCTGGCCGCCGACGCGCTGGAGCGGCTGGAGCGGCTGGACTGGCCCGGCAACATCCGCGAGCTGGGCAACGTGATCGAACGCGTGGTGCTGCTGGCCGACCAGCCCGTGGTGCACGCCGGTGACCTCTCGCGCTTCCTGCCCGAGGCGCTGCCCACCCCGCCCCGCCCGGCCCCGCGCCAAGCGCCGCCAGCCGAGACCACCGCCGCGCCGCTGGTGCGGCCTTACCAGAGCGCCGACTCGCACGACGCGCAGACCCTGCAGGCTGCGCTGGCGCAGCACGGCGGCAACCAGTCGCGCGCGGCGCAGAGCCTGGGGCTGACGCTGCGGCAGTTCAGCTACCGCCTGCGGAAGGCGGGGGTGCGGTAAGCCCCACACTAGGCCACCATGAAAACCATCGACGAAATGCTGCACCTGGCCCTGCTGACCCCGGACGAGCACCGGCAGATCAGCCACTGGATCGCCCAGGCCAGCTCGCCCGACGAGATCCTGAAAATGCCGCCGCCGCTGTGGCGAGCGGTCGAGCGAGCCAGCGCGGTCATGGGCGTCGACGACGACCTGATGCGGCCGCCGGCGCTGGATGATGGCGGCCTGGTTTGCGGGTAGAAGTCGCGCGAGTGTGCCGCCTGGCCTCACCGCACTGACCACAGTGCCGCGACACCGACCGCGTACAGCAGGCCGATCACCAGACAGATGCCTGAAGACACCAGCCAGAATGTGGTGGAGTTTTCCGGGAAGCTGGGCCGCAGCCACGGAAAGGCGATGGCCCGCGCGAGGAACACGGCGCTGATGAGACACAACGCCACTTCGGTGAAGGGCAGTTCGGGAACCAGCCCGGCGCCGGAGAAGGCGTACAGCGCCCAGACGAACAGCACGCTGGCGATGACGAGGGTGATGAGCGTTGGCTTCAGTTTGCCCGCCTCGACGGCCCGCGCCATTCGTTCACCAGCCCCCATGAACCGATAGGCCCTGGCGCCGATCGCGATGCAGGCCAGGTGCGCCAGTGACGCGACCACGACCAGCAGGCCTGCCAGAGCCAGCGAAACGGAGCCGATGGTCATCATGGACGCGGAGCCTCGCGCTCGAAGCGCTGCTCATTGACCACAGTCCCCCATTGCGAGCCAGGACTCTGGTGGACCAGCCTGAAGCCACACGACTCGTACAGGTGCCTCGCTGCCCCAAGGCCTTCAAAGGTCCAGAGGTAGGTCTTTCGGTAATTCCTGGCGTCCGCGAACGCCAGTGCCTGGGTGAGCAGACGGCGGCCGATTCCATGACCTCTGAGCTTGTCCGAGGTGATGAACCAGCGAAGGTGAGCCCCGGCCTCATGCGCGTTGGAACCATCGAGGATGACCGAGCCTTCGACCTCCGGGGCGCGTGCGAGCCAGATTCCATCTCGTTCCGGAACGTAGGCAAGGCAGAACTCGCTCAGCTCACGCGCCACCTTGGCCTCGAACGCGACGCCGAAACCGTGTGAGGCGGCGTAGTAGGAGGCATGAAGCTGCGCAATCCGGCCAATGCAACCGGGTTCGTAGCCTTCAGAGACGACGGGCGTCATGAGCGGGTGAATTGCGAGGCAACCGTTTGACGTTGGTGGTGGCCAGGAGCGACAGCCCTTGGCCGCCATTCGAGATGGGTGGAGTTAAGCGGCGCGGGGCTTTGCATTGGAAATGCTTTGGATGAGGCCCTTCGCGAAGGCAAGCCGCTCCTCGCTCTGACATGAGACCCAACAAGACATAAGCGTGCCTGTCGCCGCGAGAGTACCGGCCAAGCGATAGACCGTTGCATCGGCTTCGCTCTCAGCCAGGACATGACCAAAACCGAGCCAGCCCTGGCCGGCAAGGGTGGCGGGATGCTCGGAACCCAGAAGCTGCTCGGGAGGTGCGTGCTCTGCAACCTCAAGAATGTGAATGTCAAGGGCCCAGTCGGCTCCCCAAGCGGACCAAGAACCATCATCGTTGACTTGGTGATATGACGGAGGGAGTTGCAGGGACCACCCAGCCCACAGGACAACCTGACCACCGGTTTCCAGAAGTGTTGCCATGGCTTTCGCGACGCCTAGCGTTGGAATTCAGCGGGCGCCGAAGGCGAACCGCTGGAACGATGGGTTGGGCAGTGCGTCGGTGGAAGTACCTGGCTGAGTGATGGCACGGCTAGAACCAGCGTTGATGCATTTGAGAAAGAAACTCATGAGACAGCAGTACGCCTGACTCTGAGCCGATGACTGAATCAATGCCGCACTTTGGACATAGAGCCGTTTGTCCGTTATCTACCCACTCAGTGATTTCTGTCGGTGCGAACGTGCCCAGACAGTAAAAGCACCCGCATTCGGTGCTCGCCTCAACCTGACAGCGATGCTGCGACGAAAAATGATGCGCGGACTCAACGTTCATATCTGTTATGCCCAACTTTGATTTAAAGCGGCAAAACGGCGGATAACACCGTGAGGAGTCGTTAAACAAAGTCGCAAGGCACCCAAAAACATGTTTGAACTCAATCCTGTAGCGCATCGGTCTGAATGCGTGATCCGGTTTAACAGATCCGACAAACCTGACTGATCGTCGCTCGCGTCTGCGCACCAGTCTAGCGGCGAGTCGCCGGCTTGTGCGACAGATCCTTCCGCCGTCCAACAAAGCATTGGCGACGGCAAGGAAGCCTCGGATTGAACGCCGGCGCCAGATCGCCTGAGGGCGTCCCTCAATGTGTCGACATTTTGTCAACCCAATGTCGAACCCAAGCGCTTCCGCACTCCGACCTCCACCCACGCCCATCCCGATAACCCCAACAAAATCAACAGTTTCCCTGCGTTGACCTCCCCCGCACCGCCCTGGCACAGCGGTTGCGATGAAGGGCTCAGGCCATCTTGCCTTTGCCCTGATTCAGAGGTCCCCATGAGCATTGAAGCCACCCTGATCGCACCCGATCAACTCGCCACGCTGCAGGCCGCGGAACCCGTCGTGGTCATCGACACGCGCGACGCCGACACCTTTGCCGCCGGGCACATTCCCGGCGCGGTGAACCTGCGCGAGGTGTTCACCTTTCTCGCCACTTCCTCGCCCGAAGGGCTGAAAGAACTGAAGGCGACCTTCGCCGACGCGCTGGGCAAGGCGGGCCTGTCGGGTGCCGAGACGGCGGTGTTCTACGAAGACGCGATGAACAGCGGCTACGGCCAGTCGTGCCGCGGCTATTACCTGCTGACCTGGCTGGGCTACCCCAGGATCAAGGTGCTCAACGGCGGCTTCAGCGCCTGGAAGGCGGCCGGCCTGCCGGTGTCCACCATGGCGGCCACGCCCGTGCCCGCCACCTTCCCCGATCTGCCCATGGCCGACGTGATGCTGACCCAGGCCGATGTGCAGGCCGCGCTGGGCACCAGCACCGTGCTGCTGGACGTGCGCGATGTGGACGAGTGGATCGGTGACAGCTCCTCGCCCTACGGCAAGGACTTCGCGCCGCGCAAGGGCCGTCTGCCGGGCGCGAAGTGGATCGAGTGGTACCGCTTCATGAAGCCCTCGGCCGCGGGCCCGGTGTTCAAGACGCCCGACGAGGTGAAAGCCGAGTGCGCCACGGCCGGCATCGCGCCCGACGACACGGTCTATCTCTATTGCTTCAAGGGCGCGCGCGCGTCCAACACCTTCCTGGCGCTCAAGCAGGCGGGGTTCACCGACGTGCGCATGTACTTCGGCTCGTGGAACGAGTGGTCGCGCGACCCGAGCCTGCCGATCGAGACCGGCCTGCCGATGGCCGCGCCGGCCAACAAGCCGCAGCTGGCCATGGCCGCCTGACCCTTTTTCTTTTTCAGCTTTTCAACCCCGGAGACACCATGTCCGACACCGAGACCCTCGCCCCCACCACCGTCAAGGCCTACCTGCGTCCCATCGACGCCAAGGGCCTGGCCGAGTTCGCCGCCGGCGGCAAGGCCAACCCGGCCCGCCGGGGCACCAACAAGGTCCACACCGTGATGGAGGGGCAGTACCGCTCGCTGAACTATGTGGGCGAAAAGCACTGCGTGGTGGTGGACGAGCCGCTGCACCTGTTCGGCGAGGACACGGCGCCCGCGCCGGGCGAGATCGTGCTGTCGGGCCTGGGCGGCTGCATCGCCGTGGGCGTGACGGCGGTGGCGACCTGGAAGGGCGTGAAGCTGAGCCGTCTGGAGGTGTTCCTCGAAGGCGACATCGGCAACCCGGCCGCCTGGGGCGCCGGCGGTGCGCTGGAGAAGACGCCGCCGGAGATGGGCTTTCAGGCGATCCGCGTGAAGGTGCTGGTGGAAGGCGACGCGAGCCGCGAGGTGCTGGACGAGATCGTGCAGCACGCGAACTTCTATTCGCCGGTGGCCAACACGATGCGCAACCCGATCCCGTTCGAGATCTCGATGGCCTGAGAGCATTGACATGAACCCCGCCGACCTGCCCCCCGAACTCGCGGCGCCGCCTGCGGACCTGATCGCCGCCGTGCGCGCCATCGCGCAGGGCCCGCTGGCCGAGCAGGCCTACGCCATCGACCGCGGCGCCTACCCGGCCGATCTGATGAAGCGGCTGGCGGCGGCGGGGGCGATGAGCGCGCACCTGCCGCGCGCCGACGGCTCGCCGGGCGACTACGGCCAGGCGATCCTGGCGATGGCGGAAGCGTCAAAGGTCTGCGGCGCCACTGGCTTCATGATGTGGTGCCAGGCCGTGGCGGGACTGTACATGCAGGCCTCGGGCAACCCGGCGCTGACCGGCGAGCGGCTGGCGCGCCATGTGCGTGGCGAGACGCTGGGCGGCACCGGCCTGTCGAACCCGATGAAGAGCTTCGCGCAGATCGAGAGCCTGCTGCTCAAGGCCACGCCGGTCGAGGGCGGCTACCTCGTCAACGGCGCCCTGCCCTGGGTCAGCAACCTCGGGCCCGACCACTACTTCGGCACCATCGCGGCGGTGGTCGACGGCAGCGGCCAGACCGTGCGCGAGATGATGTTCATGCTGCGCTGCGACGCGCCGGGCGTGACGCTCAAGCCATGCCCCGAGTTCTCGGGCATGGAGGGCACGGGCACCTACAGCGTGCAGTGCAAGGACCTGTTCGTCGGCCGCGACGACATCGCGGCCGACCCGGCGCGGCCCTACATCGCGCGCATCCGCGGCGGCTTCGTGCTGCTGCAGTGCGGCATGGCGGCCGGCATCGTTCAGGGCGCGATCGACAGCATGTGGGCGGTGGAGGCGCAGCTGGGCCATGTGAACCAGTACCTGGAAGACCGGCAGGCCGAACTGCAGGCGGAGTTCGACGCGCTGGTGGCGCGCATCATGAAGCTGGCCGAAACACCCTTCGACACCTCGACCGACTACTTCATCGACGTGCTGGACGCACGTGCGCACGGCGCCGAGCTGGCGCTGCGCGCCGCCAACTCCGCGCTCATGCACCAGGGCGCGCGCGGCTACCTGATGAGCAGCGAGGTGCAGCGCCGCGTGCGCGAGGCTCAGTTCGTGGCCATCGTCACCCCGGCCATCAAGCACCTGCGCAAGGAAATCGCGCGGCTGAGCGCAGAAGTGATGCCGGCATGAACAGGCCCTTCCAGACCTACATCTGCGACGCCTGCGGCTACCTCTACGACGAGGCGGTGGGCGACCCGGACAGCGGCCTGGCCGCGGGCACGCGCTTCGAGGACATCCCGGACGACTGGTATTGCCCGCTCTGCGGCGTGACCAAGGACGACTTCACGCTGTACCAGGCGCCGAGCATCGAAGCGCTGCGCGCGCGCGCCGGCAGCACCGCCCCGGTCGCGAAACGCGGCGGCACGCCGGGTGTGGTCATCGTCGGCGGCGGCCGCGCCGGCTGGCAGATGGCCGAGGCCCTGCGCGCGCTGGACACGGACCTGCCCATCACCCTGGTCAGCGCCTGCGCGGCCGACGTGTACGACAAGCCGCTGCTGTCGGTGGCCATGGCGCGGCAGATGGACCCGGCCCGGCTGGTGAAGGAAACCGGCGGCGAGGCCGCGAAGCGCCTGGGTGTGAGGCTGCTGGCCCACACCGATGCGGTGCGCATCTGCCCCGACACGAAAAGCCTGCGCACCACGCGCGGGCCGCTGCGCTACGACCATCTTGTGCTCGCGCACGGCGCGACGGCCGCGCTGCCCCCGCCGCTGCCGGCGGCGCTGGTCTGGCGCATCAACCACCTCGGCGCCTACCGGCGGCTGCGCACGGCGCTGGGCGAGTCGCCAAAGGACGTGGTGATCGTCGGCGCCGGCCTGATCGGCAGCGAGCTGGCCAACGACCTGGCGCTGGGCGGCCACCGCATCACGCTGCTGGACGTGACCGGCGAGCCGCTGGCGCGCTGGCAGGCCGACGCGGCCGGCGCGCAGCTGCTGGACGCGTGGCAGGACCTGCCGATCCGCTTCGTGGGCGGCGTGCAGGTGGCCGGCGTCGAGAAGATCGACGGCAAATACCGCCTCACCACCGCCTGCGGCCGCAAGTTCGCGGCCGACCAGGTGATCGCTGCCGCCGGCCTGGCGACGCCACCGCGCCTGGCGCAGAGCGCCTCGCTGGCCTGGGACGGCGGCATCGCGGTGGACGCAGCCACGCTGCAGACCAGCGACCCACACATCCACGCGCTGGGCGACTGCATCACCGTCGCCGGACAGGCCAGCCGCTACATCGAACCGATCGGCCGCCAGGCCCGCACCATCGCCGCCCAGCTCTGCGGCCGCGAGCCGGTGCCCTACGAAGCCAGGCCGGCGGTGGTGCGCGTCAAGACCACCACGCACCCGATGACGCTGCATTGAAGGGGACGCGGCGGGCGCCCCTTAAGCGCTGGTCTCCAACTGGCTGGTTTTGCGGTATTCTTACCGGATCGTCATCGATCTAAATCGAACCAGACATGCCAGCCACCGCCACCCTCTCCAGCAAGTTCCAAATCTCGATTCCCAAAGCCGTTCGCGACGAACTGCACTGGGAAGCCGGGCAGGAGTTCGTCTTCATCCCCAAGGACAAAGGGGTGCTCATGATGCCGGTGCCTGGGCTCGACGAGCTGGCCGGCATCGCCAAAGGCGCCCGCCAGGACGGCTACCGCGACCGCAAGGATCGCTACTGATGGCCGCGCCTTTGCGCGTCGTCGACACCTCGGCCTGGATTGAATGGCTCATCGGCTCGGCGGTGGGCAAGAAGCTGGCGAGAGAGTTTCCTGAGAAGCCCCTCTGCATCGTGCCCACCATCGTGCAGCTGGAGCTGAACAAATGGCTGTGGCGTGAATTGGGCGAGGCACAGGCCGACCAGGTGATCGCCTACACGATGAAGTGCCGGGTGGAGCCGCTGGACACCGCGACGGCTTTGCTGTCTGCCGACCTGCACCGACAGCACAAGCTCGCGACCGCCGATGCCATCGTCTATGCGACGGCGGTGCAGCACGGCGCCGAGCTGCTCACCTGCGATGCGCACTTCAAAGGCCTGCCGGGCGTGGTGCTGTTCGCCAAGTCGGCAGGCACTTGACGCTGCCCTGACACAGGCCCCGGCGCCTGTGTTGAGACGGATCAGAGACCAAGCTGGCTCAAGCCGGGATGATCGTCGGGCCGGCGACCCAGCGGCCAACGGAACAGCCGCTCACTGTCGTGGATGGGCAGGTCATTGATGCTGGCGTGGCGCTCTTCCATGTAGCCCAGCGCATTGAACTGCCAGTTCTCGTTGCCGTGCGAACGGAACCACTGGCCCGAATCGTCGTGCCACTCGTAGACGAAGCGCACGGCGATGCGGGAGCCGGTGAAGGCCCAGAGCTCCTTGATGAGCCGGTAGTCGAGTTCCTTCGACCACTTGCGCACCAGGAAGGCGTGCACCTGCTCGCGGCCCACCGGGAACTCCGCGCGGTTGCGCCAGCGCGTGTCCTCGGTGTAGACCTTGACCACGCGGTCGGGGTCGCGCGAATTCCACGCGTCCTCGGCGCCGCGCACCTTCTGCGCGGCGGACTCGGCGGTGAACGGCGGCAGCGGCGGGCGCGGGTCCATCAGTACTGCTTGTAGGGCAGGAACTTGCCCGACATCACGATGTTCACCCGGTCGCCGTTGGGGTCGGCCTGGCGCTGCAGGTCCATCTTGAAGTCGATCGCGCTCATGATGCCGTCGCCGAACTCTTCGTGGATCAGTTCCTTGAAGGTGGTGCCGTACACGTTGACCAGTTCGTAGAAGCGGTAGATCAGCGGATCGGTCGGCACGCTGGTGGGCAGGGAGCCCTTGTAGGGCACGACCATGAGCCACTTCTGCTCTTCGGCGCTCAGGCCAAAGATCTTGCCCAGCACCTTGGCCTGCGCCGGTGTGGCGGTCATCTGGCCCAGGCAGAGGGCCGTGGTCCATTCCTTGGACTGGCCCACCTTCTTGGCCACATCGGCCCAGCTCAGGCCCTTGCTGACTTTGGTGGAGATGATCTTTTCGGTGACGGCGAGTCGGGTCATGGTGTGGCCTCGTTGCTTGTGGGAAAGGGAAGGAAAAAGCAGGTCAATGGGCTCGCGCACGCGAGACCAGAAAATCCACGATGTGGTTGCGCAGGTCGTAGTAACCGTCGAGGTGGTGCAGCTGCGCGCGCGTGCGGCTGCGCGGCAGCGGGTTGACCACCACCTCGGCCAGTCCGCCGGGCCTGTAGCCCTGGTCGGTCTCCTGGCCGTTGGTCATGAGCAGGATGCGGTCAGAGAGGAGGATGGCCTCGTCCACGTCGTGCGTGATCATGAACACGGTCTGCTGCGTCTCGCGCACGATGCCCATCAGCTCGTCCTGGATGGTGCCGCGCGTGAGCGCGTCCAGCGCGCCGAAGGGTTCGTCGAGCAGCAGCATCTTGGGCTGGATGGCGAAGGCGCGCGCAATGCCCACGCGCTGCTTCATGCCGCCCGAGAGCTGGCTGGGCTTCTTGTCGATGGCGTTCGACAGACCGACCAGCGCGACGAACTTCTCGACGTGGGCGCCGATCTGCGCCTTGTTCCAATCCGGCCAGCGCGACTTGACCGCAAACGCGATGTTCTGCCGCACGGTGAGCCAGGGCATGAGCGCATGGCTCTGGAACACCACGCCGCGCTCCAGGCTGGGCCCGGCGATCTCGCGGCCGTCCATGAAGCAGTGGCCGCCGGTGGCGGTGTCCAGCCCCGCGAGCACGTTGAGGATGGTGGTCTTGCCGCAGCCGCTGTGGCCGATGATGCAGACGAACTCGCCCTGCGCGATCTCGAACGACACGTCGGCAAACACCGGCTTGTCGGCCTGGAAGGCCTTGGCGAGCCGTTCAACCTTGAGGAAACCGGACATCGGAAAACCCTTCTGATGGGCAGCGGCCGCCGGGGCCGCGGTGGTCGCGAGGGCGGCGCCCTCGCGCACGCTGGTGTCACTCCACATAGGTCACCGCCTTCTGAAGCTGCGCGAACATCAGGTCCAGCAGCATGCCGACCACCCCGATCAGCAGCACCGCGAAGATCACGTTGGTCAGCGACAGGTTGTTCCATTCGTTCCACACGAAGTAGCCCACACCGGTGCCGCCGACCAGCATCTCGGCCGCCACGATCACCAGCCAGGCGATGCCCATGCTGATGCGCATGCCCGTCAGGATGGTCGGGGCCGCGGCGGGCAGGATCACCTGGAAGGCCTTGCGCAGCGGGTTGACCTCCAGCGTGCTGGCCACGTTGAGCCACTCACGCTTGACCGAGGCGACGCCGAAGGCGGTGTTGATCAGCATCGGCCAGATGGAGCAGATGAAGATCACGAAGATGCCGCTGACGTCGGAGTCCTTGAGCGTGTAGAGCGCCAGCGGCATCCAGGCCAGCGGGCTGATGGGTTTGAGCACCTGCACGAAGGGGTTGAAGGCCTTCTGCATCAGCGGCGACATGCCAATGGCAAAGCCCAGCGGCAGCGCCACCGCCATGGCCAGCAGGAAACCCAGGCCGACCCGGCCGAGCGAGTGCGCGAGCTGGATGCCGATGCCCTTGTCGTTCGGGCCCTTGTCGTAGAACGGGTCGGACAGGTGCGCCCAGCTGGCCTTCGCCACCTCGATCGGCGGCGGGAAGCCGGCGCTCTTCTGCGCACCGGGGTCCTTGCCCATCATCTTGGCGTACTCGATCTCTTCGGCCGTCATGCCGGCCGACGAGCCACCGACCGACGGGCCGGAGGTGCCGAGTTGCCAGGCGCCCACGAAGCACACGAACAGCAGCAGCGACACCACCGCCGCGCGCAGGTTGAGACTCACCGTCTTCATGGTCAGGCCGCCTTGGCGATGGCGAAGCTCTTGAGGTATTCCTCCGGCTTGGCCGGGTCGAAGGCCTTGCCCATGATGGTGTGCTTGGCGTAGGTCGGGCCAGCCTTGAACTCCATGCCCAGGTCCTTCATGTGCTTGCGCGCGTCGGTGATGAGGAACACCTTCTCGGCGATGGCCTTGTAGTCCACGTCGCCCTTCACATAGCCCCAGCGCTTCATCTGGGTGAGCATCCACACGGCCATGCTCTGCCACGGCATCGGGTCGAAGTCGGCGCGGTCCGGCACGTTCTGCACCTTGCCCAGGCCGTCGGCGAACTTGCCGCTGAGCACCTGGTTGAGCACCGCCTCGGGCTGGTTGAGGTACTGCGCAGGCGCAATGACCTTGGCGATCAGTTCGCGGTTCTTGGGCTGGCGCGCCATGGCGGCCGCGTTGAGCACGGCCCGGTAGAGCGCCGCAAAGGTGTTGGGGTTCTTCTGGATGAACTCGGTGCTGGTGCCGAAGGCGCAGCAGGGGTGACCGTTCCAGAGGTCCTTGGTCAGCACGTGGATGAAGCCGACCTCGTCGAAGACTGCGCGCTGGTTGAACGGGTCCGGGCCAAGGAAACCGTCGATGTTGCCGGCGCGCAGGTTGGCCACCATCTCGGCCGGCGGGATCACGCGCAGCTGCACGTCGGTGTCGGGGTTCAGCCCGGCCTCAGCCAGGTAGTAGCGCAACAGGAAGTTGTGCATCGAGTAGTCGAACGGGATGCCGAACTTGAAGCCCTTCCAGTTCTTCGGGTCTCGGTTGTCCTTGTGCTTGAGGCTCAGGGTAATGGCCTGGCCGTTGATGTTCTGGATCGTGGCCACGTTCATCGGCGTGGCGTTGCTGCCCAGCCCCATGCTGATGGCCAGCGGCATGGGCGAGAGGAAGTGCGACGCGTCGTACTCCTTGTTGATCATCTTGTCGCGCACCAGTGCCCAGCCGGCGGTCTTGGTGACTTCGACGTTCAGGCCCTGCTTGCTGTAGAAGCCCAGCGGGTGGGCCATGATCAGCGGCGTGGCGCAGGTGATCGGAATGAAGCCGATCTTGAGGTTGGTCTTCTCCAGCGCGCCCTTGTCCTGCGCCATGGCCTGCAGGCTGGCCACCGGCAGCACGCTGGCGATGGCGGCCATGGCCGTGCCCTTGCCGACCGCGCGCAGGAAGCGGCGGCGCTCTTCGTCGTGCGGGAAGATGGCCTTGACCAGCGTGGCCTCGATGAACTCGTTGCTGTAGGCCTCGAATTCGGCGGTCTCGCTGCGGGCGCGCAGCTCACGAGCGGCTTCGTCGGCCACCACCTCGGCGTGATGGTCGGCCAGCGTGTGATCGCGTCCGCACGTGCACTTCATCATGAGCGGACGGTCGGCGTTGTAGGGGTCGAAGAATTCGGACATGACGCACCTCGTGAGTTGATGACGGGTGTGTCTTGCAAGCGGCGGGCCACGGCAGGGGCCGGCGAGGACCATCGGTGCCTGTGTGCTGCATTTCGTGGAGGCTCCGACGATGCCGTGTAGGGCCAGCCCTACAAAACCGGGCGTTTCAGCCGCCTGGGCGGTGGCGCGCGTGGCGCTCGGCGTACAGCGCGAGCTCCACATCGTTCTTGGTGCCGGTCTTTTCGAGGATGCGCGCACGGTAGGTGCTCACCGTGTTGGGCGCCAGCCCGAGCTGCGCACCAATTTCGCTCACGGTCTGGCCCTGCGTGAGCAGGCGGTAGACCTGGTGCTCGCGGTGCGACAGCGCCTCCGGGCCGGCCTGCGCGCTGCCTTGCCCCACGGCGGTCGCCAGCGCCTCGGCGGTGGCGGGCGTGAGGAACACGCCCCCCGCGGCCACCTTGCGCACCGCGGCGAGCATGTCGTCGGGGTCGGCGCTTTTGTTCAGGTAGCCGCTGGCGCCGAGCTTGATGCAGCGCACCGCGTACTGCTTCTCGGGGTAGGTGCTGAGCATCAGCACCGGCAGCTTCGGGTGCGCGCGCTTGAGTTGCTGCAGCACGTCCAGACCGTCGATGTCGGGCAGGGCGATGTCCAGCAGCACCAGGTCCAGGCCTGCACTGCCCAGCAGCTGGGCCACCTGCGCGAGCACCTCGGGGCCGGTCTGCGCCTCGGCCACCACCCGCACGTCGGGCGCGTCGGCCAGGATCTGCTTGAGGCCTTCGCGCACGATGCGGTGGTCGTCGCCGATCAGCACACGCAGGGTGTCGGTGAGCACGCCGGTCATTTCTGTTCTCCTCCAGGAAGGCCCAGCTGCAGGTGCATGCGGGTTCCCTGCCCGGGCGCGCTGGCGATGTCGATGCGGCCGCCGAAGTGCCGCGCGCGTTCGCGCATGCCCATCACGCCGTAGGCGTCCCCCGCCTCGAAGGCCTGCGCCGGCGCGCCGATGCCGTCGTCCTGCACCGTGAGCGAGAGCTCGCCCGCGGCCACGGCGATCGCCACCTTCAGGTGGCGCGCCTGGGCGTGACGACCGACGTTGCTCAGCATCTCCTGGAAGATGCGGAACACCGCCATGGCCATCGGCTCGGGCGGCTCGGGCCAGGGGTGATCGGGGTCCATGTCCATGCACCAGTCCAGTGCCAGCTCGGCCGACTGCACGAACTCCTGCGCCTGCCACTCCAGCGCCGCCCACAGGCCCTGGTGGTCCAGGATGCTGGGGCGCAGGTCGGTGATGATGCGGCCGACGTTGTCGACGGCGCTCTCGATCAGGCGGCTCATGTTCTGGCACTTGCAGCGCATGCGGCCGCGCATGTCCTCGGCGTCCTCCGGGCTGCGCCGGGTCTGCTCGGACAGGCGCTTGTCCATCCAGTTGACGTCCATCTTGAGCGCCACCAGCAGGCTGCCGAGCTCGTCGTGCACCTCGCGGGCGATGCGGGTGCGCTCTTCCTCGCGCACGGTCTCGGACCAGGCGGCCAGCTCGCGCACGCTCCGCAACGCCGTCTCCAGCGCGAGCGTGCGCTCGCGCACGCGCTCCTCCAGCTGGTCTTTGGCGCGCTGCAGCGCGTCGGCCGCCCGCTTGCGCTCGGTGATGTCGACGAAGGTGACGACGGCGCCGCGCACCTGGCCGTCCTCGATCACCGGGTGGCTGGAGTACTCGACCGGGAATGACGATCCGTCGCGGCGCCAGAACACCTCGCTGTCGATGCGGCAGGGCAGGCCGCGGCGGAAGGCGTTGAAGATCGGGCACTCGGCCTCGGGGTAGGCCGAGCCGTCGGGCCGGGCGTGGTGGGTCAGCCCGTGCATGTTGCGGCCGATCAGCTCGTGCGGCTCGTAGCCGATGAGCCGCGCGCCCGCCGGGTTGATGAACACGCAGGCCCCGTCCAGGTCCACGCCGTAGATGCCTTCGCCGGTGGAGGCCAGCAGCAGCGCGACCGGGTCGCGCCAGGAGCCGACCGCGGGCGAGCGGTCCAACCGGGCAGGGGCTTCGAGGGTCATGACACCGCCCAAGCAATCGATGTGCCCGAATCGCGGGCGACCCGGGCCGCCCCCCGGAAACCCTGAGCCCGCCCTCGATTTTGATAGTCAATAATTGATTGCTGATATTTGACCGCCGGTGCCCGCCCATGACCCGTCTTTCGCTCCGCCTCCTGTGCTGCGCCGTCTGGGCCGGTGTCGCCGCGATCGCCCACGCCGTCGAGGTGAAGTTCCAGCCGGTGGCGCCAGGCATCTACGCCTTCATCGGCGAGAAGTCCGGCCGGACCTACGCCAACGAGGGCCTGAACGCCAACATCGGCCTGGTGGTCACGCCGGCCGGTGCGCTGCTGATCGACAGCGGCGCGAGCTGGCAGGGTGCGCAGCAGCTCCACGCGGCGGTGAAGAAAGTGACCGACCAGCCGGTGAAGTGGGTCATCAACACCGGCGGGCAGGACCACCGCTGGCTGGGCAACGGTTACTTCATCGCCCAGGGCGCCGAGGTGATCGCGCACGCCAGCGGCAAGGCGGACCTGCTGGCCCGCGGCGGCGACCACCTCGCCGCCCTCCAGCCCGCGCTGAAGGAGAAGCTGGACGGCACCGTCCCCAACCTGCCCACGCGCTGGCTGACCGGCAACGACGAAACCCTGAACCTGGGCGGCATGGCCATCGAGGTGAAACACCGCGGTGGCGCCCACACACCCGGCGACCTGATGGTCTGGCTGCCGCAGCAGCGCGTGGTCTTTAGCGGCGACATCGTCTACGTGGACCGCATGCTGGGCGTGATCCCGGTCAGCCACACCGGCCGCTGGCTGCAGAGCTTTGCCGCGATGGAAGCATTGCAGCCGGCGCGCATCGTGCCCGGCCACGGCGAGGTGTGTGATCTGCCGAAGGCGCAGGCGCAGACGCGCGACTACCTGCAAGCGCTGCGCACGCACATGAAGAAAGCGGTGGAGAACGGCGAGGACATCGGCACCGCCATCAAGGGCTTCGACGCGAAACCCTGGCTGGGCCTGCTGAACGCGGCCGAGCTGCACCCGGGCAACGCGAGCCGGACGTACCTGGAACTGGAACGGGAGTGAGGCGGGCTCAGCCGCGCGCGTCGAAGGCCATCACCGCGCGCGCCACCTGGCCCAGCGGCATCACCTCGTCCACCGCGCCCAGGGCCACCGCTTCCTTGGGCATGCCGTAGACCACGCAGCTGGCCTCGTCCTGCGCCACGGTGCGGGCGCCCTGGTCATGCAGTGCCTTCATCCCGCGCGCACCGTCGTCGCCCATGCCGGTGAGGATGATGGCCAGCGCGTCGCGGCCGGCGCAGTCGGCGGCCGATCGGAACAGCACGTCCACCGAGGGTTTGTGGCGGTTCACCGGCGGTCCGTCGGCCACGCTCACGTAGTACTGGCCACCGCTCTTGCGCAGCTGCATGTGGCGTCCGCCCGGAGCGATCAGCGCCACACCGCGCTCCAGCCGGTCGCCGTCGCGCGCCTCCCGCACCTCCATCGCGCACAGGCCGTCCAGCCGCTGCGCATACATCGCGGTGAACTTCTCGGGCATGTGCAACACGATGGCCATGCCCGGGCTGTCGGCCGGCAGCGAGGTCAGCACCGATTCGATGGCCTGGGTGCCGCCTGTGGAGGCCCCGAGCACGATCGGCTTGTTGACCGAGAGGGCATGCAGGCCGGCCAGCGGCGGGCGGGGGGCCGTCGCCGCCATCGGGGCGGGTGCGGGAGTGCGGCGCGGGCGCGAGCGCGCGGCGGTTTTGAGGGTCTGCAGCAGCTCTCGGCGCGATTCCTCCAGGAACTGCTTGAGGCCCAGGCGCGGCTTGGCCACCACGGCCACCGCACCGGCCGCCAGCGCGTCCAGCGCCATGCGGCTGCCATCGGTGGTCAGCGTCGAGCAGATCACGGTGGGGATGGGTGACTCCTCCATGATCTGACGCAGAAAGGTCAGGCCATCCATACCGGGCATCTCGATGTCCAGCAGCAGCACGTCCGGCCGGTTCTTGCGGATCGCCGGACCGGCCAGCAGCGGGTTGGGCGCACTGCCCAGCAGCTCGATGGCGGGATCGTCCTTGATCAGGTGCATCAGCGTCTGCCGCACCACCGCCGAGTCATCCACCACATACACCTTGATTGACATGTCGCTTCCTCAGACCATCACGCTGGTCACTTGTGGTTCTTCGGGCCCCACGGTCCAGGCAAGGCGGCGGTACACCAGGCCCCCGAGGTCCTGCAGCAACACCTGGACCCCACGCCCGGCCAGGGCGTCCAGCACCCACTCGGCGTTTCGGTCCCCCACGCCACCGCTCGGGTAGTTCTGCGGGAACATGTTGCCGCCGCCATAAACATAGGCTTGGCACAGCGCAGGCCTGATGCCGCGCGAGAGCAGCAGCGCCTCCATTGCCGCCAACGCCAGCGGGCCGAAGGCGCAGCTCTCCTGGCGCCGGTGGACCGGGTTGCTGGCATGCACGATGTGGCACATGGCGCCCACACTGCGGCGCGGGTCGGTCATGATCACGGCCACGCAGGAGCCCAGCAGCGTTTCCATCCGCTCGCCGCGATCGGCAATTGCCAGTTGCCCCGGGTGCAGCGTGTGCACGCGAATACTGGGCATCTGCACGCGCAGGTGGGGCGAGGGCGCGCGCACAGGCGCTCGCGCCGCCTCCGCCAGCGCCAGGTGTTCATTCACCCAGACACCTTGCGAAACGCTCCGGGACCGAGCGTCTGCAGCGAAGTCTGGCAGGGTACGCGGCCCTCGGCCGTGCCGATGAAAAACAGGCCGCCAGGGCGCAGGTGCGCCAGCACACGGTCGACCACGGCACTCTTGGTCGGGGCGTCGAAGTAGATCAGCACGTTGCGCAGGAACACCACGTCAAAGGGCCCGAGCCCATCGATGGGCTGGCACAGGTTGACCTGGCCAAAGCGCACGTGATCGCGCAACTTGTCCTTGACCTGCACCAGACCCTCGGCTTCGCCCTCCCCGCGCAGGCAGTGGCGCCTGAGGCGTTCGGGGCTCACATGGCGCAGCCGTTCCTCGGGAAAGATGCCCTGGGCGGCGCTGCGCAGCACACGGTCGCTGATGTCGGTGCCCAGGATGCTCCAGCCCGCTCCGATGACACTCTTGAGCTGCAGGTCGGCCAGCAACATGGCGGTGCTGTAGGCCTCGTCGCCGAACGACGAGGCCGCACTCCATACCGCTACCGACGCGGGCCGGGTCTGCAGCAGCTCGCTTTCGATCAGGTCGAAGTGCGCCGGCTCGCGGAAGAAGTAGGTCTCGTTGGTGGTGAGCAGATCGATCGCGACCTGCAGTTCGCCCTGGTCGTCGTTGCTGGCGATCAGCGCCGCGTACTCCCGAAAGCCACCGAGGCCCAGGCGCTGGATGCGCGGGCCCAGTCGGGAGGACACCAGTGGCCGCTTGGAATCGGCAAACGACAGCCCGCACAGCTCGTGCATCAGGCCGGTGATCTGGCGGTAGCTCTGGTCGCACAGCGGGGTCATACCGGCTCCGCCTCTTGCGCGGCCTCGCACAGTCTGGCCATCTCGTCGACGTCGAAGGCCTTGTCAGGGTCGAGGATGATCACGAAGCGTTCGGCCAGTTTGCCCATGCCGCGGATGAAGTCGCGCCGCACCCCCGAGCCAAAGCTGGGCGGTGGCTCGATCTGCGCGGCGGGGATGTCGATCACCTCGCTGACCGCATCGACCAGCAAGCCGAGCTCGACCCGTTCGCCTTCTCGCTGCGAATCGAAGATGACAATGCAGGTTTTCTTCCCTACCTGCGTCACGGGGTGACCGAAACGCGCATGCAGGTCGATCACCGGCACCACGGCGCCGCGCAGATTGATCACGCCGCGCACGAAGTCGGGCATCAGCGGCACGGTGGTCATGGGCCCGTACTGGATGATCTCGCGCACGGTGCGGATGTCCATCGCGAACACCTCCTTGCCGAGCACAAAAGTGAGGAACTGCTGGCCGGTGGACGCGGACTCTCCTGCCAGGGTGGTCTGTGACGCCATGTAGACCCCGCTCAGTAGGGACGGAAGTTACCGCCAGCGGCCGCACGAGGCACTGGCGCACCAGCCACGGCCGCCATGCGCAGGCCACCACCGCCGTAGCTGCGGCGACCGCTGTCGCTGTTGGCCGCGCGCCGCTCGACACGGTCGCCACCACCGCCGCTGCCGGTGGACGAGAAGAACGACACCGTCTGCTGCAGCTGCTCGGCCTGACCGGACAGCTCTTCGGACGTAGCGGCCAGCTCTTCGGACGCGGACGCGTTCTGCTGCGTGGCCTTGCTCAACTGGCCCATGGCGCCGCCGATCTGCGTGACCGACTGGCTCTGTTCGCTGGACGCGGCGGAGATCTCCTGCACCAGTTCGGAGGTGCGCTGGATCGAGGGCACGATCTCACCCAGCAGCTTGCCGGCGCGCTCAGCCGTGTCCACGCTGTTGGTGGCCAGGTCGCCGATTTCCTTGGCTGCTTCCTGGCTCCGTTCGGCCAGCTTGCGCACCTCGGCCGCCACCACTGCGAAGCCCTTGCCGTGCTCGCCGGCACGGGCCGCCTCGATGGCGGCATTGAGCGCCAGCAGGTTGGTCTGGTAGGCGATGTCGTCGACGATGCTGATCTTGGCCGCGATCTGTTTCATGGCCTGCACGGTGCGGGTCACGGCTTCGCCGCCCTCGCCGGCTTCCTTGCTGGCCTTGGTGGCCATGTTGTCGGTGACACGGGCGTTGTCGCTGTTCTGCGAAATGGAGGCGGACATCAGGTCCACCGACGAGGTGGTCTCTTCCACCGACGCCGCCTGCTCGCTGGCGGCCTGAGACAGGCTCTGCGCGGTGGCGCTGACCTGGTTGGCCGCACCGGTCAGTGCTTCGGCGGCCGAGCGCACCTCGTCCATCACGCCGGACAGCTTCTCGCAGGTGGCGTTGGCATCGTCCTTCACCCGCTGGAAAGTGCCCGCGTACTCGCGGTCGATGCGCTGACTCAGGTCGCCACTGGACATGGCGCTGAACACCCGCACCACGTCCCCGAACACCTCTTCGCTGGTCTCCAGCAGGGCATTGATGCCTTCGCACAGGGCCAGCGGCGCGCCACTCTTGCCTTCCAGCGGAATGCGCTGGTCCAGCACGCCTTCGCGGGCGGCGCCGGTGGCGGCCTGGGCCTGCTCCACGGTCAGGGCCAGCATGGCGGCGGCGCGCACCTGTGCGGTCACGTCGGTGGCGTACTTGACCACCTTGAACGGCTTGCCATTGGTATCCATGATGGGGTTGTAGGACGCCTGGATCCAGATCTCCTGGCCGCCCTTGGTGATGCGCTTGTACTGGCCGGCGTCGTACTCGCCGCGGCCCAGCTTGTCCCAGAAGGCTCGGTATTCGGCGCTGCTGCGGTAGGCCGGTTCCACGAACAAGCTGTGGTGCTGCCCCTGGATCTCGGCAAGCGAATAGCCCACGGCGTTCAGGAAGTTGGCGTTGGCAGTGAGGATGTTGCCCTTGAGGTCGAACTCGATGACGGCCTGGGCCTTGCTGATGGCATCCAGCTGGCCGCTGAAGTCGGCCGCTTGCAGTTTCTGAGCGGTGATGTCGGTGGCGTACTTGACCACCTTGAACGGCTTGCCGTTCGTGTCCATGATGGGGTTGTAGGAGGCCTGGATCCAGACTTCCTTGCCGCCCTTGCCGATGCGCTTGTACTGGCCGGCGTCGTATTCGCCTCGGCCCAGCTTGTCCCAGAACAGGCGGTATTCGGCGCTGGAGCGGTAGGACGGTTCGACGAACAGGCTGTGGTGCTGGCCCTGGACCTCTTGCAGCGAGTAGCCCAGCGTGTTCAGGAAGTTGGCGTTGGCCGTGAGGATGTTGCCCTTGAGGTCGAACTCGATCACCGCCTGCGCCTTGCTGATGGCGTCCAGCTGGCCGCTGAAATCAGCCGCCTGCAGCTTCTGCGCCGTGATGTCGGTGGCGATCTTCACCACCTTGGCCACGCGGCCGTTGTCGTCCCTGACCGGCGCGTAGGTGGCCTGGATCCAGATGTCCTTGCCGGTCTTGGTGATGCGGCGGAACACGTCGGTCTGCGTCTGGCCGGCATTGAGCGCGTTCCAGAAGCCCGCATAGGCCGGCGTGGCGGCGTAGGCCGGGTCCACGAACAGGCGGTGGTGCTGGCCGACGATCTCTTCGGCGCGGTAACCCAGCGCCTGGCAGAAATTGGCATTGGCCTTGAGCACGGTGCCGTCGGTCCTGAATTCGATGTAGGCATAGGCCTCGTCGATTGCGGTGAGAACACCGGAGGCTTCCGCCTTGAGCTGGGCATGTTGCTGCTCCACCGCTGTCAAGCGTTCCTGCTGCTCCTTCAGCGCGCGGGCGCCCGCGTCGAGCTGGTCACACAGCTGGGCCAGTTGCTCACCCGCCACGAGCCGGGCCAGGAAGGGGAAGTCGTTCGTCGTCATGGAGATGCTCCTCAGGATTGCGGGGGGGTGGCCAACGTGGCGCTCGGGGATGACAGGCAGACGGCAGACCGTCCGGGCGGATGCATGGCCAGCTGACACAGCGAGGCCACGTCGAAAATCAGGGCCACGTCGCCGTTGCCGAGAATGGAAGAGCCGGACATGCCGCGCAAACTGCGGAACATGCGGCCCAGTGGTTTGATGACGGTCTGGTGTTGGCCGAGCAGCTGGTCGACCATCACGCCGTAGCGGGTGCCGCAGGCGCGGATGACGACCACGCTGACGCGGTCGGGCTCGGCGGATTCCAGGGCGTAGAGCGTGCGCAGGTTCACCACCGGCAGGGGCTGGCCGCGCAGTTCGACCACGCCCCGGCCGCTGGCGTCCAGCGCGGTGTGGTCGGTCCGGCTCTCGATCACTTCGACCACCGCGTCGAGCGGGAAGATGAAGCGCGAGTCGCCGACGCCGATCAGGAAGCCGTCGATGATGGCCAGGGTCAGCGGCAGGCGGATCTCGATGGTCGAGCCCGCGCCCTCCTCGCTGGTGAGCTGCACCGTGCCGCGCAGCGCTTCGATGTTGCTGCGGACCACGTCCATGCCGACGCCGCGGCCGCTGAGGTTGGTCACCTTCTCGGCGGTGGAGAAGCCGGGTTCGAAGATGAGCTTGAGGATGTCGGCGTCGGCGGGCACCACGCCAGGCTCCACCAGTCCCCGTTCCCAGGCGCGCGCCAGCACCTTCTGGCGTTGCACGCCCCGCCCGTCGTCGGTGATGCGGATCAGGATGCTGCCAGACTCGTGGCAGGCCGACAGGATGAGCCGGCCCTGCGCGGGCTTGCCGGCGGCCATGCGCTGCTCCGGTGTCTCCAGCCCGTGGTCCAGCGCGTTGCGCACCAGGTGCATCAGCGGGTCGGCGATGCGCTCGACCACCGACTTGTCGAGCTCGGTGTCGCCACCGACGATCTCCAGCTGCACCTCCTTGCCCAGCTCGGCGGCGGTGTCGCGCACCACGCGGCGGAAGCGCGAGAAGGTCTCGCCGATGGGCACCATGCGCAGCTGCAGCGTGCCGTTGCGGATTTCCTCGATCAGCTGGTTGATCTGTTCGTTGGCCTCGATCAGCGAGCCCTGGCGCGACTGACGGGCCAGCAGCGAGGCGCCGGCCCCGGCGATCACCAACTCGCCCAGCAGGTTGATCACCGCGTCGAGCCGGTCGGCCTGCACGCGGATGAAGCGCTGCTCTTCGCCGCCTTCGCGCGGCTTGGCGTTCGCCGCCGGTGCCCGGGCGGTCTCGGGTGTGGCGGGCGCGGCGGATGCGGTATCGGCCGGCGCGGTCACCGCGACCATGGCGGCCGGTGCGCAGGCCTGCGGCGGCGCCGGCGGCGTGATCTGCAGCGTACAGTCCTCGCGCACGAAGCTGAAGGCGGCCTCGATGGCCGCCTGGTCGGCCGTGGTCTCCAGCTCGAAGCCAAAGGCCAGGTGGCAGCTTTCGGGATCAAGCGTGTCCAGACTGGGCACGGAGGAGCGGTCGCAGTGGATGCGGGTGATCGCGCCCAGGCCGCGCAGGTAGTTGAGGATGGCCAGCGGGTCCATGCCGTTGCGGAAGGTGTCGGTCAGGAAGCCGACCTGCAGCGTCCAGACCCGGGCGGCGCTGTCGCCACCGGCAACGCCCTCGGGCGCAGGCCCTGCCACCGCAGAGGCCGCTGACGCATCACCACTGAAGGCCTGCAGGCGCGTTTCCAGGCTGGCACGGGCCGCGGCCTCGTCGGCGCTGACCGCGCCGCCCGATTGCGCCAGGCGGATCAGGAAGCGGATCTGGTCGTTGCACTGCAGCAGCAGCGTGCCCATGTCGGGCGTGAAGCCGACCAGGCCGTCGCGCAGCCGGTCCAGCAGGGTCTCGACGTGGTGGGTGAACGCCACCACCTCGTCCAGACCAAAAATGCCGGCCGAGCCCTTGACGGTGTGGGCGCAGCGGAACAGCGCGCCCAGCAGCTCACCGTTCTCGGGCTGGTCTTCCAGTTCCAGCAACAGCTGTTCGATGGCTTCGAGCTGTTCGCCCGACTCGCTGATGAAGGCGGGCAAAGCCTCGGCGATGAAGCTCTGGTCGGCGTCCTGTGTGCTCATGCGGTGACTCCCTCATCGGCGGTACGTTCGGACAGCCAGTCGGTCAGCCCGAGGGCGGCACAGGCCTCCACCAGCGGTGTGCTCGGCTGGGCCAGCCGCAACGCCTGCGAGCGGTCCTCCAGCGACCGGGCCAGCGACAGCAGCAGCTGCACGCCGGCGGCGTCGACCTGGTCGACCGCGGAGGCCTCCAGCGTCCAGGCGTCACCGCCACTGGCGGTGTTGTCGGCCAGCCAGGTGCGCGCCTGGGCGCACAGCTCGCTGGCGGTGTAGATGGTCAGTTCGGAGGGCAGGCTGCGCTGGGCGTCCATGGCAACCCCTTCACGGCAGGATCAGCTTGGACACCGCGTCCAGCAGCTGCGGCGGGTTGAAGGGCTTGACGATCCAGGCCTTGGCGCCCGCGGCCTTGCCCTGCTCCTTTTTGGCGTCCTGCCCTTCGGTGGTGAGCATCACCACCGGGGTGAACTTGTGGCGCGGGTGCTTCTTGACCTCGGTCACGAAGGCGATGCCGTCCATGATCGGCATGTTCACGTCGCTGACGATCAGGTGCACCTTGCCCGCCTTCTCCAGCTGGGCCAGGCCTTCCTTGCCGTCGCCGGCTTCGAGCACGTCGTAGCCGGCGCGGTTGAGGGCCAGCTTCACCACCAGGCGCAGTGAGCTGGAGTCATCGACGATCAGTATGGTCTTGGCCATGGAACGCTCCCGGAGGTGGTCAGAAGAAGGTGGTTTCGGTGCTGCTGCCGGCAGAGCCCGCCGAGCCGCCGGAGGCGGCCTGCCGCTGCTCGTCGGTGGTGTAGCCCGCGGTGAGCAGGGCCTCCCATTCGCTGGCGTCGGGCACGCGGCCATCGGCCAGCGCGCCCTGCAGCCGATCGGCGGCCTGGGCCATGGAGTTGCGCACCTGGTCGAGGATCTGGTGCACGCGGTCCTGGAACTGGAAGGCGATCATGAGTTGCTCTACCTCGGCCTTGACCATGGCCCCGCGCTGGCGCAGCTCGGCCGCACGGGCATTGAGGTCGGAGACGGTGCTGTCGACGCGCGCGATCACGTCGTTGACCAGCTGGCCGGACGAGTTCACCGCCTGGGCGTCGCGCTGGGCGTGGGCATCGGCGCCCTCCAGGGCATGGCGCACGCGGGTGCCAAACTGGCTCACCTGCTCGGCAATGTTCTTGCCCGTGGTGCCTGATTCGGTGGACAGGCGACGCACCTCGGCGGCCACCACCGAGAAGCCGCGTCCGCTCTCGCCGGCGCGCGCCGCCTCGATGGCGGCGTTGATCGAGAGCAGGTTGGTCTGCCGGGCGAGCTTGCTCACGTCCTCGGCCATCTGCGCCAGGCTCTGCGAGGCGGTCGAGAGCGAGCGCACCGAGCCCATCATGCCGTCGCGCGAGGCAACCAGGTGCGAGAAGGTGTCCAGCAGTTCGCGCAGCTGCCGCTCACAACCGCCGAGCATGGCGGCCCTGGCGTCCACCTCGGCGGCGGAATCGCCGGCCTCACCCTCGGGGGAGACGATGGTGTCGAGCGCCTGGAGGATGGTGGTGAAACCGCCCAGCAGGGTCTGCGTGGCCTCGTGCATCTGGTCCTGCGCGGTGCCCAGATGGGTCGACCACAGCGCCGACGCCTGGCTCAGGCGCTGCGCCACCTCTTCCAGGACGGGCGCCGCCGCCGGCCGGGACGAGGCGGGCAGCAACCGGGCGAAGGGCTGCATCAGCCAAGCGCCGAGCCCGCCTGACCGTTCCGCCAGCAAGGCATAAGGGTGCAACAGGACACGCATACCAAAGTGCTCGAAGTGAGTGAATGAGCAGTGATCCTGTCGACCAGACGCACTCAGTCGTAACAAATCGAATCACCGGTCTCTTCACTATCGACCAGTTGGCAGCGGGCTTAACCCCCAAAATCACTGGGGATTTACCGCTTCATTCCGCGAAGGGTTCAGGGCAGCGGATGCAGCGGCACGACGCGCCGCAGGGGTCGTTCGGGCTTCTCCGCCCGCGCGCGCAGCTGGCCACAACCGCCGTCCACGTCCTGCCCGGCGGACATGCGCAGCTTGGTCAGGATGTGGCGCCGGTGCAGTCGGCGCGCCATGTCGGCCGCCTTCTCCCAGCTCGGCCGCGTGAAGGGCATGCCTTCGGTGGTGTTGTAGGGAATCAGGTTGAGGATCGCGTACTTGCCCGTGAGCAGGCGCACGATGCCCTCGATTTCCTCATCGCCGTCGTTGACGCCTTCCAGCAGCGTCCACTGGTATTGAATGGGGTAGCCGGTGGCGCGGGCGTAGGCCTCGCCGGCCTCGACCAGCTCTTCGGGCGAGAGCAGCGGCGCGCGCGGCAGCAGGTCGCGGCGCAGCTCGGCCCGCGTGGTGTGCAGCGACAGCGCCAGCGCCGGCTTGACGGCGCCGCGCGGCAGTTCCTCGAACACGCGCGGATCGCCAACGGTGGAGAACACCAGGTTCTTGTGGCCGATGTTCCCTGCCGTGCCCAGCAGCTCAATGGCCTCCATCACGTTGTCCAGGTTGTGCGCGGGCTCGCCCATGCCCATGAACACCACCTTCTTGACCGGCCGGCGCGTGCGCGCCAGCGCCACCTGGGCCACGATCTCGGCGCTGCCGAGCTGCCGGATCAGCCCCGTGGTGCCGGTCATGCAGAAGCGGCAGCCCACCGCACAACCCACCTGGGTGGACACGCAAAGGCCCGGTGTGCGGTCGGGCAGCAGCAGCACGCTTTCCACCAGCTGGCCGTCGCCCAGCTTCACCAGCAGGCGCTCGGAGCCGTCCTCGCCGGGGTGGGCCGATGCGAGTTGGGCGAGGCCCGCCAGTTCGGCTTCGAGCGCCGGCAGCGCGGCGCGCAGCGTGGCCGGCAGGAAGTGTTCGATCTGCCGCTTGCCCGCCGTCTGCGGCAGGGCGTTGCTCCACAGGCGGAGCACGCGGTGCTGGTGTTTGGGCAGGGCGCCGAGCGACTGGAGCCGCTGGCGCAATTCATGAATGCGCATCCCCGGATTGTCCCTGAGGGTCGCGCTGAACGCCCGGCCGGCAGAGAATGCGCCATCAGAAGGAGACTCCCCCGATGAAGTCCGTGTCATTCATCCAGCGCAACACGCAGGGCCACTGGGTCGGCGACGGCTTTCCCGTGCGCACCCTGTTCTCGTACAACGACGACCCCGCGGCGTTCTCGCCCTTCCTCATGCTCGACTACGGCGGCCCGGTGGTGTTCGAGCCGACCACGAAGCGGCGCGGCGTCGGCGCGCACCCGCACCGTGGCTTCGAGACCGTGACCATCGTCTACGACGGCGAGGTCACGCACCGAGACTCGTCCGGCGGCGGCGGCACCATCGGCCCCGGCGAGGTGCAGTGGATGACTGCGGCCGCGGGCATCGTGCACGAGGAGTTCCACAGCGAGGCCTACGGCCGCCGCGGCGGCCCCTTCCGCATGGTGCAGTTGTGGGTGAACTTGCCGGCGCGCGACAAGATGGCGCCGCCGGGCTACCAGGGCATCACGGCCGCGCAGATCCCGACGCTGCCGCTGACCGATGTGCACGGCGCCGACGCCGGCACGGTGCGGCCCATCGCCGGCACCTTCGACGGCACCACCGGACCGGCAAACACCTTCACCCCCATGCAGGTCTGGGACGTGCAGCTGAAAGGCGGCCACAGGGTGACGCTGCCCGCGCCCGAAGGCCACACCACGGTGCCGCTGGTCTACCAGGGCCGGGTGAAGACGGCCGACGGCCAGGAAGCCGGCGACGCGGAAATGATCGTCTACACACGCGACGGTGCAGGCGTGCAGCTCACCGCCCTGGCCGACACCACGCTGCTGTGGCTGTGCGGAGAGCCGATCGACGAGCCGGTCGTGGGTTACGGGCCCTTCGTGATGAACACGCCGCAGGAGATCCAGCAGGCGTTTGTCGATTTCCAGTCCGGTCGCATGGGGAGGCTTTGACATGTTGGAGATGCTGATCACTGCCCGCCCTGGCGACCTGGGCCACGGCCTGACCGTGCGGCGCGTGCTGCCCTACGCCAAGCGCCGGCACGTCGGTCCCTTCGTGTTCATGGACCACGCCGGCCCGGTTACGCTGGCGCCCGAACACGTGCGCGCCGCCGACGTGCGGCCGCATCCGCACATCGGCCTGTCCACCGTGAGCTACCTGCTCAGCGGCATGATCACCCACCGCGACAGCCTGGGCATCCGCCAGGACATCAAACCCGGCGACGTGAACTGGATGACCGCCGGTCGCGGCATCAGCCATTCCGAGCGCTTCACCCACCCCGACTCGTTCGCGGGCGGCGGGCTGGAGCTGATGCAGTTCTGGGTCGCGCTGCCCGAGGCCGACGAGGAATGTGAGCCCGCCTTCACCCATTACCCGCAGGCCCTGATGCCCGAGCAAGAGGCCGACGGCGTCTGGTGGCGCCTGTTCGCCGGCAGCGCCTATGGACACAGCACGCCGGTGCGCACCCATTCGCCGCTGTTCGCCTTGCACGCGCAACTGCAGCCCGGCGCCACCCTGGCCCTGACCGGCGGTCACGCCGAGCAGGCGGTGTACGTGGCGCGCGGTGCGGTGAGCCATGGCGACACCACAGCGGAACCTGGCCAGCTGCTGGTCTTCACCGGCGAGGGTGATGCGGTGACGGCTGGCGCCAACGGCGCCACGCTGATGGTCTTCGGCGGCCAGCCGCTGGGTGAGCGCCACATGTTCTGGAACTTCGTCTCGTCGAGCAAGGAGCGCATCGAACAGGCCAAGGCGGACTGGCGCGAAGGCCGCTTCGCGCTGCCGCCCGACGACCACGACGAGTGGATCCCGCTGCCCTGAAACGCCGCGCGCATTCGGTCACACCGGGTACCAGGCCGCCACGGCACAATGCCAGCATGTCCCTCTTTGACCGACTGTTCGGCGCGCGCGGCCGGGAACACCCCGAGTCGCGCCTGCCCGCCGACCGCCAGGCCGCCGTGGACGGTTCGTCCACCGCGCACGAAGCCGCCCGCCTGCTGCGCGCGCCCACCGCGCTGATGCAGCTCAGCGAGGACGAGGCGCTGACGGTGGTCGGCTTCATGCGCCCCCGGCGCTTCAAGAGCGGCACAACCATCATCCGCCAGGGCGAGGCCACCGACACCGGCTACATGGTGCTGGTGCTCGAAGGCGAAATCACGGTGGAGACGCTGATCGCGCGCCGCGTCAACCCGGTCACCGTGACCGTGCTGGGCCCGGGCAGCCTGATCGGCGAGATGGCCCTGGTCGACGGCGGCGCTCGCTCGGCCTCGTGCACCGCCAGCACCGACGTGGTCTGCGCCGTGCTCACGCGCGATGCTCTGGAGGCGCTGACCGCCGAACAGCCCGCCACCGCCGCCAAGCTCATGACCGCGGTGGCCCAGCGCCTGGCCGAGCGCCTGCGCGACAGCGGGCACAAGCTGAAGGTCTACAGCCAGCTGGTGCAGACCATGCAACAGGAAATCGACTCCCTGATGCCGACGCCCGACAGGCGCCGGTGAGACGACGAAAAGGCCCCGGTTTCCCGGGGCCTTGTGATCAGGTGTTGGGCGCGGTCTTGGCGCTCCAGATCATGGTGATGGCCAGGATGCCCAGCACCACGCCCAGTGACACCGCCACCGGGATCTTGAACACGTCGATCAGCATCATCTTGGTGCCAATGAAGACCAGGATCACGGCCAGCCCGTAGTTGAGCAGGTGGAAGCGGCTGGCCGCGGCCTGCAGCAGGAAGAACATGGCGCGCAGGCCCAGGATCGCGAACACGTTGCTGGTCAGCACGATGAACGGGTCCTTGGTGATGGCGAAGATGGCCGGGATCGAGTCCACCGCGAAGATCACGTCGGTCAGGCCCACCATGGCAATCACCATCAGCAGCGGGGTGGCGATCTTCTTGCCGTTCTCGACGGTGAAGAACTTCTCGCCGTCGAACTGCTTGCTCACCGGCATGACACGGCGCAGCAGCTTGAGCGCCGGGTTGTCGTCCAGGCTCTCTTCCTTGCCCGCAGCCCACCACATCTTGATGCCGGTGAGGATCAGGAAGGCGCCGAACACGTAGAGGATCCAGTGGAACTGCTCCAGCAGCCAGGCCCCCACCAGGATCATGATGGTGCGCAGCACGATGGCGCCCAGGATCCCGATCATCAGCACCCGTTTCTGGAAGGCCGGTGGCACGGCGAAGTAGGTGAAGATCAGCAGGAAGACGAAGATGTTGTCGACCGCCAGACTCTTCTCGATCAGGTAGCCGGTGAGGAATTCCAGCGACTTCTCGTTGGCCATCGCGGTGGAACCGGTGGTGTCCTTGATGGCCCACCACAACAGGCCGTTGAAGAGAAAGCTCACGCCAATCCAGGCCAGCGACCAGTTCAGCGCCTCCTTCACGCCCACGGCGTGCGCGCCCTGCTTCTTGAGCACGACGAAATCGACGAACAGGGCCACGAGGACGAAGGCGACGAAGACGCCCCAGAGCCAGAGGGGTGCAATGGTTTCCATGATGGACAGGACCTTTTCTTGAGGACGGTGTTGATCGGATGAAGAACACCCTCCAAGGTCTGGCCGGGACCGGGCATGGCGCCCGGCCCGGAGCATCCGGCGGCCTGTCGGAGAAGGCCGCGTACTGACGGATGCCCCACCCGCCGAGGCCGGACGATGCGTCCGGAGGCGGGCTGGTTACTCCCCTTGATGGGAGCCGCGATTGTGGGGGCAGAGTTCCGCTCTCACAAGGCGAAGGTCACTCAGAAAAAAAAGGAATATCAACGCTCTTGGACAGTCTTTCGCCCCACTCGCCTGTATTCAATCCCGTCTGAAGAATCGTCTCCACAACCGAGTGATTGGATCCGGAGGATTTCGACTGGCGCCTTGCTGAATGTTGTCCAGTCCACGGACAACAAGATATATGCCCGCTGTCAATAGAAGAAGAAAGGCATCTGGAGTCCAGATGGACGAGCCGGGCACGTGCCGATACACAGCCACGACAACTCCCACCATGATTTCGGAGGCGCCATACAACACTCGTGACCACTGGCGAACCGCGAAAAGAAAAAGTCCAAAGAGCAAAACCATCAAGCCAACAACTATTGGCCCTTGTTTGCTTAGTTCAGTGCTAAGCCATGGATAGGCATCATGGGCTGCAACACCAACGCCATAGGTGGCTACTGCAAAAGGAACAGCGCTCGAAAGAATGCGAATGAAATGCCGGAAGCTTGGTTCAGGTGGCTTCGAACCCGGCTTTGAGGCCAAGCTCATTGACAGGTGGATGAAGAAGAGCATCCATACAAACGTAAGGACTGCCGTGGAAAGCAGGTAGTCCTCCGGAGTTCTAGTGGCGATTGAATACGTAACACATGCCAATACCAAGCCACTCAGAACCCCGAAGCAGCCCTTCAAAAGAAGTGGAAAGGGTGCCTCAACTTCTTTTCCAGTCATGTCAAGTCGACTGTCGGGATTACTCGCGTGAGCTAGAACTCAAGCTTCTCTGATCAGGCTGCATCTTTGTAGAACATCGCCCGCCCCACCGCCCGCGGCGCCTGCGTCGCCACCGCCTCGTGGATCGCGCCGATGTGCTGCGGCGTGGTGCCGCAGCAGCCGCCCACGATGTTCACCAGGCCCTCGGCGGCGAACTCGCGCAGCAGGCGGCTGGTGACGTCCGGCGTCTCGTCGAAGCCGGTGTCGCTCATCGGGTTGGGCAGGCCGGCGTTGGGGTAGCAGCTGATGAAGGTGTCGCCCGCGACCTTGGCCAGTTCCTGGATGTAGGGGCGCATGAGCGTGGCACCGAGCGCGCAGTTCAGGCCCACGGCGAGCGGCTGGATGTGGCGCACGCTGGCCCAGAAGGCGGTGACGGTCTGGCCGCTGAGGATGCGGCCGGAGGCGTCGGTCACGGTGCCACTGATGATGACCGGCAGGCGCTCGCCGCTCTTTTCAAAGAACTCGTCGATGGCGAACAGCGCGGCCTTGGCGTTGAGCGTGTCGAAGATGGTCTCCACCAGCAGCACGTCGGCGCCGCCCTCGACCAGCGCCTCCACCTGTTCGTAGTAGGCTGCGCGCAGCTGCTCGAAGGTGACGTTGCGGGCGCCGGCGTCGTTCACGTCGGGGCTGATGCTGGCGGTCTTGGGCGTGGGGCCCAGGGCGCCGGCGACGAAGCGCGGCTTGTCGGGCGTGCTGTACTTGTCGCAGGCTTCGCGGGCGATGCGGGCCGAGGCCAGGTTCATCTCGCGCGCCAGGTGGGCCATGTCGTAGTCTTCCTGCGCGATGGTGGTGGCGCCGAAGGTGTTGGTCTCGATCAGGTCGGCACCGGCCGCGAGGTAGCCCTCGTGGATGTCGCGGATCACGTCGGGGCGCGTGAGGCTCAGCAGTTCGTTGTTGCCCTTGACGTCCTTGTAGAAGTCCTTGAAGCGCTCGCCGCGGTACTGCGCCTCGCCCAGCTTGAAGCGCTGGATCATGGTGCCCATGGCGCCGTCGAGGATGGCGATGCGTTGGGACAGGATCTGGGGCAGCGCCTGGGCGCGGGTGTAGACGGGCGTTTTCATGATCCCGCGATTGTAGGAAACGCCCCCCGGCCGGCCGTTGTCAGGGGCTTCGGCGCCGGTCTTGTTTTCTATACTGCGCCGCTTCCAGGAGGTGTGTCGTGCAACTGCGTGTGGGCCCAAGGGCCACTGGCCCCTGCCGCTGGGCATTCGTCTGGAGCCTATGCGCCCTGCTGGCGGGCTGCGACCGGATCGGCTTGTGGGGCACGGAGCGCAGCCACACGGTGTTGGCGGTGATCGAGCGCGCGCCGGGCCCGTTCGGGCATGTGAGCTGGCACGCGGACTACCGCGCCGAGGATTGCCCGGACGGTGCGCCATCCGGTGGCGGCGACCTGAGCGTGGCGCTGCCGGTCACCCACAAGGGCGAGCACCACTACGAGACCACCGTCCCCGCTCGCCCCGCGGCCGGCACGGGACAGGACCGCTGCCGCTGGCAGCTGGTGTCGACCTCGGCCCGTTTGGCAGCCACCAACGCCGAAGGCGACGAGGTCTTCGAGGCCCGCCTGACGGCCGAGCAGCTGGACCGGGGGCGGCCGCTGGTCCTGTACTACTGGCGCGGCACCTACCCCCGCATGCCCGGGGCAATCATCACCCGCTCGCTCGGGGAGCCGGACCGCCAAGTGTTCCGTCCCGAGTTCCAGAACCAGCTGTTCACGATCACGCTGACGCCCCGGGCCGCCCAATGAGCCGCCTGCTGCTTCCGGGGCTGGGCCGCAGCCTCAACGACAATACGCTTCCATGAAACACCTGCTCCCGACCGACGCCTGGGCCTGGCTGCAAGACCAGACCGCACAGCGCGCCGCCCAGGGCCTGGAGCCCCCGCTGTTCGTCGACGTGCGCATGGAGATCGAGTCGCTCTACGTCGGCCGGCCGCCCGGCGTGGTGCACATCGCCTGGTACGAGTACCCGGACCTCACCGCCGACCCGCAGGCCTTCGCCGCCGCGGTGGAGGCCGAAGCGGGCGACAAGGACCGCCCGGTGCTGCTGATCTGCCGCAGCGGCAAGCGCACACAGGACGCCGGTGCCGCGCTCGAAGCTGCCGGCTTCACCGAGGTGCTGCACGTGGTGCACGGTTTCGAAGGCGATCTGGACGACCAATTCAAGCGCAGCACCCTCAACGGCTGGCGCTTTGACGGCCTGCCCTGGGAACAGATGTGATCGACATTTCCTCCGAAGGCGAAACGCTGGAAGCCTGCGCCGAGGTGCTGCAGGCGGTCTTCGGCTACGAGGCCTTCCGTGGCCCGCAGGCGGGCATCGTCACGCACGTCAGTGACGGCGGTGACGCCCTGGTGCTCATGCCCACCGGCGGCGGCAAGAGCCTGTGTTACCAGATCCCGGCCATCGTGCGCCAGCGTGCGGGCCACGGTGTGTCCATCGTGGTCTCGCCGCTGATCGCGCTGATGCACGACCAGGTCGGTGCCCTGCTCGAAGCGGGTGTGGACGCCGCCTTTCTGAACTCCAGCCTGACCAGCGACGAGGCGCAGCAGATCGAGCGCCGCCTGCTCAAGGGCGAGATCACCATGCTCTATGCCGCGCCCGAGCGGCTGACCACGCCGCGCTTCCTGGCGCTGCTCGATTCGCTGCACGAGCGCGGCCTGCTGAGCCTGTTCGCCATCGACGAGGCGCACTGCGTGAGCCAGTGGGGCCACGACTTCCGGCCCGAGTACCGCGAACTGGCCGTGCTGCACGAACGCTACGCGGGCGTGCCGCGCATCGCGCTGACGGCCACGGCCGACGACCTGACGCGCGAGGACATCGTGACGCACCTGCAGCTGCAGGACGCGCGGCGCTTCGTCAGCAGCTTCGACCGGCCCAACATCCGCTACACCATCGTCGAGAAGAAGGACGGCACGCAGCAGCTGCTGCGCTTCATCCGCGACGAACACATGAACGCCCAGGGCCACGACGCCGGCATCGTCTACTGCCAGTCGCGCAAGCGGGTGGAAGAAGTCGCCGCCCTGCTGTGCGACCACGGCCTGAACGCCCTGCCCTACCACGCCGGCCTCGAAGCGTCGGTGCGCCAGAAGCACCAGGACCGCTTCCTGCGCGAAGAGGGCCTGATCATGGTCGCCACCATCGCCTTCGGCATGGGCATCGACAAGCCGGACGTGCGCTTTGTCGCCCACCTGGACATGCCCAAGAACATCGAGGGCTACTACCAGGAGACCGGCCGCGCGGGCCGCGACGGTGAGGCGGCCGACGCCTGGATGGTCTATGGCCTGCAGGACGTGGTGAACCAGCGCCGCATGATCGACGAGAGCCCGGCCGGCGACGCGTTCAAGCAGGTGCTGCGCGGCAAACTGGACGCGCTGCTGGCGCTGGCCGAGGCCAGCGACTGCCGCCGCGTGCGGCTGTTGTCCTACTTCGGCGAACCCAGCCAGCCCTGCGGCAACTGCGACAACTGCCTCTCGCCACCGGCCCTGCAGGACGCGACCGAGGCCGCGCGCAAGCTGCTCTCCTGCATCTACCGCGTACAGCAGGCCAGTGGCACGGCCTTTGGCGCCGGGCACCTGATGGACATCCTGCGCGGCAAGGTGACGGACAAGGTCACGCAGTACGGGCACGACAAGCTCAGCACGTTTGGCATCGGCGCCGACCTGAGCGAGAGCCAGTGGCGCGCGCTGCTGCGCCAGCTGATCGCGCGCGAGGCGGTGCGGGTGGACGACGCCCCGTACAACACGCTGCACCTGACCGATGGCGCCCGCCCCATCCTCAAGGGCGAGGCCCAGGTCTGGCTGCGCGAGGTGACCGAGTCCAGGGGCGCCAAACGCAGCAGCCGCAAGGCCGCGCGCGACGCGGTGGCGCCCGACGGCCAGCCGCTGTCGCTGTCGGAGCGCGAGTGCCTGGACGCGCTCAAGGCCTGGCGCGCCGAGGTGGCGCGCGAGCACAACCTGCCGGCGTTCGTGATCTTCCACGACGCCACCCTGCGCGCCATCGCAGCCCAGAAGCCGCGCTCGATGGCCGATCTGGACGGGATTTCCGGGATCGGCCAGAAAAAGCGCGAAGCCTACGGTGCTGAGGTGCTGCGCGTGGTGAGTGCTTTCGATTAAAGCCGGCCGGCTTGGCGCCGATACGGCTGTCAACCATCGTCTGACGCCCCGACCGCCCGTCGGAATTGAGGGTGTTTTCCAGCCCATTTCCCTCAAGACCCCGCCCCCTGCGCCGAAAAAACGTGGGAAGCCGGTGAAGTGCCGGCGCCTCGACTTCAGCGGAGACCGTTCATGTTTTTCAAGCTGCCCTGGTTTGGGTTTGGACAGAAAGAAGCCAGCTACCACGACACCCAGGTCCTGGAAATGGATTTCCTGGTGAGCGAATTCGAAGATGCGGTGTCCGACATCCAGGACCCGCTGCGCACGCGCCTGCACGCCGCCCTGCTGGCCTGCCGCAACCCGCAGGACCTCTGGTTCCTGCGCGGCAAGCTGTTCAACCTGATCTCCAAGCACCACTGCGAAGGCGTGGCCCACCAGCGCGTCTCCCGGCTGGACCAGAAGCTGCGGTTCTTCGTGAACCACCACCCGGACCACACGCCCGAGGAGCTGCCGTCGGGTCCGATGGCCCTGTTGCACTGACCGGGGCACGCCCGGTCACAGAAGCCGCCGCGCGCCTTCGGGTGCGGGCGGCTTCGCCATTTCTGGCGCGACCGGCAGCGGGTGCCCGGCCCAGGGCAAGGCCATCGTGGCGTTCCTAGAATCACAGCCATGTCCCACGCGCCTCTGCTCATCCTCAAGACCGGCTCCACCCACGCCCACATCCGTGAACGTCTGGGCGACTTCGACGACTGGATCGCTGCCGGACTGCGCGCAGGCGGTGCCACTGCGCTGGCAACCCACGATGCACAAGTCGACGGGCTGCCGGACGCACCGGAGCGGTTCTCTGGCGTGGTGCTCACCGGTTCGCACAGCATGGTCAGCGAGCGCGAGCCCTGGAGCGAGGCGCTCGTGCCCTGGCTGCAGGCCGCCGTCGCCGCCGGCGCGCCGGTGCTGGGCATCTGCTACGGCCACCAGCTGCTGGCGCACGCGCTGGGCGGCGAGGTGGCCCACCACCCTGACGGTGTGGAGATCGGCACGGTGACGGTGGAACGGCACCCGGTGTCGGCCGGCGACCCCTTGCTGGGTGACCTGCCCGAACGCTTTCCCGCGCAGGCGGTGCACTGGCAATCGGTGCGGCGCCTGCCCGCCGACGCGGTGCTGCTCGCCGGCAGCGCGCACGAAGCACACCACGCCTACCGCATCGGTGAACGCGCCTGGGGCGTGCAGTTCCACCCGGAGTTTTCCGACGAGGCGCTGCGCGCCTACCTCGACGGGCTCGGCCCAACGCTGGCCCAGCAGGGGCTGGATGCCGCTCAGATCGCCAACGCGCTCAGACCCACACCCGAAGCGGCTTCGGTGCTGCCCCGATTTGCGCGGTTGGCGTTGGCGTGATCAGTGAACGAAGCCCATGCCGCGGGCTTCGCGGACCTCGGGCTTGATGCGGTGCTCGGCTTCGAGCTGGGCCAGGAACTCCTCCGGCGGCAGGGTCTCGGCCAGGATCTCGACCTGGCGCTTGACCGCCGCAAAGTCGCCCGGGCACAGCTGTTCCAGCTTGGCCAGCCTTGATCGGATGGCGTCGGTCAGGCCGGCCTCGTCACCGCCCAGCGCCTCGACCACGAACATGCGCTCGCGCTGCTCCTTGCGCAGCGGCTTGAACCGGATCTTGAAGGTGAAGCGCCGCAGCGCCGCCTGGTCGATCGCGTCCATCAGGTTGGTGGTGCAGACGAAGATGCCGTTGAAGCGCTCCATGCCCTGCAGCATCTCGTTGACCTCGGTCACCTCGTAGGTGCGCTGCGCGCCGCGCCGGTCCTGCAGGAAGCTGTCGGCCTCGTCCAGCAGCAGCACCGCCTTCTCGGCCTCGGCCTCGCGGAACATCGCTGCCATCTGCTGCTCGGTCTCGCCGACGAACTTGCTCACCAGGTCGCTGGCGCGGCGGATCATCAGCGGGCGTTCGAGCTGTTTGGCGATGTGTTCGGCCAGCGCGGTCTTGCCGGTGCCGGGGGCGCCGTGGAAACACAGGCAGCCATGACCGCGCGCCTTGAGCGCCTCAACGATGCGGCCGATCTCGTAGCGCGATTCGACGTTGAGCATGTCCAGGCTGTACTGCGTGACCTCGGGCCGCTGGCCGGCGTCGGGCTGGCGACCCAGTGCCAGGTCGGCGTTGCGCAGCTGACGCTCGATCAGTTCGTCCAGCGTCGGTCCGGTGTCGGCCGCCACCTTCTTGCGCCGACCCGGCGTCTTCACCGGCGCAGCCGCCAGATGGGCAAAGCGCACCGCGGTGCGGATCTGCGCCGGCGTCAGGCCCTTGCGCGCGGTCAGCCGCGCCACCAGGCCTTCGGACACCGGCTCGCCTTCCAGCGTCTTGCGCACCAGTTGCTCGCGCGCGCCGGGCGGCGGGCTCTTGAGTTCGAGGTGGTAGGCGAAGCGGCGGCGAAACGCAGGATCGATCTGTTCGATGCGGTTGGTCACCCAGACCGTGGGCACCGCGTTGGATTCGAGGATCTGGTTGACCCAGGCCTTGCCGCTGACACTGTGGCTCTGCGGCGCCGGCACCTGCTCGGCACGCGCCATGAACTGGGCCGCCTCGCTGCTGATGGGCGGGAACACGTCCTCCACCTCGTCGAACAGCAGGGCCGAATGCGCGGTGCCCTTGAGGAAGACCTGCGCGATCTGCAGCGAGCGGTAACGGTCGCGACCGGACAGCGCATTCCCGTCGCGGTCGGCGTACTCGACCTCGAACAGCTCCAGCCCGGCGGCCTGCGCGACTACGCGCGCCAGCTCGGTCTTGCCGGTGCCGGGTGGCCCGTAGAGCAGGATGTTCACGCCCGGCTCTTTGCGCGCCACGGCTTCGCGCAGCAGGCCGCTGAGCAGTCGCACGTCATCGGCCACGTAGTCGAAGTCCTTGGGGCTGAGCGCCGAACGCGCGGCCGGGCGGGTGAACACCGCCATCAGCTCGCTTTCGCTGCGGTACTCGCGCATCAGCACCGGCGGCAGCTTCTCGCTGACCTTCATGAGGTCGGCCAGGTCGGTGATGTTGTGTTCGGAGATCAGGTTCTCCACCATGCCGATGCGTTCGAGCCGCGAACCGGCGCGCAGCGCCTCGCCGACCTCGCTGGCCTTGACGCCGGCCACGTCGGCGATGGCCGCGTAGGCCTCGGGCGCGTTGTTGACCTTGAACTCGACCAGGATCGAGCGCAGGTCGCGCTGGTAGCGCGCCAGCGTGCCGTAGAGCAGCAGCGCGCGCTCGGCGCGGTTGAGCTGCAGCAGGTTGGCCAGCGCGTCGATGTTCTTTTCCACCAGCGTGCTCTGCTTCTTGAGCGCCTGGTTGAGCCAGTCGCCGGTCACGGCCAGCACCGACAGCAGGTCCTTGGGCGACTCCTTGGCGTATTCGTCCAAGTAGAAGAACAGGGTGCCCTCTTCATACGGCCCGCGCCAGATGCCATAGCGCTCCATGAAGGCGGCCGTCGACAGCTGGTCATTGCCGGTCCAGAGTTCGTTGTCCTTGCAGCGGCGGGCCAGGAATTCGCGCAGGCGCGTGAGCACGGTCATCGGCCACACCAGGTGGCGGCCGGCCAGCGCCAGCAGGGTGTTGAGGTCGCGGCGCACATTGAACCGCTGCCCCTGGCGGGCGGCGAGCGTGAGCACGAAATGCGAGCACATCAGGTCGAGCACCGGCGCCTGGCGCAGCCCGGACGGCACGAACACGCGCGCATCCGAGGCCGGGCTGTGCCGGGGCTCAGGGCTCGGGCGCACTTCAGCCGGACGCGGCGTCGCCGGCGTGGCGCGCTGCAACAGGCGTTTGCTCATGAGGACACCTCCAGTCTTGACAACGGGGCATTCGGTCCGTATTGCGGAATTGAGCGGACCATAACCCAGCTTGATCCATCATGGAAGAGCATGATCCAGCGCGGTCCGAAGAGTTGTGGGGCCTTTCCCGTTCACTTGTGACAATCGTCCCGCGGCACAATCGCCCGATGCTGGAAAAAAGAGACATCGATGCCGCCGCTGAGCGCCTGAACGGCCAGGTGCTGGACACCCCCTGCGTGGAATCGCGCACGCTTTCGCAGCTCACAGGCTGCCAGGTGTTCCTCAAATTCGAGAACTTGCAGTACACCGCCTCATTCAAGGAGCGCGGCGCCTGCAACAAGCTCTCCCAGCTGTCGGCCGACGAACGGGCACGCGGCGTGATCGCCATGAGCGCTGGCAACCACGCCCAGGGCGTGGCCTACCACGCGCAGCGCCTGGGCATCCGCGCGGTGATCGTGATGCCGCGCTTCACGCCGGGCGTGAAGGTGGAGCGCACACGCGGCTTCGGCGCCGAGGTCGTGCTGCACGGCGACACGCTGGAAGAGGCCCGGGCCCATGCCTACGGGCTGGCCGATCAGCAGGGGCTGGTGTTCGTGCACCCCTACGACGACGATGCCATCGTCGCCGGCCAGGGCACGGTGGCGCTGGAGATGCTGCGCGCGCAACCCGACATCGACACCCTGGTGATCGCCATCGGCGGCGGTGGGCTGATCGCCGGCATGGCGACCGCGGCGCGCGCGATCCGGCCCGACATCCAGATCGTCGGCGTGCAGACCGAGCGCTTTCCGGCGATGTACAACGCCATCAAGGGCACCCACCTGCCACAGGGCAGCAGCACGATTGCCGAGGGCATCGCCGTCGGCACGCCGGGTGTGATCACGCAGGCGATCATCCAGGACAAGGTCGACGACCTGCTGCTGGTCGACGAGGGCGACATCGAGCAGGCCATCGTGATGCTGCTGGAGATCGAGAAGACCCTGGTCGAAGGCGCGGGCGCCGCCGGACTGGCCGCCGTGCTGAAGCACCCGGAGCGTTTTGCCGGCCGCAAGGTGGGCCTGGTGCTGTGCGGCGGCAACATCGACCCGATGCTGCTGGCCTCGATCATCGAACGCGGCATGGTGCGCGCGGGCCGGCTGGCCCGCATCCAGGTGAGCGCGCGCGACGTGCCGGGCAACCTGGCGCGCATCACGGCCATCGTCGCCGAGGCCGGCGCCAACATCGACGAGGTCCACCACCAGCGCGCCTTCACCCTGCTGGCGGCGCAGAACGTGGCGGTCGAGCTGGTGCTGCAGACGCGCGGCCGCGAGCATGTGCAGCAGGTGATCGACGCGCTGCAGGCCGCCGGTTTCGACACCCAACGGATGTGACCACCCCATGAATGCGCCCGACGAGCCCCTCAGCACCGACATCCTGCAGACCTGCCTGTCCGACTGGTTCGCGCCCTGGGTCCAGGCCCTGGGCCTGCGCGTCGAGTCTTTCCAGACCGACGAGGTGGTGCTGCGACTGCCGCAGAACGATCAGCTTTCGCGCATCGGTGGCATGGTCTGCGGCCAGGCCATGATGGCGGCCGCCGACACGGCCATGGTGCTGGCCATCGTGACCCGGCTGGGCACGCGCCGACCGATGACCACCGTGCAGCAGAACAGCAGCTTCCTCAAGCCGCTGTCGAACCAGGACGCGCTGGTCACCGCCCGCGTGGTGCGGGCCGGCAAGAACCTGGTGTTCGGTGAAATCGACATCGCGGGCGCCGACGATGGCAAGAGCGTCTGCCGCGCCAGCACCACCTACGCGCTGCTGTGAGGGTTCGGCCAGGTGCGGCCTGGACCCGTCGGCTTTAGAATCCGCGTTGATTTTTCTCAATCCCGGAGACGCCCCATGGCCCACGCCCCCCACGACAGCCACGCCGATCAGCCCCAGGACGTGGTCGAGTCCATCGTTCCGCTCATGCCGATCGTGCTGCCCATCGCTGGCGGCGTGCTGATCTTCCTGCTGGCCTTCATCGCCGTGTTCATGGCCTGAAACCCGGACGATCCAGGGAACTGAAAGCCGCCCGGACGGGCGGCTTTTCTTTTGGGTGGCACTCAGCCGACGACCACCGTGCCCTGGTGGTACACCGTCTGCCAGTGCCCGGCCTCCCGACGCCACAGCGTCATGCGCCGCGTGACCCGGCCAGGCTGGTGGAGGCGGTAGGTCAGCAGCCAGACGTCCGCACCCACCCGCTGCAGGTGGTGCTGATCGGTCTGCCATGTCGCGGGAGCGGGCCGTCCCGAACGCTGTTCCAGCACCTGTCGGGCGAAGGCCCGGCTGTACCGGCGGCCGGTGGCCCCGGTTTCCCAGAAGCCGGGCGCCACCAGCCGGTCGAAGTCGGCCAGGGTCGCGTCCGGGTAGGCCGCGTGATAAAGGTCTTCCAGTGTTTTGAGCTCGGCCAGCAAGGGCGCCAGACCGGGTTCCAGGGGGAGTTCGGGTTCCATGGCGCCACTCTAGCGGCTGCGCCACTGCGTACCCCGGCCAGCGTCCATGCATCAGGTTATGCATGTCTTGCATGTAACTTGCCGGTAACTGACCGGCCTTCTTTTTTAAAATTGATTGGTTAGGCCGACACGCGGACCAGAACCCGGGATCACCCGCCCCCTTTCTGGCTGTCGCGCTGCATCCGCAACCGCCCTGCAGCCCCGAGCGCCGACCGCCCTTTTTGCCCAAGGGATCTTGCACAGCCGCCCGCCATCGTTCCGTGGCCCGCGGCTGTTGGTGTCTCTTGGCCGCCGCTTTCAAACTACCGGAGCCTTTTCGATGAACTCTCCCGTGATGCAGGGCCTCAACCTCAACACCCCCGCCTACGTCAAGCACGCCCGGCTGATCGCCTGGGTGGCCGACATGGTGGCCCTGTGCAAGCCCGACAACGTGGTCTGGTGCGATGGCAGCCAGGAAGAATACGACCGCCTGTGCCAGGAACTGGTCGACGCCGGCACCTTCAAGAAGCTCAACCCGGCCAAGCGCCCGGGCTCCTTCCTGGCCTGGACAGACCCGTCCGACGTGGCCCGCGTGGAAGACCGCACCTACATCTGCTCCGAAAAGAAGGAAGACGCCGGCCCGACCAACAACTGGATGGCCCCGGCCGAGATGCGCGCCACCCTGAACCCGCTGTTCGACGGCTGCATGAAGGGCCGCACCATGTACGTGGTGCCGTTCTCCATGGGCCCGCTGGGCTCGCACATCGCCCACATCGGCATCGAGCTGACCGACAGCGCCTACGTGGTGGTGAACCAGAAGCTCATGACCCGCATGGGCAAGGCCGTGTACGACGTGCTGGGCGACAGCGGCAACTTCGTGCCCTGCATGCACACCGTGGGTGCCCCGCTGGCCGAGGGCCAGAAGGACACCACCAGCTGGCCCTGCAACCCGACCACCAAGTACATCGTGCATTTCCCCGAAACGCGCGAGATCTGGTCCTATGGCTCGGGCTACGGCGGCAACGCGCTGCTGGGCAAGAAGTGCTTCGCGCTGCGCATCGCCTCCAACATGGGCCGCGACCAGGGCTGGCTGGCCGAGCACATGCTGATCCTGGGCGTGACCAACCCCGAGGGCAAGAAGTACCACGTCGCCGCCGCCTTCCCCAGCGCCTGCGGCAAGACCAACTTCTCCATGCTGGTGCCGCCCGAGAGCGCGTTCCCCGGCTGGAAGGTGACCACCATCGGTGACGACATCGCCTGGGTCAAGCCCCATGACGACGGCCGCATGTACGCCATCAACCCTGAAGCGGGTTACTTCGGCGTCGCCCCCGGCACCAACATGCACACCAACCCGAACTGCATGCGTTCGCTGGACAAGAACGTGATCTTCACCAACGTCGCCCTCACCGACGACGGCGATGTGTGGTGGGAAGGCATGGAGAAGGACACCGGCACGCTGCCCGAACACCTGATCGACTGGCAGGGCAAGGACTGGACCCCGGCCATCGCCAAGGAAAAAGGCACCAAGGCCGCCCACCCGAACTCGCGCTTCACCGTCGCCGCCACCAACAACCCGGCGCTGGACCCGCAGTGGGACGACGCCAACGGCGTGGCCATCGACGCCTTCCTGTTCGGCGGCCGCCGCAGCACCACCGTGCCGCTGGTGACCGAAGCCCGCAGCTGGACCGAAGGCGTCTACATGGCCGCCACCATGGGTTCCGAGACCACCGCCGCTGCCTTCGGCGCGCAGGGCGTGGTGCGCCGCGACCCGTTCGCCATGCTGCCTTTCTGCGGCTACAACATGAGCGACTACTTCCAGCACTGGCTCAACGTCGGCGAGAACGTGGCCAAGTCGGGCGCCGCCCTGCCCAAGATGTTCTGCGTGAACTGGTTCCGCAAGAACGCCGAAGGCAAGTTCGTCTGGCCGGGCTACGGCGACAACATGCGCGTGCTCAAGTGGATGATCGACCGCATCGAAGGCAAGGCCCAGGGCGAGGCCACGATGTTCGGCACCGCCCCCGCCTACGCCGAGATCAACTGGACCGGCCTGGACTTCAGCCCCGAGCAGTTTGCGCAGGTCACGAGCATTGACAAGGCCGCCTGGGCCGAAGAGTTCAAGCTGCACGACGCTCACTTCGAGCAGCTGGCCTATCACATGCCCCAGGCCCTGATCGACACCAAGAACGAACTGGAACAGCGCCTGACCGCCGCCTGATCCCGGCCCGCTAGGGCTGACCCAAACAAAAAGCCCCCCGGCATCTGCCGGGGGGCTTTTTTCATGTGCAACAGCGGTGGATTACAGGTAAGGCAGGTAGCCCGTCTGGCGGCGCACTTCCATCTGAGCCCAGCGGCGCAGCGGTGCCGAGAAGCCCGTGTCCAGACCCATGGGCGCCAGCGCGTCCGAGTAGTCATCCTTGGCCACGACGGGCGAAGGGTTCAGCGCTTCGGCCAGCTCGGCTTCGCGGGCACGGGCCTGCATGAGCTCGGCCTTGAGGCGCGGATCGGTGCGGGCCAGGTCCCAGAGGCGGGCTTCGGCACGGGCCTCGGCCAGCGACCGCGACCAGCTGTCGAGCGAGCGCAGCGTGACCTGCGCCGCACGGCGGGCCGTGCCTGCGAACAGCGCCGAGCCAGCGAAGATCACGACCCAGAGGGCGACCCAGCCCAGGAACAGGTGGCCATCGGCCCAGGAACCGATCATCTGGTCGGCCAGCACGACCAGGGCGGCCACGGCGGCGGCCAGCAACATGGTGGCCAGGCTGCGCGAGCCATCAAAACGACGGGCGCGACCGGCGCCCTTTTCGGCGGCGGGGCCCATGCCGACGGAGGAGGGAGAGGGAGAGAAGACGGTGCTCATGGCGAACTCCTTGGATAGACAGTCTTTTGGACAGGCGAATACTAGGGTGAACCCTGATGTCACGCCACTTTATTTTTGTGATGAATTACATTCACCTAAATGATGAATGAGACCAACTTCCGCACGCTGGACCTCAACCTGTTGAGGGTGTTCGACGAGGTCATGGCCGAGCGCAACCTCACCCGCGCAGCCCACAACCTGGCCATGACACAGCCGGCGGTGAGCAACGCGCTCAAGCGCCTGCGCGAGCACCTGGGCGACGAACTGGTCCGACGTTCCGGCTATGGGGTGGAGGCCACACCGGCCGCGCTGGCCCTGTGGCCGACGGTGCGCGACGCGCTGGCTCAGCTGCGCGAGTCTCTGTCGCCGGCCGACTTCGACCCGTCGACCGCGGGCAAGGCTTTCGTGCTGGCCATGGCCGACGCCACAGCCGCCAAGCTGGTGCCCGGACTGGTGGACCTGCTGGAGAAGGAGGCGCCGGGCGTGAACCTGCGCATCGTGCCGCTGACCACGCGCGACCCGCGCGAGCTGCTGGAATCCGGTTCGGCAGACCTGGCGGTCGGGCATTTTCCAGGCGTCATCGCCGAACTGACCGCGATCCACCTGCAGGAACACACCCCACGCTTCCTGCACCAGCGGCTCTACGACGGCGAGTACGTGGTGGTGATGCGCCGCGACCACCCGCTGACAGAACAACCGCTCACCCTCGACGCCTACTGCGCCGCGCGCCACCTGCTGGTGAGCTTCTCGGGGCGGCCCTTCGGCTTTGTCGACGAGGCGCTGTCGGCCATGTCGCGCCAGCGGCGCGTGGTAATCACCGTCAACCAGTTCTTCACCGCCGGACGCGTGGTAGCCAGCACCGACCTGCTGACCGTGCTGCCGCGACACTTTGTCGAGGTCACCGGCATCGAGTCGGCTCTGACCACACGCGACCTGCCGCTGCCGGTGCCGGCGGTGCACGTCGACGCCCTGTGGCACCGGCAGTCGGCGCACAGCGGCGCACACCGCTGGCTGCGGCAGGCGGTCGAGCGGGCGGCGCGGCAGGGCTTCGCGGAAGCCGCGGCAGACGCAGCACCGACAATCTCGCCATGAAGCTCCAACTGCTCAGCGACCTGCACCTCGAGACCGACGCCAGCTTTGCCGCCACACCCGCAGCAGACGCCGACCTGCTGGTGCTCGCGGGCGACATCGGCTCGTACCAGAAGCGCCGCGACGGCACGGTGATGGGCGAGCCCGACTGGGGCCTGCGCCGCTTCTCGCCCCTGCCGCAGCACGGTGGCTGGCCGACCCCGGTGCTGTTCGTGCCGGGCAACCACGAATACGACAACGTCGACTGGGACGAGGCGCACGCAGATCTGCGCCGCGCCTGCGACCGGCTCGGCATCGCCTGGCTGGAGCGCGAGGCGCTGCAGATCGACGGTGTGCGCTTCATCGGCACCACGCTCTGGAGCGACTACGACGCGCTGGCCCCGGCGAACGCCACCGAGACCGAGCGCCTGCGTCTGCGCGAGAAGGCCTTTCGCGCCGCGAACTTCTATCTGCACAAAATGGCCGGACTGCGCGGCGGCGCTCTGTTCGACGCGGCCGCCATGCGCGAGCTGGCGCTGGAATGCCAGGACTGGCTGCGCGAGGCGCTGGCCCTGCCGCACGAAGGGCCCACCGTCGTGGTGACGCACTTCGCGCCCACCCTGCACAGTGCCGACCCGCGCTATGGTCTGCCGCCTGGCACGGCCGGCTTCTGCAATGCCCTGGACGACCTGCTGCCCCTGGCCGACCTCTGGCTGCACGGACACCTGCATTGCGCGACCGACGTGCAGGTAGGCCGCTGCCGCATCGTGGCCAATCCACTGGGCTACGCGCGCAAGGGTGAGCAGGACGATTTCAGGCCCACCCTGACGGTGAATGTGGAAATCCCATAGGAAAAACCCCACACCCCGCGCGTACACTGGCGCGATTCGCCCGCCTCAGGGCCACACAACCGGAGAGAGACCATGAAGATCCTGCTCGCTGTGGACGGCAGCGCATACACCAAGAAGATGCTGGCCTACCTGACCACCCACCTGGAGGTCTTCCACGCCAACAACGAGTTCACCATCTTCACCGTGCAACTGCCGCTGCCTCCGCGCGCGCGCGCCGCCGTCGGTGCCGAAGTCGCCAACAGCTACTACGCCGAAGAGGCCGAGAAGGTGACGGCGCCCGTGGTCAAGTTCCTCAAGCGCCACGGCATCGAGCCCAAGGTCGTGCACAAGACCGGTACTCCCGGCGAACAGATCGCGAAGCAGGCCGACACCGGCAAGTTTGACCTGGTCATGATGGGCTCGCACGGCCACAGCGCCCTGGGCAACCTGGTGATGGGTTCCGTCGCCACGCAGGTGCTGGCGCACTGCGGCGTGCCGGTGATGCTGGTGCGCTGATGCGCCGCGCCAGCATCAGCGCTGGCGCAATCCGTCGAAACAGGTGCTGAGCACCATGTCGATGATCTGGCCGTCGCTGTACAGGCCGGACCCCTTGAGAAACCCCAGCACCGGGTCGCAGGCCCGGGCATAGAGGGTGTACAGCACCGCGATCGGCGGCAGGGCCGGGTTGACGCTGCCCTGCTGCTGGGCCGCCTCGATCCAGGCGCCCAGCCGGTCGCTCACATCCATCAAGCCGTCCACATAGGCCTTGTTCGTCGTCAGCGACGCACGCAGGCTGGAGTTCTCGCTGGGCAGCGAGGGCATTTCCCCGGCCAGTTGCACCTCCATGGTCCAGCGCGCCACCTGGCGCAGCAGGTCCAGCGGCGGCGCCTTCGGGTCCAGTGTGTCCAGGAAGGCACGTGCCCGGTTCATCACCTTGACCATCGCGGCAGCGGCCAGGTCTTCCTTGCTCGGGAAGTGCTTGTAGAGGCTGGCCTTGGCGATGCCCACCTCGGCGGCGACCTCGTCCACCGTCATCGCTTCAAAACCCTTTTCGGCCAGCAGCCGGTTCACCACCGAGACGATGGCGTCCTCACGCGCCAGATGCATCTGTTCGCGAAAACTGCGCTTGGGGGAAGAACGGGGGGTCGGAGAGGAAACGGCAGTGGTCATGGTCAATCTTTGGGCAGCAATCGCATTGTGCCCCAAATGGACGCCGAAGTAGATAACCATACTGACAAGTGCATCTTCTATACTGATTGGTCGCTTTTTGATCTTATGAGACTAATATCACGCCCGGACAGCAACGGACTCTGAATCCGGAGCACCCCGCCCCGGCGCCGGCTGTCTCTACACACCCCACACGCCTGAAGGAGACCGAGATGCCGATCCCGAGACGTTCCCTGTTGCTGGCCGGTGCCGCAGCGGGCCTGCTGACCGCCTGCGGTGGCAGCGACGACGACCACGCGCCGCCCAACATCGTGGCCACCGCCCAGGCCACCCCCAACCTGAGCATCCTGGTCGAGGCCGTGGTCGCCGCCGGCCTGGTCGACGCCCTCAGCGCGCCAGGACCTCTGACGGTCTTCGCCCCCACCAACGCCGCATTCGCCGCGCTGCTGGCCGAACTGGGCGTCACCAAGGAAGCGCTGCTGGCCGACAAGCCGCTGCTGACCGCAGTGCTCACCTACCACGTGGTGTCTGGCCGGGTGCTGAAAGACCAAGTGCCGGTCAACACCCCCATCGCGACCCTGCAGGGCGCGACTTTCAGTGTCGGCGGCGACCTGCGCATCACCGATGGGCGCGGTCGCCAGGCGGCCATCGTGGCCACCGACATCCTGTGCAGCAACGGTGTGGTGCACCTGATCGACCGGGTCATCCTGCCGCCGGCCTGATACCCCATTCTTTTTCCCGTCCCCTGTCCTCAACCCCTCCTAGGAGTTACCCATGAAGAAGTCCCTGATTGCCTCCGTCATCGCCCTGGCCACACTGGGTTCTGCCCACGCCAAGGACATCGTCGACACCGCGGTCGCGGCCGGCTCGTTCAAGACCCTGGCCACAGCCCTGCAGGCCGCCGGTCTGGTCGACACGCTCAAGGGCAAGGGCCCGTTCACCGTGTTCGCGCCCACCGACGAAGCCTTTGCCAAGGTGCCCAAGGCCGACCTGGACGCCCTGCTGAAGGACAAGGCCAAGCTGACCGCCGTGCTGACCTACCACGTGGTCCCGGGCAAGGTGATGGCCGCCGACGTCAAGGCCGGCAAGGTCAAGACCGTTCAGGGCAGCGAGATCACCGTGGCCACCACAGGTGGCGTGAAAGTGGATGCGGCCAACGTGGTGAAGACGGACATCGTGGCCGACAACGGCGTGATCCACGTCATCGACAGCGTGATCATGCCCAAGTGATCAGGCCGTTCCCCTGCGCTTCGAACCCCGCCCCGGCGGGGTTTTTTGTGGCGTGCCGCTTTTGAGGTGGCGCGCAGCGGCTTCGGTGAGCGCCTGCGTCAGCGCCTCCAGCACATCGGAGCTGAGGTTCCAGCAGTGCCAGTACAGCATCACGCTCAGCCGGTGGTTCGGCACCAGGTTGACCAGCTCGCCACGGGCCAGCAGATCGCGCACCAGCAACTCCGGCAGCACGCTCACGCCCCAGCCGGCCAGAACCGCGCGCAGCTGCCCGTCGCAGGACGGCACATACAGCTGCTTGAGCCCGACACGCGGCAGGCTGAAGGCATGCTCCACGAAGCCGTGCTGCTGATAGTCCTTGCGGTTGAACGCGACAAACGGCAGCTGGTGGAAATTGTGGGCGTTCAGGCCCTTGGGACAACGGCTGCGCGCGAAATCCGCCTGCGCCACGGCCACATAGTCCATGGTGCCCAGCGGCACCATCTTGCAGCCGCGCAGCGCCTGCCCCAGCGACGTGACGCAGCCCAGCACCTGGCCCTCGCGCAACCACTCCTGGGTGAATTCCTCGTTGTCGGTGATGATTTCCACCGGCAAGCCCTGTCGCGCCAGCGCGTCCAGCGCGGGCAGTGCCCAGGTGGCAATGCTGTCGGCGTTCATGGCCACCGAAATGCGCTCTTCGTCGCGGCTGGCGCCGGCCGCGCTGGGCGCCAGTTCCTTGAGGTCCTTTTCCAGGTCGGCGCGCAGCAGCCGCATCATCTTGGCGTGCTTGAGCATCAGCTGCCCCGCGGGCGTGGGCTTGAGCGGCCGGCTGCGCACGATGAGCACCGTGCCCACCTGCGCCTCCAGCGCGCGCAGGCGCTGCGACACCGCCGACTGCGTGATCGACAGGCGCTGCGCCGCGCGTTCAAAGCCGCCCTCTTCGATGATGGCGGCCAGACACTCCAGGGCGTCGGGATCAAAGGTGCTCATGCATGCTTCACTTGGGCTGTGTGGTGCAGGCATTCTAGAGAGACCCTTCCCAGGGCCCACCCGAGGGGCAAGGTCAGACCGCGAGGGCGCGCATCTCTCGGATCAGGTCGCTCTTGCCTTCGAAGCCGATGCCCGGCAGCGGCGGCAGGGTCACGTGGCCGTCCACCACCTTCACGCCATCGGGGAAACCGCCGTAGGGCTGGAACAGGTCGGGGTAGCTCTCGTTGCCACCCAGGCCCAGGCCGGCCGCAATCGCCAGCGACATCTGGTGCCCGCCGTGCGGGATGCAGCGGCTGGGCGACCAGCCGTGTTCCTTCAGCATGTCCAGCGTGCGCAGGTACTCCACCAGGCCGTAACTGAGCGCGCAGTCGAACTGCAGCCAGTCGCGGTCCTTGTGCATGCCGCCGTGGCGGATCAGGTTGCGTGCGTCCTGCATGGAGAACAGGTTCTCGCCCGTGGCCATCGGACCTGTGTAGACCTCGCCCAGCCTGGCCTGCAGTTCGTAGTCCAGCGGGTCGCCGGCCTCTTCGTACCAGAACAGGGGGTACTGCGACAGGGCCTTGCCGTAGTCGATGGCGGTCTTCAGGTCGAACCGGCCATTGGCGTCCACCGCCAGCTGCTGGCCCGGGCCGAGGATCTTGAGCACGGACTCGATGCGCTCGCAGTCCTCGGCCAGCGTGGCGCCGCCGATCTTCATCTTGACCACGCTGTAGCCGCGCGCCAGGTAGCTTTCCATCTCTGCGCGCAGGCCGTCCAGGCCCTTGCCCGGGTAGTAGTAGCCGCCAGCCGCGTAGACGAAGACGCGCGGGTTCGGCGTGCCGTTGCCATAGCGCTCGGCCAGCAGCTGGTACAGCGGCTTTCCGGCAATCTTGGCCACCGCGTCCCACACCGCCATGTCGATGGTGCCCACCGCCACCGAGCGTTCGCCATGGCCGCCGGGCTTCTCGTTGATCATCATGCGGGCCCAGACCTTGTGCGGATCCAGGTTCTCGCCCGTTTCGTCGAGCAGGCTGGCGGGATCGGCTTCAAGTACGCGCGGGATGAAGCGCTCGCGCATCAGTGCGCCCTGGCCGTAACGCCCGTTGGAGTTGAAGCCGTAGCCGATGACGGGCTTGCCGTCGCGGACCACGTCGGTGACCACGGCCACCAGGCTCAGGGTCATCTTGGAGAAGTCGATGTAGGCGTTGCGGATGTCGGACTTGATCGGCCGCGTGGATTCGAGGATGTTGACGATCTTCATGGTCGGGATCGGGAAAAGGGAAGTCAGTGCGGCAGCGAGGCGCCACCGCAGATGGCGATGTCCTGCCCGGTGATGGCGGCGGCCGCCGGCGACAGGAGGAAGTTCACGAGCGCGGCGATCTCGGCCGGTTCGATCAGCCGGCCGATGGGCGGCAGGCGCGGTGCGCTGGCGGCGCGCGCCGGATCGGCCAGCATGCCGGTGGCGGTGGCGGCGGGCGAGACCACGTTGAGCGTGACGCCCTGAGGCGCCACCTCGGCGGCCCAGCTGCGGGCCAGCGCGACCAGCGCCGCCTTGGTGCCCGCGTACAGGCCGCGCCCGGGCATGCCCTGGGCCACGCGGCTGCCGATGAACACCACACGGCCGTCGCCGCGCGCCGCCATCGCGGGCACCAGCGCCTGGCACAGACGGGTCGCGGCGTCCACATGGATGCGCCACATGAGCTGGCCGTCGTCGGCGTCGAGGCTGTCGAGCCGGCCCACGCGGAGCACGCCGGCCGCGTGCACCAGCGCTGTGGCGTCGCGCAGACGCGCTGCCACGCGCGCCACCTCGGTCGCATCGCTGAGGTTGACCTGCACGGGCTCGAACGCCTCATGGGTCAGCGTGGGCGCAGCGAGGTCCAGGCCGGACACCCGCCAGCCGCCGTCCAGCAGCGACTGCGCGATGGCGCGACCGATGCCGGCGCTGGCACCGGTCACCACCGCATGGCGCGCGTCATTCGGCACGGATGTTCCCTTCGGTGATGATCTTCTGCGAGAGCGCCATGTCGTCGGTCTGGAACTTCACGAAGTCGGCCTGCGAGCCGGAGGTGACCACCAGTCCCTGCTGGGTCAGCTTCTCCCGCATCTCGCCCGCCAGCGCCTTGTTCACCTCGGCGTTCAGCCGCTGGGCGATGTCGGCCGGCGTGCCCGCCGGCGCCCAGACGCCGTACCAGCTGTACGCCTCGAAACCCGGCAGGGTTTCCGCCACCGTCGGCACGTCCGGGAGGCTGGCTGCGCGCTTGTCGCCGGTGATCGCCACCACCCGCAACTGCCCGCTCTTGTGGAACTGCAGCGAGCCCAGGATGGGATCGATGAAGCCGTCGATGTTGCCGCCCAGCACGTCCTGGAAGGCCGGCGCCGTGCCCTTGTAGGGCACGATCATCGTCTCGAAGCCGCCCGCGCGGCGCAGCCGCTCGGTGGCCAGGTGGCCCGCCGAACCGATGGAGCCCACCGCGAACTTCAGACCGCCGGGCACCGCCTTGGCGTGCGCGATCAGCGACTTGATGTCGGTGACCGGCAGGTTCTTGTTGATCGCCACCGACAGCGGGGCCTTGGCCACCAGCGCCACTGGCACGAAGTCCTTGACCACGCTGTAGGGCACGGACTTGAGCGTCATCGGCGCCGTCGTGAATGTCGAGGCGTTGAACAGCAGGGTGTAGCCGTCGGCCGTGGACTTGGCCACGGCATGCGCACCGATGGTGCCGCTCGCGCCCGCCCGGTTCTCGACGATGAAGCTCTGCCCCATCTGTTCGCTGAGCTTCTGCGCCAGCATGCGGCCGACGGTGTCGAGCGTGCCGCCCGGCGGGAACGGGATGATGAACTTCACCGTCCGGTCGGGATAGGTCTGCGCGAAAGCGCCGGCGGCGAAACTGCCCAGCAGGGCGGCGGCGGCGAGGGTGCGGATGAAGGGGCGTCGTTGCATGGTGTTTGTCTCCGTTGGATGTTGTGGATGCGTCGCTTCAGGGGAACCGGTTCAGCGGGCCAGCAGCCCGGCCTGCTGCACGGCCGCGCGCAGGGCGGCCATTTCTTTCTCGTTCGGTGCCTCGGTCGGCGGCCGCACGGTGGGCGCGTCCAGCACGCCGGCCAGGTACATGCCGCCCTTCATGCGGGCGTGCGCCTCGCCCGTGGGTTCGCCACCGCCGTAGACCGCGTCCTTGAGCGGGGTGATGACCGCCTGGACCGCCTGGGCCTTCCTCAGGTCGCCGGCCTTCACGGCGTTCCACAGGTCGATGATCAGCTGCGGGATGAAGGTGGCAAAACCCACCAGGGCCCCGTCCACGCCCTGGACCATGGAGGCCAGCAGGTATTCGTCGTGGCAAGTCAGGATGGCCTTGCTGGCGTCGGCCTCTCGGATGGCCTGGATGTCGCGGGCGTACTTGTTCATGTCGCGCTGGCCCACCTTGAAAGCCTGCAGGTAGGGCAGCTTCGCCAGGTCGGCCAGCAGCTGCGACGAGTAGGAGGCGCGGGTCCATGCGGGGTAGACATGGCAGACCAGGTCGCAGTCGGGGGCGGCCTGGTGGATGGCCTCGAAGTACTGCAGCGCGTGGCCGGACGTGAAACCGAAGCGCAGCCAGTGGTGCGGGGGCATCACGTCCAGTGCCACGGCACCGGCGGCGCGGGCGGCGCGGGCGTGGTCCGCGGCGTCGGACAGGCCTTCGCAGACGATGGAGGAGATGACCGGGAGGCGGCCCTGGAGCTCGTCGGCCACGATGCGCGTGACTTCGGCGCGCTCGGCCGGCGTGAGCGAGAACACCTCGCCGGTGTGGCCGTTGGTCATGACGGCGACCACGCCCTCATGGCCGGCCAGCCAGCTCGCGAGCTTGCGCAGCGCGGGTTCGTCGATACGGTGATCGGGCGTGAACGGGCAGGAAATGGCGGGGATGATGCCGCGATAATTTGTGATGCTGGGCACTGCGTGTCTCCGTTGGAATGGATGTGAGGACCGCATGATTCCGCGGCGGCCCGGCAGCGTCCAATACTCGAATCGCATACAACTATCTGCAGACAGGCAGCGGAGACAAGGCACGCATGGGCCCCGGCAACCGACCGCTCGACATGGAATGGCTGGAAGACTTTCTGGCCCTGGCCGAGACCGGCAATTTCTCGCGCGCCGCCAAGGTGCGCTTCATCGCCCAGCCGGCGCTCAGCCGCCACATCCGGTCGCTGGAGGAATGGGTCGGTGTGGACCTGTTCGACCGAAGCGCGCACCCGGTCGCGCTCACGCCCGCGGGGCAGCGGTTCCGGCCGCTGCTCGAAGACGTGCTGAGCGGCCTGGAGGCCGCACGCATCAAGGCGCGCGCCGCGCACGACGAGGCCGCCGCGGGCCTGCGCTTCGCGGCCACGCACCTGCTGTCGCTGGTGTTCTTCCCGGGCTGGTTCTCGCGCCTGGAGCAGACGCTGGGCCCGCGCACGGTGCAGATGTATTCGAACAACCTGGAGGCCTGCGAAGACCTCATGCTCCAGCGCAGCGTGCAGTTCCTGCTGTGCTACGGCCACCCCGAGGTGCCCGGCCGGCTGGAGGCCGCCGGCTATCCGGTGGGCCTGATCGGCCACGACGCCCTGGTGCCGCTGGCGTCCACCCGCACCGGCGGACAGCCGCTGTGGCGCCTGTGCGCGCCGGCCGACGAGGAAGCGCCGGTGCTGGGCTACCACGCCTCGTCGGGGCTGGGCCGGGTGCTGGGGGCCTGTCTGCGGCCCGAGGCCCAGCAGCGCCTCCACGACCACACGGTCTTCACCTCGCACCATGCGGTGGTGCTCAAGGCCATGACGCTCGAAGGGCGGGGCGTGGCCTGGCTGCCGCAGAGCCTGGTGGAGGCGGAACTGCAGGACGGGCGGCTGGCGCTGGCCGGCGACGGGGACTGGTCGGTTCCGCTGGAGATCCGGCTGTACCGCCAGCCCGCGGCCATGACCGCAGCGGCGGAAGCCCTGTGGACCGAGGTGGTCAGCCGGTCTTCTTCACCTTGACCGGCAGCACCTTGGCGTCGCCTTCGGCGGGGATGACACGCTCGCTCATCCAGCGCAGCAGGTCCAGCCACATCTGGCGCATCTCGGCGTCCAGCGGCGTGCGGATGGCGCTGGGCAGCTCGATGGTCACCACCGGCATGCCCTTGTGCACGCCACCGTAGTTGCCCAGGCTGCCGGGGAAGATGCCGACCTGGTCCAGGTACAGCCGGCCCAGACGCGCCGGTGGCACGGTGGGGCCGTCGAAGTCGAGCACGCCGTAAGGCGCGTGGATGCTCACGATCAGGTCGGGCTGGAAGCGCTCCATCTCTTCGTGGAAGAACTTCGACTCGGGCTCGGACAGGGGCTTGGGACCAGGCCAGCGGCGCGGGTCTTTCTTCGTCCGCTGTTCCCAGTAGATCTTGGCGTCGCGCGCCCAGTTCGGGGTCGGGAAGTTGCGGTTGAGGTCGACGCCGCGGGCGTTGACCCGCTTCGCCGGCCGGGCCATCAGGCCGTCGGGGTTGAGGGCGGGAATGAAGCGCCAGTGCACGTTGGATGGCGTCTCCACGGCGCGCTGGATCCAGTGCAGGGCCACCGCGGCCGAGGACAGCTCGTCGCCGTGCATGGCGCCGACCACGAGCACCCGCACCTTGGCGTCGGGGGCCATCACGTCGCGCTGGTACAGCGTGCGGCCCTGCACCGACACACCGCCATTGGAGGGCTTGAGCTGCGCCGCATGGCACAGCGGTGCCTTCACATTGGGCAGGCGCGCGACGAACTCGGTGCAAGGGTCGACCGGCGCCTTCGCGGCTGACTGCGCCAGCGCCGCCGGAGGAGTCCCACCTAGGCTCAGCAGCAGGGGCAGCGCCGCCAGCAGGTGGCGCACAGGGCGAATCGGGCGTTGAGGCGAAGCGGCAGCGCGGTGAGGGGTCATCCCCGCGATTCTATGGACCCGCTCCCTCACTCGTCCTTTTCGCCGGGCTCGTAAAGGGTCTCGCGCCCCATGCGGTCGAGGATCAGCTCGGCCGTCCAGGGCAGCATCAGCGCGCCACAGCGGCTGTCGCGGTACAGGCGCTCCAGCGGCAGGTGCTTGAGCATGCTCTGTCCACCGCAGGTGCGAATCGCCAGCCGCGCCAGATCGTTGGCACCCTCCATCACCGCGTGGTGCGCGGCGTAGAGGCGCAGCTTTTCGTCCTTGCTCGGGTTGGGCTTGGCCTCGAAGATCGCGCGGGTGAACAGGCTCTTCATCGATTCCAGCTGCAGCCGCATCTGCGCCACGGTGATCTGCTTGGTCGGGAACTGGCGGCGCTTGATCGGCGGCTCGCCCGGCACCTCGCCGCGCAGGTACTGCACCGTGAAGTCGTACGCCGCGTTCGCCACGCCCAGGTAGGTGGGGGAGAGGGTGAAGAACATGGCCGGCCAGGTCTGCGCGCCCTTGAAGTAGATGCCGCGCGGCATGAGCTGCTCGTCGTCGCTCACGAACACGTCCTTGAACGTGAGATTGCGGCTGACGGTGCCGCGCATGCCCAGCGGGTCCCAGTCACCGCTGATAGAAAACCCTTCGGCCGTGGCGGGCACGCTGATGTAGAGCGTGTCGCGCGCGTCGGGGTGCTGGTCGCCCTTGTCTTCGGTGCAGAGCACCCCGTAGTAGTCGGCCGCGCCCGAAAGGCTCGCCCAGATCTTGCGGCCGTTGATCAGCCAGCCGCCCTCGACCTTCTTCGCCGTAGTGCCGAAAGGCGCGCGGCCCGCCGCCGCCGCCGTGCCCTCGCTGAACGGTTGCGCGTAAAGCTTGCCCTCGTTGACGATGCGCGCGAAGTGCAGCTTGCGCCGCGCCGCGTGTTCGGCGCGCTGCTCCTCGCTCATCGCAATGCCGTCGGCCAGCACGCCGGTCCACATGGTGCTGCAGATATGCATGTTCCAGGTGAGCGCCGTGGCGCCGCAGAAGCGCCCGATCTCGGCCGCCACCATCATGTAGGTCGGGAAGTCGGCGCCGGCGCCGCCGAACTCGACCGGCACGCAGAGCTTGAGGAAGCCCTGTTCGCGCAGGTCGCCGTAGTTGGCGAACGGAAAGCTCGCCTCTTTGTCCCATTGCGCCGCACGCGCTGCGAACTTGTCGCGGCCCAGCGCGTGGGCCTTGGCCAGCCACTCGCGCTGCAGCGGCGTGAAGGGCATGTCGCCCACCGCGGGCGTGAAGTCCAGGCCGGTGACCGGGTTGACGGGGCGGGTGCTCATCGGGGTGTCTCCTCTTGTCGGGGTGGATTCAGTGCAGGTCAGGGCGCGCCCGGGGTGCGGGCTCGCGCAGGAAGTCCAGCAGGATGCGGTCGAACTCGTCGGGCGCTTCCAGGTTCATCAGGTGGCCCACGCCGGCCATCTCGGTGTATCGCGCGTTCGGGATCTGCTGCGCCATCTGTTTCATCACCGCAGGCGCAGCCACGCGGTCGAACTCGCCCCCCACCAGCAGCGTGGGCACACCGATGTGGGCCAGCGCGGCCTTGCGATCGAAGGTGACGATGCAGTCCAGCGCGCGGCGGTAGGTGGCGGCGGGCACGCGGCCCATGCATTGCTCGGCCAGGCGCACGCCTTCGGGCAGCGAGCCCGGGCCGACCATCTGCGGCACCAGCTTCGCCGCCATGTCGGCCATGCTCTGGCCGGCGTCCAGCGGCGCGGTGCGCTGCGCGATGAACTGCTGCGCCCAGACCTCCGCACGCTGGCCGTCGCTGCGTTTGCCGAAGGCGGCCGAGGTGCCGCAGAGCATGAGCTTGCGGACCTTCTCTGGGCGCCTGGCCACGACTTCCTGCGCGACCATGCCGCCCATGCTGTGGCCGACCAGCACCACGCTTTCGCACTGCAGCGCATCGATCAGGTTGATGCAGCTCTGCGCCAGCCCCTTGAAGGTGTAGGGCTCGATGGGTGCGCTGTGGCCGTAGCCAGGCATGTCCCAGGCCACGGCGCGGTAGCCCACGCTGGCCAGGGTTTCGACCTGCGGGGCAAAGGCCAGGTGCCCGCCGCCGATGCCGTGCAGCATGAGCACGGTGGTGGCGCCGTCGCCCAGCGTCGTGAACGTAGGAAGGCTGCTCACGCGACCACCTTTCCGGCGTCGACAACGACCATGCCGTCCAGCGACACGGTGCAGTCTCGCATCGGCCAGTCGAAGTGGCCGCGGGTGTAGCGGCCCGCCGTCTCGTTGGCGCCCGTGCTGTAGAGGAAATTGCCCGCGAAGGCGCGCAGCTCGGTGCCGTTGAAGTCGCGCTTGTCGTAGAGCGCCATGCTGTCCCAGCGCGCGGCGTCGTTCAGGCCGTAGCCCACGTGCGACACCGCATACGCCTCCTTCTCGCCCCAGGCCGCGAAGTAGCTGCGCAGCAGCTCGGCGTCCACGCCGCCGCCGTCGATGTGGGTCACGTAGTCGTGCTCGATGGTCAGCGTGATAGGGCGTTCGATGTAGCGCTTGAAGGTCAGGTTCACATCGCCCTCGGCCAGCACCAGCCGGCCGCTGACGCTGCCCGCCGCCGGGAAGGCCAGCACCAGGCCGCCGGGCCAGTGCGTCAGCGTGCCGGGGCGCGTGGTGCTGCCCCAGTTGCCGCCCACCACGGCGCCCTGCAGCGAGACCGTGAGCTCGGTGCCCGCGGGCGAGGCCACGCGCATCGACTTGGCACCGCGCAGGCGCTTGACGTGTTCCTTCACCCGCGCCTCGGTCGCGTCGTCGGGCAGCAGGCGCGCCAGCGCCTCGGGGTGCTCGTTGCTCACGTAGACGATGCGCGGCTGCGTGATGCCGTTGCCCTGCAGGATGGCCGGCAGCTCGGGCGCGTGCATCAGGCCCTCGACCGTGCAATCGATCACCAAGGTGCAGGCCTGCAATGCCGCGATCACCGGCAACTGCTGTTGAATGGCCGGTGATGCCCCGGTGGAGCGGGTCACGGGTTCGCCCGCGGCGCCGAACACCGAGGGCAGGGTCAGCACGAAGGCCGGGGCGCCGATGCGCGCCGCCGCGAGGCGCGCCAGTTCGACCAGCACCGGACGGCTCTGGCTTTCGCCGAGAATCGCAACCGTGTCGCCCGGCTGCAGCGCACAACGCCGCAGCACCGCTTCAAACGCGTCGATCCAGGCGGGTTCGATCCGCTCCTGCAACATGGGTCGTCTCCTGTTTTGGGGGGCCTGCCATCGGGGAAATGGTGGCCTCGGACACATTATTCATGAATTTTCATATAAATTGCAGCCATGTCCCCGTCCCGTGCCGCCGGCCACTCCGCCCAACCGCCCGATTTTTCGCCGCGCGACTTCCGCGCGACGCTGGGCATGTTCGCGACCGGCGTCACCATCGTCACGGCGCGCAACGACCAAGGTGAACCCGTCGGCCTGACGGCCAGCTCGTTCAACTCCGTCTCGCTCGACCCGCCGCTGGTGCTGTGGAGCCTGGGCAAGGCGGCCGGCTCGATGGCGGTGTTCAGCAACGGGCGGCACTACGCGATCAACGTGCTGGCCGCCGACCAGCAGGCGCTGGCCGAGCGCTTTGCCGCGCGCGGCGTCGACCGCTGGGCCGGTGTGGCCTTCAGCGACGGCGTGGGCGGCGCGCCGCTGCTCGACGGCTGCGTCGCCAACTTCGAGTGCTTCAACCGCAGCCAGTACACCGAGGGCGACCATGTGATCTTTGTGGGCGAGGTCGAGCGCTGCGCGCGCCGGGCCGACGCCTCGCCCCTGCTCTACCACGGCGGCCGCTTCTACACCGAGCACCCGCTGCACGGCGCACCGGCCGACGCGAGCGCGCCGCAGCCGCCCGACGGCCGCTTCGTCGGCAGCTACCTGGGCTACCTGCTCGGTCAGGCCAGCCACGCGGTCTACCGCGACTTCGAGAACGCCATCGCCGCCCAGGGCCTGACCCACATCGCCTGGCGCGTGCTGGCCGTGCTGCACGACGCTGCGCTTGGCCAGCCCCACAGCCACCCCAACGGCCAGGGCGCCATCACCGTCGGCCAGCTGGCGCACGACGTGCTGGCCAAACAGCCCACCGTCACCAAGCTCGTGCAGCGCATGGCCGAGGACGGGCTGCTGGAACTGCTGGCCGACCCGGCCGACCAGCGCCGCACCCTGGTGGTCACCACCGCCGAGGGCCGGCGCATTGCCGCTGCGCTGATCGAACAGGCCCGCGCGCAGGAAAGCAGCCTGCTCTCGCGCTGGTCGGCGCACGAAGCTGAAACGCTCAAACGGCATCTGCAACGCCTCGCCTCCGGACAATGACGCACCGCGCGCGACACGCGTCGCGCCGTGCCTGCGCTACCCTCCTGCCCCCATGACCGCCGTCCAACGCAAAGACCACCTCGACACCTTCGCCATCACCGTCCTGGTGGCCTGCTGCGCCTTCTGGGGCTTCCAGCAGATCCTGATCAAGTTCGCAGGCCGTGAGATCCCGCCGTTGTGGCAGGCCTCGGTGCGCATGGCCGGCGCCACCGCCCTGCTCTGGATGTGGTGCCAGCTGCGCGGCGTGACGCTGTTCAACCGCGACGGTTCGCTCAAAGGTGGTCTGGTGGTCGGCCTGCTGTTCGCAGCCGAGTTCTGCCTGATCTACCTGGGCCTGCAGCACACCAGCGCCTCGCGCCTGACCGTGTTCCTCTACACCAGCCCGTTCTGGGTGGCCGTGCTGCTGCCGCGCTTCGTGCCCTCGGAGAAGCTGCGCAGCATCCAGTGGGTCGGCCTGGTCATCGCCTTCAGCGCCGTGGGCATCGCGTTCAGCGAAGCCTTCCTGCACGGCTCCGCACCGGGCCAGTGGAAGGGCGACGCCATGGGCCTGGCGGCGGGCATGTTCTGGGGCCTGACCACCATCGCCATCCGCACCACCAAGGTCGCCACCGTCCAGGCCGAGAAGTCTCTGTTCTACCAGCTGAGCGTGACCGCCGCGGTCTGCCCGCTGCTGTCCCTGGCGCTGGGCGAGACCTGGTCCTTCGACTACTCCGCGCTGGCATGGGGCTCGGTGTTTCTGCAGACCGCCGTGGGCGCCTTCGCCAGCTACCTGGCCTGGATGTGGATGCTGCGCCACTACCCCGCGACGCAAATGTCCACCTTCACCTTCCTCACCCCGCTGTTCGCGCTGGTGTTCGGCGTGGTGCTGCTGGGCGAACCACTGACGCTGCAGCTGGTGCTGGCGCTGGTGGGCGTGGCGACGGGGATCGTGCTGGTGAGCCGGAAGGGCTGACCAGCACGCCCCTTCACGCCCTCACCGCAGGTGGTGCACCGCCGCCTGCCCGTAGACCGGCGTGTCCAGGCCCTCGTAGCGCGCCTTGAGCTGCAGCGAGAGGAACTGCGAGTAGTGGCGGCTCTGGTGCAGGTTGCCGCCATGGATCCAGAGCTGTTTCTGGTTGGTCGGCTTCCACATGTTGCGCAGCTCACCTTCCCACGGCCCCGGGTCCTTGGTCGTGTTCGAGCCCAGGCCCCAGACCTTGCCGACGCGGTCGGCGACGTCGGGTGACACCAGGTCGGCCAGCCAGTGGTTCATCGAGCCGTAGCCGGTGGCGTAGACGATCAGGTCGGCCGGCAGCTCGGTGCCGTCGGTGAGCAGCACGCTCCTGGGGTTGATGCGCTCGATGTTCACGCCGCTCTTGAGCTTGATGCTCCCGTTGGCCACCAGCTCGCTCGCGCCCACGTCGATGTAGTAGCCCGAGCCGCGGCGCAGGTACTTCATGAACAGGCCCGAGCCGTCGTCGCCGAAGTCGAGCAGGAAGCCCGCCTTCTCCAGCCGGCTGTAGAGGTCCGCATCGCGCTTCTTCATCTCCTCGTACACGGGAATGTGGAAGGTGTGCATGATTTTGTAGGGCACGCTGGCGAAGATCAGGTCGGCCTTGTGGTGGTCGATGCCGTTCTTCACCGCCTCCTCGCTGTAGAGCCCGCCCAGGGCCAGTTGCATCAGCGAGTCCGACGGCGCGATGTGCGTGCTGCTGCGCTGGATCATGGTGACGTCGGCGCCGTGCTCCCAGAGCGCCGCGCAGATGTCGTGCGCCGAGTTGTTGGAGCCGAGCACCACGCACTTCTTGCCCGCGTACTTCTCGGGGCCGGGGTGCTTGCTGGAGTGGTGCTGGTCGCCCTCAAAGGTCTCGGCGCCCGCGATCTTGGGCACGTTGGCGTAGCCGGAGACCCCCAGCGCGAACACCAGCTGCTTGGGCCGCAGCGTCACTTCTTCGCCGTTGCGGTCCACCACCACGGTCCACTCGCCTTTGGCCTCGTCGAAGCTGGCCTTCTTCGCGGTGGTGGAGCCCCAGTAGTTGATCTCCATGACCTTTGTGTACATCTCCAGCCAGTCGCCCACCTTGTCCTTGGGCGCGAACACCGGCCAGTCGTCCGGGAAGGGCATGTAGGGCAGGTGGTCGTACCAGACCGGGTCGTGCAGGCACAGGCTCTTGTAGCGGTTGCGCCAGCTGTCGCCGGGCCTCGGGTTCTTCTCCACCACGATGGTCGGCACGCCCAGGCGGCGCAGCCGCGCGGCCAGGATGATGCCGCCCTGTCCGCCGCCGATGATGACGACGTAGGGCTGCTCTTCGTAGCCCAGGCGCGCCTGCTCGTCCTGCCGCAGTTCGAGCCAGCTCTTGCGGCCCTTGTGCACGCCGTGCTCGGCGCCCTTGATGCGGTTGGCGCCCTTCTTCTCTTCAAAGCCCTTGAGCTCGACCATGGTGGTCAGCAGGGTCCAGGCCTTGTCACCTTTGAGGCGCAGATGGCCGCGGCCGCGCGAGACTTTGGTCTCGAAAGTGAACCAGGCTTCGGTCACGCCGTCGGCCTCGGTGGCCTCGCCTTCGAGCTGGAAGTTGGACGCGCCCGCGTCGGCCTGGCGCGCGGCGAGCATGTCGCGCACCGCGTCGTGGCCTTCCTGCGTGCGGATGTTCCAGGTGAAGGACACAAGGTCGCGCCAGTAGCAGTCGGCGTCAAACAGCGGCAGCACGTTGTCGGGGTTGCCGGAGGCCAGGGCGGCTCCGAAAGCGTCCAGCCAGCGCTGGGCCCGCTGGGAGGGCGTGTTTGCAGTCATGGGTTGTCTCCTGTGATGCCGGCCTCGGTGCGGGCCGGTGCCTTGTGCATCACAAGACGCGTGCCATGCGGGCGGCGCGCGCAAGTGCTTGATCTGCTTGCAGATTTCAAGCAGCGATGGGTGTCACACCCCGTGCACCTGTCACCCACCCCGAGTGACAGCTGTCACTCCCCCACGCGTTTACTCCATGCGGTTGGGCGGCACGATGCCGGCGCGCTTCATCCGGCGGTAGAGCGTCATGCGCGAGAGCCCCATCGCCCGCGCCACCGCGCTCACGTTCCAGTGCGCGGCGCGCAGCGCCTGCAGCAGCGCCTCCGGCCCGTCGTCGTGCGCCGCCTCACCCGCATCCGTGCGCGCCGGCAGCCGCGCCACCTGCAGCTCTGGCAGATCGTCCAGGTCGATGGCCCCGTCCGCGCACAGGCTGGCCGCGTAGTCGAGTACGTTGCGCAGCTCGCGCAGGTTGCCCGGCCAGCGGTGCGCCAGCAGGCGTTGCAGCGCCGCGGGCGTGATGGCGCGGCCGCCCAGCAGGCGCGTGATCATCGCGCCCAGGTCGCTGCGCTCGCGCAGCGGCGGCAGCTGGATGTGCGCGCCCTTGAGGCGGTAGTACAGGTCGTCGCGGAAGCGCCCCGCCAGCACCAGCGATTCGAGCGGCGCGTGCGTCGCCGCGATCACGCGGATGTTCACCGGGACTGGTTTCGTCGCGCCCACTGGCAACACCTCGCGCTCGGACAGCACGCGCAGCAGCCGCGCCTGCAACGCCAGCGGCATGTCGCCGATCTCGTCGAGGAACAGCGTGCCGCCGTCGGCCTCGGCGATCAGGCCGCGCTTGCCTTTGGGCGAGGCGCCCGAGAAGCTGCCCGGCAGGTGGCCGAACAGCTCGCTCTCGATCAGGTGCTCGGGAATCGCCGCGCAGTTCACCGCGACGAAGGGCCGGCCGCGCCGCTCGCTCGCGCTGTGCACCGCCTTCGCGAAATACTCCTTGCCCGAGCCGGTCTCGCCGGTGATCAGCAGGCTGATGGGCGTGTTCACCAGCCGCGCCACGCGCTCGACCTGCCGGTCCAGCGCCGCGTCGCCGGCCGACAGCGCCGCCAGCGGCGCCGACACGCGGCGCTCCTCGCGCGGCGCGCTCGCCACCGGGCGCGCTGGCGGTGGCACCGCCGAGAGAAACAGCAACTGCTGGCCACCCGCCAGCATCACCGCCCGCTGGTCCGAGGGCTGGGTCATCACGAAGCGCCCGATCTGGCCGAAGGGCAGACCGAAGAGCTGCTCGAAGCCCATGCCCAGCAGCGGCTGCGAGCCCGACAGCGCCAGTTGCGCCCGCCGGTTGTGGCCCACCACGCGGCCGTTGGCATCCAGCGCCAGCAAGTAGTCCGGCTGCACGTCCAGGAACTGCGGCGCGTGCGACAGGCGCAGCACCCAATCGTGCCGGTGGCGGTGCAGGAAAGCCGCGTTCTCGATGTCGTGCGCGTGCATCTTCACCAGCTGCAGCGCCAGGTGCTGGCTCTCCTTGGGCTGCTGCGAACTCAGCTGCGAAATGTCCAGCACCGCGCTCAGCTGCCCCGCGCTGTCGTAGACCGGCGCGGTGGTGCAGGTCAGCGGAATGTGGGTCGCGTCGAAGTGGTCGTCCAGGTGCACCGTCAGCGCCTGGCCGGTGCTGATGCAGGTGCCCACGCCGCAGGTGCCGGCGTGGTGCTCGCTCCAGTCCGCGCCGAGGTACAGGCCCGCCTTGCGCAGGCTGGGCTCGAACACCAGGTCGCCCAGAAAGTCCACCGTCACGCCGCGCGCGTCGGTCAGCAGCACCACATACCCCAGCCCCGCGACCTTGCTGTAGAGCGATTCCAGCCCGTGGCGCGCGATCTGCAGCAGCGCCTCCATCTGGTCCTGGTGCTCGCGCAGCCGCGCCTGCGGCAGGATGACGGCCTCCTGCATGCGCGTCGGGTCCAGCCGGTGCTGCTGCACACAGCGCAGCCACGAATCGCGGATCACCTGCTCATGCCGCGCCGCCGCCTGCGCCCCCACCCCGTCCGCGGCCACCTGCATCACGGTGGCGATGTGCTGGTGCGGGCTGGTGGCGGTGTGTGGCATGGCGCGTCTCCGGAGGGAAGGCTGGCGGGCTGCGGAAAGCCTTGCACCTTCGGATCAGCGCGGGGTGGTGTCAATGGCGGGTTTACCCGGGGAAGCTAAACAGACCAATTGTTCGGAACTGGCAAAGGGCTGATCAACTGCTTCATTGCCCGCGGTTTGACTGGACCAAGAAGTGCCGGCAGCGCGTCGCTTGCAGACTCAATCGTCGCAACGACATCAGCCGCAATCGCCTCAATGTTGGTCGAACGCACCTCGAAACCATGGGCGCTCTCATGAACCAGTCGGACGGCATTCCCGACTGCGTGGCAATGTTTCCAAAAGCCTTTCGCTCCTGCGAGCGGTGGCACGTCTGGAAAGAAAACACCGACTTCAACGGAGAACAACCAAGGCTCGTCCCCGGAATTCCATTGCGATCCCAGAATCAGAAACCGCTCCACGTATTCGTGCCGATTTCGACTGAACGTCTGTCCGTTCTTCGAGAAGCCGAGTGGCTTGAGCTTTGCATGAGCAAGCTTCAGTACTTCGGAACCAAGATGGCGCACGGTCATGGATGACTTTCAAGCAGACACATGTTCAACCCAGACGGCGGCGTGGGGATGATGTTCGGCTATGGTTTCGAGCGCACCTTTGATCACCTCCGGAGGTTCCCCCGCCAACGGGTAGTCAAAGCGCGATACGTCAACACCACTCAGGTCTTCCCAGCCGGATTCGCTGATGGCATCAGCGCCACACCAAATGACCATAGGTGCTCGTTGGGAAAGTGCGATTGCCTGACGCAAACCCAAGGGAGTTACGGCGAGAAAGACCATGGCGTTGTTGTATCTGATTGGACCAATCCATGCGGGCCTACGACTGCGGACCGAACCCGAAGACGTGCAGCTCTTGGGCACAACGGCAGTCCTTCGCACTGCCCACCGCCGCCGGTTCACCCGCAGGCACCTACATGACTGCGCTGGGGAGTGGTTTCAAGTTCTTGGACATGGGGTTCCGCAGCAGGCTTTGACGACGGCGCGACGCTGTTTGCTATTCAGCGATCCACATGGACAGCAGCGGCTGGCTTGCTACTGGGCGTCCGTTCAACAGACGGCATGGGCTTCGCCGCTGCGTAGCCGAAACCGACCACGAGAAAGATGAAGAACGCCATCGCTTGCATGGCTGCGAACAAGCCCTGCCATTGCATGCTCTTGACGATTGGTATGTAGCCAATCTGGGAGTCTCCTCGGTACTTTTTTAGCTGCCGTTGCGCCAACCACTCAACCCACTTAGGTAAAGGCTTGAAGAACTCGGCGAGTATGCGTTCCAGCCGCACTCCTGTTTCCAGAGTGATGCCCCACGCCGCAGCACTCTCTTCAATCTTCCGCTCCTCCTCCATATGCCTTGCCAAATGCTCTGCAAAGGTCTTTCGGACAGCGATACCCGTTTGAATTTGAATCCTGCACTTGAGCGCTAAAACACGCGAGACCATGCCAAACAGACAAGACAGGCAGAGAAAACCTCCGCACACAAGGAACCCTTGCTGTCCAATGAACGGAACGAGCTTCTCAGCGTTGGCAATCAAGAACGACGCAACAGCGGCAGCCCCAACAAGAAGCCACGTGGAGAATGCCTCGACAGGCTCGCTGCTCTGGAAGCCCGCCTCAAACATTGACGAAACGATCGCGTCTTCTGCGTTTTGCCTCGCAAGGCGATTCCATTCCAGCAGAGGCTGGATGCGTGGCTCGGTATCAAGGGTCATTGAGCAGCCTCACTTTTGTCGAACGAAAGGGATCGGGTAATCATGCCGCTGCAGAGATACCGGATCGACTGTCTTCGGCGGCAATCATCCGGTATCGGTCATTGACAAGCAATTCAGGGCGCCAGCAGCAGCCCCTCATCCATCAGCCCCTGCACCGTCTGCGCCTGCAACGCATCCCGCCTGCGCTTGGACGGCTCCCGGTTGGGGCGATCCGCCAGCCAGCGCTTGAATTCGACAAAGGTCACCGGGGAGATGGTGTGCATCACGGCCATCTTGCCGGTGGCGCCAATCACCACGTGTGAAAAGCGCGGCGCCTCGGTCAGCAGCTTGGCCCGCTCGGCCATGACGGGCCAGAGTTCGTCTTCTGCTTCCGAGAGCTTGAAGGGGTGGGGATCGTCGCCTTCCTGCATGCGGCGCAGGAAGTCCACCTCGAAGCCTTTGGCGTTGATGGCGGTCTCGGCCTGCAGGTCCTTGCGCACGAAGGTGGGGTCCACCTCCTGCAGCAGTTGCAGCATGGATTTGTCCAGGCGCTTGATGTCGGCGAGGAAGCGCACCCGCTGGCGAGCGTCCCACAGCAGGTCGACGTCCTGGGTGGCGAGCGCACCAGCGACGATGCGAACGCCCGCCGCCGCTTCGTAGGCGTAGAGCGCGTGCGTGCCAACCACGGTGAAGTGCTGGCTCAGGCCGCTGTCTTCCAGTTTGTTGAGCAGGTCCACCACCAGGGTAGGCACGCGCCCTGCCTTGACGGCCTTGTTGAGCCGTTGCGCAGTGGTGGCTGCGGCCTTGAGACTGGCCAGACGGGCTTCCGTCTCTGCTTTGCGCGCCTTGAAGGCGGTGTAGGTGGCTTCCAGCTCCGGGCTGCGGGCGCCCAACCGCTGTTGCCGGTTGCCCCGCCCGGTCTTGATCAGGTACTCGTAGGCGCCTTCCTGCTTCCAGTACATGCCACCTTCGACCTGGCGGGCGAGCGCCTTCACTCGCGTCAGTTCGGCCAGGATGGTCTGGGCGTCAATGACCTGGCGGGCGGCCTCATCAGGCAGAGGGAGGTAGTTCATTCACCTGTTGCAATCAAAAAATGCAATCTAACAGGTGAATCTTTTTAAATCAATGAGATACGACGATATTCGCGCAGGTGACAGCTGTCATCCGCCCATTGGCTAAGCTCTGCCGCGCAGCGTTTTGGTCATTGGCTGCGCCTCAAGTCCTGCCCACGAACGCACCGGGCCGCAGAATGAATACCCGTTGCGGGTGTAGAAGGGAAGTGCAGTTCTCGTGCTGTCCAGCGTCAGCACTTCAACCCCGCGCGCCAACGCGGCTTTTTCAACCGACTGCAGAAGCGCCTTGCCGACGCCCTGGTACAGCGCCCGAGAGGCGATGTAGCACAGTGCAAGCTCGTGCCCGGAGAGCAAGGCGACACCAAGCAGGTCATCTCCGCGCGAGGCAACAAGGGCCACCGAGTCCGGAGCAGCCACCCACTTCTTGACGTTGTCCGTCGTTTTGTTGGCGAGCCAGCGCGCAACGATGGCCGGGTCGTCATGGTGGTCTGCCTTGCAGCACACCCGAATGGACTCATGCAGCACGTCGCGGATTGCTGCTGCATCCTCTGGAACTGCGGCTCGGATGTCGAATGTCATCTGGTAAAGCTTAGGTGCTCTGCTGTCCCATCGGCGTATTCGTTGTACTCATGGGCGACCACCAACATCCCGGCGTGAAGCGTGATTTCGCTCCCGTCTTCACACTGGGCGCGATCGGTCTTCGCAAGCAGCACCAGGTCCGAACCGGCCAATTCATTGAAATCAACGCGGATGCGGGGCAGGGGCTCAAGCGCCATGACCGTTTGAGTTCACCCGCAGCCCGCTGCAGGCTTTCGAGTGCAATGCTACGTGACCGAAGGCGCCCATGGCCCTGCAACGAAGACGGCTTCGCCCTCGCCGGGCCACGGCGGCATGGTGATGGCGACGGCTGACACAGGATCGCTCGCTGAGGCTCGAAACTGAAAGTGCGTGCCGACGGGGATCGTGAGGCAGAGGCCGGGCGCGAGGGCCACGACCTCCTCCCGATCGCCCTGACGCCGCCACATGTCGCCCCGGCCAGCGACCACGTACCAGACTTCTTCGACCGTTCGATGCACCACGGCACGGGCGACCTTGCCGGCGCCGAGCTCGAAGTGGGCCATGCTCCCGCCTGGCAGCCCGAGGAGGACGCGGACGTCAGAGCCGTCCGGGGCGACGACTGTGGGGTGAAGCGGCAAGGAGGTGGTGGCGAATGCGGTCATGGGCGTGGTGAGCCAGGGGCTTGTGTGCGGCCTTTTACGTTCGAGCGGAGCGCATGACCACGACAGGACGCCTGGGCCGTGGACAGTCCGCTCTCGAGCGAGGGAATATGTGGCATGCCGTAGCTCACGAGAGCAAGAGGTAGATGAGTGCCACCACAGTGACGGCGCCATCGACTCTTGACTGAGCGCCGGGGCTGAACAGCTCTGCAAGAGATCGCCCAATCTCCCAATCTGCACCACCGAGCGCTTTGCCAAGAGCAACGACTGTCGCATTGGGAAGATGGACGGAGCCACATGCCGCGCACTCAAACACGACGCCATCTCGCGCCCGCCTCGCTCGAAACCTTGAGTCATCGCACTCCGGGCAAAGCAGTGAAAGGTCACTTGCCGGGCCCGCGGGATCGTCCTCAGCGAGACTTCCGCTCGCCAGGCCTCCACGCCTGCTTGCCAAGGCGCCTTGTGCGCGTGAAGCTGGCAGCCAGGCACCGTCACAGTAGACGCAGGACCAGACGCCAACCATTCCCGCTTCAACCGAGGACATGCGCTCCCGACAGGATGGGCACAGGGGCGGACTCATGCGGCTAACGTCGGAGATGTCCGACGGACGGTAGGCCGGCGAAGCCGGCCGATAGCCCGTCCGTGTCGATCGACTTGTTAGCCCTCACTTGCCCATACCTCTGAGCACATCAGCCAGCTCAGGCAAACGGACCCAAACCTCACTAGAGAATTCGTTTGTCTCAGTGATCTTCGCTGGGATAGTGGGGATGGTGCTTGGCAAGACGACATAGCGCGTGGGCACCGCGACGCCGTCCTTGTATTGGAAGTCAGTAACCCAATGAACTCTCAATGCACCGTTTCCGCTGTGCATTACCGTGTTCCTGCGAAGCCGGGAGGCACACCGCTTTTCGTGCTCGGCCTGAGCGTCGCGATGCATTGAATTGGTACTCATCACTGGTTCGTGCTTGCGCCCAGGCCCTACAAGAAACAGGACGTAGCGGCTTCCAATTTCGTAGCCATAGTAGTTCCCGAATTCGATAGTTTCCCCGGCTGAAACGCCTTTGAATCCATCGACTACCAAGGCCGCGTACTTGGCGCCGCAAGACTTCTCCCCCGTTCCGATCGTCTCACCAGACGCCACCTCCACCAAAGCGACAATGTCCGCATCTCGAAAGAGCTGCGAGAGTTCAATCGACGGCAGAGTCGTGGCTTGGACGAGGAAGTGCAGGCTGAGCGCGCAGGCTAAAAACAATCGCTTCATGGTAAGGGCCAACTTTGGTCTAAACGGCAAAACGCTAGATACCCACAACCGTTGCCGTTAAACAAAGTGGTCTCCCTCGCAGAAACGCTCTTTTATATCAAGGCTGTAGAACGTCAACAGCGCCGCCACGGCAGGCATGACAAACGCCAAAAAACCGGCCCTCATCACGCCGCCGGATAAGCCCCAGTTCCGCTCGGCCACGCTGTCAGCACCTCGCAACCGTCCGCCGTCACCGCCACCATGTGCTCCCACTGCGCCGAGAGCGAGCGGTCCTTGGTCACCACCGTCCAGCCGTCGGCCAGTTGCCGGGTCTCGCGCTTGCCGGCGTTGAGCATGGGTTCGATGGTGAAGACCATGCCGGCCTCCAGCCGCAGGCCCTGGCCACGCTGGCCGTAGTGCAGCACGTTGGGTTCGTCGTGGTAGATCTGGCCGATGCCGTGGCCGCAGTATTCGCGCACCACGCTGAAGTGCTCGCGGTGCGCGACGCTCTGGATGGCGTGGCCCACGTCGCCGAGCGTGGCGCCGGGCCGCACCTGCCGGATGCCGGCCAGCAGGGCTTCGTAGGTGGTGTCGACCAGCCGCCGCGCCAGCGTGCTGGGCGTGCCGACGCAGAACATGCGGCTGGTGTCGCCGAACCAGCCGTCCTTGAGCACGGCGACGTCGATGTTGACGATGTCGCCGGCCTTGAGGATCTTGTCGGCCGCGGGGATGCCGTGGCAGACCACGTGGTTGACCGAGGTGAGGATGGTCTTGGGGTAGCCGTGGTACCCGAGGTTGGCCGGGATGGCGCCCTGCACGTTCACGATGTGTTCGTGGGCGAGGCGGTCCAGCGCTTCGGTGCTGACACCGGGCACGACGTGCGGCTCGATCATGGCCAGCACCTCGGCGGCCAGCTGCGCAGAGCGCCTTGCCATGACCAGTTCGTCGGCGCTGCGGATGGGGACGCTGCGCGCCATCAGTGGCGGCCTTTGGCGGTGGCCGCGGCGGCGGTCTTGGGTGGCGCGGCCGTGCCGAGGGTGGCGGCGTTGGTGAGGTCCAGCCCGCCGTTGAGTTCGGCCTGGATCAGCAGCTGGCAGATGGCGCGGTAGTCGAGGTCGGGGTGCATCTCGGTCAGCATGCCGACGCGCATCCAGTGCTCGGCCTGCGCGTTGATGGACCGGCTCAGCGCCGTGCCGGCGACCCGCAGGTTCTCATGCATCTGGTCGGAAATCTTGACGATGCCCATGGGTGAACTCCATATGAAACATATACGAATTGTATGTGTTTTATATTTCAACGCTCAGCATGACAACTGGCACTTGACCGGCTTTACTCCTGCTGCGCGGTCAGCTCCCGCTTCGACGGATCAAATCCTTTGGCCTGCGACCGTCCCAGCAGGGCTCGGCAGGCCGCCGCGGACGAGGTTCATCGCCCCTTCATAACCACCTGGTCGTCGATCAGTTCCAGCAGATCGCTCGCACTTGCGGCACGGGCATCGCGCCCATTCGCCAGCAACGCGATGTGGTCTCGCATGCCTTGGATGAATGCCTGGAGCGTTTGCTGCACCGAGGCGCCCAAATGGTTTTCGTGACCTACCTCGGGTACGAATGAGCCTCCCAGATCAATGAGTGCTTCCATCGTTGCGCGTTGGGCCCAAGCTGCCCCACTCACGAGGATCTGTTCAATCTCGGGGAGAACCGCCAGGATGACCGGGTAGTAAGTGCCGGCGTGGTTGTTGCCCACGGCCCAGAGAAAGGCATCGTAGGCCTCCTTGGAGGTGGGCTCATCGCGTGCGCAGCGCAGGGCCTGAAGCGCTGCGTCTACAGCGCCAGCGTCGTTCGATTCGGGCTGAGGGAACTGGCCAAACACATTGGCACCGGATCCTTCAAAGTCAGGCATATGCAATTTCCTGGTTCTACGTTGAGTCACCACTCAGGGCGCCGTATCGACACTGAAGGCGCGTCGCCCACACGATGGCTTCTTCGCCCGATGAATCAAAACACCAGTGAGTGGTTGTCGCGATACTCGCTGACGAGCTGTTGTTCGACGCATGAGGTGCCTCCCGTTTGAACGCCTGCGTGGCAGGCCCCGCATGTTCTTCCGGTTGGCCACGCGCCTGTATATAAGCTATGTCTGGCCCTGCCGGCAGTCCTATGCCCCAAGACGTTCGAAGTACCGCTGGTAGAAGCCCAGGTAGCGGGTGTTCACCTGCAGGCAGGTCAGTTGTGAGAACTTCAGGCGGTCGTTCTTTGGTGCCCACTTGCCGATCCCGCTGAAGGTCTGGAACTCGACCTGCGCAGCGGTGATGCGAACGGGCCGACCTATGGCGAACTCCGGCGCCGGTCCGAGTTCACGCTCCAGGATCATCAAAGAGCAGTGCGCAGAAAGTTGCCGGATCAGCGCACCCCAGCCATCGAGTTCCAGCACCACAGGCATTTGCGGTCCGGGGCGAATGCCTTCTTTCTTCAGAAGGCGTTCCTGAAACTCATCTGTGGCGGTTCGCCGGACTTCGCTGATGTCGGATCGGCGAAGGACCATGAGCCCGTCAATCTGGAAGTCATAGACGTATTCGATGGCCAGCAGGTCATCGGACATTCCGACAAGGAAGCCCTGTATGCCGTAGTCATCGACATCTCGTCGGCGGATCGAAACGAGACTTCTTGACTTCAGGAAAGCGGACAGCGTCTGTGACAACTTAAGCCCCCAGCCTTGAACGCAAGTCTCCAACGGACACCAGCCAAGCATCGTATTCGTCGCTGTCTTTCCAAAGCTCATGGAGCTCGGAGTTGTTCGCGAGGATGCGGGAGATGACGACTTGCGCTTTGTCGATGAGATCAGCTGTTGGCTTGGCGGTTGCCCTCGCAACCCAGTTGTCAACAGCCTCGGTGTAGGCATTCTTCTCACCTGGGTGGCCCATCAGCCGGGCAAGTGCTTCTGCTGCAGCGAGCGCGACTGTTGCTTCGGACGCCTCCAAGTACTCGTTGCCCACCTCAAGGACAGACGCAAAGGCCTCTTTGATCGGACCAAGATCATCTGCGCCCTCCAGTTCATACGCCCAATCCGCGGCGTCATCGTTTCCAAAGGCATCAACTGACCAAGCTCCCATGAGTACTCCTTAGGTGGGTGTTGAGGGGTGCGTTAGAAACCTGGCAAGAGCATGAACTGCTTTTGACAGGGGCCATGAAGCGACTGCGCGCCAATTTACCCGCTGGCTTGGTCCACACACCATGCCAGCTTCCAACCGTCGCCTCAGGGCCACTCCCCCGCCAACCACCAGATCCCCACCGCCAACACCACCAGACCAACGATCTCCACCAGGACGGCCGTGCCCGTCTCCGCGTCGTCCACCCCGCCGAAGCGCTCCTGCGGATAACGCCCCAGCGTCACAACACGCAGCGCGCACCAGCCGATTGACCAGCCCACGGTCTGGACGCACACATCCCAGGCCAGCCACCAGAGGAATCGCAGCACGCCGACAACGAGGCCTCTGGGCGCATCCAGCCAGTCGGGGACATCGATCAATTCGCACTCCCAGGCTGCGCCGTCTTCTCCAGCTTCGACAGGTCAAACCCCTTGGCCTGCAAGCGCCCCATCAAGGCCTGGTACACCGCTGCGTCCACCGTGGGCGTGCGCGACAGCACCCACAGGTACTCGCGGCTCGGCTCGCTGACGGCGACGAGCTGGTAGGCCGGGTCGAGGTCGATGACCCAGTAGTCGCCCCATACCATGGGCAGCCACGACAGCCAAGCGGGGGCGAAGCGCACCTCCAGCTTCGGTGAATCGGCGGCGCCGATCTGGCGCGCTCGGCCCACGGCCTCGGTCATTTCGCCATTGGCCTGGCGGCAGCGGTTGACGACATCGATCTGCCCGTCGTCGCGCCGCCGGTACAGCGCCTGCGTATCGGCCACGCACTTCGCCTGGAAGCGGTTGGGGTATTTCGCGATCTCGTACCAGGTGCCCAGGTAGCGGCCGACGTCGAGGCGCTCGATGGTCTGGAGCGGTTCGGGCGCGGTGCCGGTCTGCGCGGGTGCGGCGAGTGGCGTGAGCAGGGTCATGGCCAAGGCCAGGTGAAACACGTGGCGCAACGGGAATGGTGTGGGGATGTGCATGCGGTCAGGCTGCCCGGTGGGCGCGCCCCTTGAGTTCAATGACGTTGCCGTCGGGGTCGCAGAGGTAGAGGGAGAGCCCCTCCCCCTCTGCACCAAAGTTGGTGCTCGCCGGGCCTCTGGGAACGACGCCGTGTTCGGCGAGGTGCGCCACGATGCGCTGCTCGTCAAAAGGCTCCACCCGCAAGCAGAGGTGGTCGACGTTGCACCCTTCCGCCTTCGGCCCTTCTCCGCCCACCCGACCCAGCGGTCCGTCGATGGACACGAGGTCCACCATGGACGCGCCGGCCCGCAGGTGCATGAGGCCAAGGTCCGGCCGCTCGCGCACGAGGTGGCAGCCCAGCACACGCTCGTAGAACGCCACGCTGGCGGCGAGGTCGCGCACACGGAACACGACGTGATCGATGCGTTCGACGGTGAATGGAAGCATGGGTGGCGTTGGGAAGGATCGCCGCATTCTGGCGTCAAACCAGCGCCGCCAGTTTGATGACCGTGCCCCAGTTGCGGGTGGTGACGCCCTTGCCCGCTTGGCCCAGCAGCGCCTCTCGGGCCCGACTCCATCGCGAAGGCCACGAGGAAGCGCGCGTGTTCCACTTCAGGGAGAACGATGGGGTTGCCGTCCACGATCGCCTGGAGCTCGCTGGCGGACTTGACGATGACGGGCGTGGTGACGCCGAAGCGTTCTCGCAGTTGGCCTCGCCGACATTGACACCACGGAGGAGAACGACGAAGCGGGGCATGGGTCACCTGTTCAGCTTGGCGCTGCGCCACCAAACGGCGTGGTGCCCCTAGAGCCCAACCGGGACTCCAGGTCTGCCCACGCAATGTGGCAGTAGGCCTCGAACTCAGGCCAGTCTTTGGGATCGGCCTCAAGCTCCAGGGCGGGATCAAGCTCCAATGGGGCGCCGGAGAAGGTCTTGCTGATGACGAAGCCCGTATGGGGTGATCGCACCAAGACCAATTCCGACATCGGACGAAAGCTGCTGGTGAGCGGGTCTTGTTCGTAAATGCCAAGGTCCTGGCTCTCGGCGTCGAACATGGTGAACACCTTGCCTTGCACCGTGTTCAGGAAATAGATCAGCCCCCCATGCTCGGGCTCCTGGAACCGTTTTGCCGCAGTGAAGGCATAGCGCTCTTCCAAGACTGTCCCAGCGCTCAGGTCAGCCTGAATTAGTGGGCGATAGTCCTTCCAGGCTCTGACCCAGCGCACGCTATAGATGGCCGCATAGATGCCACACAGAGGGATCACCACAATGACCGCCCAGACTCCGACCGGGCTCGACAACCCCCAGTGGACATCGGCCACCTTGCCAGCCACCCATGCGATGACCGACCAGATCACGACAAAGCAAAGAGATGTCACAGCCCAGAGAACGACCGCGTTTTCGACACCTTGCTTGAACCGCTGATAGCTGGTCGGCGCATCGCGAAGCATGTTCGCCAGGCACTCAAGCTCTTCATCGGTGGCCTTGCGTTGTGTGACGAGGGCGGGCATGGAGCGCGATCGAACGGGAGCCTTGGTCAGCTGACTACTTCGAGAACAGCCATATCTGCACCGCCAGCTGCAAGCAGCGCGAGAGACCGCGCAAAAGTGCCAAGCATCTCGTAGGTGGTGAGCAACTCGACCGCCAAGGAACATTGGCTTTCCTGCCGGTCGGTCATATGAACCGGGGTGCTCAGCACCACACGGCAACCGACCCGACCAACCGCACCCACAGGGTAGAACGTGAGTCCGACATGTTCCTGTTCCAAACCATCACCGGACTTGCTCAAGAAGCCCCCATGTATTCCAAGCGGTGAATCGGCCGGCAACGGAAATGCAGCGCCAAGTCTCTTTGCCAAATCCACAAGTGCAGACACGGCGAACCATGCGGACCCAGAGCCCGCGTAGCCATTGCAATGGACTCGCGCGAAGAGCTCGCCCGTACCGTCGGTGTCAGGTTTGAACTGGAGGAGAAGGGCGTCGGGCATCTTGGTGCAGCAGCCTATCAGACCGCCACACCCTCCACCACCGCCTCCCAGGCCCCCCGCGCCGTCTGCAGCCTCTGCACATCCACCGCCTCCGGCAACGCCACCTCCGCGTACCGCGCGCCCTCCCCCGCCGGTTCGTCCCAGCGGGTGCTGAGCCAGGCGCCGCGCGCCGTGCCTTCCACCTCATCCACGCTGCGCAGCAGGCGCATAGGCGCGAGCAGTGCGGCCAGCGCGGCGACGAAGGCGGGGTTGTCGGTCATGGGGCCTTCGAGCACGACGGTGTGTGCGGCCTCCGCGGCCAGCCCCTGGGGCAGCAGTTCGCGCAGGGTCTGCGCGGTCATGAGGGCGCAGTACCAGGCGCCGAGCGCGGGGCGCAGGTGCAGCGGCACCTCGCCGGGGCGGTTGCCGATGCGGCGTTCGCACTGGCGCAGTTCGGCCACGCGGCCGTGCGCCGCGCCGGGCTGGGCGCTGTCTTCGGGCAACACCATCCAGCCCGCTTCGATCACGTCGCGCAGCGCGCGCAGCGTGGCCAGCGAGGGGTCGGCGCCGTGGCAAAGGTGGGCGAATTCGCGGCCGCCCATGAAGCGCGCGGTGGGCACTGGTTGGCCCTCCACCGACTGGTTGAAAAGCTGGTCGCGCAGCGGGTCGAGCGTGAGTGCGTCGGTGGGCACGCCGGGCGCCATGACCACGGTCCAGGTGCCGGTGGAGACCACGCTGGCGCCGGGCAGCGCGTGCAGGTGGCGTGCGAGGCAGGCGTTGCTGTCGTGCAGGCCGACGTGCACGCGGCAGTCGGGCGCAAGCCCGAGTGTGGCGGCCAGCTCGGGCCGCAGCGGGCCCAGCACTTCGTGCGCCAGGCGCAGCGGCGCGAAGCGGTCGGTCAGGCCCTGGCGCACGGCCCAGGGGGCGAAGGCGTTGCGCGCGGGTTGCCAGAGGTGGGTGTGGCAACCCAGGGACGTGGCTTCGTTCGCGGCCACCCCCGTGAGCCACCAGGCCCAGTACTGCGGGTAGGGCAGCCAGTGGCGCACGCGCGCCCAGGCTTCGGGCCGGTTCTGCTGCAGCCAGTAGAGCTGCAGGCCGGCGTTCAGGCCCAGCGGCAGCAGCGGCGAGCCGGTCACCTCAAAGCCGTCGAGCAGGGCCACGTAGCGCTCGCGCCAGGGGCCGTAGCCGTCCCACTCGTAGTCCATCGGCGGCAGCGCCAGGCCCTCGTCGCCGAGGGCGCAGAAGGCCGCGCCGTGCGTGGTGATGCCGATGCGGCCGATCTGCCGGCGCTCGGGCAGCGTGGGCATGGCGTCGAGCAGCCAGGCCTGCAGGGCGTCGGTGCCGAGCGCGGTGTAGCCGTCGGTCTCGACCGGGGCGTTGGCGTGAACACGCCGCGCCAGCACGTCGCCCTCGGCACTGAACAGCACCAGCTTGGCGTTGCTCTTGCCGATGTCCAGCACCAGGGTGTGGGCGTGGCGGTCCATGGTCAATCCATATGGAAGAGACAAGGCAGGTCTTCGGCGACCGGCGAACCGTCCGGGTTGCTGCGCATGATGTCCTTCATGTGCTGCCACCAGCGCTGCATCACCGGGTGCTGCGGCAGGCTGGCCATGGTGTGGCCGGCGCGGCGGCGCAGCACCGCGAACAGCACATGGTGTTCGGCGTCGAGGTAGATGCTGTAGTCCTCGATGCCACTCTCTTTCAGCAGGCTGACCAGCTCGGGCCAGATGGCGTCGTGGCGGCGGCGGTATTCGTCGACGCAGCCCGGGTTGAGGAACATGCGGAAGGCGTGCTTTTCCGTGGCGCGCGTGTTCGTGCTCATGTGAAGCTCCCGCGCACCGGCTGCGCCGGGCGGACACGCGCCATGAAGCGGCGCAGGTAGATCGGCAGCACCATGGCCACGATCAGCAGGCCGCCGACCACCATGGAGACCACGATGCCGGTGACGTTGAGCATGCCCATGGCGAAGGTGAAGCTGCCCAGCAGCACAGCGGCCAGCAGGGTGCCGACGATGCTGCCCTTGCCTCCCAGGATGGACACGCCGCCGAGGATGACGATGGTCACCGCGTCCAGCTCCCAGCCCATGGCGAGGTTGGGCCGGGTGCTGCCGATGCGGCCGGTGAGCAGCACGGCGGCCAGCGCGGCCATGACGCCCGCGAAGATGAACAGACCCATGCGGTAGCGGTCGACAGCGATGCCAGAGAAGCGCGCGGCCGTGGCATTGGCGCCGATGGCGTAGACGCGCCGGCCATGCACCGTGGCGTGCAGGAACAGGCCGACCAGCAGGGCCGCCACGAGCATCACCGCGAACTCGATGGGCACGATCAGCCAGGGCAGGCCGAGCAGATCGCCCAGGTAGCCGTTGCCCCAGGTGACCAGCGTCTCGGGGTAGCCGGTGAGGGCCTGGTCCCCCAGCACGACCTGCGCCAGGCCGCGGTAGAGCGAAAGCGTGCCGATGGTGACGACGATGGAGGGCAGCTTCCAGCGCGTGACCAGCCAGCCGTTGAGCGCGCCGCAGGCCACACCGGTGGCGAGCGCCGCGAGCACCATGGTGCCGGTGTCGGCGCCGGCCTTCATCGCGAAGCCCATGGCCATGGACGCCAGGGCCATGGTGGCGGCAATCGAGAGGTCGATCTCGCCCGCGATCACCAGCAGCGCCATGGCCAGCGCGATCAGCGCCTTCTCGGAGAAGTTGTAGGTGCTGTCCGCCAGCGCGTAGGGCGTGAAGAAGCCCTCGATGCCCAGGCCGAAGCCCAGGTAGACCAGCACGATCAGCGCAATCAGGATGCGCTCCCAGGTGTCGAGTGCCTTCATGCGGCCGCTCCTTGAGGTTGGCCCTGGCCCTTGTCGAGAATCTGACGGCCCTGCGTGCGGTCGGCGCGGGCGTTGAGCACGACCGAGACCAGGATGACCGCGCCGGCAATCGCCTGCTGCCAGAACGGCGAGACCTGGATCACCGGCAGCGCGCCGTTGACCACGCCGATGAACAGCACACCCAGCAGCGCGCCGGCAATCGTGCCGACACCGCCGCCGATGCTGACGCCGCCGATCACGCAGGCGGCGATCACGGTCAGCTCGTAGCCCGAGGCGAGTTCGGTGAAGGCAATCGAATAACGTCCCACCCACAGCAGGCCCGCGAGCCCGGCCAGCAAGCCCGAGAGCGTGTAGGCCATGACCAGGCGCTGGCGCACCGGGATGCCGGCGTACAGCGCGGCGTGCGGGTTGCCGCCGTAGGCGTAGAGCTCGCGCCCTTCGCGGCGCCAGCGCAGCAGCCAGGCGGTGGCCAGCGCGACGGCAAACGCGAACCAGATCAGTGCCGGCAGGCCCAGCCAGGTCTCGCGCGGCAGGCCCTTGATGAGCGGGTGGATCTCGTGGTCAGAAATCCAGGCACCGCCGCTGGCCACGAAGATCGCGCCGCGGTAGGCCGAGAGCGTGCCCAGTGTGACCACGATGGGCGGCAGGGAGAACCGCATGATCAGCCAGCCGTTGACCGCGCCGAGCAGCGCACCGATGGCGCAGGCCATGAGCAGCATCAGCACCAGCGGCATGCCTGGCCAGGCCCGCGCGGCCAGCGCGCAGAGCATGCCGGTGAGCGCAAGGTTGGAGGCCACCGACAGGTCGACGCCGCGTGTGAGCAGCACCAGCATCTGGCCCATCACGAGGATGACGAGGATGGCCGAGTCGTTGCCGATGTCCAGCGCGTTGCGCGCGCTCAGGAACACCGGCGCGCGCCAGCCCACGGCCAGCACGATGAGGACGATGATGGCCGCGAGCAGCCATTCGCGGCGGCGGGCGTGCCAATGATTCGTGAATGCGGCGGTCAATGAAATACCTCCGTGCTGCGCACTGCGGTGCGAGCTTGCTTGGGAACGGCCCGGCGCGGCGCTCATGCGGCCAGCTCCTTCGGTGCGGCGGTGTAGGAGGCGTGTTCGACGGCTTCGTGCGCGAGGCCCGAGGCGGCCGCGACGATGGTCTCGGCGTCGGCCTCGCCCTGTTCAAAGGTCGCGACCATGCGGCCGCGCCGCATGACCACGGTGCGGTGCGCGAGGTGCATGACCTCGGGCAGCTCGCTGGACACCAGGATGACGGCCAGGCCTTGCGCGACCATGTCGGCGATCAGCTGGTAGACCGCCTGTTTGGCGCCGACGTCGATGCCCTTGGTGGGCTCGTCGAGGATGACGATGCGCGGGTTCAGGCCCAGCCACTTGGCGATCACCACCTTCTGCTGGTTGCCGCCCGACAGGCCCGAGAGCGGCGTGTCGTGGCTCGCGGTCTTGATGCGCAGGCGGCCGATCATGGAATCGGTCAGCGCGGCCTCGCGCGCGGCCGAGAGCCAGGGCCCGCGCGAGAGCGGCGCGGCCTGCGTCACCGGGCCGGCCAGGCCCGCGAGCGAGATGTTGTGGCGCACCGAAAAGTCCAGGATGCCGCCCTGCCGCTGGCGCTCTTCGGGCACGTAGGCCAGGCCGGCGGCAATCGCATCGGCCGGCTCGCGCACCTTCAGCGCCTGGCCGCCGACGCGGATGTCGCCGCGCGCCTGCGGGTTCAGGCCCATGAGCGCGAGCATGGCCTCGCTGCGGCCGGCGCCGACCAGGCCGTAGAAGCCCAGGATCTCGCCGGCTCGCAGCGAGAAGTTCAGGCTGTCGAATTCGGTGGGGTGCGAGAGGTTCTGCACCTCCAGCACCACCTCGCCCGCCTGGCGCGGGATGTGGGGGTAGATCTTGCTGATCTCGCGGCCGGCCATGAGGCGGACCAGCTCGTTTTCCTTCGCGTCGGCGATGCGGCCGTGGCCGACCGAGGCGCCGTCGCGCAGCACCACGTAGCGGTCGGCGACGGCGAAGATTTCGTCGAACTTGTGGGTGATGAACAGCACAGCCACGCCCTGCGCCTTCAGGCCCCGCACCAGGCCATAGAAGTCGCGGATCTCGGCCTGCGAGAGCGCGGCCGTGGGTTCGTCGAGGATCACCACCTTGGCCTGCTGCGAGAGCGCGCGGGCGATCTCGATCAGGTGGCGCTGCGCCAGGCTCAGCTGCTTGACCGGCGTGGTGGCGGCAAAACCCGCGCCCACCTGGTCGAGCACGGCCTGCGCTTCGGTGTTCATGCGCGCCCAGTCGATGACCGACAGCGGGCCGAGGCGGCGCATGGGCTGGCGGCCGATGAAGATGTTCTCGGCCGCGGACAGCTCCTCGAACATCACGGTTTCCTGGTGCACCGCGACGATGCCGGCCGCCTGCGCGTCCTGCGCGCGGCCGAAGCGCACCGGCTCGCCGCCGAGCAGGATCTGCCCTTCGTCGACCGGGTACACACCGGTCAGCAGCTTCACCAGCGTGGACTTGCCGGCGCCGTTCTCGCCGATGAGGGCGAGCACCTCGCCCGGCACCAGTTCGAGGTCCACGCCCCGCAGGGCGTGGGTCGGGCCGAAGCGTTTGTGGATGCCTTGCAGCCGGAGCCAGGCGGAGGGATTCTCAGAGGTCATGGCCACCAGTCGCACGGTGCAAGGCTTTCGGGATCAGAAGATCTTGGCAAACTTCTCGACGTTGGTCGCGTCGTAGGTGAAGGGCTCGGCCATCGCGGCTTCGCCGTTCTCGTCCAGCGTGGCCTTGCCGACGCGGCCCAGCGAAATCACCTCGCCCTTGGCGCCCTTGGCGGTGCCCTTCATGAAGGCGTGCACGGCGTGGATGGACGAATAGCCCAGGTCGATGGGGTTCCAGATCGCGAAGGACTTGACCGCACCGCTCTTGACGTGGCCGGCCATTTCCGAAGGAAGGCCCAGGCCGGTCACGAAGATCTGGCCGACCTTCTTCTCGTCCTGCACGGCCTTGGCGGCAGCGGCGATGCCCACCGTGGTCGGGGCGACGATGGCCTTGAGGTTCGGGTAGCTCTTGAACAGGCCCTGCGCTTCGCGGTAGCTCTTGTCGGTCTGGTCATCGCCATAGACCACGCTGACCAGCTTCAGGCCGCTGTATTCGGGCTTGGCCAGCACCTTCTTCATCTCGCCGATCCAGATGTTCTGGTTGGTGGCCTGTGCGGTGGCCGACAGCACCGCGATCTCGCCCGTCTTGCCCACCACCTGCTCGCTCATCTTGGCCAGCTTCTCGCCGATCAGCGCGTTGTTCGAAGGGTTCAGCTGCATCAGGCGGCCTTCCTTCTTCACGCCGGAGTCGAAGGAGATGACCTTGATGCCGCGCTGCATGGCCTTCTTGAGCGAGGGCACCAGGGCGTCGGGGTCGTTGGCGGAGATGACGATGGCCTTGACGTTCTGGGCGATCAGCGAGTTGACGATTTCGATCTGGCCTTCGGCGGTGGCCTTGGCGGGGCCGGTGTAGATGATCTCGACGTCCTTGAGCTCCTTGGCGGCTTCGAGCGCGCCCTGGTGGGCGGCGTCGAAGAAGCCGTTGCCCAGGCTCTTGACCACCAGAGCGATCTTGTCGGCGGCGAAGGCGGGCTGGGCCAGGGCAAGCGCCAGGGCGGCGGCGGTCAGTGCGAAGCGGGATTTCATGTTGATGTCTCCAGAAGTTGTCGTCGCGGTGGGTGATGATCGACCCGGTGGGGCCTGGGGTCCTGTCGCCGGCGTGGTGCCCGCGAGCGGGATGGGGGCCGGTGCTGCGCTCAAGCGGCACCGGGTGTGGGGTTCAGACGATGCCGCCGCCGCCACCGGCCGCAGCCGGGCGCTCGCCGGCGACGCGCTGGCGGTAGCCGCTGGCGCGGTAGGCGGCCACCGGGTCGATGGCGCCGCCCGCGTCCAGTCGCACGCGCTGCAGCAGAGGGGTCACGTCGGTCTGGAAGGCCTGCTTGAGCAGGTGCGTCGCGGTGAGCGCGTCGTTCGCGTCCTGCGCGGCGTCCAGCGCGGCGCGGTCCACCAGCAGGGCCTGGGCATAACTGCGCTGCACCTGGACGGCGCTGGTCATCAGGCTCTCGATGGGGTCGGTGACGTTGTGGCTCTGGTCCAGCATGTAGGCCGGGTCGAAGGCCACACCCTCGTGCGCCGCCGCCACCAGCTCGTTGAACACCAGGAACAGGCGGTAGGGGCTGACGCTGCCAGCGTCGAGGTCGTCGTCGCCGTACTTGCTGTCGTTGAAGTGGAAGCCCGCGAGCTTGCCGGCGGCGATCAGGCGCGCGACGATCAGCTCGATGTTGACGTTGGGCGCGTGGTGGCCGAGGTCCACCAGGCACTGCGCTTTCGGGCCCAGGGTCTGCGCGGCCAGGAAGCTGGAGCCCCAGTCCTGGATCACGGTGGCGTAGAAGGCCGGCTCGCAGATTTTGTGCTCCAGCATCATGCGCCAGTCGCCCGGCAGCGCGGCGTAGATCTGCTGCGCGCTCTCCAGGTAGCGATCGAAGGCGCGGCGGAAGTGCTGCTGGCCCGGGAAGTTGCTGCCGTCACCGATCCAGACCGTCAGCGCCTTCGATCCCAGCGCCTTGCCGATTTCGATGCACTCGAGGTTGTGCGCCACGGCCTGCGCGCGGGTGGCGGCGTCGGTGTGCGTGAGGCTGCCGAACTTGTAGCTGTGGGCCTGGCCAGGCTGGTCGCTGAAGGTGTTGGAGTTCATGGCGTCGAAGGCGAGGCCCGCACTGGCCGCCGCGTCACGCAGCTCGCTCCAGTCGCTGCACTTGTCCCAGGGGATGTGCAGGCTCACCGTGGGCGTGGCGCGCGCCAGTTGCTGGATCACGCCGCAGTCCTGCAGCTTGTCGAACACGTTTCTCGGCTCGCCCTGACCAGGGAAGCGCGCGAAGCGCGTGCCGCCCGTGCCCACGCCCCAGCTGGGGATGGCGACACCGAAGGCCGCCACCTGCTGGCGCACGGTGTCGATGTCGATATGGCGGCGCGCCAGCTGCTCGCCCAAGTGCTCGTAGTCGTTGCGCACGTGGCGCAGCAGCGGCTCGTTGTGCGCGGTGATCGCGTCGGCGGAAATGAGGTTCATGGTGGTCTCCAGTGCTCGGCGCGGGTTCAGCGGGTGAACGCGGCGAGGTTGCCGGCGTCGACGTTGAGGATGTTGCCCGTGCTCTTGGCACTGAGGTCCTCGCAGGCGAAGAAATAGGTGGCCTCGGCGATGTCTTCCGGGAACACACTGCGCTTGAGCATCGAGCGGTCGCGGTAGAAGGCTTCGAGGTCGCCCTCTTCGATCTTGTTGGCGGCGGCGCGTTCTTCGCTCCACTTGCCGGTCCAGATCTTGGAGCCGCGGATCACGGCGTCGGGGTTGACCACGTTGGAGCGGATGCCCAGCGGCGCGCCTTCGAGCGCGAAGCTGCGCGAGAGCTGGATCTCGGCGGCCTTGGCGGCGCAGTAGGCCGTGGCCTGCGCGCTGGCGACCATGCCGTTCTTGCTGGCGATCATCACGATGGAGCCGCCCACGCCCTGCGCCTTCATGACCTTGAAGGCCTCACGACCGACCAGGAAGTAGCCGGTGGCCAGGATGCTCTGGTTGCGGTTCCACAGCTCCAGCGTGGTTTCGTCGATGGGTGCGGCCGAGGCGATGCCGGCGTTGCTGACCAGGATGTCCACGCCACCGAATTCCACCGCCGCGCGGCCGTAGGCGGCGATCACCGAGGCCTCGTCGGTCACGTTGCACAGCACGCCGCGCACATGGTCCTTGCCGTGGGCCTTGGCCAGCGCCGCGGTCACGCTGTCCAGCGCGGTCTGGTCGATGTCGGCCAGCACCACGCAGGCGCCTTCCTGCAGCATGCGGCGCGCAATCGCCTGGCCGATGCCGCCCGCACCACCGGTGATGAAGGCCACGCGGCCGACCAGGGGCTTGGGCTTGGGCATGCGCTGCAGCTTGGCTTCTTCGAGCAACCAGTACTCGATGTCGAAGGCTTCCTGCTCGGGCAGGCCGACGTAGCGGTCCACCGCGTTGGCCTCGCGCATCACGTTGACGGCGTTCACATAGAACTCGCCGGCGATGCGGGCCGTGGCCTTGTCCTTGGCAATCGTCACCATGCCGATGCGCGGCAGCAGCAGCACCACCGGGTTGGGGTCGCGCAGGGCCGGGCTGGTGGCGCGCTTGCAGCGTTCGTAGTAGGCCGCGTAGTCGGCGCGGTAGCCGGCCAGCAGCTGGTTGAGCGCGTCCTTGAGCGCGGCGCCCTCGAGGCTGTAGACCGACTCGGGCACGATCAGCGGGCGAATCTTGGTGCGCAGGAAGTGGTCGGGGCAGGAGGTGCCCAGCGCCGCCAGCGGCTCCAGCTCGGCGGAGTTGACGAACTGCATCACTTCGGCCGAGGTGTTGAGGTGCAGCAGCTTGTGGCCGCCGGCCGCGCTGGCCAGCCCGCGCAACACCGGCAGCACACGCGCCAGCGTGGCGTCGCGCTGGGCGTCGGGCAGCGATTCGAAGCGCGCACCGCCGAACACCTGCACCTTCTTCTCGGCGCGCTCGGCGGCCAGCCAGTTCTGGGCGGTCTCGATCAGGTCCACCGTGTTCTCGTAGCAGGCCTTGGAGGTCTCGCCCCAGCTGAACAGGCCGTGGCCACCCAGCACAATGCCGCGCAGGCCGGGGTGGGCTTCGTTGTAGGCCTTGAGCTGCTGGCCCAGTTCGTAGCCCGGGCGCAGCCAGGGCATCCAGCCCACGGTGCCGCCGAAGACTTGTCGTGTGATGGCCTCGGAGTTCGCCATGGCCGCGATCGCGATCACCGCGTCGGGGTGCATGTGGTCGACGTGGGTGTAGGGCAGCGAGGAGTGCAGCGGCGTGTCGATGGACGCGGCGCGGGTGTTGAGGTTGAAGGTGCAGTGCGGCAGGTAGCCGACCATCTCGTCCTCGTGCTCCAGACCGCGGTACAGGCCCTGCAGCGCGCGCAGCTTGTCCATGTAGAGGGTGGAGAAACCGTCGAGCTTCATCGAGCCGACGTCGCCACCCGAGCCCTTGACCCACAGCACTTCCACGTCCCGGCCGGTCAGCGGGTCCTTGTGGACGATCTTGGCCGAGGTGTTGCCGCCGCCGTAGTTGGTGATGCGCAGGTCCGAACCCAGCAGGTTGGAGCGGTACAGGAGCAGGTGGGGCTCGTCCATGCCGGCGGTGGCGGCGTCGTCCCAGCGGGGAAAAGGGGTGGTGGCTGTGTTCATGGGCCGCGATGCTAGGGACCGCACAGTATTCGGGCTATTGATGGCTTTTTATTCGAACCATCAGATCGATTTATAGTTAGCCCCAAAACCCGCCAAACACGCCCCATCGCAGTGCAGCATGGGCCGTTTTCTGCGGGAATGTCCCGAGGAGATCCCGCCATGATGCAGTTGAAGGTGCGCCAGCTGCGCGTGTTTGAGGCCGTGGCCACCAGCGCCAGCTTCTCGCGCGCGGCCGAGCAGCTGGAGATGACCCAGCCTGCGGTGTCGATGGCGGTGCGCCAGATCGAGCAGGCGCTGGGCACCGCCCTGTTCGACCCGGCCGACCGCCGCCGCCTGAGCGACGCCGGGCAGGAGCTGCTGATGCACGCGCGCATCATCCTGGCGCAGGTGCGCGCGGCCGAAGAGGCCATGGCCTTCTACGCCAGCGACGGCAGCAAGGAAACCTCGCGCGGGCTGCGCGGCCTGTTGCACCTGGGCGTGGTGCAGACGGCCAACTACTTCGCGCCGCGCCTGCTCAGCGAGTTCCACCAGCGCCACCCAGACGTGCACCTCAAGCTCACGGTGGCCAAGCGCGGCGAGATCCTGGACCTGCTGGCCGAGCGGCGGCTGGACATCGCCATCACCGGCTACCCGCCGTCGGAGGCGGACGTGGAGGCGCACAGCTTCGCGCGCCACCCGCACTGCATCGTGGCCTCGGTGACCCACCCGCTGGCCAAACGCAACGCGCTGGAATGGACCGACCTTCGGCAGGAGGACTTCATCTTCCGCGAGCCGGGTTCGTCGACCCGGCTGTTTCTCGAACAGCTGCTGCAGGCGCAATCGATCCAGGTGCGCCAGCGGCTGGAACTCTCGGGCAACGAGACCGTGAAACACGCGGTGATGGAAGGCCTGGGCATCAGCTTCCTCTCGGCCCACGTGTTCCAGGTGGAGCTGGAAGCCGGCCGCATCACGGTGCTCGACCTGGCCGACATGCCCAAGTACATCGACTGGTGCTTCATCCACCGCCGCGACGCCGCGCTCAACGGAGTGAACCAGGCGTTCAAGGACTTCGTGTTCGCGGAGGGGACGCGGATCGCGGCTTGTCTGGTGCGGGGGTGAACGACTGGTTCCCGCTCAGGCCAACGCCGCCCGGTACACCGCGAGGTCGGCCGCCGAGAAGCAGCAGAAGGTGACGGACTGCACCGGGCATCCGGCCGCCAGCACCTGGCGCACCGTCCCAACGGCCACCGTCGACGCCTCTTCGATGGGGTAGCCGAAGATGCCTGTGCTGATGCTCGGGAACGCCAGCGACTCCACCCCGGCGGCCGCCGCCACTTCCAGCGACCGCCGGTAGCAGGACGCGAGCAGTGCGGGCTCCCCGTGCTCGCCGCCACGCCAGACCGGTCCGACCGTGTGAATGATGAACCGGGCGGGCAGTCGATACCCCTTGGTCAGCTTAGCGTCGCCCGTCTTGCAACCTCCGAGCAGGCGGCATTCGTGCAGCAGATCGGGCCCCGCGGCCCTGTGGATGGCCCCGTCCACCCCGCCGCCACTGAGCAACGACGAGTTGGCCGCGTTGACGATGGCGTCGACGCGCAGCTTGGTGATGTCACCCTGGATGGCGCACAGAAGCATCTGGATTGGCAATGGTTGGAACACAACAGGGTGTGCAAACGACTTCGGAGACTTCAGTCCCCGCTGGCTGAAGCGCTCTATTCATGCGGGAGACAGTGTATCGAGCGGACTTCTGTGGCCTCGCACAACGTGCGACCCATAGCCTAAGATGCCTTTCCATGTTGTCGCGCCTGTCCACACCCTCGCTGCGCACCCTGCTGCTACAGGGCCGGGGCAGGACCGCGCGCCTTCCGCCTGCAACTGCAGGCTGCTGATCCCCCTGCCCCGTTTGACCACCGGCTGCCGCAGCGGCCGGCAGGGATGTGACGCGCGAACCCTTTCCGCCCTCACTCCTCGGGATCAACGAACATGAACGATCACCTTTCCCTTCGCGAACCGACGGCGCTCGCCGCCCTTTTGGCCGACACCTGCGCAGCCGGTTTCACCATGGCCTCCGAACCGCTCACGGGCAGCCTGCTGCGCACCCTGGCGGCCAGCAAGCCTGGCGGACGCCTGCTCGAAATCGGCACAGGCACCGGCCTGTCCACCGCCTGGCTGCTGGACGGCATGGACGCGCACGCCACGCTCACCACGGTGGACAACGACCAAGCCGTGCTGGCCATCGCGCAACGTCACCTCGGGCACGACCCGCGTCTGTCGGTGGTGTGCGCCGATGGCGATGCGTGGCTGGACACGCTCCCGCCCGGCTCGTTCGACCTGGTCTTTGCGGACTCGTGGCCCGGCAAGTACCGTCGGCTGCACGAGACCCTGGCGCTGCTGCTGCCGGGCGGCGTGTACGTGGTGGACGACATGCGGCCGCAGCCGAACTGGCCCGAGGGCCACGACCTCAAGGCCCAGGCGTTGTTGCGGACACTGACCACACTGCCCGGCTTCCACACGACCGTGCTGTCGTGGGCCACGGGCATCGTGCTGTCTGTGCGCTGCGCCGCTTGACGCGTCGCCCCGTCAGCTTTTCTTCGCCAGCCCCAGCCGCTCGATGGTCGCCTTCTCGGCCTTGAAGGTGCGCTCGGCGTAGGCGGTGTAGTCGGCCGTGTTCATGTAGATCACGGGCTGGAAAAACTTGTCCAGCGTGGCGAGCACGGCCGGGTCTTCCAGGGTCTTCCTGAACGCGTCGTGCAGCACCTTGACAGTGGCCGGGTCCATGCCCTTGGGTCCGCCGATGCCAAACGGCGATTCGCTGATGGTGTCCCAGCCGCTTTCCTTGACGGTGGGCACATCGGGGAAGGCCTTGTTGCGCTGGCTGCCCAGCGTGGCCAGCAGGCGCAGCTTGCCGCTCTGCACGTGCGGCGCGAACTCGGTGGTGCCGCTCATCATGCGGATGTGGCCACCGAGGATGGCCTGCATGATTTCGGCCGAACCCTTGAACGGGACCGGGTTGAGCTGGATGCCGGCCTTGTCGCTGAACTCCTCGATGGCCAGGTGCGGCGTGGTGCCGGTGCCGGTGTGGCCGTATTCGAGCTTGCCCGGGTTGGCCTTGGCGTAGGCCACCATGTCTTTGAGCGTCTTGAAGGGCGCATCGGCGGTGCAGGCGATGCCGAAGGTGTAGCCCGTGAGGCAGACGATGTGGGTGAGGTCCTTCACCGGGTCGAAGTTCATCGCCTGCATGTGCGGCAGGCGGTAGATGCCCAGCGGCAGCTGCGTCAGCGTGTAGCCGTCGGGCGCGGCGCTGACCATGGCGGAAGCGCCCAGCGTGCCGCCTGCGCCGGGTTTGTTCTCCACGATGACCGTAGCGCCCAGGGCCTTGCCCGCGCTGTCGGCGAAGGCCCGCATCACGGCGTCGCTGCTGCCGCCGGTGGGCCAGGGTGCGATGAGCTTGATCGGGCGGCTGGGGAATTTGTCCTGCGCCAGCACATGGGCCGGCAGCAGGGCCGGCGCGGCAAGCGCGGCGGCTGAGGCGAGGACCTGGCGGCGGCTCAGGGCATGGGGGCGGCGGGGATGGCTCATGCGTGTCTCCTGCGGGGGGTGTTGGACCGACCCGCCAACATAGCCCGCCAGACCCCCGCTGGGAACCGGGGCCGCCCCGAAGCCGGCGCGGTTTCAGTCGCGCCGGAGACGCTGCCCGCGCGCCGGGTTCACGCGCTGGCCTGCTCGCCCACCAGGTAGTCGGCCTTGCCCAGGTCCACGCCGTTGTGGCGCAGCAGGGCGTAGGCGGTGGTGACGTGGAAGAACAGGTTGGGGATGGCCCAGTGCTTCAGATACGCCTCGCCGGTCATGGTGCGGGTCTTGTCGCGGCCGACCGGGAAGGTGATCTGGGCTTCTTCGCGGCCGTCGATGGAAGCGGCCGGTACGGTGGCCAGCCAGTCCAGGGTCTTGGTGATGCGGGCCTGCAGTTCGGCGAAGGTGGTTTCGTTGTCCTCGAACTTCGGCGCCTCGACGCCGGCCAGGCGCGCGGTGCCGTTCTTGGCCGCGTCGCAGGCGATGCGGATCTGGGCGGCAAACGGCAGCATGTCGGGCGCCAGGCGCGCCGTGACGAACACGTTGGGATCGAACTTGCGCGCGGCCGCGTTGGCCTCGGCTTTTTTCAGGCAGTGCAGCAGGTTGGACAGGGCGGTCTGGAAGACGGGCAGGCTGGCGGACGAGAGGGTGATGGGCATGGGCTTGCGGGTGGGTGGTGGAGAAAGTCCGGCATGCTACGCCAGACCCCGCACCCGTGCAGGCGCCCTCACCTCAATGCGTCGGGCACGGTCGGGATGTGTTCTGGCGCCACCACAGCCGCGCCATGTGGCTCGCCGTCGTCCAGGGTCTGCCAGTCGCTCGTCAGCAGGTCCATCAGCGCGTGGTCCAGGCTATCGATGTCAATGTCCAGGGGCTCGAACAGGCCTTCGGGCTCTACAGGAGAAATGCCGCGGTTCATCTGCGTCCTCCGATCTGATCGGTGGCTGCGCGCTGGAATGGGCACTGCGCAGTGCGATCACCCGAAAGTGTTCATCAAAGCGGCCGGCTTGACCAGTAACAAGCGGTTTCACCATGTACACGACCGGGGCTTCAGGCCGGGGTGGCGCCGGCCCGCTGGCGGGCGTAGGCCGCGTACCAGTCCAGGCAACCCGGGTTGGCCATGGCCTCCCGGTTGATCACCTTGTCCAGCGACTGGCCGAGCAGCAGCTTCTTGATCGGCAGCTCCTGCTTCTTGCCCGAGAGCGTGCGCGGGATTTCGGCCACCTGCAGGATCTGGTCGGGCACGAAGCGCGGCGAGAGCGCGGTGCGGATGGCGCCGCTGATCTTCGCGGAGAGCGCCTCGTCCAAGGTGAGCCCGGGGCGCAGCACCACGAACAGCGGCATGAAGCTCTCGCGGCCGAGGTATTCGAGGTCCACCACCATGCTGTCGAGCACCTCGGGCAGGGCCTCGACCGCGCTGTACAGCTCGCTGGTGCCCATGCGCAGGCCGTGGCGGTTGATGGTGGCATCCGACCGGCCGTAGATGACGCAGGAACCGTCTGGGAAGATGCGCAGCCAGTCGCCATGGCGCCAGACGGCGCCGGCTTCCTTGCCCAGATCGCCGCCGCCAGGTCGTCGGCCGTGGCCCGGTGGGTACATGTCGAAGTAGCTGCCGATCAGGCGCTGGTGGTCGGTGTCGCCGACAAAGTACAGCGGCATGGACGGGATGGGTTGCGCGCAGACCAGTTCCCCCACGGCATCGGTGACCGGGCGGCCTTGCTCGTCCCAGGCCTCGACCGCACAACCCAGCAAGCGGCACTGCATGCGGCCGGGGGTCTGCGGCAGCTCGCGATTCCCGCCGATGAAGGCGCCGGCAAAGTCCGTGCCGCCGGAAATGTTGCACCACCAGATGTCTTTCTGCACCTCGGTCTTCGCGATGGCGGCGAACTGGGATGTGCCCCAGCGCTGCGCATCTTCCGACAGCGGCGAGCCGGTGGTGCCGAGCGCGCGCACGCTTGAGAGGTCGCCACAGGTCGAGAGGTCCACACCCGCCTTGAGGCAGTTGGCAAAGAACGCCGCACCCGCGCCGAAGAAGGTGACGCCCTCGCGCGCCGCAAAGCGCCAGAGCACGGTCCAGTCGGGCTTGTCTTTTGAGCCGCCCGGGTTGCCGTCGTAGATGACGCAGGTGGTGCCGGCCAGCAGGCCGCTGACCTGCGCGTTCCACATCACCCAGCCAGTGGAGCTGTACCAGTGGTAGCGCTCGCCCCAGCTGTTGGGCGCGTAGCTGCAACCCACGTCGTTGTGCAGGGTCTTGAGCGCCATGGCCACGATGACGGTGCCGCCGTGGCCATGCACGATGGGTTTGGGCAGGCCCGTGGTGCCGCTGCTGTAGACGATCCACAGCGGGTGGTCGAAGGGCAGCCACAGCGGCTCGAAGGCCGCCACCGCCGCGTCGTTGCGCGCGGTAGCGGTGTGGAAGTCGTCGCAAGGCTGCGCCAACTCCAGCGCACGGTCGATGTCCGCGGGCTCCTGCGCCAGGTTGGTGTGCAGGATCACGTGGCGCACCGTCGGCAGCGCCGCGCGCAGCTCGGCCACCACGGCCAGGCGGTCGTGGTCCTTGCCGCCGTAGCTCACGCCGTCGCAAGCGATCAGCGCCACCGGCTCGATCTGCTTGAAGCGGTCGAGCACCGCATTCGTTCCCATGTCGGGCGCGCACACGCTCCACACGCCGCCGATGCTGACCACCGCGAGGAAGGCGACCATGGTCTCGGGGATGTTGGGCAGATAGGCGGCCACCCGGTCGCCGGGTTTCACGCCCTGGGCCCGCAGGTGCAGCGCGAGCGACGCGACCTGGCGCCGCAGCTCGGGCCAGCTCAGTTCGCGGCGCTGGCACTTTTCGTTGTCCGAGATCACGGCGGGAAAACCCGCCGCGTGCGCCGCGTCGACATGGCGGAACACCTGCTGCGCGTAGTTGAACTGCGCGCCGGGGAACCAGCGCGCGCCGGGCATCACGTTGCGTTCGAGCACGGCCGTGTGCGGCGTGGGCGAGCGCAGATCGAAGTAGTCCCAGATGCTCTGCCAGAAGGCGTCCAGCTCGGTGGTGGACCAGCGCCAGAGCGCGTCGTAACTGTCGAAGCGCAGGCCGCGCTCGCGGGCCAGCCACTCCTGGTAAAGGCGGATCTGGGGAACGTACGGGGGCGGTGTCGTGGCCATGTTTTTTGTCTCCTGCGGCGCAGGGTAGCAGCGGGTGCGCGGCGGCAGCTATCGCGCAGTTGTCAGGTCGGCGGGCGCAAGGGTTTGTACGGATGTTCAACTTTTTTGTACAAACGTTCAATACCGCTCCATGGCCACCCGCCCCGCCCCCCGAACATCCCGCGCCCGGTCCACCGCCGCGCAGGGCACACCGCAGCGGCCCGACCGGCAGATGGCCATCCTGCTCGCGGCCGAGAAGCTGTTCGCGCAGCACGGCTACCACGGCGTGTCGATCCGCCAGATCGCGGAGGAGGCCCAGGTGCCGCTGGCGCTGGTGGGCTACTACTACGGCCCCAAGAGCGAGCTGTTCCACGCCATCTTCCAGCACTGGCAAGGCACCATCCAGGAACGCCTGGCGCTGCTGCAGCAGGTGCTGACCGGGCCGCCGACAGAGGCCTTCCTGCGCCAGGTGGTGGAGGCTTTCGTGCGGCCGGTGCTGGTGCAGCGCGCGAGCGCCGAGGGCGAGTACTACGCCCAGCTGGTGGGCCGCGAGCTGGCCCGCCAGACGCCCGAGACGCACCGGGTGCTGACCGAGTTCTTCGACCCGCTGGCCCACAGCTTCATCGACGCCATCCACGCCGCCCGGCCGGGCCACGACCGCGCCCTGGCCGCCTGGGCCTACCAGTTCGCGCTGGGCGCGCTGCTGCACCACATCACCGACCACCGCGCACCGACGCTTTCGCGCGGACGCAACCAGGTCTGTGCGCCCGAGGCGGCGCCGCTGCTGATCGACTTCATCACCGCCGGCATCGCGGCCGTGATGCCCCTGTCCCCCCCGGTTTCCCCGTCCCCGCGCCGCAGAGCGCCATCGCCTTCCACCACCTCACGGAGACAAGCATGAAACGCCGCACCTTCCAGACCACCCTGCTCGCATCGGCTCTCGCCTTCGCGGGCCTGCACAGCGCCCACGCGCAGCAGACCATCAAGCTCACCGCCGCGGGCGGCCACCCGCCGGTGTTCCTGTGGGTCAAGCTGCTGGATGAGTTCTACATCCCCGAGGTGGACAAGCGCCTGGCCGCGGCCGGCGGCAAGCACAAAGTGGAATGGACCAAGGCCTGGGGCGGCACGCTGATCAAGATCGGCGCCGAGTCCAAGGGCATTTCCGATGGCATCGCCGATTTCGGCTTCGTCGGCACGCTGTTCGAGGCTGCCAAGTTCCCGATGCAGAACGTGAGCTACGTGGCGCCCTTCGGCACCGACAACCTGGGCGCGGTCGGCACCATCGTGGCCGACATGCAGAAGAAGATCCCGGCCATGGGCGACACCTGGACCAAGAACGGCCTGGTCTACCTGGGTGGCACGGCGCTGGACACCTACCACCTCTGGACCAACTTCCCGGTCAAGTCCATCGACGACCTCAAGGGCAAGAAGATCAGCGCGCCCGGCCCGTCGGCCAACTGGGTGAAGAACACCGGCGCGGTCGCGGTGGCCGGCTCGCTGCCGACCTACTACGAGGACATCAAGTCGGGTGTGTCCAACGGCGCCATCACCTTCAGCACCGGCGCCTGGGGCGCCAAGCTGCACGAGGTGGCACCCTATGTGACCAAGGTGAACTTCGGCTCGATGTTTGCAGGCGCCGTGGTGATGAACAAGCGCCGCTTTGACGCGCTGCCCCCCGAGGTGCAGCAGGTGTTCCGCGAAGTGGGTGTGGAGTACGACAAGCGCTTTGCCGAGGCACAGCGCTCCACCGCCGACGCGCTGTTGCAGAAGATGGCCGCCGCCGGCGCCACCGTCAGCGAGCTGCCAGCCGCCGAGCGCCAGCGCTGGGCCGACACCATTCCCAACGTGGCGCAGACCTGGGCCGCCGACCTGCAGGGCAAGGGCGCGCCGGGCACCGAGATCCTCAAGGCCTACATGGAAGGCCTGAAGAAGAGCGGCGCCCAGCTGCCGCGCGACTGGTCGGTCAAGTAAGCAAGTCCCAGCCCGGAGTCCCCATGAGCCACCCACCGCAGGATGCCTACAACCTGCCCCTGCCCTTCGGGCTGCACCGGATCACCCAGGCGCTCAACGCCCTGGGCACGCTGCTCATCATCGGTCTGATGCTGCTGATCAACACCGACATCGTCGGGCGCACCGGCTTCGACGCGCCGGTGCGCGGCGTGACCGAGCTGGTGTCGCTGTCCATCGTGGGCATCGTCTTCCTGCAGCTGGCCGACACGCTGCGCTGCGGCCGCTTCACGCGCGCCGACATGCTGCTGGACCGGCTCAAGCGCGAGCGGCCGGTGCTGGCCGCGCGGCTGCAGGCGCTGTATCACCTGCTCGGCGCGCTGCTGATGGCTGTGATCCTCTGGGCCGCCTGGCCCTCGCTGACCGAGTCCATTGCATCGCGCGAGTACGTGGGGGCGCTGGGTGACTTCACGGCGCCGGTCTGGCCGGTGCGGCTAATGATGCTGATCGGACTGGCCATGACGGCGCTGACCTTCGTGCTGCTGGCCGTGCTCGACCTGCAGCGCGGCCAGCGCGAGGTTGCAACGACAGCGGAGTCTGCCCCATGAGCGCCACCACCGTTGCCGTGCTCTCGCTGGTGCTGATGCTGCTGCTGATCTGGGGCGGCCTGCACGTGGCCGTGGTGCTGGGTCTGGTGTCGTTCGTGGGGGTCTGGATCATCCGCGACGACATCGGCGTGGCCGCCAACCTGCTGGCGCAGGCCTCGAGCGACGCCATCGCCAGCCACATCTTCGGCGTGGTGCCGCTGTTCGTGCTGACCGGTTTTCTGGTGGCGCGGGCCGACATCGGCAAGGATGCTTTCGAGGTTGCCAACCAGCTGTTCCGCCGCCTGCGCGGCGGCCTGGGCGTGGCCACCGTCGCCTCCAACGCCGTGTTCGCCGCCATCACCGGCATCTCGATCGCCTCGGCCGCGGTGTTCACCCGCGTGGCCGTGCCGCAGATGATGCGCTTCGGTTACCAGCCGAAGTTCGCGGTGGGCGTGGTGGCCGGCTCGTCGGTGCTGGGCATGCTGATCCCGCCCAGCCTGCTGATGATCCTCTACGGCTTCCTGGCCAACCAGTCGGTGGGCGACCTGTTCACCGCCGGCATCGTGCCGGGCCTGCTGCTGGCCTCGGCCTTCGCCATCGGCATCGTGCTGGCGGCCTACTTCAAACCGTCCATGGTCTACGCGGGCGGCGAGATGCCAGTACCCGACGGGGACGACATGAGCCCGCTGACCATGGTGCTCAAGCTGGTGCCCATCGTGCTGATGATCGGCGGCGTGCTGGGCGGCCTGTACGGCGGCCTGTTCACCGCCACCGAGGCCGGTGCGGTGGGCGCGTCGCTGGCGCTGCTGATCGCGGTGCTGCGCCGCAAGCTCACGGCCAAGGCCTTCTGGGAGGTGCTGACCGAGACCGGGCATGTGACCGTGGCGGTGAGCTTCCTGATCATCTGCGCCAGCATCTACACCCGCATGCTGGCCATGTCGGGCATGCCGCAGTTCCTGATGGAGCTGATCAGCCACGCCGGCTTCGGGCCCTTCGCCTTCCTGCTGGTCTACGTGGTCATCATCGTCCTGCTGGGCACGGTGATCGATTCGTCGTCCATCCTGCTGATCGTGCTGCCGCTGATGCTGCCGATCGCCGAGCAGTTCGGCATGAACCTGATCTGGTTCGGCGTGGTCACCGTGGTGGCGGTCGAGATCGGCCTGCTCACGCCACCGTTCGGGCTCTCGGCCTACGTGGTCAAGAGCTCGCTGAACGACCCGCGCATCACGCTGGGCGACATCTTCCGCGGCACCGGCCCGTTCACGCTGATCATGGTCGGCGTGCTACTGCTGCTGATGGCCTTCCCTTCGCTGAGTCTGGTGCTGCTCAAGTGAGCGCCTGAGCGCACCCCCCCACACACAGAAACCCAAGGAGAACCCCATGCCCCGCAAGTTCGTCGACCTCTCGATCTACCTGGAAAACGACGTCATCTCCGACCCACCGGCCTTCGCGCCCAAGATCCAGTACTTCGACCACAAGAACTCCTTCGAGCAGATGGCGCCGTTCTTCCCCGGCCTGAAGCAGGAGGACCTGCCCGATGGCGATGTCTGGGCGGTGGAGATGATCCAGCTCTCGACCCACAACGGCACCCACCTGGACGCGCCCTACCACTTCCACAGCACCATGGACAAGGCGCTGGGCGAACAGAAGCGGTCGTGGACCATCGACGAGGTGCCGCTGGAGTGGTGCTTCCAGCCCGGCGTGAAGCTGGACTTCCGCCACTTCGCCGATGGCTACGTGGTCACCGCCGCCGACGTCGAGGCCGAACTGGCGCGCATCGGCCACACACTGAGCCCGCTGGAGATCGTGGTGGTCAACACCCGCGCCGGCAGCCGCTACGGCCACAACGACTTCGTCAGCGCCGGCTGCGGCATGGGCTACGACGCCACCATGTACCTGCTGGAGCGCGGCGTGCGCCTCACGGGCACTGACGCCTGGAGCTGGGACGCGCCCTTCGTCTACACCGCACAGAAGTACGCCGAATCGAAGGACGCCAGCCTGATCTGGGAAGGCCACAAGGCCGGTCGCGACATCGGCTACTGCCACCTGGAGAAGCTGCACAACCTCGAAGCCCTGCCGGCAAGCGGCTTCTACATCTCCTGCTTTCCGCACAAGATCCGCGGCGCTTCCGCTGGCTGGACGCGCGCGGTCGCGATTTTTGATGACGCGCTGATGCCTTCGGCCTGAACGGAGTCCGCCATGGAACTCAACCACACCCACGACCCCGCCGCCCGCAGCTGGCTGGCCTCGGCCAACGAACAGGGCAACGACTTCCCGATCCAGAACCTGCCCTTCGGCGTGTTCCGCCGGCAGGGCACAACCGAGGCTTTCCGCGGCGGCGTGGCCATCGGCGACCAGGTGATCGACCTCGCGGCGGTGTCGGCGTCCGGCACTCTGAATGGCCTGGCCGCCGACGCGGCCCGGGCCGCGGCACAGCCCGCACTCAACGACCTGCTGGCCATGGGCCCGGCCGCCTGGCGCGCGCTGCGCCACGCGCTGTTCGCCGCCATGTGCCACGACGCCGATGCCACCGTGGTGAGCGCCCTGCACACCTGCCTGGTGCCGCAAAGCGCCGTGGAGCACAGCGTGCCCACGCGCATCGGCGACTACACCGACTTCTACACCTCCATCCACCACGCGCGCAACGTGGGCCGCGTGATCCGGCCCGACGACCCGCTCACGCCCAACTTCCAGTGGATTCCCATTGCCTACCACGGCCGCGCCTCCAGCGTGGTGATCAGCGGCACGCCCTTCCACCGCCCGCACGGCCAGGCCATGGCCCCGGGGGCGGCAGCGCCGGTGTACGGCCCCTGCCGCCGGCTCGACTACGAGCTGGAAATGGGCTTCTACGTCGGCCCCGGCAACGCGCTGGGCCAGCCCATTCCCATGGCCGAAGCCGAGCAGCACATCTTCGGCATGTGCCTGCTCAACGACTGGTCGGCGCGCGACCACCAGTTCTGGGAGATGGCGCCACTCGGCCCCTTCCTGGGCAAGAACTTCTGCACCACGGTCTCGCCGTGGATCGTGACCATGGAGGCGCTGGCGCCCTACCGCGTGCCCTTCGCGCACCCGGCCGACGAGCCACAGCCCCTGCCCTACCTGGACAGCCCGGCCAACAGCGCGCAAGGCGGCGTGGATGTGCAGCTGGAAGTGGTGCTGCAGAGCGCCCAGCACCGGGCCCAGGGCCATGGCGGCGACCGGCTCTCGGCCACCAGCTTCCGCCACCAGTACTGGACCATCGCGCAGATGCTGGCGCAGCACGCCAACAACGGCTGCAACCTGCAGCCCGGCGACCTGCTGGGCACCGGCACCATCTCCGGCCCGACCTACGAAGAGGCGGGCGCCATCGTGGAACTGTCCATGGGTGGCACCCGGCAGGTTCCCCTGCCCGCCACGGGCGAGACGCGCAGCTTCCTGGAAGACGGTGACCACGTGATCCTGCGCGGCTGGTGCGAGAAGCCGGGCGCGGCGCGCATCGGTTTCGGCCGCTGCGAGGGCACAGTGCTGCCAGCCGTGGGCGGCTGACCCCCCCGCCCCCTCTGTCCCGCACCGGATCGGTGCGGGCGCCGATTTGCGCGCAGAATCCCGGCCCATCACAACACGAGAAGGAGAAACCATGGGCCTGCTCAGCTGGACCGAAAAATCCCCCACCACCCTCGCCAACGGCGGCGTCATCGGCCCCGATGAGCGCCTGCCCTGGCCGCAGACCGGCGTGATGGGCGTGCAGCATCTGATCGCCATGTTCGGCGCCACGGTGCTCGCCCCCATCCTCATGGGCTTCGACCCCAACGTCGCCATCCTCATGAGCGGCATCGGCACGCTGATCTTCTTCCTCATCACCGGCGGCAAGGTGCCGAGCTACCTCGGCTCCAGCTTCGCCTTCATCGGCGTGGTGATCGCAGCCACCGGCTACGCGGGCTCCGGCCCCAACGCCAACATCGGCGTGGCGCTGGGCGGCATCATCGCCTGCGGCGCGCTTTACACCCTCATTGGCGTGGTGGTGCAGGCCATCGGCACCGGCTGGATCGAGCGCTTCATGCCACCGGTGGTCACCGGCGCGGTGGTGGCGGTGATCGGCCTGAACCTGGCCGGCATTCCGATCAAGAACATGGCGCCGACCGACTTCGACAAGTGGATGCAGGGCATCACCTTCGTCTGCGTCGCGCTGGTGGCCGTGTTCAGCAGCGGCATGGTGCAGCGACTGCTGATCCTGGTCGGCCTGATCGTGGCCAGCGTCGTCTACGCCGTGCTCACCAACGGCATGGGCCTGGGCAAGCCGCTGGACCTGTCGGGCATCGCCAGCGCCGCCTGGTTCGGCATGCCGAACTTCAGTTCGCCTGTGTTCAGCGCCAACGTCATGCTGCTGATCGCGCCGGTGGCCATCATCCTGGTGGCCGAGAACCTGGGCCACATCAAGGCCGTGACCGCCATGACCGGCAAGAACCTGGACCAGTACATGGGCCGCGCCTTCATCGGCGACGGCATCGCCACCATGGTCGCCGGCAGCGCCGGCGGCACCGGCGTGACCACCTATGCAGAGAACATCGGCGTCATGGCCGCGACCAAGATCTATTCCACCGCCGTGTTCCTGGTGGCCGGCTGCATGGCCATCCTGCTCGGCTTTTCGCCCAAGTTCGGCGCGCTGATCCAGGCCATTCCGCTGGCTGTGATGGGCGGCGTGTCCATCGTGGTGTTCGGCCTCATCGCCGTGGCCGGCGCCAAGATCTGGGTCGACAACAAGGTCGACTTCTCGGACAACAAGAACCTGCTGGTCGCCGCCATCACCCTGGTGCTGGGCACCGGCGACTACACGCTCAAGTTCGGCGACTTCGCGCTGGGCGGCATCGGGACCGCGACCTTCGGCGCGATCCTGCTGTGGGCGCTGATCGGCGGCAAGAAAGGTTGAACACCATGGCACGCGTCTGGACACAGGACATCTCGGTGCAGGTGCTGACGGACCTCCACGTCGGCACCGCCGTGCAGCACCTGGGCATGGAGTTCCTGGAAGTCGGTGACGACTTCATCACCGCACGCGTGCCGGTGGACAGCCGCACCAAGCAGCCCTACGGCCTGCTGCACGGCGGCGTGAGCGTGGTGCTGGCCGAGACACTGGGCAGCTGCGGCGCGGCCTTCAGCTGCCCGAGCGGCCACCGCGCCGTGGGGCTGGACATCAACGCCAACCACCTCAAGGGTGCCACCAGCGGCTGGGTGACGGGCACCACCCGCCCGGTGCACGTCGGCCGCAGCACCCAGGTCTGGCAGATCGACCTGAAGAACGACGCGGGCGAGCTGACCTGCGTCTCGCGCATCACGATGGCGATTCTTCAACCCCGCTGAGCGGGGTTCTGGCCTCGGCTTCGGTGGGCGCCTCCCAAGCCACCCGGCCTGCAAAGGACTGATACAGATCAGAAGTGGTCAAGACAGGCCGCTCGGCGTCGATAAGGAACACAATCCCTTTTTTGCGCCGGACCATGGACACCGCCCTTTCCTCGCCGGATGACGACCTCGGCCACTACCTGTCGGCCATGGTCGCGCACGGCGCCTCCGATCTGTTCCTCTCGGCCGGCACCCCGGCCGGCCTCAAGGTGCATGGCGTCATGCGGCGCCTGCAAGAAGAGCCCCTGAACCCGGAGCGCATCAAGCGGCTGGCGTACTCCGTGATGCGCGAGTCACAGATCCGCGAGTTCGAGGCCGCGCTGGAATGTGATCTGGCGATCGCCATCAACGGCCTGGGCCGCTTCCGGGTGAACGTGTTCCGCCAGCGGGGCGACGTGGCCGTGGTGGTGCGGCACGTCAATGCCCGCATTCCCTCGCTGGAGGAGCTCAAGCTGCCGGCGTCGATCAGCCGCCTGTCCATGCTCAAGCGCGGACTGGTGCTGATCGTCGGGGCTGCGGGCTCCGGCAAGTCGACCACGCTGGCGGCGCTGATCGACCACCGCAACCAGAATGCGGCCGGCCACATCCTGACGGTCGAGGACCCGATGGAGTTCGAGCACAGCCATGGCAAGTCCATCGTCGACCAGCGCGAGGTCGGGCTGGACACCAAGTCCTTCGACGAGGCCCTGCGCCACGCCATGCGCGAGGCGCCGGACGTGATCATGATCGGCGAGATCCGCGACCTCGACACCATGCAGCACGCGCTGGCCTATGCCGAGACCGGCCACCTGTGCCTGTCCACCCTGCACGCCAACAACGCCAACCAGGCGATCCAGCGCATCCTCAACTTCTTCCCCGAAGCGGCCCACCGGCAGGTGCTGATGGACCTGTCGCTCAACCTCAAGGGCGTGGTGGGCCAGCGCCTGATCCGCGGGGCGAAGGGCAAGCTGGTGCCCGCGGTGGAGGTGATGCTGCTGTCACCCTACGTCGCCGACCTGATCCAGAAGGGACAGATCGACGACATCAAGGACGCGATGGCCAAAAGCAACGAGCAGGGCATGTGCACCTTCGACCAGTCGCTCTACGACCTGTACACGCAGGGCGAGCTCACGGCCGAGCAGGCGGTGGAGCATGCCGACTCGCGCACCGACCTCTCACTGCGCATCCGGCTGAACAGCGGCCAGCGGCCCGACACGGCCGGCCTGCACATCGAGACCTGACCGCCAGCGGGCGGCGGTTCACACCGCCCGTTCGCAGCGGCCTTGCGACTGGGCCAGGCCGCGGAAGTCGCTCTGCCAGGACAGCCGCGCCACGTCGATCTGGATGCGCTCGTTGTCCAGCGCGGTGAGGATGACCGTGCCCTCGACCGCAAAGCTGTGCACCGGCACGCCGTCGATGCCGACCGCGCTCACACGCTGGTCGTCGTAGGTGATCTCGACCCGGCGCACCCAGATCTCCCGCGCCGGCGCATAGACCGCCTCGCAGACCAGGCCGACCCGGCTGGCGGCCGCCGCGACCACGCCGGGCACCGACAGCACCAGTGCCAGCGCCATGAGCAGCAGCGGTTTCACGCCTGGCCGCCCTGCTGCATGCGCTCGCTCTTCCAGTACACGTCGTCGCCGCCGTTCATGCGGTTGAGCACCCGCGCGAGCACGAACATCAGGTCGGAGAGGCGGTTGAGGTACTGGCGCGGCGCTTCCTTGATCGCCTCTTCGTTCCCCAGGGCCACCAGGTGGCGCTCGGCGCGGCGCGCCACGGTGCGACACACATGGGCCTGGCTGGCGGCGCGGTTGCCGGCCGGCAGGATGAACTCCTGCAGGCGCGGCAGCTGTTCGTTGTAGGTGGCCAGGGCCTCGTCCAGCGCCAGCACGGCCTCGGGCTTGAGCAACTCGTAGCCGGGAATCGACAGTTCGCCACCGAGGTTGAACAGCTGGTGCTGGATCTCGACCAGCAGCGTGCGCACATCGGCGGGCATGTCCTCGCACAGCAGCAGGCCGATGTGCGAGTTGAGTTCGTCCACGTCGCCCATGGCGTGCACGCGAAGGCTGTTCTTGGACACGCGGGCGTTGTCGCCCAGGCCGGTGGTGCCGGCGTCGCCGGTGCGGGTTGCAATTTGGGATAGGCGGTTGCCCATGGGGGGGTCTCCTGCTGCCGCGGCGCACCTGTCGCGCACCGCACCGGGCCATTGTCCGTGAAAGCCGGCGGCGGGGGCGCGGTGCTGTAAGCGAAGGCTCACAAATGTGTCTGAGGCAAGCAGAGCATGCGTGCGGAAACAGGCGGCAAAAACGCTGGCCCTGTGCGGCCATCGACGGTGCAATGGGCGTCCCTTCAACATTCAAGGAGCGACCCATGTCCCGACGATTTGTCCGTCTCACCTCGTTCGAAGCCCGCAGCCTGCTGCTGATCGCCAGCGTCACCCTGGGGGTGGCCGGCAGCGCCTACGCTCAGAGCACGGCCGCCCCGGCCAAGCCCGCGGCCACCGACACCGACATCACGGCCGCCTTCACCAGGGCCGACAAGAACGCCGATGGCAAGCTCAGCAAGGACGAAGCCACCACCCTGCCGGCACTGGCCGCCAAATTCGACAGCGCAGACACCGACAAGGACGGCACGATCAACCCCGCCGAATTCGGCAAGGCCATGAAGATGTGATGTCCCGCGTGGGGGCAGTCCCGCGCGCGCTGTTCGCCGCGGGGCGCCCGGTCTACACTGCCGGCTGACCTCGGGCGCGCCAGGCCCGCACCGACCAGGAGACTGCCATGAACGCCCCCACCACCCCTTCCCACCTCGCGCCCGAACTCTCGCTGCGCGAGGTGCCCCCCGCCCTCATCCAGGCGCTGCAGTCGCGCTTCGGCGCCCGCTGCTCCACCGCGCAGGCGGTGCGCGAGCAGCACGGTCGCGACGAATCGATTTTTGAAGTGCCGCCGCCCTCGGCCGTGGTGTTCGCCGAGTCGACGCAGGATGTGGCCGACGCGGTGAAGCTGGCCGCGCAATACAAGGTGCCGGTCATTCCCTTTGGCGTCGGTTCCTCGCTCGAAGGCCACCTGCTGGCCGTGCAGGGCGGCATCAGCATCGACGTCAGCCGCATGGACCAGGTGCTGTCCATCAACGCCGAAGACCTCACCGTCACCGTGCAACCGGGCATCACCCGCATGGGCGTGAACAACGCGGTCAAGAGCGAGGGCCTGTTCTTTCCCATCGACCCAGGCGCGGACGCGTCCATCGGCGGCATGACCGCCACCCGCGCCAGCGGCACCAACGCCGTGCGCTACGGCACCATGCGCGAAAACGTGCTGGCGCTGGAGGTGGTGACCGCGCAGGGCGAGGTGATCCGCACCGGCACGCGCGCCAAGAAGAGCAGCGCCGGCTACGACCTCACGCGCCTGATGGTCGGCAGCGAGGGCACGCTGGGCGTCATCACCGAAATCACGCTCAAGCTCTACCCGCTGCCCGAAGCGATCTCGGCCGCGACATGCTCCTTCCCGACCATCGAGGCGGCCGTGCGCACCGTGATCCAGGTGATCCAGCTGGGCGTGCCTATCGCGCGCTGCGAGCTGATCGACGCCAACACCGTGCGCATGGTCAACGCGCACAGCAAGCTGGGCCTGCGCGAGGAACATTTTCTTCTGATGGAGTTCCACGGCTCGCCCGCGAGCGTGAAGGAACAGGCCGAGACGGTGCAGGAGATCGCCGGCGAGTTCGGCGGCAACGCGTTCGAGTGGGCCACCACGCCCGAGGAGCGCACCCGCCTGTGGACCGCGCGGCACAACGCCTACTTCGCGGCCATCCAGAGCAAGCCGGGCTGCCGCGCCATCAGCACCGACACCTGCGTGCCCATCAGTCGCCTGGCCGACTGCCTGCTCGACTCCGTGGCCGAGGCCGACGCCAGCGGCATCCCCTACTTCCTGGTCGGCCACGTGGGCGACGGCAACTTCCACTTCGGCTACCTGATCGACCCGGCCAAGCCCGAAGAACACCACACCGCCGAGGCGCTGAACCAGAAGCTGGTGGCGCGCGCGCTCGAACTGGAGGGCACCTGCACCGGCGAACACGGCGTGGGCCTGCACAAGATGGACTTCCTGCGCCGCGAGGCCGGCGACGGTGCCATCACCATGATGCGCACCATCAAGCGCGCACTGGACCCGGACAACATCCTCAACCCTGGCAAGATCTTTTCAGTCTGAGATCGAGGTTGCCTGGTCCCACAGGCGCAGCAGCCCCTGGGCACCCATGTGACGGGCCGCCTCGCGGGCTTCCAACGCCATGGTCTGCGCGAGTGTGGGATCACCAGCGCGCTGGTGGCACCGGGCCAGCAGCATCTGCATCTGCGGAACGCAGTACTGGTCTTCATGGTGCATGGCCTCCCGGCAGGCCTGATCCAGCAAGGGCAGGGCCTGCTCGTGCAGTCCCTGTGCCATCAATGCGGACGCCACCATCCAGCGCGAGGTGGTGATGCCCGCCTGATAGGCGCCCCGCATCTGATGGGCAGCCGCGTGCAGCGCGGCGGTATCACCCATCTGCCCTTGCCTGGCCTGACAGCACAAGAGAAGAAGACTGCTGACCCCTGCCCACAATGGAAACCGGAACTGCCCCGACAGGTCGTGCACACGGCTGGCCCCCGCCTGCAGCAGTGCCCAGTCGCCCTGACACCAGTGCGCACAGCTCAACAGGGTGAGCGCAAAGCAGACCGTGTGGGGCCGTGCAGTCTCCGTCAACCGCTGCTGCAGTTCGGTGGCGCGGCGCGACAAGCCTTGGTCATCGCCTTCGAGCCAGCACAGCCACGCCAGAAACGCACTGCAGACCAGTGCCGGATCGTCTGAGCAGTACAGCAACCGGTGATGCGTTGACACCTGATCCGACAGCCTGACCGCTTCCTCCAGAGCCTGCCTGGCCTCTGCCAGGCGTCCCAGCCAGAACAGGGAGTTGCCCATGGCATACCGGGCCATGAGCGCCTGCTCGGGGGTCTCCGCCATGCCCAGGAGCTGGCGGGCCAGATCGAGGCCACCCACCTCGCCTTGCGAACTGCTCCCCATGTACCGACCGGCCAGTGCCGCAAAACGCAGGTCATGCCTCTGCGGATCGGCCTCTGGTGTCCTGGTGAGCGCCTCCATGACATGGCCGAAGCGCTGCCAGGCGGCCGCAGAGCCGAATCCCTCGGTCATGTGAAGACAGTGCCCCACCTGAATCTGCAGGGAAAGACGCTGTATCTCGCGGGCGTCGCCGTCCGCCAGATGCGACAAGGCCTCCAGGGCGCGTTCGTAGCAAACCAGGGCATCGGCCGCAAAGTCGCGCTCGATGGCGGCATCTCCGGCATGCCGCCACCATTGCGCGGCCTGGTCCCAGGACTGCGCAGCCTGCCAGTGACGCGCCACCTGCTCGGCGGCGACCTGTTCGGCGTGCTGCAGATGGCCTGCCGCCTGGGCGTGCCATGCCTGACGCTGCGGCAGCGCAATGCCGTCGTAAATCACCTCCTGCACCAAGGCGTGGCCAAAAGCACATTCGTCGGGACCCACCCGTTGGATCAGGTGCAAGTCGGCTGCTCGCGCGAGGACCGTTCGCACCGCGTGCATGGGCAACAGTGCCTGCAGCGTCGCCACATCAAAGCGTTCGCCCAGCACGGCGGCGGCACGGAGGACAAAGCGCCCGGGCCCCAGGGCATCGAGCTGCTCCTGCACCAGCGCCTGGATCCCGGCGTGTGCCGGCGCCACCGCCATCCGGCTTCGCGCCAGCCACTGGAGGATCAGCGGCACGCCACCGGCCAGTCTGACCAGCCGGGCACGCTCACCGACATCCAGGCGGGTGGCCTCGTTCATGTCGAGCACCAGGCGATGGGACGCATCCTCGGACAACGTCCCCAGTTCCAGCACCTGAACCGGCGCGGGCCAGGCCTGATCAGGGACCGGGCGGGAGGACATGACCAGCGTCACCGGACTTCCGCCCAACTGCTCCAACAGGACAGGAAGATGATCGAGCGTGGCCTTGTCGGCCCAATGGACGTCCTCCAGATTGATCAGCAGGGGACGCTCGGCGCACAGCTGCCTGATCTTGCGCAGAACCCTGGCACGCAGAACCTGACGGTCATCCGCGCCCTGCCGCGTGCTCTGCGGATCCGCATCCGCCAGCGCGATCCGCCAGGGCATCATCGGGTGCTCCTGGATGTGCTGGCCACAGGTCACGCGAAGCACGTGCCCCCCGTGCCCCATGACCTGCCGCGCCAGTTCACGCATCACCAGGGACTTGCCGTAACCGGCCGGGGCCCGGATCAGTACGGCAGAGGCGCCCGCCGTCAGCGCCTCCTTCCAGCGGCTCACAAGCCATTGCAATTCGTGCTCGCGGCCGATCAGGGGCAGATCGTCCGGGCGCTCTGCGGGCAGATCCTCCTTCAGGGTCGCGCACCAAAGACCCGCGTCCTGTTCGCCCTGGCATCCGGTGAACTCCGTCGCGCGGGCGGCCAGAACCACCTCCTGGGTGGCCAACCACTGGCTCCAGCCCGCCTGCCAGCAGGCGCGCATGGCGGCTTGCATCGCATCACCCACCATCAGGCCAGCGCCCAGCCCGGGACGCACCAGCACCCTTGCGTCCGCCAGCCCTGCCCGCACCTGATCGGTCAGGCCCAGCGACATCCACTGGCGGGCCAGTTCGCAGGCGCGCCGGGCGGGCTCACTTCGCGCCGGATCCAGCCCGAAGACAGCGGCCCAGGCCAGGCCAGGCACCTCGATCACCAGGCCGCCGGCGCGCAGGACCATGCCCTGCCAGATCCGTGTCCACGCCTGAACCGCCTGCTCGTCGGTGTGCAGGCCCTGGGGAACATCGCTGTAGACGCCGGTCACCCGACGCCATTCGGGGATGGGAGACCTGAACGACCACTGGCTGGCGGCGTCGGCAGGAGACATCAGTTCGTCCAGCACCAGGGACTTGAGGCCGAGTTGCTCCTCGAACGCGCCCATGCTCCGGTGGACCACCTGGCGCGCCTCATGCAGCTGCCCCTGTTGCTGAAGAAGGTTGGCCAGCAACACCGCATGGCTCTCTCTGGCCGGAGCCAACGCCAGCAGGCGGCGTGCCGTGGCAACCGCCTCGTGAAGCCGGCCCTGCGCCGCCGCCCGCCGGGCCTTGAACTCCAGGACCTGCAGCCAGGCATCCGCACAGATATCGCGCATGTACCGCAGCCAGTCCGTGCCATCGGGCATGGGCGGCAGGTCGAAACCCTGCAGAAAGCCCCCGTCCGACAACGCCTCCAGCGCGCGGTCATCGGGCAGCACATCCCAATCCTGGTCCTCGGCGCGGACACAGGCCATGGCCCAGCGCTGCAGCCGCTCGGCATCGACCGTGAGGCGATCGTCGCGCGACAGGCCCACCGCTTGTGCAGATGCCTGGAACGCGTGATCCAGCCCGGCCGCCTCCAGCAGCCCCCGAAGATCAGCGATCACCTGGCGCAGGTTGGCCCTCGCGGCCGACGGCGAGTGGTCAGGCCAGAGCCATTCGGCCAGCACGGCACGGTGATGTATCTGGCCCTGCGTGGTGCCCAGCAAAGCCCAAAGTGCCCAGGACTTGCGGTACTTGACCTGCCCGGACACGTTGACGCCATCCAGGACGAGTCTCGGAAGGCCTAGCAGGGACAGACCAAGCACGGGGGCGGGAATGTCGGGCACGTTGAAGACTCAATTTGTTGCAAAAGCACAACTTTGAGCGCATTTTCTCACGCTCTTCTGACGGCTCTCGGAACCAATACCGGCGCACTACAAGAGGAATCAACATGCTGCGCAGGTCAATACCTTTCAATTCATCTACGTCTCCCTTGGCATTCGTTGGCTTGCCAGCCAGACACGCCGTGGCCGCTGCCATCGTGGCTCTGTCCGCGCACCACAGCCTTACTTGGGCGGATTGCGGTGACACTGCGACCGAATCGGGTGTCGGCGCCCTGGCATGCGGCAGACAGGCCAACGCCAATGGGGTTCACAGCGTGGCGGTGGGCTTTGCCGCAGGGGTGGACTCCAGCGGAGAGGGCAACGTCGCTGTCGGCGGTCGCTCGGGACAGAACACCACCGGTACCGACAACACGGCTGTGGGACGGAACGCCGGGCTCACGGTCAACGGCAACAGGAACGCAGCCTTCGGACTGGACGCCGGGCAGCAGGTCACCGGCGACAGCAACTCGTCGATCGGCACCGGATCCGGCCGCGAAATCTCCGGCAGCCGCAACTCATCCCTGGGCACCACCTCCGGCTACCAGGTCACCGGCAACGCCAACTCCAGCGTCGGGACGAATGCAGGCTATGTCGTCAATGGCAGCTTCAACTCCGCCAGTGGCACCGAAGCCGGGTGGTATGTCACCGGCAACAGCAACAGCGCCTCGGGAACGGGTGCGGGCTCAGGCGTCAACGGCAATAGCAACACCGCCGCAGGCGCCAGCGCGGGCAACTCGGTCCGTGGCGACCGCAACGCGGCCACCGGCAGCGGGGCAGGCTCCCGGGTCACGGGCAGCGACAACACCGCCATGGGCACCAACGCCGGCAGTAGAGTGAGCGGCAGCGGCAACGTCGCCATCGGCCAGGGTTCGGGATCGGACATCACGGCCAACAACGCCATTAGTGTCGGCACCGGTGCCAGGGCAAGCACCGACAGTGCCATTGCCGTGGGTACGTCTGCCCAGGCCACCCATGCCAACTCGGTGGCCATCGGCGCGGGCTCTGTCACATCGGCCAGCAACACGGTCTCGGTCGGCAGCACTGGCAACGAACGCACGATCACCCACGTCGCCAACGGCGTGAACACCACCGATGCCGCCAACCTCGGTCAGGTGCAAAGCGCCCAGGCCGCCGCCAACACCTACACCAACAACGTCGCAGCCAGCACCCTCAGCGCTGCGCAGGCCCACGCCAACACCGCCGCAGCCAATGCCCAGGCCGCCGCCAACACCTACACCGACAACGTCGCAACCAGCACCCTCAGCGCTGCGCAGGCCCACGCCAACACCGCTGCCGCCAACGCCCAGGCCGCCGCCAACACCTACACCGACAACGCCGCAGCCAGCACCCTCAGCGCCGCGCAGGCCCACGCCAACACCGCTGCCACCAATGCCCAGGCCGCTGCCAACACCTACACCGACAACGCCGCCGCCAACGCCCAGGCCGCCGCCAATACCTACACCGACACCCGGATGAGCGCTGCGTTGGGAGGCGCATCGGTGGCCATCGGCGCGGGAGCGTCCGGATCACCATCCGGCGCGATTGCCATTGGCAGCGGATCGACGGTCCAGTCGTCCAATGGCATCGCCCTAGGCACCGACGCCCGAGCCATCCAGTCCAACTCCATCGCGATCGGCGCCGGTGCGGTGGCCCGCTCGTCGGTGGCGATCGGTGTCGGGGCTCAGGCTACCGGCACCAACACCACGGCGCTCGGTGACAACGCCAGCGCCACCGGTGACCTCAGCGTGGCCGTGGGCAACAACGCCCAGGCCAGCCACCGGAACGCGGTCGCGCTGGGCAACGGCTCGGTCACCAGCGCGGACAACACGGTATCGGTAGGCTCCGCCGGCAACGAGCGGCGCATCACCCATGTAGCCGATGGGGTTGCCGACAGTGATGCGGCCACCGTTCGCCAGGTGCGCAACATCAACGCCCAGAACCTGCAGGAAACCAGGGACTACGCCGACGCCGGGGACGCCCGCACCTTGCGCCAGGCCAAGAGCTATGCCGACCAGGGCGATGCGGCTACGCTGGAGCGGGCAACCGCCCACGCCGAAGCGTATGCCGACCGGGGCGATGCGCGCACCCTGGAATCCGCGATGCAGCACACCAGCCAGGAGGTCGGGGCGCTGCGCAAGGAGGCGTTTGCGGGCATCGCACAGGCTGCCGCACTGATACCGCTCGTACCCGGCGGCGACGGGGAAACCACCGTCAACGTGGGCGTCGCTTCCTATGGCGGACAGACGGCCGTGGGTATGGCATTCGCTCACCAGAAAGGGCGGGTCATGTTCAACGGCGGCGTGGGGCTGGGCTCAGGCAAGCGGCACCTGGTGCGCATGGGCGCGGGCTGGCGCTTCTGACCAAGCGCCTGACGGTTGGAACTAAAAAACGCAACACTTCCATCCAGTCAATCACATCAGGCAACCGAAGGTGCTGCTGGAATCGGCGCAGCACCGCACCCACGCTGGAAGGCCACCTGCTGGCCGCGCAGGGCGAGGTGATCCGCATCGGCACCCGCGCCAAGAAGTCGTCCGCCGGCTACGACCTCGCGCGCCTGATGGTGGACAGCGAAGGCACGCGGGGCATACCAAATCTGAGCCCGGCGCCTCCTCCACGCAGGGGAACCGGCGCTCCGCCGCCCGCGGGTCGGACCGCTGTGCAGCAAGAGAATCGCGCAGTACACTTTTTTCTTCTGTCACACCCCTGCAGGTGGCTCCATGAAACAACTCTGCCTTTCCCTGCTGCTGGTTTCTTCGGCGGCCTTCGCCCAGGACACCATCCGCATCTGCGACGCCAGCGGCTGCTCCGAACGGCCGCGCAACACCGCGACCTTCGAAGCCGAGATGGCCGCCCAACCCGACCCGGCCCAGGACCCGAGGCGCCTGGCGCTGGAGGCCATGGCCGAGAAAGACCCGCGTGCGGCCTACGACCTCGGCCTGCGCTTCTTCCGCGGTGACGGCGTGAAGAAGGACACCTACCTCGCCATCAAGTGGATGCGCGATGCCGGCGAGCGCGGCGACTTCAAGGCCGCCCAGGCCCTGGGCCGCTTCTACCTGTACGGCGTGGAAGAAATGGGCTCCGACCCGGGCGAGGCTGAGCGCTGGCTGATGATGGCCGCCGACAAGGGCGACAAGGAAGCCAAGAAGCTGCTCACCCAGGCGCGCAAGGCCCGGGAGCAGGCGCAGTCGGACTACCAGTGGCGCGAAATGGTTCGCAAGAACGGCTGGCTGGTCGGCTGGTACAGCGGGTACGCCTACCGCACCTACTGGCGCGACGGCCGCTGGTACTACTATTGACCCCCCTGCGAACCAAGGCGCAAGGCCTCGTTCGCTGATTTTTTGTTTGACACCAGGAAGGTATCCATGAAACTGAACACCACCCCCTCCCGCGTTGCGATCGCCCTGGCGCTGGGCCTGACGCTCACCGCCTGCGGCGGCGCGGGCGGCGGCCGCGTGACCACCGGCTCCAGCCCGACCGCCACCACCGGCGCTGCCGCCGGCGGCACCAGCGTCGGCGCCAACAGCTCCCTGGAGCGCTGCGCCTCCCCGCTGGGCACCCTGGCAGTGGACGATGGCCGTGGCAAGGAATGGTGGGGCAGCTTCGGCGCAGCCACCCAGGTCACCAGCATCGAGCCGCTGATCCGCCTGGCCGTGGCCCAGTCCAACTGCTTCGTGATCACCTCGATCGGCAACAACAAGACCGAGAGCAAGATCTCCGCCATCACCGACAAGCAGCGCAACTCCGGTGAGTTCCGCGCCGGCTCGCAGCAGCAGAAGGGCCAGCGCGTCGCGGCCGACTACTACCTGGAGCCCGCGATCATCATCGACAACGAGTCGACCGGTCAGGTGGTCGGCGCGCTGGGGGGCCTGCTGGGTGGCCGCAACCGCAACCTTGCCACCATCGCCGGTGGCCTGGAAAGCAAGGCCTCGGTCGTGACGCTGACCATGTTCGACATCCGCTCGGGTGTGCAGATCGCGATTTCCGAAGGCAACGCCACCGCCACCAACTACGGTGCCGCGCTGGGCGCCTTCGGTCCGAGCGCTGGTGGCACGCTGGGCGGCTTCTCGCGCTCGCCCGCCGGCAAGGCCACCGTGGCCGCGTTCACCGACTCCTACAACCAGATGGTCATCGCCCTGCGCAACTACAAGGCGCAGGAAGTCAAGGGCGGTCTGGGCAAGGGCGGCCAGCTGAAAGTCGGGAATTAAGCTCCCCCCTGCGCCGCTGCGCGGCTTCCCCCTGAGGGGGGACAACGCTGGCGGCCCGGCAGAGCCGGTTCCGCGGCGTTCTTGACGCTGGCGCCACGCCAGGGAAAAGGCCTCCACTTGGAGGCCTTTTTCTTTGGTGTTTTGCCTGCGGCTCAGCGCTCGTTGCGCAATTTATCAATGAGGCCGTTGAGCTCGTCGAGCGAGCCGAACTGAATCGCCAGTTCGCCCATCTCTTCGACGCGGCCGTGGCGCTTGACGCGCTTCTTGATGCGCACCTCAACCTCGGCGGTCAGCAGGTCGGACAGCTCTTCCTCGACGCGGCGGATGTCGCGCGATTTTTCCTTCTTGGGCTGCTGCGGAACCAGGTTGAACTCGGCGCCGATCTTCTTGACCAGGTTCTCGGCCTCGCGCACCGACAGCTTCTTCGCCGCGATCTGGTTGCCCGCCGTGATCTGCGCGGCCTTCTCCAGCGACAACAGCGCGCGCGCATGGCCCATGTCGATGTCCCCCGCCATCAGCATGGTCTGCACCGGCTCGGCCAGTTGCAGCAGACGCAGCAGGTTGGAGGCCGCCGAGCGCGAGCGGCCCACGGCCTGCGCCGCCTGCTCATGCGTCAGACCGAATTCCTTGACCAGGCGCTGCAGGCCCTGAGCCTCTTCCAGAGGGTTCAGGTCCTCGCGCTGGATGTTCTCGATCAGCGCCATCGCGGCCGCAGCCTCGTTGGGCACGTCGCGCACCAGCACCGGCACCTCGTTCAGGCCCGCCAGCTTGGAGGCCCGGAATCGCCGCTCGCCCGCGATGATTTCGTACTTACCGGCATTCGGCCCGTCGGCCAGCTGGCGCACCAGAATCGGCTGCATGACGCCCTGCGCCTTGATCGACTCGGCCAGCTCGTAGAGCGCTCCCTCGTCCATGCGCGTGCGCGGCTGGTAGACGCCGGCGACCATCTGGTCCAGCGGCAGGCTGCTGGGCGCGCCTTCGGCGGCGGGTGCGGCCGCAGCGGGCGTGTCGGCGACCTTCGGTCCGAGCAGGGCTTCGAGTCCACGGCCGAGGCCCTTGGGTTTTTTGGTGACCATGGTCTGGTTCCTTCTTTCTGTTTGTTCTTGAAATGACGTCCGACGGATCAGCGGCGCATGGTCGGTCTGCCGGTCAGGCGCTCGCCCAACCAGCCGCGCTGCAACCAGAACAGCACCACAAACCCCGCCAGGACCCACCACCAGTTGGCGGTGTCAAAGCCCGGTTGGTCCGCGCGCACCGGCAGCCGCGTGGCCTCCACCAGCACCGCGACCTCGACTGCAGACAACAGCCCCACCAACGGCGTCAGCCACACCGGCGCGGGCGGCGGGACCACAACCGCTTCCTGACGGGTCTGGCGCAGCCTCTGCCGCAAGCGCACAAACCGAAGACAACAACCCAACCCGAACAGGGCCACCAGCGCGGCAAGGTACAGCTTGCCGGTCAGGGCAGCGAGCGGCACACCCACCACCGACGCCAGGGCGCCCGCAGCCTCGACCATCAAGAGCACGCGCCCCTGGACGGCCATCTTCGTGCGCGCCAGCCACCCTTTGTCCCGCCCTGCTTCAGCCACCGGAGGCGCCGGACTGTTCTTCGGACTGCGCAGCAGCCTCATTGAGGTCCTTGCAACGGCGCGAGCTCGCGAAGCATGGCCACGCCCTCCGGCCAGTCGCCCAACCCGGATTCGGCGTTGATGTGGCCGCGCTCGCCGTAGTCAACAAAGCGCGAACCCCAGCTCGCGGCCAGAGACAGGGCCTTCTCGAAGCTGCAGTACGGGTCGTTGCGGCTGCCCACGAGAACGCTCGGAAACGGCAAGCGGCGGCGGACGATGGGCGCCCAGCTCGGCAGCAGGCCCTGCAGCTCCTCGCGTTCCGGGTCACCCGGTGCCACCAGCAGGGCGCCCTGCACGCGGTCGGTGCTGCGCGAAACTTCGGCCCAGGCAGCGGTCAGGATGCAACCCAGGCTGTGCGCTACCAGCAGCACCGGGCCGTCGCAGCCGAGGATCACGTCTTCCAGCCGGGCGATCCAGTCGCCGCGTCTGGGCGTCATCCAGTCGTGCTGGTCGACCCGGTGAAAACCGTGCAAGGCTTCCCATCGGCTCTGCCAGTGCTCGGGACCACTGTTCTGCCAGCCCGGCAGGATCAGGACATTTTCAGATTTCATGAAGTTTCTCAAGGAAGCCGGCGCTCACATCACATTTTTTGGATGCGGTCCACCATCTCTTGGGCAAAGGTGATGAAGGCCTGGCTGCCGCGGGCCGACGGGTCGAAAACCACACCGGGCAGGCCGTAACTGGGCGCCTCCGCCAGGCGCACGTTGCGCGGGATGACGGTGTCAAACACCTTGTCGCCGAAGTGGGCCTTGAGCTGGTCGCTGACCTGCTGCTGCAGCGTGATGCGCGGGTCGTACATGACGCGCAGCAGGCCGATGATCTGAAGGTCGGGGTTGAGGTTGGCGTGCACCTGCTTGATGGTGTTGACCAGGTCGGTCAGGCCCTCGAGCGCAAAGTACTCGCACTGCATGGGCACGATGACGCCGTGGGCCGAACACAGGCCGTTGAGCGTGAGCATGCTCAATGACGGCGGGCAATCGATCAGCACAAAGTCATAGTCGGCATCCACGGCGGCCAGGGCGGTTTTCAGGCGCTGGTCGCGCCGCTCCAGCTCGACCAGCTCGACCTCGGCGCCGGCCAGTTCGCGGTTGGCTCCGAGCACGTGGTAGCCGCACTTTTCGGAGTGGATGGCCGCCTCGGCCACCGAGGCCGACTCCAGCAGCACGTCGTAGACCGAGAGCTCCATGCTGCGCTTGTCCACGCCTGAGCCCATGGTGGCGTTGCCCTGCGGGTCGAGGTCGACCATCAGCACGCGCTGCCCGACCTTGGCCAGGCCGGCCGCGAGGTTGACGGTGGTGGTGGTCTTGCCGACACCGCCCTTCTGGTTGGCGACACAGAAAATTTTTGCCATCAGCAGTTCTCCGCCACGGCCTGTGGCTGCGGGTGGGGTTGGCCGGGCCATGCCGGCGCCAGTTCGTCGCGCGGGGGCGTGTCGGCCAGCGCCGTCCTCAACGCGCCCCAGACGTCATCGATCAGGGTGGAAAACGGGAGGGTGTGCGCCAGTGGTGCCGCACCGAGTTCCGATGCGGTCGCGGGGATGCGAAGACAGCCGCCGTCGACCAGCCGGGCCGCCATGGTGCGCAGGGTTTCCTTCAGGGCCAGATCGGCATGTTCGGCCCGGTGAGACGGGTTGAGCACGGCGACGGGTTTGCCCGCAAACGGGGGATGACCGACCAGCCAGTCCAGGGTGTTCTTGATGGTCCCGGTCACGCCGTGCGCGTATTCGGGGCTGGCTATGATCAGGGCATCGGCCTGATCGACAGCGGCCCACAGCCGCCGGACTTCCTCGGCCGGGGAGGCTTCGTCGTCGGGGTTGAACAGCGGCAAGTCGCCGAGTCCACGGTGGATCTGGAAAGTGGCCCATGCGGGCACCCGGTACCCGAACGCCTCCAGCAGAGTGAGGCTGCGGGACTGTTGACGTAGGCTGCCGCAGAGCGCCAGCAAACGCCGTGGCGGATCTGCCATCGTCGACATCACTTGGAGACTGCCAGCTTGACGCCAAAACCGATGAGGAAGACGCCGGCGAGTTTGTTGAGCGTCTGGGTGATGCGCGGGTTGGCGCGCATGCGCTCGGCCAGGAAGTGGGTCAGCAGCACGACCGTCAGGCCGTAGAGGAAGGTCAGGAAGGCGATGGTCGCGGCCATGGCGCCGAAGGTGATCAGCCCCTGGTGGCGCGTCGGGTCGACGAAGAGCGGGAAGAAGGCCATGTAGAAGACGATGGCCTTGGGATTGAGCAGGGTGATGGTGACGGCCTGCTGGAAGAACTGGCTGGGGCGAATGTTGAGGATGGGCGCATCACCCGGCTTGGCGGTGAGCATCTTGAAACCCAGCCAGGCGAGGTAAGCGGCGCCAGCCCATTGCACGAAGCTGAAGGCCGTCGGGTAGGCGGCGAGCAGCGCGGCCACGCCCGCAACCGCCATCCACATGAGCACCTGGTCGCCCGCGATGACGCCAAAGGTGGCCGCCATCCCGCCACGGATGCCGCCTTTGCCGGTGGAGGTGATGAGCGCGAGGTTGCCCGGGCCGGGGATGGCGAGGAACAGGACGATGGCGGCGACGAAGGCGCCGTAGTCAGCGATGCCGAACATGGGGGGCTTTCTCTGGGGGTGGAGCGGTCGAGTTTACGTGAGGGGGTTTTGCTTGCGGCTGGCTTTGTGATTTGAGTTCCGCTTGTTTCGCTCAACCGTTGTTCTGAGGGGGCTGCGTCGCGTGGCTGGGCTCTGGTCCAGCTCGCGGTCTGGTGGGTCCGAACGCTTGCGTTGCCTCGTCAACACCGTGCGGGTTCGCCTCCTCATTGGCAACCGCGAATCGTCCCGCCGCCCATCCACACGCCACAGCCCCCTCCAGCGAAACCAGTGCGAGCGACCGGTGGTGCGCCTCGGTTGCTTCTCACAGGCCGCTGGCGATGTGCGCGGGCGCAGGCCGAAGCCACACGATGCACCGCTCAGCCTCAAGCCCCGGCACCACCAGCTGTTCCACGTGAAACACCGACACCTCTGCCGGCAGCGCAGACAGTTCGTCCGCAGGGTGCTTGCCCTTCATCGCCATCCACACCGCCCCCGGCTTGAGCGCCGAACGCGACCAGGTCGTGAAGTCCACCAGCGAGGCAAAAGCACGCGAGCAGACCACGTCGTAGCCGCCTCCCTCCTCCGCCTTCAGCGACTCCACCCGCGCATGAATGCCGCGCAGGTTCGGAAGCTTGAGCGACGCCGCCACCTGCTGGATGAAGGTCGCCTTCTTGAGCACCGTGTCCACGCAATGCACGTCAATCTGCGGGCAGGTGATGGCAATCACCACGCCCGGCAGCCCGCCACCTGAGCCCACATCCAAAAGCTTGATGGGCTGCCCGCCTGTCTGCCGCAGCAGCGGCTGGATCGCCGCCAGACTGTCCAGCAGGTGGTGCGTCAGCATCTCCTGCGGGTCGCGCACAGCCGTCAGGTTGTAGACCTTGTTCCACTTGGCGATCAGGTCCTGGTAGGCCAGCAGCTGGTCCACCTGGACATCCGACAGGTTCAGGCCGAGTTCGCGCAACCCGGCTTCGAGCGCCGGCTTCAGGTTCACCGCGCTCATGCGCCCTGCTCTTCCGTGGTACGGGCAAAGCCCTTGAACCCGCCCTTCTTCAGGTGAATCATCAGCAGCGAGATGCTGGCCGGCGTGATGCCCGAGATGCGCGAGGCCTGGCCCAGGGTTTCCGGCCGGTGCTTGGCCAGCTTCTGCCGCGCCTCGAAGGACAGCGCTGTGACCTGCGTGTAGTCCAGATCGGCCGGCAGTTTCAGGTGTTCGTATTGAGCGGCTCGCTCCACCTCGTCCTTCTGCCGGTCGATGTAGCCCGAGTACTTGGCCGCAATCTCCACCTGCTCCACCACCGCATCATGCAGCTCGCCCAATGTTTCACGTGAAACCACGGGGCGGGCATCCTGATCGTCCGGCTTGGCCACCGGCGACCAACGCCCTTCGCCCATGCCCATCAGGACCGGATACGACACACCCGGCCGGCGCAACAGATCGAACAGGTTGTATTCGCGCTCGATGGCCTTGCCCAGCACCCGCTCGGACTCGGCGGCTTCGAGGATGCGCGGGTTCACCCAGGTGGATTTCAGGCGCTCGGTTTCACGTGAAACAGCATCGCGCTTGCGGCTGAAGGCGTCCCAGCGCGCATCGTCCACCAGCCCCATGGCCCGGCCCTGCTCAGTCAGGCGCATGTCGGCGTTGTCTTCGCGCAGCTGCAGGCGGAACTCGGCCCGGCTGGTGAACATGCGGTAGGGCTCGGTGACACCCTGGGTCACCAAATCGTCGACCAACACGCCGAGGTAGGCCTCGTCGCGGCGCGGCAACCAGGCGTCCTTGCCCTGGCACCGCAGCGCAGCGTTCAGCCCTGCGAACAGACCCTGGGCCGCCGCCTCCTCGTAGCCGGTGGTACCGTTGATCTGGCCGGCGAAGAACAGGCCCTGGATCTGCTTCGTCTCGAAACTGCTCTTGAGCGAGCGCGGATCGAAGTAGTCGTATTCGATGGCGTAGCCCGGCCGCAGGATGTGGGCGTTTTCCAGCCCGGCCATGCTGCGCACCAGGTCGTACTGGATGTCGAACGGCAGGCTGGTGCTGATGCCGTTGGGGTAGACCTCGTGGGTGGTCAGGCCCTCGGGCTCCAGGAAAATCTGGTGGCTGTCCTTGTCGGCGAAGCGGTTGATCTTGTCTTCCACACTCGGGCAGTAGCGCGGGCCCACCCCCTCGATCTTGCCGGTGAACATGGGGCTGCGGTCGAAGCCGCTGCGGATGATGTCGTGCGTGCGCTGGTTGGTGTGCGTGATCCAGCAGGGAATCTGCTTCGGATGCATCGCCGTGTTGCCCATGAAACTGAACACCGGCACCGGCAGGTCCGGGTTCATGCCACCGGGCACACCGTCGCCGGGCTGCTCGGTGCACTTCGACCAGTCGATGGTCCGGCCATCGATGCGCGGCGGCGTGCCGGTCTTCAGGCGACCCTGCGGCAGCTTCAGCTCCTTCAGGCGCGCCGACAGGCTGACGGCGGGCGGGTCACCCGCGCGGCCAGCCGCGTAGTTGTTCAGGCCGACGTGGATCTTGCCGTCCAGGAAGGTGCCCGCCGTCAGCACCACCGTGCGGCTGCGGAAGCGAATGCCGACCTGCGTGACGGCGCCCACCACCCGGTCGCCCTCGACCATCAGGTCGTCCACCGCCTGCTGGAACAGCCAGAGGTTGGGCTGGTTCTCCAGCGTGCGGCGGATCGCGGCCTTGTAGAGGATGCGGTCGGCCTGGGCGCGGGTGGCGCGCACGGCAGGCCCCTTGCTGCTGTTGAGGATGCGGAACTGGATGCCGCCCTCGTCCGTGGCCAGCGCCATCACCCCGCCCAGCGCGTCCACCTCTTTCACTAGGTGGCCCTTGCCGATGCCGCCGATGCTGGGGTTGCAGCTCATCTGGCCCAGCGTCTCGATGTTGTGGGTGAGCAGCAGCGTGGCGCAGCCCATGCGCGCCGCGGCCAGCGCGGCCTCGGTGCCGGCATGACCACCGCCGACGACGATGACGTCAAATTCCTGTGGGTACAACATATATATAGAGCGCCTGAGGGCCGTGACCATCCCGGCCGGCCGGTGACAACGCATGTTTCACGTGAAACAGTGGCGGCGAGCCTGCCCCGGCTCGCGAAAGTCCGCTATTGTCCCATCAAGCCCCTTCGGCCGCAGCCATGCCCCCATCCCACGACCTCCCCGGCCTCGGCCCCAAATCCCTCGCCATGCTGGCCGCCGCCGGCATCCACGGCCGCGCCGACCTGGAACGGATCGGCTCGGTGCAGGCCTACCTGCGGGTCAAAGCGGCCGGGCAGAACGCCAGCCTCAACTTGCTCTGGGCGCTGGAAGGTGCGCTGACCGGCGAGGACTGGCGGGTGGTGGCGCGCGAGGAGCGCACCCGCCTGCTGCTGGCACTGGACGCAGCCCAGGACGCCACACGCCGATGAACACCGCCTTGCTGAACCACCTGCACGCCGCACTCGGCCCCCTGCCCCCGGCGACAGACGACCTGTTCCGACAGGTGCGCCCGACCGACCTCTCCAGAGGCGAAGCCCTGCTGCGCGAGGGCGATCGCTGGCAGCACTTGTGGTGGCTGGAGCGCGGGGCGTTGCGCCTGTACTACCTCGACCGCGTCGGCCAGGCCGCCAACAAGAACTTCTATCTCGACGGCGCCATGGTCTGGCCGATCACGCCGATGCTGCGCGAGCAGCCGGTTCACTTCTGGGTCGAGGCGCTGGAACCCTGCCGCGTCTGGGCCCTGCCCTGGGACGGCTGGGCCACCGCCGTGTCCGGCTTCGCACCCTGGCAGGCGCTGGAACACCGCGTGCTCGCCGCCCTGCTGCAGGACAAGATGGCGCGCGAACACGCCTTCCTGCAGCTGACAGCCACCGAGCGTTACCTCGCCCTGCAGGCGCAGCGCCCCGACTGGCTGACTCGCATCCCGCTGCGACAGCTCGCGTCCTGGCTGGGCATCACCGATGTCGCCCTGTCGCGCATCCGCAGAAGACTGAACCCAGGTTAAGGCGCAGCCGACCACGCGCCGCCAAAGTGTGGGCATCTCGACACCGGAGCCCGCCATGCCTTCACACCTCACCGACCGTCTCTCGCTGGGTGCCCAGCTGCTGACCATACTGCTGCTGGGCCTGATGGCTGGCTTCTTCGCCACCTACAGCGCCAACGTCAACCTCGCCACGCTCGAACTTGATGGCCCGACCTACGCCCAGGTGCAGTCGGCCTTCAACCGCAACGTGCGGCACGCTGGCTTCTTCGTCTGCTTTTTCGGGCCTCTGCCGCTGGGCCTGATCGCGCTCGCCTCGGCCTGGACGGAGCGGCGTGCGGCCTGGTGGCGGCTGCTGGCGTTGACCGTGCTCGCCTACGCGCTGGGCATCGTGCTGTTCACGCGTGAGGTCAACCTGCCCCTGAATCGCCTCACCGAATCATGGACCCCGACCACCCTGCCGCCGGACTGGGCCGGTGTGCGGGAAGCCTGGAACCGGGCCAACCTCTGGCGCAGCGGCCTGAGCCTGACGCTGTTCGCCACCGGGCTGTTCGCCCTCGTGATACGCCTGCAGCGCCCAGCCACGCCCGAACGGTCGCCGCCCTGACCGGCGGGCCTGAAACCCCACGCAGGAATCCTGCGCCGGCCCGCTGACACAATCCCGCCCATGAGCACCCCTACCCCCCTCCTCGTCTTCGCGGGCAGCACGCGCGCCCAGTCCTTCAACCGCAAACTGGCCAAGGTTGCGGCCGACATCGGCCGGGAGGCCGGTGCCGCCGTGACCCACATCGAGCTGGCCGACTTCGATGTACCGCTGTACAACGCCGACCTCGAAGCCAAAGGCACGCCGCGCGACGTGGTGCGGCTGAAAGAGCTCTTCTTCTCCCACCCGGCCTGGGTCGTGGTTTCGCCCGAATACAACGGCAGCTACACCGGCCTGATGAAGAACACCATCGACTGGGTCTCCAGCCCCATCAAAGGCGACCCGAACTGGTCCAGCGGCACCAAGCCGTTCGCCGGCAAGGTGGTGGGCATGCTCTCGGCCTCGCCCGGCGCGCTCGGCGGCCTGCGCAGCCTCTCGCACCTGGCGCCGCTGCTGATGAACCTGCAGTGCTGGGTGTCGCCCAAGCAGTTCGCCCTGTCCAAGGCCGGCGAGGCCTTCACGCCCGAGGGCCAGCTGGTGGCCGAGGCCGCGCGCGAGAACGTGCGCGGCGTGGTGGAACAGGTGCTCTGGGCCGCGCGGCGCTTCGGCGTCTGATCGCGCCCCACCGCCGGTTCCTTCAGCGGCTGCGCTGCAGGATCTGCTCGGCGAGCCCGTCGTAGTTGCCGCCGAAGTGGTGGTCGCCCTTGAGCGGCACCATGGTCATCTGCTCGGGCGGCAGCTTCGGGCAGATGGTGTCGCGGTCGTCGGTGCCGTAGATGCAGGTGGCGCTGGCCGGTGTGAAGCCGGCCAGCTCGGGCACCACTGGCGTGCCCTTGGCGTCACGCGACACCCAGTTCGTGATCTTGAACTCGAAGGACGCGCGCTCGCCCGGCCCGAGCAGCACGGTCTGCACCACCATGGCCTTCACGGCCGCGGGCAGGCGGTTGACGGCAAAGGGCAGCACGTCGGCGCCCTGCGAGTAGCCGATCAGCACCACCCGCTGGCGCTTCCACTGCTGGGTGTAGGCGCGGATGGTGCGCGAGAGGTCGTCGGCAAAACCTTGCGGCGTGCGCGCCGTCCAGAAATAGCGCAGCGAGTCCCAGCCGACCACCGGCACACCCCTAGCGGCCATCACCGCGGCCACCCGCTTGTCCAGCCCGGCCCAGCCGCCATCGCCCGAGACGAGCACCGCCAGCGTGTCCGAGGCCACGCTGGACGGCACCTCCACCAGCGGCAGGTCGCCCACCTCGGCGCCGGCTTCGGCGCTGAGCCGGCTGGTCGACACCTCGGTCGCCATGCGCCGGTACGACACCTCGTAGGCCGACAGACCCGCCGCCGTGCCCAGCAGGTCGTCCCCCACGCCTGGCACGCTCACCCAGTGGCTGCTCGGCACCTTGGCCACGAAGGCCTGCGTCGCCGCCACCGGGCAGCTGCGGTCCTGCGCGCCCTGCAGCGCGAGCCAGGGGGTCCGCATGGCCGTGTCTGGCAGCAGAGTGAGGGCTAACTTTTCTTTGTTGATCCGGAACACCGAGCCCTCGCCCTTGCACAGCGGCTTGCTCAGCGGCAGGCTCGGGCAGAAGCCGATGGACACCGCACCAGAGAAGGTGCCCTCCGGCGCCTGCGCCGCCATGGCGTAGGCCAGCGCGCCGCCGGAGCCCACGCCCACGGCCAGCGGCGGGAAATAGGCCGGCAGCCGGGCATAGCCCTGCAGGAAGCGCGAGAGGTTTTCCACGTCGCCCTCGGGCACCACGCAGGTCCCGCCGTCCTGGTTGAAGTTGGCCAGCAGCGAGGGCGTGTCGATGGCCGCCACCACCGCCCCGGTGTCCAGCAACACCTGGGCCGCCGCCCCGGGGCCGCCCGCACCCCAGCCGTTGGCGCCCGAGAACAGCAGGGCCACGGTCTTGACCTCGCCCTTGGGGCGGTAGAGCCGCACGTCCTTGAAGCGGCCGTGCGAGACGGTTTCCTGGGCAGCTGCGGGCACGAGGGCCGCGCCGAGCATGAGCGAGAGAAGCAGGGTTTTCATTTGGTGATCACGCGCCGCCAGCCGCCCGCGATCAGCGCGGCGGTGTCCGACAGCACCAGCAAGGGAGACAGACCGCCCGGCGCCGCCAGGTAGCGGGGTTCCCAGACGGGGTCGAATTTTTCCTTGAACGAGCGCAGGCCCTGGAAGTTGTAGAAGTTCTCGCCGTGGTTGAACAGCAGCCGTCCCAGGCGCTGCCAGCGCGGCGCCAGCCGGTGGCTGGCCATGCCCGAGAGCGGCACCATGCCCAGGTTGAATCGCGCCACGCCCTGCTCGCGCAGGTGCAGGATGATCTGCGTGAACAGGAAGTCCATGGTGGTCTTGGGGGCGTCGCCGCGCTGGCGCATCAGGTCCACCGCGGCCTCGGCGGGCTGGTCGGTGACCAGCATGGTGGCGAAGGCGACGATGCGTCCTTCGTGCCGCACCAGCGCCACCGGCTGGCGCATCACGTACTCACGGCTGAAGGCGCCGAGCGAGAACGCCTTTTCCGCCGTGTCCTGGCGGCCCAGCCAGTCGTCCGACACCGCCTGCAGCGCCTCGAACACCGGCTCGGACGTGCCTGCGGGCAGCCACTCGAAGCTCAGCCCGTCGCGCTGGGCCCGCGCCACACCGTGGCGCAGGTTGGCTCGGCGCTTGCCTTCCAGGCTGAAGCCGGCCAGCTCCACCGCCGCGCACTCGCCCAGCTTGTAGACCCGCAGGCCGGCGTCAAGGTACACCGGCAAGGCCTGTGGCCGCACCTGGTAGAACGCCGCGCGCCCGCCGGACTCGCCCGCCAGCTCGACGAAGCGCCACACCAGCTCCGGCCACTCCTCGCGCGGCCCCACCGGGTCGTACAGCGCCACCCAGGAACGGCCCTTGCGCGCAAACATCAGGAACGCACGGCCAGACTCCGAGAACATCAGGCACTTGTCGCCCATCAGCGCCAGGCCCGCACCGGCACTCTCCTGCGCCATCACCACCGCCTGCGCCCGGGCCAGCTGCGCCGCGTCGGGCCGCGGCAGCGCCGGCGGCGCGCGGTGCAGCAGATGCGCCAGCGCCACGCACAGCGTCAGCAAGGCCACGGCCACCATGGCGCGCAGCGAGCGCGGCGCGTGGCCATCGAACTCGAAACGCCACCAGACCCGGTCCACATAGGCGGTGTCCTGGTAGACGAACACCAGCAGCGCCGCCACCGCCGCCACCACGGCCAGCACCGCCGCCAGCCAGCCGCGCGAGAAGGCCAGCGACAGCAGGGCCGCGCGCCGGTTGAAGTGCCGGTGCGACAAAGCCAGCGACAGCGCCAGCAGACCCAGCAGCACCGCCTCGGACACCGCGATGCCCTTGGGCAGGCACAGCACCAGGCTGGCCAGCGCCAGCACCAGCCCGGCCCACCAGGCCACGTCCAGCCGCAGCAGCATGCCGCGCGCCACGAACAACAGCGCCAGCCCGATCACGCTGGCAAGGAAGTGCGCCGCCTCCACCGCGGGCAGCGGCATGAACTGGCGCAGGTGCGCGGTGGCGTCTTCGGTCGCGGGCGTGGCGCCCGAGACCAGCAGCACCACCCCGCTGACAAAGGTGAAGGCCGAGAGCAGCAGGGGCGCGAGCGCCGACGCGGCCCGCACCAGCGGCGTCGACACCCTGCGCCGCCACGACGAGCCCACCAGCAGCAGCAGCGCCAGGGCCAGGGGCAACAGGTGGTAGATCACCCGGTACAGCACCAGCGCACCCACCAGCCGGTCCGCCGGCACCTGCTGGCCCAGCGCCAGCAGCAGCACCGCTTCGAACACCCCGAGGCCGCCGGGCACATGGCTGATCACGCCCACGGCGATGGCCAGCGAATAGAAACCCACGAAGGCCGGAAAACCAACCGCACCGGCCGGCAGCAGCACCCACAGCACCGCCGCAGCCGCCACCACGTCCAGCGCGGAAATCAGCAGTTGCTGGCCGGCCAGCGAGGCGCTGGGCAGGTAAAAGGTCCAGCCCGCCACCGACCATCGGCCGCCGCGACGGCAGGCGCCCAGCGCCGCCGCCGTCACCACCAGCGCCGCCACACCGGCGGCGCGCAGCAGCTCCGGCGGCGCGCGCAGCAGCGAGGCCACCGACTCGGCGCCCCAGACCAGCGCCGCCGCACCGACCACCGCGACGCCGACCGTGAAGCCCAGCGCGTTGAAGGCGATGGCACGCGAAATCTGCCCGGCCTCCAGCCCCGCCGCGCCGTACAGCCGCAGCCGCACCGCGCCCCCGGTGAACACGCCCAGCCCCACCGTGTTGGACAGCGCATAGGCGATGAACGAGGTCTGCGCCACCACGCGGTAGGGCAATCGCGCACCCGCGTACTGCAGGGCCGAGCGGTCGTAGAGGGTGAGCGCCAGGAAGCTCAGGGCCGTGGCCGCCACCGCGGCCACCAGGTCCCAGGCCGGGGTGTCCTTGGCGGCGGCCATCACCGCGCCGTAGCTGAAGCCGCTGAGCACCCGCAGCACCGCCTCGGCCACCAGCCCGAGCAGCAGCAAGCCCACGCCCAGACGAAGCCAGAAACGCCAGCGCGTCAGACGCGCGGTCAGCAGCTCAGGCGCTGACAGCAACCATTTCGAAAAGAACCGTTGGGACGACATGCAGACCTTGAAACCGGGGACCCCCGCCGCCCGAAAGGCGACAATGGTGCCATGGCTTTGAGCTCCCCGCCGCCCTGCCGCGCCGCTTGTGCGGCGTGTTGCATCGCCCCCTCGATCAGCAGCCCGATGCCGGGCCTGCCGGACGGCAAACCCGCGGGCGTGCCCTGCCCCCACCTCGACGAGGCCCTGCGCTGCCGCCTGTTCGGCCGGCCCGAGCGGCCGGCGGTCTGTGGCTCACTGCAGCCCGGCGCCGAGATGTGCGGCGACACCCGCGAACACGCGCTGCATTTTCTGCAGCGGCTGGAGCAGGCTACGCAGCCGCTTCCGCGCGGATGAAGTCGGCCACCTGGGCACCCGCCGGCGCCGCCAGCGCGTCGGGCAGCAGGTGCCCCATGTCCAGCACAGTCAGTCGGGCGCCGGGAATCAGCCGGGCCAGCGCCTGACCGTGCGCCAACGGCAGGCAGGGGTCCTGGGCGCCGTGCAGCACCAGGGTGGGCACCCGCAGCTGCGGCAGCCAGCCGGTGCGCGGCGCCGCGCGGTCCACCGCCAAGGCGTGCTGCATCGCCGCCAACGGCTGGTGCCCTGCCGCCATCGCGGCGCGCGCCTGCTCGCGCACGGTGGCGGCCGGAAACGGGTGCGAGCCGCCGTGAAACACCGACCAGCCCTGCACCGCCACCTCGTCCGCCGGCAGGCCACGGGCGCGCACCGAGGTGTCCAGCAAGGCCTGCAGGAATCCCGGCGCCGGCCCGGGCAGCCCGTCGGTAGGCACCAGCCGGCCCAGTGTGGCCGCCATGTAGGGCCGGTGGTCGGGCGAGCTGCCCAACAGCACCAGGCGGCTCACGCGCTGCGGGTGCTCGTGCGCCAGGTGCTGCGCGATGTAGCCGCCCATGGACCAGCCCACCACCGCCGCCCGCGCCAGACCCCAGGCATCAAGCACACGCAGCGCATCGGCCACCAGGGCGTCCAGCGCATACGGCGGCGCATGCAGGGGATGGACGAAGGACCGGCCGGTGTCGCGGTGGTCGTAGCGCAGCACCCGGCACCCGGCCTGCACCAGCGCGGCCACAAAGCCCGGCGCCCAGAAATGCGCCGGGTTCATCGCCCCCATCACCAGCAGCACCGGCGGCCCGTCGGCCGGCCCGCAGGCCTCGCTGAACAGATCGCCCAGCCCGGGCACCGGCACGCTGCGTGCGTCCCAGTGAATGGTGTTCGTGGTCCCGGTGTTCATCGCCCGTTTGTACCGCAGCCCGCAAAACAAAAGGCCCGCAGCAGCGGGCCTTTGTTCAGGAACGGTGGCGCAGGGATTACTGCTTCACGGCCTCGACCTGCAGCACCAGGCGCACGTTCTTCGGGAAGCCCCAGTCGATGCCGTAGTTCACGCCGAAGGCGGTGCGGTCGATGGTGGCTTCGAAGTCGCCGCCGCAGACTTCGCGCTTGAGCATGGGGCTGTCGTAGCAGTTGAACTGCGTGGCCTTGAGCGTGACGGGCTGGGTCTTGCCGGCGATGGTCAGGTTACCTTCCACGGCCGAGACCTTGTCGCCGCTGAAGACGAACTTGCTGGAGACGAACTGGGCCTTGGGAAACTTCTCGGCGTTCAGGATCTCGGCGCTGGCCAGGTGCTTGTCGAACATGGCGGTGCCGGAGTTCACCGAGGCGATGTCGATGCTGATGTCCACGCTGCCGGTCTTGGCGGCCTTGTCGAAGCTGACCTTGCCTTCCTTCTTGTCGAAGCGGGCGCGGTTGGTCGTGGTGCCGAAGTGGCCGATCTCGAAGGTGGCGAAGGTGTGGGTCGGGTCGATCGCGTAATCGGCGGCCTGGGCGATGCCGGCGGTCGAGAGCACGGCCGCGGCGGCCAGCAGGGAGAGGGACTTGCGCATGGTTGAACTCCTGGATTGAGGTTGGAAAGGGAAACGCGAAATCAGAGCTTGGGTACGCCGGTCAGGGCGATCTTGAACTTCACCTGCACCTCGTCGGCGACCATCGAGGTGTCGGCCCACTCCTTCTCGCCGATGCGGAAGGTCAGGCGCTTGATCGGGAAGGCGCCACTGGCCACGGTGGTGGCGCCGTTCTGCGCCAGCGTGACCGGCACGACCACGTCGCTGCTCACGCCCTTGATGCTCAGCTTGCCGGCGACCTCGTACTTCGTGGCGTCGATGCGCTTGATGGCGCTGGACTGGAAGGTGGCCTTGGGGAACTGGGCCACGTTGAACCAGGTGGCCTTGGGCAGTTCGGCGTTGGCCTCGCGGCTGATGTCGGCGCTGCCGGTATCCACAGTGAAGGCGATGCTGCTGGTGGCCAGCTTGGCCGGATCGAACGCCACCTGGGCGCTGAAGCTCTTGAACTTGCCGTCCACCGGCACGCCCATCTGGCGGCTGGTGAACGCCACCTCGCTCTGGGTGGGCACGATGGCCTGCTGCGCCTGGGCGGCCAGCGGCGAGAAGCTTGCGGCGACCAGCGCCAGGGAAAGAAGACGGGTGTTCATGAGAAGGTTCCTTGAAAGGTCAGCGGCCCAGGCCCATGCGCTGCATGAGGCCGTCGCGGTCGATGAAATGGTGTTTGAGCGCCCCGGCCACGTGCAGCAGCACCAGGCCCGCCATGGACAGAGCCGCAATCTCGTGGGCTTCCTTGAGCACGTCGGCCAGGCCCTCGCTCACCGGCACGAAGTCGGGCAGCGGCAGCACGCCGAATAGCACCACCGGGAAACCGGCGGCCGAACTGAAGGCCCAACCCGACAGCGGCACGGCGAAGAACAGCACATACAGAGCGATGTGGGTGGCGTGGTGAGCCAGCTTCTGCCAGCCGGGCATGGCCGCTTCGATGGCCGTGGGCAGCGGCGGCGGCGTTTTCAGGAGGCGAGTCAGCAGGCGGACCACCGAGAAGGCAAGCACCAGCACGCCCGCCCACTTGTGCCAGCTGTAGTACTGCAGGCGGGCGGGAGAGAACGGCAGATCGGCCATGTAAATGCCCAGCGCGAAGTTGCCCACGATGAGCAGGGCCAGCACCCAGTGCAGGGTCCGGGCGAGCGGGTGATAGGGGGTGACGGAGGTGGTAACCATGGCGGCAGTGTAGGGATGGGCCGCGCCGCTCAGGTCAAAAGCGCTTGAAGCCTGAATTCAAAAAAATTGAACGAACTTTGGCTGCGCGTTCGCATCTTCACCCCCTGGACAAGTCCCCGCCCCTACAATGCGCCGCATGTCTGAGACGACCCCGCCCGACCTGCTGACGCTGTACCCGGCGCTGGCGGGGCTGCCGGCGGTCGTGGCCAGACTCTCTCCGATGACCGTGCCCGCCGGCACCCGGCTGTTCCGCGAGAACGACCCCTGCCAAGGCTTTCCGCTGGTGCTGTCCGGCGAGGTGAAAGTCTCGCGCAGCGCGGCCAACGGGCGCGAGCTGGAGCTCTACCGCGTCGCGCCCGGCGAGATGTGCCTGGTGTCCTCGGCTGGCCTGTTCGCCCACCAGCCGCTGACCGCGCGCGGCGTCGCCACCAGCGAAACCACGCTGTGCCTGCTGCCGCCGCCGGACTTCCAGGCCGCGCTGGCCGACACCGGCTTCCGCGAATACGTGCTGGGCCTGTTCGCGGCGCGCATGGCCGACCTCACAGGCCTGATAGAGGCCATCGCCTTCCAGCGCCTGGACAGCCGCCTGGCCGCCGCCCTGCTTGGCCACGGCCAGACGCTCAAGACCACCCACCAGGCCCTGGCCGACGAGCTGGGCACGGTGCGCGAGATCGTCACGCGCCTGCTGCACCGCTTCGAGCGCGACGGCCTGGTCGAGCTCTCGCGCGAAAGCATCGCGATCAAGGACAGCGCCGGCCTGCGCGCGCTGGCCGCCGGCCAGGGCGGCTGAGCACCTGCTCCGCTCGTGCGCGGTGCAGCGCCGGATTCCTTCAAACGCGGGCAGGGCTTGATACCGCGGCGTTGGGCATGGCCACCTGCAACGCCGGCTGGGGTGCTTGCTCCGGCGACCTGGCCTCCACCTGGCTCGCCACTTCCAAGGCCTGCACGTCGGCCCAGTGCCCCTGTTCGCTCCGTCCCAACGCGGGCCCGACGGCGAACTCCCGCAGCGGCGGGTGGGCCTGACGCAAGGCAATCGTGCCGCCATCCTTGCTGAGGTAGTAGCCCTGGGCGTCGCCCTGCCCAGCAAACCGGGTTTGTTCCTTGACGGCAGCAGCGGCCAGGATGTTGATTTGCTGTTCGCTCATGCCCAGCTGGGCCAGCCTGGGGCCAAGCTGGTCTTTGAACTGCTGGGCCTGGGAAGCTTGCCGAGACGTGGGATGGGCGGCGCCGGCGGGGTGCTCATCGGATGCGGCTGCGCCGGGCTTGGGCGCCGCTGGCGACGTGCCGGCGCGTTCGCCACTGTGCCAGGCGCGGTCTTCTGCCGTCGGCTTCTGAGGGAACCTGGCGTTTTGGCCTTGTTCGACGTTCGGCTTGATGGCGCGGGTGTGCTCGCTTTCTTGCAGCGGCGGTGTCTCGGGCGCCCGGATGGAAGGCAGCTTGACGGGATCGCCATGGGGTTTGCCATTGACATGGTTCTGCCGTGACACTTCGTAGTCGGCATACCCATATCTTTTGCCTTGCTCATCCGTGACCGGGTGGCCTTGGTAAGTGGTTTCCGACTCAATCTGATCACCGCTATAAACGGTGCGAACCAGCTTGAGGCCTTCTTGGTCGTACCACACCCTCACGCGCTTTCCGTCAATGTGGCCCTCTGAAACAAACACATTGGGATTTTTGGTGTCGCGCGTCGGCACCAGAATCCGGCGCGAATCGTCCCGGGCGGTTTCGGGGTAGGCATGGTCTCTTGGGGCGGGCTTGAGGGGGTCGATGTGGCCCGGACGCAGGTGGGTGTTGAACAGCATCGCCACTTGGGCGTTGACCCCACTGGTCGACAGCGCCTCCATGCCTGTGCTGGTGTAGGTCGCCCCTGAATGCACCAGCCCGAACACCCGCCATTGGGCGCGTCCCGATTCGCTGGCCGACAGGCTGGGGAATCGGGGGTCGATGTCGGCCAGGTCGCGGTTCCAGTCGCGGACCACGTCCACGTGCGGGCGGTACGACGTGTCGGCTTTGGCCACGAAGGCCTTGATCGCCGCGTCGCGGTACTGGGCCTCCAGCCAGTTGGCGGGCTGATAGCGCAGCATGTTGCCCAGCATTTCCTTGTCGGCCTGCCACAGGGCCTGGTTCCGCGCGGCCCGGCTGGCCGCGTCGTCGCCGGTGTAGACCTTCTCGATGTAGGTGTAGTTGATGTCGTGGTTGCGGGTCACGTCGTCCAGGAAACCAATGGGGGGCACCTGCCAGTCCATTGCGCTGGGCGTCTCCCCCGGCCGCAATGCCCTGCCCCCGGCGTAGTTGGGGCCGGCGTACATGCCAAAACGGGGCACAAAACCGCCGGGGCCTGGGGCGGTGGGGCGAGTGGTCTCGCTCATGGTGTTTCCTCCTCCTGCTTGTTCTTCTCAGTGGCCCCGGTCTATGGCCTCAGGCTTTCCACGTTGGGCCACTGCACGGCCTGCACCTCACGGGTCTTGATGCGCACCAGCGAAAAAACCGGGGCGGTCCTTTCTCTTTTGTCTGCCCCTCGATGTTCATCAGCCCAAAGCCAGTGGTCTCGTTTCAGACCATTCACCGGTCCCCGAGGAAACGTGGCCTGCACCCCGGAGAGCGCCACGGCCCACAGGCCTGCGCGATCAATGTCGGCGTCAGACACCTGGGACGGTTTCGGCGAAAAGAACACCACGCGCGTGGGATGCGGTGGTTGCGGGTCCACCAGCCGCAGGTTGCCGGCGCCGGCCAAAATGCCCTGCGTCGGGTGCTCGGTGTACACCCGGCCAAGCCCTTCGGTCACGCCAAAAAACTCCCTATCTGCGGCGCGTCCCGTCTTCACGTCGTACTCCACGTCCACGACACCTGCGCTCACCGCCTGCAGGTCCTTGGCCCAAAAACCATCGTCCTGCGCCATGAACCGGATCACCCGCCCATCCAGCGAGTAGCGGGGCCCCGAAAGCGCGTTGATGAAATGCACCTTGGCCGTCTCGGTGTGCAGCCCTGGCACCAGGTGGCGCTCTTCATCGGTCGAAGGCCGGTAGCCAAACACCGAAATGCTGCCGATGCTGCGCCCGCTGGCCAGACGGGCCTGGTGGTGGCTGCGCCAGTAGAGGATTTCCTGGTTGTCCGGGCTGAAGTTGGGGCGGCTCACACCGTTGACGGGCAACAGCTTGACGGGGCCGTACGCGGTGTCAGCGCCCGCCGCCGCCTTTACCTCCATGGTCGCCAGCTGCCCGTAGCCGGTGTTTTCCCTGCAGTCCGGTTGCTCACAGGTGGCCACACCGAACACCAGCGTCTTGCCATCATGCGAATAGCTGGGGTACTGGTAGCTCTTGCCCTCTTCCTGCCCCGGCAACAGCCGCCAGCGCTGATCGGCCAGTCGGTATTCGACCAGCCGGCAGTAGTAGATGGCACCACGCCGGTTGCTGCACAGGTTGACCACCATCTGATCGCCGCTGGGGTGAAAGCGCGCTTGCACCGGGGTCCAGCAGATGCCTTGCGGCTGAGCGACGGCGCATTCGTCATCGCTCACCGGATTCGGTTGACTGACGGGGGCCATCGGCCCGCCGAAGTTGCCAAAACGCGGCACGGTGGGCGCGCAAGCGGACAGACCCAGGATGGCGAAGAGCAGTGAGGCGGGGAGCCGCCAGCGAACAGAAGACGAAGACAAGACAGTTTTGAACAAGGGTCACCTGGAAAAACACGGACGAATGCCCGGCATCATCTGGATATAGGAACAGCTGTCCATCCCCCATTCAAGGTAGGCCGGGTTCGGCATGGGCGCCCACCGACAGCGCGAACCCGCCATGTGACCACAGTCACAGACAGTTGGGGCTCCAACCGGTCCAATGCACCCGCATCCCCGCACGGTCGCTGGCCTGCGGTGAGCCCCCAACCCTTCCCTTCACTGGAGCACTCACATGACCAAGAACGTTGGCGGCGTTGACCGCACCCTCCGCATCGTCGTCGGCCTCGCCCTCATCGCAGCCGCTGCCACCGGCACCATCGGCGCCTGGGGCTACGTTGGCGTCGTGCCTCTGCTGACTGGCCTGATGGGCTGGTGCCCGCCCTACGCGCTGCTGGGCTTCAACACGTGTTCCATGAAAAAGTGAGCCCTGCGGCTGTCGGACCTGCGACAGCCCGCATGCCGTGTCCGCGCGACCATGTTGCGCACAGCCGCGCTCCCCGACGCGGCGCAGGAGACACGGCATGCTCAACATCACTTCGCTCAAGGACTCGGTCAGCGCCGAGGAATGGCAGCTGCGCTGCGACCTCGCCGCCTGCTACCGCCTGGTGGCCGCCTACGGCTGGTCCGACCTGGTGTTCACCCACATCAGCGCCAAGCTGCCCGACAGCATCACCGGCGGCGAACACCACTTCCTCATCAACCCCTACGGCCTGATGTTCGACGAGATCACGGCCTCCAGCCTGGTCAAGGTCGACATGCAGTGCAACAAGCTGCTGGACTCGCCCTTCCCGGTCAACCCGGCCGGCTTCGTCATCCACAGCGCGGTGCACGAGGCGCGGCCCGAGGTGCAGTGCGTGCTGCACACCCACACCCGCGCGGGCGTGGCAGTGAGTGCGCAGAAGGCGGGCATCCTGCCGATCAGCCAGCAAAGCACCTTCGTGCTGGCCTCGCTGGCGTACCACGACTACGAAGGCGTGGCCTTCCGCCCCGACGAGAAGCCGCGCCTGCAGGCCGACCTGGGCAAGGCCAACTTCCTGGTGCTGCGCAACCACGGCCTGCTGACCGTCGGCACCTCGATCCCCGACGCCTTCCTCTCGATGTACACCTTCGAGAACACCTGCCGCATCCAGATCGATGCCCAGGCTGGTGGCGGCGAACTCACCCAGGTGGACCCGCGCATCCTCGCCGGCATGGCCGAGGTGATGAAGATCGCGACCGCGGGCCAGGGCGCGATGCTCGCGTGGCCGGCGCTGCTGCGCAAACTGGACCGCAGCGTCCCGTCTTACAGGACCTGAGCCGGGCTGCGCTGCGCCAGGGCGGTGGCTATAGACAGACCGCAGGCGGTTGGTCCGGGCGGCGCCGGGGTGTGGGAACATCCCGACCTGTCGTTCACAACAACCGCTTTCAGGGAAGCCGCCATGACCACCAACACGTTCACCGAACACCCGCCTGTGCCCAAGGTGCTGCAGGAGGCGCTGAAGGACTATCCGGAGCTGATTGCCCACCTTCAGGATGCCATTTCAGACCTCGGGCTTCGTCCCGGCATGAGCAGGGAACAGCGGACCGATCAGTTCGAGATGGCGATTGGCACTCTCGAAGGTGGCCTGAGCCACTACCTGATCAAAGCCACCGCCGACCTCCAAGCGGCAGAAGCCACAGGCGATGCCGTTTTGATTGCCAAAGCGAGGGAGAAGGAGATGTTGTTGAGCGGCTGCCGTGGTCGCCGACTTCGTCAAGGCTTTGCTGAGCTGTCGGATTTCTTTCGAGTGGACCAAGACTGAGTCGAGGGATCACCACCATGGCACGTGAATATCCCAAGATCGACCCAGCGCTTCACCAAAAGATACTTGAAGACAGAATCCTACGCGACTCTGATCTTTTCCTCCACGCCACATCTGTCGATCGGCCCCGCGCCATCATCACGGCAGGACAACCGGGCGCAGGGAAAAGCAAAGTCGTTGGCCTTGTGGAAGCGGAGCTGAACGGCAACGTCGTGACCGTAGACCCCGACCAGTTGCGTGACAAGCATCCCCAAGCCGAACAGCTGCGCCGCCAACACCCCTACACCTGGTCTGGCCACACCCATGGCGACGCCAGCCAGTGGGCTAAAGAGCTGCGAGAAGCCGCTGTGGCCCAGCGCAAGAACATCATCCTGGACACGACCATGCCGAGCGCCGACCTGATCAAGGAACTGAAGGCGCAGGGCTACGACGTGGAGGTCCGTGCCATCGCCACGCACCGGCTGGAAAGCGAGCTGGGTGTGGACAACCGATTCAGTCGAGATCTCGACAAGTTTGGTCACGGTCGGCATGTTCCCGCGGAAGTGCGCTCGGCGGTCTACGACAAACTCCCCTCCACCCTCGACGACGTCGCCAAACAGACCGGCGTGCCGATCCAGATCTACGACCGCGAAGGCCGGCTGCATTTCGACTCGCGCACGGCGCCCCACGCCCCACCCGGCCAGGCGCTGGAAGCCGCCCGCGAAGCGCGCCTGACCCCTGAACGGTTGAGGTCCCTGAACACAGGCTACGACACGCAACAAGTGTGGCACCGCACCCTTCCGCAGCGGGTGCCCAACGACAAGGTGTCACCGCCCACGGCCGAACGCCTGCTCGACGAGCGCACCGCGCTGGGCGTGACTGACGACATCGAGCAAGGACGGCGAGACGTGCGCAGCTTGCGCGGCACCCACGCCGTCGTCCCCACCGTCAAGGCCGCCGGTGTTCTCGGCACCGCCTACGGGGCCTACGACGCCAAGAACCAGGTCGACGCGGCCATCGACACCGCGCGCTCCAACCGCGAGCAGTGGGTGCGCGGCGGCGAAGAGGCCGCCAACCAGACCGCCCGGACCGTCGTCACCGGTGGCGCCGCCACCGTGGGTGCCATCCCCGGCGCGGCCGCCGGCACGCTCACCAGCCCCGTCACCGGGCCGGTCGGACCGGTGGTCGGTGGTCTGGCCACCGGCGGCGCCGCGGCCTATGGCGCCGAGAAGCTCTACGAGGACTCGCGCCTGCAGCAGTGGAGCAGGACGCTGGGGCGCGAGGTGGGCCAGCTGGGCTATGACTACGTGTCCCGCGAAGGCCGTCTGCTGCGCCAAGTCAAGGGCCTGAGGGAAGATCTTTCTCACACCACCGCCCCGGCCGAGCGCGCGCGCCTGCAGAACCGGCTGGACGCGGCCAGCGCCGCCTTCGGCCAAGAGGCCGAGCGCAACGGCCGGTACTTCGAAGGCCGCGCCGGCATCGACAAGGCCTGGGAGCAGATGCACGCACGCTTTCCCAAGGTGGACAAGGACGATGTCAACGAGGCCCTGGCCCGCCACATCGACGCCGGCAAGAAGCCCGCCGATGCCGTGCGTGGGGCCTACAGCGACGCGGTGCACGAGAAGTACCCGCGCGCCCTGCCCCACGAGCCGCTGGAGAACTACCGCACGCTGAGCAACGCACAGATGGCCGAGAAGCACCGGCAGTACGTGGGCGAGGTGGCGCAGGGTCGCCGCACGCTGGAGGCGCTGCAATCGAACAAGGACTCGCACAACAACGTCGACCAGGGCTGGCCCAAGGCGCTGGCGCAGCAGCGCCAGGCCGGGCGCGTGCAGCAGGGGGCCAACGAGTTGTGGCGCGACATCGGCCACCTGGGCGCGATCCGCGAGGTCTACAAGGAGCGCGGCCTGCAGGCACCGGAGCTGCCGGCCGAGCTGAGGCCAAAGGACCCTCAGGCAGCGCCGACCCGCTCGGGCCAGACCTCGCTCACGCCCGAGCAGCAGCGCCACCACGCGCTTGCAGCAGAGCAGTTGGCGCCGGGCCTGCGCGCCCGAGGACTGGACGACGAGCGCATCGACCGCGTCAGCGCCGCCGCCGTGAGCCATGCGCAGGCGCACGCCCACCGGGGCGAGGTGCGCGCGTTTCACCTAAGCAAGGACGGCGAGCGGATCGCGATGGTGCAGGAAGGTGCGCCGCTCAGCGAGTTCAGCGTGCGCGAAGCGCAGGCCCAGCCCGCAGCGCAGCACCTGGCGCAGGCGCACCAGACGGCGCATGCGCAGCACACCTCGCGGACCACCGACGCGCCCGCGGCCCCCAGCCACGCCGCGCCGGAACGCGCGATGGCCTGAGGCGATGATCGCGTGACACGTGTCTGCCCACCTTGAGCCCGGTTACCGCACTGGAGGTTGCAGTACGAACCAAGCAGGATCCAGCCCCTCAACGCTCATGGCATCGAAGTCCAGCATCGGAGGGAACGGCGCCTTTGCTCCCGTGCGAAGAGCAACCATCGCCATTTCTGCAAAGCGATGGGCATAGTCTTCTTTGACCCGGCTGTTCTTGCCCCACCAAGTCGCCAGGTCGCTTCTGTCGAAATCCACGTGATGACCGATTTCGTGCAGCAAGGTGCGATACAGCACCGTGTTCCTCATGGTCTCCTCTGTAGGGTGAATGTCATAACCGCGCCGCGTCCGCTCAACGCGGTGCCCGTCCTCACGCAGGCGTTCGAGTTCAGCGCGTGACTCGACCCCGAGCGACAGAGGCCATCGAATGGGGGCCAAGCGTTGCGACTCGATGATCACCGCAACCCCATTTTGTTGCCTGAAGTCGTACCAGCTTACGAAGCGCCCCCACACCGGTTGCATCAAGCGCTGCTTCTGCGTGGGGTGACGAAAGACAACGAAGTCCAGAGAGCGCACAAACGTTGAGATAGCGCCGAGCACACGGCAAACGTCATCTACGGAACAAGGATAGAAGTAACCTGACGATGCAGGTTCCACAACGAACCGGATGTCCCGTTCACCGATGCGTCGGGTCAACGTCACCGGGTTGTCCAGTCGCTCGAAAAACCGCCGCTCGTCCCCGCCTTGCTCGGGAATCTTCATTCGGTTGTCTTGCCCATGGCCATGGGCTTTGGTACCCACGTGCCGGTTGCGACGCCCTGGATTCCACCCGCTCATGAGCGCACTTTCCGGTTTGACAGGTATCTCGTCTTGCCGATCAGGTTCAACAGTACGTTGGCCTGTTCGTGGTCTTCGTCGATGTTCGCTGCTTCCAATCGCTGCCTGATGCGCGCCAATGAACGCTTCGTGTGGCGCCCTCCCAGCAGGTCCATGATGGCCAACCAATACAGAGCATCCTCCCGGGAACGCGGAAAGGTGGTACTCGGATCGGCGTCCACCACGCGGGTGAACGCGGACCGGGCTTCACCCGCATCCCGCGAGACACCAAGTCCAAAAAGGAAACACAACCCCTGCTGCAACCAGGCGTCGCTGGCCCCCATCCTCGCGGCACGCTGATACCAAAGAAAAGCCCGTCCAAGGTTGCCCAGGTCCCGGTACATGGTTCCGAGGTTGAACGCCGCCGATGAATCACCCTGGGCTGTCGCCCGCTTTCCCCAGGCAAGCGCCTGATCAAACTTAGGCGCAATGCCGTCTGCTCCGCTCAGCAATCGGCTCGCTGCAGCCTGCGCGCTCGTGTGCCCCTGCTCCGCAGCTGCAAGGTGCCAATGAAGCGCCTTCTTGGCGTTGGCAGCAAGTAGCACCGAACCAGAGACATCGGCAACGCCAGCTTCGTACCAATAGCCCAGCATCCATTGCGCATCGGCTTTGCCACGGTAAGCGTTCCGTTTCACTAGCTCCACTTCCGAGCGAGTCAATGTGTCCATCGCCAGATGGTAGTTCCGAAGCTGGGTAGTGACACACCAACCCATGGCATTTGCACACCTTCGAAGCCTCGACTAAAACCCGTCCGCGTACCGCGCTAGCTCCCAGTCGCTGACCTGCTGCGCGTACGCGTCCCACTCAGCGCGCTTGAGCGCCAGAAACTGCTCGCAGAAAGCCTCGCCCAGGTCGTCGCGCAGGATAGCGTCGGCGCGCAGCGCGGCCAGGGCCTCGTGCAGGTCGCGCGGCAGGCGCGGCGGCAGTGTCTCGCCGGCCGCGTGGCGCTGGTACAGATCGGAGTCGATGGCCTCGGGTGCGGGCAGCTCGCGGTCGATGCCGTCCAGCCCCGCGGCCAGCGTGGCCGCCAGCGCGGCGTACACATTGCACGAGGGGTCGGGCAGGCGCCACTCGATGCGGCCGGCCACCGTGCGCACGAGGCAGGTGCGGTTGTTGTCGCCCGCGGCCTTCCACACCGGCGACCAGGTGGTACCGGACGCGCTCTCGCTCACCGCCAGCCGCTTGTAGCTGTTGACCGTGGGCGCGCACAGCGCCGCCAGCGCGTCGCCGTGTTCCAGCAGCCCGGCCGCGAACTGCAGGCCGGCGGCACTCAGGCCCATCGGCCCGTCGGCGTCGGCCATCACGGGCCGACCTGCCGCGTCGGTCAGGCTGAGGTGGAAATGCAGGCCACTGCCCGGCGCGCCGGCCAGCGGCTTGGGCATGCAAGAGAACACCTGTCCGTGCTGCTGCGCCACCGCGTGCGCGGTGAGCTTGAACAGCTGGTAGCGGTCGGCCGCGGCCAGCGCCTCGTCGAAACGGTAGTTGATCTCGTACTGGCCGGTCGCGTCCTCGTGGTCCATCTGTTGCAGCGCAAAGCCGAGGGCCGTGAGGTGGCGGCGCATGTCGTCCAGAAAGCCGTGGTTGCGCACGATGGCCTTGAGGTCGTAGGACGGTTTGCCCAGCCGGTCATCGCTATCGGCCACAACCCATCGGCCGCGCTCGTCGCGGCGCAGCAGGAAGAACTCGGGCTCGATGCCCACATGAAAGGTCCAGCCGCGTTCGGCCAGCCGCGCCAGCTGGCGCTTGAGCATCTGACGCGAGCAGGTGGCCAGCGGCTCGCCGCCCGCAAAACCGTCGCAGACCGCGTGCGCCACGCCGGGCAACCACGGCAGCGGCCGCAGGCTCTCGGGCACCACACGGCCGAAGTACTCGCTGCGCGCGCCCATGCGCGGCAGGCCCGTGCCCCAGATGCTTGGTCCCGCGAAGCCGGCGCCCACCGCCACCGCATCGGGCAGGCCCTCCAGCGGCACCAGCTTGCCCTTGGGCACGCCGTGCAGATCGGTGAAGGTGGCCATCACCGTGTGGATGCCCTGCTCGCGCAGGGTGGCGGTGCGTTGTTCGAGGCTGGGCTGGTCCATGCGGGTTCCAGGCAACAAAAAGCCGGGCAAGCCCGGCTGGAAGAAGGAAAGGCTCAGGCCAGGGCGTCGGCCAGTGCGGCGTCGAGCACGCCCAGCGCCTCGGCGAACACGCTGTCTTCAATCGTCAGCGGGAACAGGAAACGGATCACGTTGCCGTACACGCCGCAGGTCAGCAGCAGCAGGCCGCGCTTGAGGGCCGCGGCCTGGATGCGCTTGGTCAGGTCGGCGTCGGGCGCGCCGCCCGCATCGACAAACTCGGCCGCCACCATGGCGCCCAGGCCGCGCACGTCGGCGATGCGCGGCTGTTTCGCCTGGTGCGCCTTGAGGTGCGCGACCAGCCGGTCGCCCAGGACCTGCGCGCGCTCGGGCAGCTTTTCTTCCTGCATCACGTCCAGCACCGCGTGCGACGCCGCGATGGCCAGCGGGTTGCCCGCGTAGGTGCCGCCCAGACCGCCGGGGGCGGGTCCGTCCATGATCGCGGCCTTGCCACTCACAGCCGACAGCGTGGTGCCGCCGGCCATGCTCTTGGCCATGGTGATCAGGTCGGGTTTGGCACCGTAGTGCTCCATCGCGAACATCTTGCCGGTGCGCGCAAACCCGGTCTGCACCTCGTCGGCGATCAGCAGGATGCCGTGCTGGTCGCACAGCTGGCGCAGCCACAGCACGGCTTCTTGCTGGATCGGGTTGAAGCCGCCTTCGCCCTGCACCGGCTCGAACACGATCGCCGCCACGCGGCTGGGTTCGATGTCGCACTTGAACACGTGCTCCATCGCCTTCTTCGTGTCCTCCAGCGAACTGCAGTGGCAGGGGAACGGCACGTGGTAGATCTCGGGCGGGAACGGACCGAAGCCGGCCTTGTACGGTTGCACCTTGCCGGTCAGCGCCACCGCGAACAGGCTGCGGCCGTGGAAGGCGGCACCGAAGGCGATCACGCCGCTGCGGCCGGTGGACGAGCGCGCGATCTTGATCGCGTTCTCGATCGCCTCGGCACCGGTCGAGAAGAAGGCCGTCTTGGCCGGGCCTTCGATGGGCACGATCGCGTTGATGCGTTCGGCCAGCGCCACGTACTCGGTGTAGGGCACGACCTGGTAGCAGCTGTGGGTGAAGCGCTGCAGCTGCGCCGCGATCGCCGCCTGCACCTTGGGGTGCACATGGCCGGTGTTGAGCACCGCGATGCCGCCCGCGAAGTCGATGAAGCGCCGGCCCTCGATGTCCCAGAACTCGGCGTTCTTCGCACGGTCGATGAAGAAGTCGCCCATCACGCCCACGCCGCGCGGCGTGGCGGCCTGGCGCCGGGCATGCCAGGCGGCGTTCGTGTGGTCGGTCTTGATGTCGTTCATGGCGTTCATGGGGGTCTCCTTCAGATCGGGCTGTCGATGCGAATCCAGGTGGTTTTCGTCTCGGTGTACTTGTCGAAGGCGTGCAGCGACTTGTCGCGCCCCACCCCGCTCTGCTTGAAGCCACCGAAGGGCACGGTGATGTCGTCCTCGTCGTACTGGTTCACGTGCACCGTGCCGGCGCGCAGCGCGCGCGCCACGCCGTGCGCCTTGTTGATGTCGCGCGTCCACACCGCGGCCTGCAGGCCGTAGATGTTGGCGTTGGCCTGTTTCACCACGTCGGCCGCGTCGGTGAACGAGAGCACCGACAGCACCGGGCCGAAGATCTCCTCGCGTGCGATGGTCATGCTGTTGGTCACACCGTCGAAGATGGTGGGCTGCACGTAGCAGCCGCCGGCCACCGGGGCCACACGTTCGCCACCGGCCAGCAGCTTCGCGCCTTCGCTCTGACCCAGGCCGATGTAGCGCATCACGTTGTCCAGCTGCACCTGGTCGACGATGGCGCCCATCACGGTGTTCTGGTCCAGCGGGTTGGCCGGCTGGTACTGCGGCACCAGCTTCAGCGCCTTTTCAAGGAAGGCGTCCTTGATCGAGGCCTCGACAAACAGGCGCGAGGGCGCGTTGCAGCTCTCGCCCTGGTTGAAGAAGATGCTGCCCACCGACGCCTCCACGGCCTTGTCCAGGTCCGGACAGTCGGCGAACACGATGTTGGGCGACTTGCCGCCCAGCTCGGTCCAGGCGCGCTTGAGGTTGCTCTGCCCCGCCATCACATGGATCTGCTTGCCCACGCGCGTGCTGCCGGTGAAGGCGATGCAGTCCACGTCCATGTGCAGCGCCAGCGGCGAACCGGCCTCAGGGCCGTAGCCCGTCACCACGTTGAACACGCCCGCGGGGATGCCGGCTTCCAGCGCCAGCTCGGCCAGCTTGAGCGCGGTCAGCGGGCTCTTTTCCGAGGGCTTGAGCACCACCGAGTTGCCCGCGGCCAGGGCCGGCGCGATTTTCCAGGCGGCCATGATCATGGGGTAGTTCCAGGGCACGATCACGCCGACCACGCCCACCGGTTCGCGCGTGATCAGGGCCAGCGCGGTGTCGGGCGTGGGCGCGATCTCGTCGTAGACCTTGTCCACCGCCTCGCCGTACCAGCGCACACAGTTGGCCGCGCTGTTCACGTCCACGCCCTTGGCGTACTTGACGGGCTTGCCCATGTCCAGCGTTTCCGTGAGCGCCAGCAGGTCGCCGTTGGCCTGGATGAGCTCGGCGAACTTGATCATCACGCGCTTGCGCACGGCGGGCGCCTTGCCGGCCCAGCGGCGGTCTTCGAAGGCAGCACGGGCGGCCGCCACGGCGGCGTCAATGTCGCTCTGGCCGCAGCGGGCCACCTGGGTCAGCAGGCGGCCGTCGACCGGGGAAATGCAGTCGAAGGTCTGGCTGTCGCGGGCGGCGACGCGCTCACCGTTGATGACGGCGCGGCCGTCGAAGGAAGGGATGGTGGTGTCGGACATGGGCACAGGTCTCCACATTGAATTGGCACCATGCTAAGGCAACATCCGACGAAATGTTGCGTCCACTTTCGACACCCGGAAGGCCCGAGTGGACTCAGCGGCGGCGCCCGGGGCGCCTGTTCACCGCGCCGCGTCCCGCTCGAACCGCCGCCGCAGCCAGGTGCGCCGCTCGTAGTCGCTCTGCACCACCGGCACCCCGTACAGCGCGTGGCAGCCGTAGGCCAGCACGTCGTCGCGCCCGCGCAGCACCAGATACGGCTCGCCGCTGCGGCGCCAGTCCTGCGCCAGCCGCTTGCAGACGCGGCGCACCTTGTCACGGGTCACGGGTTCGAGCGTGGTCGCGGCCTCGATGAAGCGCTCCTGTCCCATGGCAAAGCGCCCCAGCTGCGCCCCGGCCAGCGCCACCACCAGCGCCAGGCCGCCCCACAGCGGCACCTGCCAGGCCTGCCCGGTCGGCGCCCAGCGCGCAAGAACCAGCAGCGCCAGCAAAGGCAGCGGCAGCATCATCCGGTAGAGCGAGAAGAAGGGTGAGCCGGCGTTGTATTCGGCGAACTTGTTGTTGCCCACCATCAGCGCGATCAGCAGCAGCAGGCCCGCGCCGCCCAGCGCCCAGCGCCAGGCGTCCGGCCCCGCCAGCGACGCCGGTTCGCGCCGCTCGGCCCGGAGCACCAGCGCCCAGGCGCTCAGCCCCAGCAGCAGCAGGCCACCCAGCGCCACCACGACGTCGGGGTTCTGCAGGTTGCCCAGCAGGTAGCCGGGCCGGAAGAACAGGTCGGGGAAACGGTGCACCACATGGTCCGGGTGCCACACGTAGAACAGGCCCAGCGCCTTGAACAGCGCATAGCCCAGCAGCAACCCGGCTCCGGCCAGCAGCCAGCGCCGCCGGTCGGGCAGGAACACCAGGGCCGGCAGCATCAACACATTGCTCATGTACGAGCCGGTGCAGAACCCCACCAGCGCCGCCCAGCCGATCTGCGCCCCCGCTGATGGCGCCGCCGGGCGCAGCAGCATGGCCAGGCCCAGCCAGGCCAGCGCGATGCCGGTGATGAAGCCGCGCGGCAGCGCCGCGGCCAGCGTGTACTCCAGCGGCAGCGCGAAGAACAGCGCCGCCACCACCAGCGCCGCCCAGGGCCGCTCGCGGCCCAGCCACCAGGCGGTCAGCACCCAGGGCAGGTAGAAGCTCAGCGCCGCCACCACCTTGACCGCCACCAGAGGGTCCAGGCCCAGCCAGACCGCGGGCACGGCCAGGTAGGCCTCGAAGGGCAGCAGGTAGGCCTGCCCGTAGAAGAAGGGCTCGTGGAACTCGCCGCGCGCCATCCAGGCGGCCTGGTCGGCCACCACCAGCTGGTCCGGGTCCAGCCAGACGGCATGGAAGCCGGCCTGGTGGATCACGGCGTGCACCAGGAACAGGGCCAGCAAACCGAACTGGACAGAGTGGGGATGTTTGTACGACACCGGGAACGAAGTCCGCGAACGCGCGGCAACGACAAAACTGCCAGCTTACCCGAGGTCCCTGACCCGACCCGTCTGCCACAATGCCCGCGGCCCTGGTGCGCCAAGCGCAATCGAAAACCGATGGTTTTCGGGCTGTGGGGCATCCCCATGGCGACATCTGATGGTTGGCACACACGGCGCGTGATCGCACCCTGCGCCGCTGGCGCAGGTCAGATCGCACCCGACCGGCTGGTTGACGCACCAGGTCCATCCCACCCACCGCACACCCCGCATGACCGCCCTGCACCACCGTCTGGGAATCTCCTTGGGATTGGCCCACGCGATGCTGGCCGACCATCGGCACCCGGGTGGGTCGGCCGCACCCGCCCTGCTGGCCCGGGCCTGTGTGTGCCTGGGGTGCAAAGACACGCCGCCGCCCTGGCTGGTGGCCCTGGCGGACGCAGTGGCGTTGCGGTGGCAGCGGCACGGCTTCATCGACACGCTGGACAGCCTGGCGCGGTTTCTTTCTGAGCGCCTTGATGGCGACGAGGCAGGGGCCGACGAAGACGACGATCTCGCGGAGCCGGCCATCAACGCTCTGTGGGACGACCGCCCGCCGTCGACTTGGCGCGTGCGGCACTGGCTGCTGCGCCCTGCACAGACCGCGCTGCCGGCCGCGGGCCTGCCCGCCACCGAACGCCCCGATCTGCCGACCGCAGACGCCTGGGCCGACTGGCTGGGCGTCGCGCCGCAGCGGCTGCGCTGGCTGACCCACCCGTCGGTGGACTGGCGCGAAGACCACGACCGGCCGCACCGCCGGATCGCGCCGCACTACCGCCACCTGCTGCTGCCCAAGCGCAGCGGTGGCCTGCGGCTGCTGGAGGTGCCCCGCCCCGATCTGCGCCAGGCGCAGCGCCGGCTGCTCGACGGCTGGCTGTCGCAGATCCCTGCCCACGAGGCCGCACACGGCTTCGTGCGCGGCCGCAACGTGCACAGCTTCGCGCAGCTGCACGCCGGCCAGGCCTGCGTGATTCGCTTCGACCTGCAGGACTTCTTTCCCAGCATTGGCGCCGCTCGCATCCGGGCCTTCTGGCGCGCCTGGGGCTACCCCGAGCCGGTGGCGCGCATGCTCACGCGCCTGTGCACGACCACCACCCCGGCCATGGTGCGGGAACGTCTGCAGGACGCCCCGTCCATGGATGCGATGTCGCTCAAGCGCTTGGCCCGCCAGCATCTGCCGCAGGGCGCACCGACCTCGCCGGCACTGGCCAACCTCTGCGCCTTCGGTCTGGACCTGCGGCTCGACGGCCTGGCCCGGCGCTTCGGGGCGGTCTACGCACGCTACGCCGACGACCTGGTGTTCTCCGGACCACAAGGTCTGTACCAGGAGGCGCGCGCGCTGCAGGCCTGGGTGCAGGCCATTGCCGAAGACGAAGGTTTTGCGCTGAATGCCGCCAAGCAGCGGCAGATGCGGGCCCACCAGCAGCAGCGCGTCACCGGCCTGGTCATCAATGAACGACCCAACCTGCCACGCGAGGACTACGACCGCCTGCGCGCCGCACTGCACCGCGCCGGCCTGTCGGGGCCGGTGGACCCGGCGACGCGGGCCCGTCTGCAGGGGCAGGTGACCTGGGCCTGCCAGAGCCTGGTCCCCACGCGGGTGGCCAAGCTCCAGGCCCTGCTGGCGCGGCTGGAACCTACTTGATCGCCGCCAGCTCGGCCCGCGTGGCGGCCTGGATCTCGCGTTCGCGCCTGCGGGTCTGGCGCGCCACCCAGACGCTGTAGCCGATGATCACGATGGTCACCGTGGTGATCAGCAGCGTGGCGGCCGCGTAGATGGTCGGGTTGATGCCTCGGCGGGCGTAGCCGAAGATCACCTGCGGCAGCGTGGAAACGCCGGGGCCGGAGAGGAATTCGGAGATCACCACGTCGTCGAACGAGAGCGTGAACGAGAGCAGGAAGGCCGCCAGGATGCCCTGGAAGATGTTGGGCAGCGTGATCAGGAAGAACACCTGGTGCGGGCGCGCACCCAGGTCCATCGCGGCTTCCTCGATGCGGCGGTCCATTTCCATCAGCCGGCTCTGGATCACCACCATGCCGTAGGCCATGCCCAGCAGGGTGTGGCCCAGGATGATGGTCAGCATGCCGCGTTCGGGCCAGCCGAACACGTTCTGCGCGCCCACCATCAGCAGCAGCAGCGACAGGCCGATCACCACCTCCGGCATCACCAGCGGCGCGTTGACCATGCCCGAGAAGACGGTGCGGCCAAGGAACTTGCGGTAGCGCACCAGCACGAAGGCGGCGAAGGTGCCGAGCACGGCCGAGAGCACGCCCGTGACCGCCGCCACCTTCACCGACAGCCAGAAGCCTTCCACGATCTTGGTGTCGCGCGTGAGCGCCTCGTACCAGCGCAGCGAGAAGCCGGTGAAGTTCGCGTCCTGCCGGGTGCTGTTGAAGCTGAACACGATCATGAAGAACAGCGGCAGGTACAGGAACAGGTAGACCAGCGCCATCCAGGCCTTGCCGAAGTGCTTTTCGAGAATCCGTTTCATCACTTCTTCTCCTCGGCCGTGTAGTGGTAGTAGATCGCCAGGGGCACGATGATCAGCGCAATCATCACCACCGCCAGCGCCGAGGCGCGCGGCCAGTTGTTGCTGGTGAACATCTCGTCCCAGACCACGCGGCCGATCATGATGTTCTCCGGTCCGCCCAGCAGCGAGGGGATCACGAACTCGCCCACCGCGGGAATGAACACCAGCATGAAGCCGGCGATGATGCCCGCCTTGGACAGCGGCACCGTCACCAGCCAGAACGCCTTGAACGGGGTGGTGCCCAGGTCGTAGGCCGCTTCGAGCAGGCGGAAGTCCATCTTCACCAGGTTGGCGTAGAGCGGCAGGATCATGAACGGCAGGTAGACGTAGGTCATGCCCACCAGCATCGACACATTGGTGTAGAGCATCTGGATCGGCTCGCTGGTGATGCCCAGGAACATCAGCAGCTTGTTGACCACGCCTTGGTCGGCCAGGATGCCCTTCCAGGCGTAGACGCGCAGCAGGAACGAGGTCCAGAACGGCAGCATCACCATCATCAGCAGCGCCGGCCGCACCGCCGGCGACGAGCGCGCGATGAAGTAGGCGAAGGGGTAGCCGATCAGCAGGCACAGCAGGGCCGTGAGCAGGGCGTACCAGATCGAGCGCAGGTAGGCCTCGATGTAGATGGTCTGGAACAGCGAGCCGCCTTCACCGTCGCGGAAGATGGTCCAGTAGTTCTCGTACTTCAGGCTCAGGATGCCCGTCACCGGGTCCCAGATCGGCTTGAACGGGTTGATGCTCTCGCCCTGGTCGACGAAGCTGATGTACAGCAGGATCAGGAAGGGCAGGAGGAAGAAAACGAACAGCCAGGCATAGGGCAGGCCGATGACGAAGCGCTTGCCTGGAACCGGAAGGGGTGACGCCATGGTGGTGCTCCTCGGTTCGGGTTCAGTCGCGCAAGACCACGGCGTCGAGGTCGTCCCACCAGAAGAACACGTCGTCCTCCCAGGTGATGTCCAGCAGTTCGTGGCGCGAGCCGTTGGGCTCAGTGATCTTCACCTTGGTGCCCTGCGGCGTGACCACGATGTAGGTGTTGTACGAACCGAAGTAGCCGATCTCCTTGACCCGCCCGGCGAACAGGTTGTGGCTGATGTGGGCCGGACGCTCCTTGGCGATCTCGATCTTCTCCGGCCGCACGGCCACCGCCACCGGCATGTCGATGGAGCCGCTGATGCCGTGGCCCACATGCACCTCGCCGATCGCCGTGCCCACCGCGCAACGGTCGGTCTCGTCCAGGGTCAGCTTGCCGTCGAACAGGTTGACGTTGCCGATGAAGTCGGCCACGAAGCGGTTGCCCGGGTACTCGTAGATCTGCTTGGGCGTGCCCACCTGCAGCACGCGGCCCTTGCTCATGATGGCGATGCGGCTGGCCATGGTCATGGCCTCTTCCTGGTCGTGCGTCACCATCACCACGGTCACACCCACCTTCTCGATGATGTTCACCAGTTCGAACTGGGTCTGCTCGCGCAGCTTCTTGTCCAGCGCGCCCAGCGGCTCATCGAGCAGCAACAGCTTGGGCTTCTTGGCCAGGCTGCGCGCCAGCGCCACGCGCTGCTGCTGGCCGCCCGAGAGCTGGTGCGGCTTGCGCTTGGCATACGGCGTGAGCTGCACCAGGCCCAGCATCTCGTCGGTGCGCTTGGCCACCTCGTCCTTCGGCAGGCCCTCGCGCTTCAGGCCGAAGGCCACGTTCTCCCAGATGTTCAGGTGCGGGAACAGCGCGTAGCTCTGGAACATCATGTTCACCGGCCGCTCGTAGGGCGGCATGTTGGCCACGTCCTGGCCACCGAGCAGGATGCGGCCCTTGGTCGGGGTCTCGAAGCCGGCGAGCATGCGCAGCAGCGTCGACTTGCCGCAGCCCGAACTGCCGAGCAGGGCAAAGATCTCGCCCTTGCCGATGGAGAGCGAAACCTCGTCGACGGCCACCGCCTCGTCGAAGCGCTTGACCAGTTTTTCCGTGACCAGATAGCCCTCTTGCGTGCCGGCTGCTGCCATGGTGACCCCTCGTTGTTGGTGATTCAGAAACAAAAAGGGCTGTTCATACGCTGGGTACGAACAGCCCGTGTCAGGCCATGCCTGGGTGCCGGTGGTGCTTACTTGCCCTTCTTGAAGCTGTTGTAAGCGTTGGACATCGCCTCACGCGCCTCGTTGGTGAAGCTGCTGGGCGGGATCATCTTGGCGAAGTAGTCGGACTCCACAAAGATGGTCTTGTTGCCGGCGATCTCGGGGTTGATCTTGTCCATGCCCGCCTTGTTGCCGGTGGGGTAGCCCATGTCGTTGGCCATGGCGGCGGCGTTTTCAGGACGCAGGTAGAAGTCGATGAACGCGGCGGCGTTGTTCGGGTGCTTGGCGTCCTTGGTCACGGCCATGGTGTCAAAGAAGATCAGCGCGCCGGTGCTGGGCAGCAGGGCTTCGATGACGTCCTTGGAGCCGTTCTCCTTGGCGCGGGCGGCGGCCTGGTTGATGTCGCCGGACCAGCCGATCGCCACGCAGGCCTTGCCGCCGGCAATGTCGTCGATCATGGTCGAGCTGAACAGGCGCACGTCCTTGCGGACCTTGGCCAGCATCTCGTTCGCCAGCTTGTAGTCGGCCGGATCGTTCGAGTAGGCGTCCTTGCCGATGTAGTGCAGCGCCACGGGCAGGATTTCGGTCGGCGAATCCAGGTAGGCGATGCCGCAGCTCTTGAGCTTGCTGGTGTACTCGGGCTTGAACACGAGGTCCCAGGCGTTCTCGGGCATGGCCATGCCGCCCAGGGCCTTCTCGGCTTTGGTCTTGTTGATGCCCACGGTGGTGAAGCCCCAGGCCCACGGCACCAGGTGCTTGTTGTCCGGGTCGGCCTTGGTCAGCACGGACATGATGGCCGGGTCCATGTTGGCCAGGTTGGGGATCTGTTCCTTCTTCAGGGGCTGCAGCAGACCGCCTTCGATCTGGCCCTTGGCGAACACAGTGCCGGGCACGACGATGTCGTAACCGGTGTTGCCGGCCACCAGCTTGGCGTGCAGGGCTTCGTTGGTCTCGAAGGTGTCGTAGTTGACCTTGATGCCGGTTTCCTTCTCGAAGGCGGCGATCATGCCCTCGGGGACGTAGTCGGGCCAGTTGTAGATGTTCAGCACCTTCTCGTCGTCGAACACCGGGCCGGCGGGCTTGGCGGGTTCAGCGGCGGGCGCCGGGGCGGCGGCGACCGGGGCGGCCGGCGCAGGCGCGGGCTCTTCCTTCTTGCCGCAGGCGGCCAGCAGGACGGCTGTGATGGCCAGGGCCAGGACTTGCTTCTTCATGGTGAGGAACGCTCCAGGTATGAGGGAAAGAATCCCAACGGTTGATGTACAGACACCCTGCTTCAACGCTTGCGTTGAACAAGCAAATAGCAGACCAACTTTATCCCCAATCTGGGGCGTCTTTTACTGTAACAAACAATCGCGTGCACACGGTCAGCCGAGCAGGCCTTGCGAGCGCAAATCGTCCAGCGTCGCGTCCAGACAGAGGCGGATCAGCCCCATCATCTCGTCGATCTGCGCGCGGGTCATGACCAGCGGCGGCGCGATGATCATGCGGTCGCCCACGGCGCGCATGATCAGGCCGTTCCTGAAACAGTGGCCGCGGCAGATCATGCCCACCGCCAGGTCGGGATCGAACATGGTGCGCTGGACCTTGTCCTTGACCAGCACCAAGCCGGCCACGAAGCCGCAGGTCTCGGCCTCGCCCACCAGCGGGTGGTCCTTGAGTTCGGCGAAGCGCTGGGCCAGGTAGGGGCCGGTGTCGTTCTTCACCCGGTCGACCAGGCCCTCGCGCTCCATCAGCTCCAGGTTGGCCAGCGCCACCGCGCAGGCCACCGGGTGGCCGCTGTAGGTGTAGCCGTGGTTGAACTCGCCGCCCTTGGCGATCAGCACGTCCGCCACGCGGTTGCCCACCATCACGCCGCCCAGCGGGATGTAGCCGCTGGTCACGCCCTTGGCGAAGGTCACCAGGTCGGGCTTCATGCCGAACTTCTCGTAGGCGAACCAGTGGCCCAGGCGGCCGAAGGCGCAGATCACCTCGTCGGCGATCAGCAGGATGCCGTACTTGTCGACGATGCGCTGGATCTCGGGCCAGTAGGTTTCGGGCGGGATGATCACGCCGCCCGCGCCCTGCACCGGCTCGCCGATGAAGGCCGCCACCTTGTCGGGGCCGATGGCCAGGATCTTCTCTTCCAGCCAGCGCGCGGCGCGCACGCCGAACTCGGCCGGGGTCTCGCCGCCGCGGGCGTTCTCCCAGTAGTGCGGCTGCTCGATGTGGGTGATGTTGGGGATCGGCAGGTCGCCCTGCGCGTGCATGCCGCTCATGCCGCCGAGCGAGGCGCCGGCCATGGTGCTGCCGTGGTAGGCGTTGTTCCGGCTGATGATGACCTTGCGCTGGGGTTGGCCCATGAGGTCCCAGTAGCGGCGCGCCATGCGCACGTTGGTGTCGTTGCTCTCGCTGCCGCTGCTGCTGAAGAACACGTGGTTGAACGAACGGTCGCCCACCTTGGGCGCCAACGCCGCCAGCTTGGTGGCCAGCTGCACCGCCGGCACGTTGGTGGTCTGAAAGAAGCTGTTGTAGAAGGGCAGCGTCATCATCTGCTGGTAGGCCGCGTCCGCCAGCTCCTTGCGGCCATAGCCAGCGTTGACGCACCACAGGCCGCTCATGCCGTCGAGCACCTTCTTGCCCTCGGAATCCCAGACGTAGATGTTGTCGGCGTGGGTCATCACGCGCGCACCGCGCGTGGCCAGATCCCCGTGGTCGGTGAAGGGGTGGATGTAGTGCGCGCTGTCCAGCGCCTGGATGGCCTTGGTGTCCTGCTGCTCGGCGCGGCGCACGAGCGCGGGGGGGGCGATGAGGGTGGAGGTGTTCATGGCGTGTCGCTTTCTTTCGGATCAGACGTGGAGCAGGAGGTGTTCGCGTTCCCAGGGTGAGATCACCTTCATGAACTCCTCGAACTCCAGCTCCTTGATTTCGGTGTAGATGGTCACGAACTCCTTGCCCAGCACCTCGTGCAGATCGGTCTCGCGGCGCAGCCAGTCCAGCGCCTCGCCCAGGCTGCGCGGCAGCGCGTAGGGCGAGAGGTAGGCGTCGCCCTTCATCTCGGCCTTGGGCTTGATCTGGTTCTTCATGCCGAGGTACCCGCAGGCCAGGGTCATCGCCATCGCCACATAGGGGTTGGCGTCGGCGCCGATCACGCGGTTCTCCACGCGGCGTGCGGCCGGGCTGGAAATGGGCGAACGGATGCCCACCGTGCGGTTGTCATAGCCCCATTCGATGTTGATCGGCGCCGCCGTGTGGCGCGAGAGGCGGCGGTAGCTGTTCACATAGGGCGCCACCAGCGCCATGGCGGCCGGGATGTAGCGCTGCAGGCCACCGATGTAGTGAAAGAACGCGTCGGACGCGCTGCCATCTTCCTTGCTGAAGATGTTCTTGCCGGTCTTCTTGTCCACCACGCTCTGGTGGATGTGCATGGCGCTGCCCGGCTCACCGGCGATCGGCTTGGCCATGAAGGTGGCGTACATGTCGTGGCGCAGCGCGGCCTCGCGCACCGTGCGCTTGAAGAAGAACACCTCGTCGGCCAGGCCCAGCGGGTGGGCGTGGAAGAAGTTGATCTCCATCTGGCCGGCGCCGATCTCGTGGATCAGCGTGTCCACGTTCAGCTGCATCTTGTCGCAGTAGTCGTAGATCTCCTCGAACAGCGGGTCGAACTCGTTCACCGCGTCGATCGAATACGCCTGGCGCGAGGTTTCGGCGCGGCCGCTGCGGCCCACCGGCGGGCGCAGCAGGGTGTTGGGGTCGGTGTTGCGCGCGGTCAGGTAGAACTCCAGCTCGGGCGCGATCACCGGGTCCCAGCCTTCGGCGGCGTAGAGGTCGCAGATGTGGCGCAGCACCGAGCGCGGCGCGAACGGCACCAGCTTGCCGGTGTGGTCGAAGCAGTCGTGGATCACCTGCGCGGTGGGGTCGGTGGCCCAGGGCACGATGCGCACCGTGGCCGGGTCGGGCCGCAACTGCATGTCGCGGTCGGTCGGCTCGATCACGTCGTAGTAGGGGCCGCTGGCCGGGAACTCGCCCGTCACGCCCATGGCCACGATGCCCTGCGGCAGGCGCATGCCGCGGTCTTCGGTGAACTTCTCGCGCGGCAGGATCTTGCCGCGGGCCACGCCGGTCAGGTCGGGCACGAGGCATTCGACCTCGGTCACGCGGTGCTGGTTGAGCCACTGCTCCAGGTCGTTGAAGGTCTGGGGGGTGGTGTTCGGCTGATTCATAAAGTGATCTGTCTCGTTGTGGTATTTCTGTCTGGGCGGGTCTGCGCGACGGCTCAGGCCGGTGTGTGTCGCGACAGGTCGGCGGCCTGCAGCCGCAGGCTGCGACGCTGCCGGCAGGCCTTGCCGAAGGCCTGGAAGATGGCGGTGTAGAAGGGGTTCTCCCAGCAGCGCCACTCGGGGTGGAACTGCACGGCGTAGGCAAAGGTGCGGGCGCCCTGCACCGCCACCGCCTCGACCTGACCGTCGGGCGCGTGGGCCAGCGCGTCCAGTCCGGGCGCGAGCTTGTTGATGCCCTGGCCGTGCAGCGAGTTGACCATCACCTCAGGGCCGCCGGCCCAGGTCTCGAACACGCTGCCCGGCGCCAGCCGGATCGGGTGGCTGGGCGCGTACTGCTCCTCGAACGGCGCGGTCTTGGACTCGCGGTGGTCCGCGCGGCCGGGCACCTCGTGCACCCGCTGGAACAGCGTGCCGCCCAGGGCCACGTTGATCTCCTGGAAGCCGCGGCAGATGCCCAGCAGCGGCACGCCCTCGTGCACGCAGGCCTTGATCAGGGCCAGCGTCAGCGAGTCGCGCACCGGGTCCAGCGGCAGGCTGGGGTCGGCCACGTCTTCGTCGAAATGCGAGGGGTGCACATTGGACGGCGAGCCGGTCAGCATCACGCCGTCGACCAGCGGCAGCAGCTCGGGAATCTGCCCGGCGTCGGCCAGCGGAAACATGACCGGCTGGCACTCGGCCCCCACCTTGACGGCCCGGGCGTACTTGTCGCCGAGCAGCAGGAAGGGCATCTGGTGGCCGTGGTCGCCCATGAGGCGGTGGTCGGCCGGCAGCCAGACCATGCAAGGTGATGAATTCATGGCTTTGAAGCTCCAGACTTGATTGTGGCGAGGCAATTGGATCACAATCAGGGCCATTTGTTAAAACAAGATGGTGCCATTTGACAGGTGTCATGGCCCGCCCACACCCGCATGCTGTCCGAATTCCTCCTCGCCGAAATGCACCGCCTGGGCGCCCAGGACGCGCTGCCGCTGCACCGCCAGCTCTACGAGGCGCTGCGGCGCGCCATGCTCGACGGCAAGCTCGGCCCGGGCGAACGCCTGCCCTCCAGCCGCGACCTGGCGCAGGACCTGGACCTTTCGCGCAACACCGTGGTGGCCGCCATCAACCAGCTTTCGGTCGAGGGTTACCTGGTCAGCCGGGTCGGCAGCGGCACCTATGTGAACGAGAGCGTGCCACGCGCCGCGTCCGGCCGCCACCCCGGCGCCACCGGGGTCCGCCCGCCGGCCGCCACGCCCCGCCTGTCGGCGCGCGGCGAGGCCCTGGCCACCCGCTTCTGCGCCACCGAACTGGAGGTCCAGCCCTTCACGCCCGGCATCCCCGACTTCAACGCCTTTCCGCTCACGCTCTGGCAGCGGCTGCAGAACAAACACTGGCGCATGACCTACCCGGACATGCTGGACTACAACAGCTCGGGCGGCTACGCGCCGCTGCGCCGCGCCATCGCCGACTACCTGCGCGTCTTCCGCAGCGTGCAGCTGGACGCCGACCAGGTCATCGTCACCACTGGCACCCAGCAGTCGCTCGAACTCTGCGCCCGCCTGCTGGCCGACCACGGCGACACGGTCTGGGTGGAAGACCCGGCCTACTGGGGCGCGGTCAAGGCCTTCATGGCCACCGGTCTGGACCTGCACCCGGTGCCGGTGGACGACGAGGGCATCCGTCCCAGCGCCGCCGACGACGCCAGGCCACCGCGCCTGATCTACCTCACGCCCTCGCACCAGTACCCCAGCGGCGCGGTGATGAGCCTGCCGCGGCGCCACCAGCTGCTGTCCACCGCGCGCACCCACAACGCCTGGGTGCTCGAAGACGACTACGACAGCGAGTACCGCTTCTCCGGCCCGCCGATCTCCAGCCTCGAAGGCCTGGACACCGACGGCCGCGTGCTCTACATGGGCACCTTCTCCAAGGTGCTCTACCCTGGCATCAAGCTGGGCTATCTGGTGGTGCCCAAGGCCCTGGTCGCCTCGTTCCGCCAGGCCCACTACGACCTCAACCGCCCCGGCCAGATGCCGCTGCAGGCGGCACTGGCCGAGTTCATGGAGATGGGCCACTTCAGCAGCGCCTTGCGCCGCGCGCGCCAGAGCTACGGCGAGCGCCGCCAGTGCCTGCTGGAAGCGCTCAAACCGGTACTCGCCCCCGCCGGCCAGGAAGGCCCGTTCATCAGCGGTGCCGAACAGGGCCTGCACCTGTGCCTGCGCCTGCCCGTGCAGACCGATGACCGCGCGCTGGCGCAGCGCATCGCGCAGCAGGGGCTGACCGTGCGCCCGCTGTCGGCCTACTGTCTGGCCCGGAAGGACCTGCAGGGCCTGGTGATCGGCTACGGCTACGCCCCGCTGGCCGGCATCGAACGCTGCGGCCCGATCCTGGCCTCCGCTGTGCGCAGCATGGCCAGCCAGGGCTGAACGGCCCCGGCCAGCCCGGACATCAGGCGTGGTTGGCGCCGTCGTCGGCACCACGGCCACGGCGCTGGTCGCCGGCAGCATCGTCCGCACCACGGCGAGCGTGGTTGGCACCATCATCGGCACCACGGCCGCGGCGCTGGTGGCCGGCGGCATCGTCCGCACCACGGCGGGCATGGTTGGCACCGTCATCGGCACCGCGACCGCGGCGCTGGTGGCCGGCGGCATCGTCCGCGCCACGGCGGGCGTGGTTGGCGCCATCATCGGCACCGCGGCCACGGCGCTGGTCGCGAGCGGCATCGTCCGCGCCACGCTTGGCCAGGTCGATGGAGAAGCCGGCCGGGCTGGACGACGGGGTTTGCACGGTGGAGGCGTGTGCGGCGAAGCCAGCGGTGGCGAACATGGCAGCCAGCAGGGTGGAAGTCAGACGTGCGTTCATGGTTTTCTCCTTGGGTGGGTGTGAAACATCTTGAAACGTGGGAAATTTTCCCACGCCCAACACTTAGCACTCACCGTGCCAACTTGACCGACAAGCTGACAACCAATTGATTTACAAAGACTTTTCCGGGACTCCCGGGCTCCCGGCCAGAGCCTCGGTGCCGGGGGAACTGGCCCGCACCGGGTCAGCTGCCCCACCCAACCCCCATCAGGGACGCAGTCCGAACTTGTCGATCCGGTAGCGCAGGGTGTCGCGCGAGATGCCCAGCGCCCGCGCGGCCTGGGTCACGTTCCAGCGGTTGCGCTCCAGCGCGCTCAGCAGCAGGCGCCGCTCGGCCTCGGGCAGGCTGGGCGGCTGTTCCTGCAGGGCCTCTGGCACCAGCGCCCCGAGGTCGGCCGCCGGCATCACCGGCAGCGGCAGGTCCTCAGCCTCGATCACCGCGTCGCTGGCCAGGATCACGCACTGCTCGACCAGGTTGCCCAGCTCGCGCACATTGCCCGGCCAGCGGTGGCGCGCCAGGCGCTCCAGCGCCTCGTCCGAGAAGCGCAGCGCGCCCTTTCCGTAGCGGCGCGCCGCGCGCTCCAGAAAACGCCCGGCCAGCAGCACCACGTCGCCCTCGCGCTCGCGCAGCGGCGGCAGTTCGATGCGCAGCATGCCCAGGCGGTAGAACAGGTCGCCGCGGAACTGCCCGGCCTGCACCATGGCCTCCAGCGGCCGGTTGGTCGCCGCCAGCACGCGCACGTCCACGTTCTGTTCGCGCACGCTGCCCAGCCGCCGCACCTGGTGGTCTTCCAGCAGCTTGAGCAGCTTGGCCTGGGTCGCCGGTTCCAGCTCGCCCACCTCGTCCAGGAACAGGGTGCCGCCATGCGCGGCCTCCACCAGGCCAATGCGGCGCTCGCGCGCGTCGGTGAAGGCGCCGCGCTCGTGGCCGAATAGCTCGCTCTCGACCAGCGGCGCCGGCAGGCTGGCGCAGTTGATCTCCACAAACGGTCCGCTGCGGCGCGGCCCCTCGAAATGCAGCGCGCGCGCCACCAGTTCCTTGCCGGTGCCGGTCTCGCCGCCGATCAGCACCGCCGGGGACCGCCCTTCGCTGAGCCGTTCTTCGGCCTGCACCAGCTGCTGCAGGCGCGCTCGCAGCTGGCGCATGGCCGGCGATTCGCCCAGCAGAGCCGACAGGCCCTGGGCCGCGGGCGCACCGGCGGCAACGCCACCCGCACGCAGGTGCTGCAGCTCCAGCGCCTGGCGCTGCTGCTGCACCGCGCGGTCCAGCACCTGCTTGAGCTGGTGCAGCGACACCGGCTTGATCAGGTAGTCAAAGGCGCCGGCCTTCATGGCCTCCACCGCCACCTGCTCGCTGCCATGGCCGGTGGCCATCACCACCGGCAGCTGCGGCTCGCGCTCGCGCATGCGGCGCAGCACGGTCAGCCCGTCCTGGCCCGGCAGGTTGTGGTCCAGCACCACCACGTCGGGCCGGGCCTCGTCCAGCAGCGCCAGCCCCTCTTCACCGCTCGCGGCGGTCTGGCAGGCGATGCCATGGCGCTCCAGGTACAGGAGCATGTTGCGGGCCAGCACCGGCTCGTCTTCGACGATCAATACGCTGTAGCTCATCGGAGGTGTCTCATGGGCGGTCAGAAGATGGTGTGGGGTTCAGCGGCAGGTCCAGCAGCGCCCGGGTGCCGGCACCGGGCGCACTCTCCAGCCGCAGGCTGCCGCCCAGACGCTCGATGCTGCGGCGCGCCAGCGGCAGGCCCACGCCAAGGCCGGTGCGCTTGGTGGTGTGGAACGGGGTGAACACCCGTTCCAGGTCTTCGGGGGAGATGCCCACGCCGGTGTCGGCCACGGTCACGCGCAGGCCCTGTCCGCGCGGCTCCACCGACAGCCGCAACTCGCCGCCCTGGGGCATGGCGTCCAGGGCGTTGGCGATCAGGTTGTCCAGCGCCTGCTCCAGCGCCGGCGCGTCGGCCTGCGCGGGGGGCAGCTGCGCCGGCCAGTCGCAATGCGCGGTCACGCCCTGGCGGTCCATGCGCGCCGCATGCTGACCGACCAGGTGGTTGAGCATCTCGTCCAGCCGCACCGGCCCCAGCGCCCGGCCGCCCTGCTGCGCATAGGCCAGCAGCTTGGCGATCCAGCCCTGCAGGCGGTCGACCTCGGACATGATGTCGCCCGCCATCTCGCGCTCGGGCCCCATGGCGATCAGCTCGGCGCTGGAGCGGATGGCGCCCAGCGGGTTGCGCAGGCCATGCGCCACCGCCGAAGCCATGTCGCCTACGGCCGCCAGCGACTCGTTGGCGACGATGGTGCGCTGCTGCCGCGCGATCTGGCGGTCGGCCTGCATCACCAGCCAGACCAGGGCGAGGTAGGTCACCAGCCCGCTGAGCACGCAGGCGATCCAGACGAAGCGCGTCATCTCGTGCACGTCGTTGAGCAGGCCCTCGGGCAGCATGTACAGCTCGATCACGCCCACCACGTTCGGGTCGCGGCCCTGCACCGGGATGTAGACCTCGATCGCATCGCGCGCGTCGTTGCGCAGGAAAGCGTGTTCGGGCTTGATGAAGGACGAGGTTTCCAGCAATTCGCTTTCGACCTCCAGCCGGCCGCGCAGGGCCGCGTCCAGTTCGTGGTTGGCGCCCGCGTCCTGGCCGATGGCGCTCGGATTGGTCGACCAGATCACGCGCCGCCCGGTGTCGAACACATTCGCATGGCCCAGACCCGGCATGCGCGAGAGCTCGACGAACAGCGACTCGATGCCGCGCGTGTCCTGCCGGTTGACGAAGAACTGATCGCCCTGGTGCATGCGCATCAGGCTGCCGACGAAGTCGCGCGCCAGCTCGGCGTTGTGGCGGATCATGCGTTCGGCCACGTACTTGGACAGCAGGGTCGCGCTGGCGAGCGCACTGGCCACCACGCACAGCAGGCTGATGGCGGCAAAGCGCCGGGTCCAGAACAGCGGAGGCCGGGCGAACAGCGAGCGGACGGAGAAATGCGGCACGGCGGTCACCCAGGGGCGGCGCCAACAGCGGCGCCCAGCCATTCTAGGCAGGCACCGGGCATCCGCCGGCCGCACGGGTCGGCGGGGCAAATCCCCCGGAACCCCCCAGAAAACGGGGCATTTGCCCCAGTCCCGCCATCCGGTCGGCCCGGGGGGAACAACCGCCTTGCAGGAGAAAACTCGTTCAGATTCATGGGTCTGGAGCGCTTCGGTCGTGGGGTGGTGGGTGGGCGCAGGGATGGCACAACGATTGCAAAACCCGTTCCGTCCGCCCACCCCACCACCAGCAGCCTCCCCGCACACCCACCATGGCACGGCCCCTGAACACGACCCGGCTCCAGGAAGGTGTGCCCGCGCGGGCACCGGCCTTCCGGCCGAGCGTGCCGGCCCGCAAGACGCCGGACGCCGCCACCCTCCGCCGCTACCCGGGCGCCCCCGGCGCGCGCAGCGGTGAAGGGCCGGTCGCGCCGGTGCTGGCGCCCTGCGTGCATGTGCGGGACGTGCCGCTGCGCTGGTACGGCATCGGCGGCACGGGCTGACGCCATCCATCCGGCGACCGGCTTCTTTCCAACACCACCTGCGTTCTTCGGGAGCTTTCATGCGCCTGCGCACCCCCTGCTTTCCATGCCTCTGCTGGCCGGCACCGACAAGCAGGGCCGCAAAGTCGATGTTTACGTCCACCCGATCACCGGCGCCATCGTCGAAGTAGACGTGCGCGTCTGGGACCGCTTCGTGCGGGTCTGCCACTGGTCGCAGGCGCTGTGTCTGGGGCTTCACCGCACCCAACCCGCACGCGCGCTTTGCCAGCTTCGTGACCACGGTCGACGTCACCGTGATCGCGGTGATCGTGCACGTCGGCGCCAACCTCTACGAGAGCCTGCGCCACCGGGTGACACGGCCTGTACGACAGCGCACAGAGTGCGTGGCCGTGTCGGCGCAGCATGGCAGTCCCCACAAGGAGACCTGCCATGCATACCCCTTCCAACCTCCTGCTGGCCCTGGCCTGCATCGCGTTCACCGCGCCCGCCGCCGCACAGGCCACCTTCTACGAGAACAGCGACTTCAGGGGCCGGTCCATGCAGGCCGACCACCAGGTCAACCGCTTCGAACGCTATGGTTTCAACGACCGCAGCTCTTCCGTGGTGGTCGCCGGCAACCGCTGGGAGGTCTGTGAGGACAGGAACTTCCGCGGAGACTGCGTGGTGCTGCGCCCGGGCCGCTACCCTTCGCTCGAAGCCATGGGCCTGAACGACCGCGTCTCGTCCGCGCGGGTCATCCCCCGCAACGCGAGGGTGGACGACGACCGCTACGCACCGCTGCCGCTGTCCGCGCAGGCCACGTTCTACGAACGCCGCGACTTCGAAGGCCGCTCCTTCACCACCACCGACCCGGTTGCCCGCTTCCAGCGCTACGGCTTCAACGATGTCGCCACCTCGGCGGTGGTGATCGGTGCGCGCTGGGAGGTCTGTGAGGACGCGCGCTACCGAGGCCGCTGTGTGGTGCTGCGCCCGGGGCGCTACCCCTCGCTGGCCGCCATGGGCCTGAACGATCGTGTCTCTTCGGCGCGCACGGTGTCACAGAACAACCGCGTCGACGACGACCGTTACGCGCCCGAGCCGGTGGCGGTGTACGACAGCCGGCGCCGCGACGGTGAGCGCCTGTACGAGGCCGAGGTGTCCTCGGTCCGCGCCGTGCTGGCCACCTCCGGCCAGCGCTGCTGGATCGAGCGCGAGCAGCTGGGGTCGATGCAGGACAACGCCAACGTGCCGGCCGCCCTCGCGGGCGCGCTGATCGGCGGCGTCCTCGGCCACCAGGTGGGTGGCGGCAGCGGCAAGGACATCGCCACCGTGGGCGGCGTCATCGCCGGCGCCGCACTCGGCGCGAACATCGGCCGCGACGGCCGGCCGGTCACGCAGGACGTGGAACGCTGCCGCGACGTGCCCGGCGGCGCACGGCCCGCGTTCTGGGACGTGTCCTACAGCTTCCGCGGACAGGAGCACCGGGTGCAGATGGCCCACCCTCCGGGCCCGCGCATCACTGTGAACGAACGGGGCGAACCGCGCGAATGAGCGCGGGCTAGAGCGCGTCCTTCATCCGGTGCCAGAGCATGCCCAGCGCCAGCGAGGGCGTGCGCAGCAACGGGCCGCCGGGGAAGCGGTGGTGTTTCAGGCGCGCGAACAGGTCGAAGCGCCCGGCCTGCCCCGCCACCGCCTCGGCCACCATCTGGCCCGCCAGACCGGTGAGGGCCACGCCGTGGCCGCTGAAGCCCTGCAGGTAGTAGAGGTTGTCGCCCAGCCGCCCGAAATCGGGCGCGCGGTTCATGCTGATGTCGACGAAGCCCCCCCAGACGTACTCGACCGGCACATCCTTCAGCTCGGGGAACACTGCGCCCATGCGCCGCGCCATCACGCCTTTCAGGTCCGGCGGCGTCATGGTGGTGTAGCTCACGCGGCCGCCGAACAGCATCCGGTGGTCGGCGCTGAAGCGGAAGTAGTCGAGCACGAAGTTGTTGTCGCAGACCGCCGCGCGGCCGGGGATCAGGCGCTCGCACAGCGCCGGGTCCAGCGGCGCGGTGCCGACGATGTAGGTGCCCACCGGCATGATGCGCGGCGCGATCTCGGGCGCCACTGCCGGCCCGAACTCCGGCAGCATGCAGTTGCCCGCCAGCACGCCGAACTTCGCTGTCACCTGGCCGCGGGCGGTGCGCGCCACCAGCGTGCGGCCACGTTCCAGCCCGGTCACCGGCGAGTGTTCGTGGATGCACACCCCCGCCGCCTGCGCGGCCTGCGCCAGGCCCAGCGCGTACTTCAGCGGATGCAGGTGGCCCGAGGTGTTCTCGCGAAACGCCGCCACGTAGCGCGGGCTGCGGATGAAGCGCGCCACATCGGCGCCCTCGGCCCAGTCGCAGACCACGCCGCGCCGGCTGTGGTCCTCGAATTCCTCACGCAGCGCGCGTGCCTTCTTCGCCGAGTCGGCCACGTAGGTGTAGCCGCGCCGCCAGTCGCAGGCGATGCCGTGCGCGGCGATGCGCTGCTCGATCAGGTCCACCGCTTCGACCGACAGGTCCCAGGCGCGCTGCGAATCCGCCTTGCCCAGCTGCTCCTCGAACGGGCCCTGGCCGCTGGCGTAGCCGACGATGGCCTGGCCCCCGTTGCGGCCACTGGCGCCCGAGCCGATGCGGTCCGCCTCCAGCAGCACCACACTCAGCCCCTTCAGCCGCAGTTCCAGCGCCGCCGACAGCCCGGCAAACCCGCCACCCACCACCACCACGTCGGCCTCGACCGCGCCTTCCAGCGGCGCGCACGCCGTCGGCCGGACCACGCTGGCCTCGTAGTAGCTCTTCTGGTTGAGCTGGGTGTCCGAACCGGTGAGCGAGCGGGCGAACATGCTCAGGTCCTCGTGCGCTTGGCGACCTGGCCGCAAAGGTAGGCCCAGACGAAGGTGGCGGCGGCGTTGGTGGTGAGCTCGGCGTGGTCGTAGGCCGGTGCCACCTCCACGCAGTCCATGCCCACCCAGTTCAGCCCGGCCAGTTCCTCGATGAACGTCAGCACCTGGGCGCTGGTCAGGCCACCCGGTTCGGGCGTGCCGGTGCCGGGCGCAAAGGCCGGGTCCAGCACGTCAATGTCCAGCGTCAGGTAACAGGGCCGGTGGCCGATGCGCTCGCGGATCGCCGCCAGCACGGGGCCCAGCGCCGCGCCGTCCAGGCCGCGCAACGCACGCGCGGTGAAGATCTGGCCGCCCTGGTCGGCCACGTACTCGCGCGCGGCGCGCACACCGGGGGAGCGGATGCCGATCTGCACCGTGTGTTCGGCGCTGATCAGGCCCTCCTGAATCGCCTCATACGTCCAGGTGCCGTGGCCCGAGGGCTCGCCAAAATGGTCGGTCCAGGTGTCGCAGTGGGCGTCGAAATGCACGCAGGCCAGGGCCTCGCCATGCTTCGCACGGGCCGCACGCAGCAGCGACAGCGTGACCGAGTGGTCACCGCCGAGGAAGACGCAATGGTGTTTCGCCATCAGCTCGGCCGCCTGCCGCTCGATGTGCGCGCGCACCTCGGGCAGCGGCGAGGCGTTGGGCAGGCGCATGTCCAGCGCATCGCCCAGCAGGTCCAGCGGCGAGACGTCGAAGACCGGGTGGATGCCGTCGCACAGCATCAGGCTGGCGGCGCGGATCGCCTGCGGCCCGAAGCGCGCGCCGGGGCGGTTGGTCACCACGCCGTCGTAGGGCACGCCCGAAATGGCAAAGGGCTGGTCGGCCAGCGGCGCGCAGGCGAGAAAACGGTTGGTGTTGAGGGCGAAAGCGAATTGACCGGTGGCCATGGCTCGAAGGAAGTGGCGGGCAGCAGGGGCCCAATTGGCCCGAAAGATACATCGAAGCAGGCAACTCGACGGAGCCACTTGAGCACCCACCCGCCGGGCCAGGCCCGCGTCCTGCAGAAAAACCGGCGGCCCGATAGGATCGACCGCTTTCACCGTTCACCCTCAAGGAGACCACCATGCTCAAGCTCTACTACTCCCCCGGCGCCTGCTCGCTCTCACCCCACATCGTGCTGCACGAGTCCGGCCTGCCCTTCGAGGCCATCCCGGCCCCGACCAAGACCCACCAGCTGCCCGACGGCACCGACTACTACACCATCAACCCGCTGGGCTATGTGCCGCTGCTGGTGATGGCCGACGGCGAGAAGCTGCGCGAAGGCCCGGCCATCGTCCAGTACATCGCCGACCAGGTGCCCGAGAAGCAGCTCGCCCCGGCCTATGGCACCCTGGGCCGCTACCGCCTGATGGAGTGGCTGACCTTCATCGGCACCGAACTGCACAAGGGCTTCTCGCCTCTGTTCAACCCCGCCATGCCGGCCGAGGCCAAGCAGCTCGCCAAGGACCGTCTTGTGCAGCGCCTGACCTGGGTCGACGGCGAACTGGCCGGCAAGCAGTACCTGCTGGGTGATGCGTTCAGCGTGGCCGACGCCTACCTGTTCACCGTCACCAACTGGGCGGCCTTCGTGGGTGTGGACATCAGCGGGCTGGCGAACCTGAACGCTTACCGCGCCCGCGTCGGCTCCCGTCCGGCAGTGCAGGCGGCGCTCAAGGCCGAAGGCCTCGGGAAATAAGGCCCCCACGCTCCGGCTGGGCGTGCTTCAGTTCAGAGCGCGTTGCCGCAAGGCCAGCAGCGCCCCCAGCCACAGCGCGCCGGCCGAGAACACCAGACCGCGCGCCAGACCGCCGGGGCCGTCGGCGATAAAACCAACGACCGTGGGGCCGACGATTTGCCCCGCCGCGAAGGTCACGGTGAAGGCGCTGATGCCGGCCGCCCACTGCGACGGCGGCAGGTTGTGCCGCACCAGCGCCGTGGTGCTGGCGACCACCGAGAGGAACACCGCGCCGAACAGCAGGCCCGAGGCCAGCAGCAGCGGCCAGGCGGTGGTCAGCGCCGGCAGGATGGCGGCCACGCCCAGCAGCGCGTTCAGCCGCGCCAGCGGCTGGCCGTCGCGGTGGCGGTCCAGCAGACCGGCCCAGATGCGCGAGGACGCGATCACCGCCAGGCCCAGCAGCGTGTAGAAGACCGTGACGGCCGTGGCACTGGCCCCCTGCTCGCGCAGCAGCGCGATCACGAAGGTCATGTAGCCGATGTAGCCCATGCCGAACCCCAGATAGCCCAGCAGGCCAAAAGCGAAGTCGCGCCAGCGGAAACGGCGCGGCACCACCATGGACCCGGCAGCGCCGGTGGCCGGCACCGGCGGCGTGGCTTCCAGCCGGTCCAGCACCCGGGCCGGCCAGATCATCAGCGCCGTGGCACCTGCGCACAGCAGCGCCATCGCCCACCAGCCCCAGGACCAGGCATGCGGCCGCCCCTCGGCCATGGTCAGCACCAGTGGCACCAGCAACGCCGACAGCGCAATGCCGATGCCCGTACCGCCGTAGTACAGCCCCAGCAGCAGGCCGCTGCGCTGCGGCTGGCGCGCCCCCAGCCGCGCCGCCAGCAAACCCCCGGTGCTGAACACCAGGCCACTGGCCACGCCCGCCAGCAGCCGCTGCAGCATCAGCGCCGCCGCGCTGGTGAAGAAGCCGCTGGCCGCCATGAACAGCGTGGCCAGCACAGCCCCCACCACAAACAGCCGGCTGGGCGACATGCGCTGCAGCAACCGGGCCATGGCCATCGCGCCCACCAGGTAGCCCACGGCGTTGGCGGTGTTCATCGACCCGGCCAGCGCATAACTCCAGCCCAGGTCCTCGCGCATCGGCGGCAGCAGCAGCCCGTAGGCAAAGCGGGTGATGCCCAGCGACACCGCGGCACCCAGCGAAAGGGCCAGGGCCAGGCGCCCGTAGGGAATGGGGTCGTGTGACGCGGGCCGGAACATGCACCCATTGTGGCGCGCCCAGAATCCGCGACCCGCGTCAGCGGTGGAGCGTGGGGGCCAACGATCCGCCGCTGGGCCGCCCCAAGGCGGATCAGCCCCCCTGGGGGGCAGCGACCCGCGCAGCGGCGGAGCGTGGGAGCCCGCTACCCGCCCAGACCCACCGGCGCCGGCGCCTTCATCACGATGTGCGTGAACAGGCGGTCGAACTGCGGATCGCGCGGGATGCGGCCGTTCAGCGGGTCCTGGTTGGTCGCGAAGGCGGCGTTGAGCGCGTGCCAGTCGGCCTCGGTGAGGTGGCGCTCGGCCTCCGGCAGGATCACGGTCTCTTCCAGCCGCATGTGCTCCAGATAGAAGTCCACGTAGCGCGTGACCTCCTCGACGAAGCACTGCCGACGCCCGTCGCCCAGCAGCTCCCAGGCCACCAGCATGTGCATGAGTTCGCGCACCCGGGGCTCTCCGCGCAGGTGGTCGCGCTCCAGCTGGTCGATGGTGGCCATGGTGTGCGGCGCGGCCTTGACCACGCGCGGGAACAGCAGGTCCGACTCCTTGGGGTGGTGGTGCCGCTCGGGAAACTCGTCGATGTAGAACAGCATCGCGCGCAGCACATCGAAAAAGCGGTTGGAGTCGTCCATCCCGTTGACCTCGGGCCCGCGCCGCACCAGCTGCGTCAGCGACTGCAGCATGGCCGCCAGGGTGGCGTGTTCTTCGCGAATGACGCGCAGGGCTTCATGGCTCATGGGTTTGTCTCCAGGCAAGGCAGAGCCGACCGTCCGGTCGGCGAATGTTTCCGCGACTATGGCGGAGCCCGGCGCCCGGGGGTTTGACCCACGTCAAGCCTTGCAAGCCAGCCCCTCCGATGGGGGTAGGTCTTACAAGTCGTTGCAAACCAAAGTGCTAGCATTTTTGGGGTTCCGGGCCCGCCCCGGCTCTTTCCACTGCTGTCACACACCCGCACCATGAAACACATCCGAATCGCCCTCCTCGCCCTGTCCCTGGGCGCCGCCAGCTGCGCCTCCGTCGCCACCGAAACACCGGAAACCCCGCCCGCGCTGGGGCAGCTGGAGAGCAAGGCGTACCTGGATTGCATGAAGAAAGCCAATGGGCGGGTGGAGCAGGCGCCGTGCATACAGAACGAAAAGGCATGGCAGCTCAAACAACTTGATCTGCTTTACAAGCAATTGGCGAGCAAGCTCAACGACGAGCAGCGCAAGTCTCTGGCGAAATCCCAGGCCGCATGGACCGCATTCCTGGACAACGAGAGAGGCTTCGCCACGTCGGTCTACTACCACCAGGGAGGCAGCTCGGATCTGTCCGTCTCGACGAACGAGATCCGGTGGATCGCGCAGCGGCGTCAGCAGTTGCAACTGCATCTGGACCTGAACTGACTCCAAACGTCAGACAGAGATCACAGGGAGGAACAACATGAAGAACATCGATATCAACGACCCGATCCAGCGCAGTGGCGCGGTCTATTTCGTCGTCGGTCGGGGCACAGAGGGCGGCAACAGCTCCTACAGGCTGAGCGTGGCTGGCGTCACCCCGAGCCAGTGGGGCGACATCACAAAGGTCGCCGACAACAGCGGCTACTCCATCGGCAGCATCCAGGTCGATCTCGGGCAGCGTGGTACCTGGCCACTGGGTTCGATAGAAAGCCGCCCGCTAAAGACTGGCGAAACCACGTACGTCGATGCGGTGATCGCAGAAGCGGCCGCTTACGCCAGAGCCCACAAGCACCCGTTTCCGGACAACGCGGCGAGGCTTTCCACGCTGCGCCAGGATCTGCTCAGCCATGGCAACGGCGAGGGAAAAAACCCGTCGATCCGTTTCATCTCCGCCGAACACCTGAACACCATCAACGCCTGGGCCAGCTCGCCGGAAGGCCAGCAGTGGATTCACAGGCACATCGACTTTCCACAGGTCCAGGCCATTGCCGACGACGCCAAGGACGCCCTGGATCGTTATGGTTCCCGCATTCCCGATGACCGCAAACTGGAAGTGATGTGTGTGCTCGCGAAGGCGGAGAACCAGCGCCCCAGAACCTACAACAAGCTCGTCGAGGTGCTGCGGGATGGCGCCGACTACGAGCGCTTCATGCAGGCGGTGGACCAGCAGAAAGCGGCCGTGAGCTACTTTGCAGGGCCCAAAGCCGGCAAACTCGCCCGCCAGTACCAGGAGAACTTCCAGAAGCCCGGCCACGCGCTCGCGATGGAAGCCGCGCACCGCCAGGTGGCCAGCGACAGCTACCGCCCTTCCGAAGAACGCCAGATCCCCGAGATCCAGACGGCCCTGGCTGCCTACCGGCGAGATGTCAACGACCCGTCGGTGCTCGATCGCGGAGACAAGGGTGCGGACGTGCGGCTGCTGCAGCAGGCCCTGCAGCGCCACGGCAAGGCGCTCAAGGACGACAGCGACTTCGGTCCGGGCACCGAGCGCCTGCTCACCGAGTTCCAGCGCGAGCACCGGCTCGCCCCCACCGGTTTCGGCGACCGCTCCACGCTCCAGGCGCTGGGCATTGCCCCGGCGCTGGACGCCACCAGCGCGGCTACCCTGCAGCGCATGGTCGACAGTCTGAGGGCCGGCGGCCGGTTCACCGACGCTCAGATCCACCGCATCGCTGAGTCGTCACAGAACTACCTGCTGGAGCACCGCGCCGCGCTGGGCGAGGTCACCCACATCCAGCTTCGCAACGACGGCCAGAAGATCCTGTTCCAGAACGACTTCAAGCAGATGCGCGAGCTGGACACGCAGCAGGCGCTCGACGGCTACCGGCCCTCGCAGCCCCTGGTGGAGGCACCAGCCCCACCTGCCCCGACGGCCGAACGCACAGCCGAAGCCATTCGCCAGTGACCGGCGTCCCGGGCGGTTTCAGCACCCGGGTTTCCAGCGCTTGAGCAGCAACGCGTTGCTCACCACGCTGACCGAGCTGAGCGCCATCGCCGCGCCGGCCAGCACCGGGCTCAGGTAGCCCAGCGCCGCCAGCGGGATGCCGGCAGCGTTGTAGGCGAAGGCCCAGAACAGGTTCTGCCGGATCTTGCTCACCGTGCGCCGCGAGATGTCCAGCGCCGCCGGCACCATCGCCGGGTCGCCGCGCATCAGGGTGATGCCGGCCGCGTGCATGGCCACGTCGGAGCCGCCTTCGCGGCTGCCCATGGCGATGCCCACATCGGCGGCGGCCAAGGCCGGGGCGTCGTTCACCCCATCACCGATCATCGCGACGGTGTGCTGGCCCCCACGCCCCACCGCTGCGCGGGTCGCTGCCCCCCGAGGGGGAGCGAATTCAGCTTGGGGCGGCCCGGCGCTGAACTCATGGCCACCACGGCGCAACTGTTGCACCACCGCCGCCTTGTCCCCCGGCAGCACCTCAGCGATCACCGCGCCGCCGTCCACATCCATGCCCAGCCGCCGCGCCATGGCCTCGGCCGCACCGCGGTTGTCACCCGAGACCATGTAGACCCGCAGACCCTGGGCCTTCAGCGCCGCCAGCGCCCCAGCCGCACCAGGCTTGGGCTCGTCGCCAAAGGCCAGCAGGGCCAGCGGCGACCACGGCTGGTCGTCGCCCGAGCGGCTGGCCAGCAGCGAGACCGTGGCCCCGTCGGCCTGGTGCTTGTGCACCGCCAGCGCCAGCGGCCCCAGCGGCACACCCAGCTCGTCCATCCAGCGCAGGCTGCCCAGCGCCAGCGTCACACCCTTGATCTGCCCCAGCGTGCCACGACCGGTCACCGCCTGCACCTCCCGGGCCGCGTCGGCGGCCACGGTCATGCCGCGCGCAGTGGCCGCTTCCAGCACCGCATGCGCCAGTGGGTGCGCGCTCTGCGCCTGCAGCGCCGCCGCCGCACCCAGCACCGCCTCCTCGTCGGCGCCCGGCACCGCCTCGATCAGCAGCAAGCGCGGCTTTCCGACGGTCAGCGTGCCGGTCTTGTCGAAGGCCACGGTGTCGACCTTGTGCGCGATCTCCAGCGCCTGCGCGTCCTTGATCAGGATGCCGTGGCGCGCCGCCACGCCGGTGCCTGCCATGATGGCGGCCGGCGTCGCCAGGCCGAGTGCGCAGGGGCAGGCGATCACCAGCACCGCCACCGCGTGCAGCAGTGCGTCTTCCACCGGTGCGCCGGCCCAGAGCCAGCCCGCCAGCGTGACCAGCGCGACCACCAGCACCACCGGCACGAACACCGCCGCCACCTGGTCCACCATGCGCTGCACCGGTGCCTTGCCGGCCTGCGCGTCCTGCACCAGGGCGATGATGTGGGCCAGCACGCTCTGCGCACCGACCGCCTTCACCCGCAGCTCGACCGAGCCCTCACCGTTGAGCGAGCCGCCGGTGATGCGGTCGCCCGGGCGCTTGGGCACCGGCATCGCTTCGCCGGTCAGCATCGATTCGTCGGCCTGGGTCTCACCCAGCAGCAGCTCGCCATCGGCCGGGAAGCGCTCGCCAGGCAGCACGCGCACGATGTCGCCCGCCAGCAGTTCGTCCACCGGCACATCGCTCATCTCGGTGCGCTTGATGCCGTCGGGCACCAGGTGGGCTGTCTCGGGCCGCAGCGCGTGCAGCGCGCGGATGGCGTCGGTGGTCTGCCGCTTGGCCCGGGCCTCCAGCCACTTGCCCAGCAGCACCAGGGTGATCACCACCGCACCGCCTTCGTAGTAAAGGTGCACCATTTCACCGGGCTCGGCCTTGAACCACAGCCAGGTGGACAGCGCCCAGGCCGCCGTGGTCCCGATGGCCACCAGCAGCTCCATGTTGCCGGTCATCGCCTTGAGCGCGTGCCAGCCGGCCTTGTAGAAGCGCGCGCCGAGCCAGAACTGCACCGGCGTCGCCAGCAGGAACTGGATCCACGCCGGCAACATCCAGTGTTTGCCAAACAGGTCGCCCACCATGGGCAGGGCCAGCGGCGCCGACAGCAGCGCGCCGATCACCACCGGCCAGAGGTCCGCCGGCAGGCCCCAGAACCGCTCCTGTTCCACCTCGGGTGCGTCCATGGCCCGTGGCTCGTAGCCTGCGTCCCGCACCGCCCGCCGCATCAGCGCCGCGGCGTGGGTGGCGTCGCTGCCGCGGTAGACGATGCGCGCCGACTCCGTCGCCAGGTTCACCGTCGCCGTCTCCACGCCCGGGTGCTTGCGCAGGGCCTTCTCCACGCGCGAGACGCAGGAAGCGCAGGTCATGCCACCGATGCCCAGGTCGATCTGGCAGGTGTCGTCGTTCAATTCCATCGTGGCGGTGTTCATGGGGTGAGCATAAGGTTTACCCCCATGGGAAGGTCAAGCCACAAGGTGTATCCACCCAGGCCGCTTGACCTTGACACCGTGTCAAGGTGCATCATTGCGCGGTTTCAATCCACCGGAGACGTCCATGAGCCAACAGACCTTCACCGTACAGGGCATGACCTGCGGCCACTGCGAACGCGCCGTACAGACGGCCATCATGACCCTGGACCCGCAAGCCGAGGTCAAGATCGACCGCGCGCAGAACCTCGTCGAGGTGAACACCGCCCAGCCGCGCGAGGCGGTGGCGGCCGCGATCCGCGAAGAAGGCTATTCCGTAGCGGCATGAAATCCGATCTGGCCGGCACTCCGGTTTCGGACAGCGACGTCGTTCAGGACGCGGCCACTCGCTGGCCGGTCAGCATCGGCACCGCTGCGCAGCTCTCGGGCATCTCGCCCAAGATGCTGCGCCACTATGAGTCGCTGGGCCTGCTGGGCGACGTCGCACGCACGGAAAGCAACTACCGCCAGTACAGCCTGGCCGACGTGCACACGCTGCGCTTCATCCGCCGCGCGCGCGACATGGGCTTTGGTCTCGACGCCATCACCGAGCTGGTGAGCCTGTGGCACCACCGACGCCGCAGCAGCGCCAGCGTCAAGCGCATCGCCCAGAAGCACCACGACGACCTGGCCCAGCGCATCGAGGCGCTGCAGGCCATGCAGCGCAGCCTGCACACGCTGCTGTGCCATTGCCCCGGCGACGAGCGGCCCGACTGTCCGATCCTGGACGACCTGGCCCATCCTTGACGCAGATCAAGCCCACCCACAGCGGCTCGCTGAAACCGGAACATATCTTTACCGGACAGCATCACAAAGGCCGACAGCGGTTCACACGGGGGTTCGACACTGAACCCATGGCACTTCGGGGTCCCGCCCCGGTGTCCACCCCCTCAACCTCAAGGAGCCTCAGCATGAAACCCTTTGTCAAACGCAGCCTCATCGTCGCCGCCATCCTCGCCGGCATCGCTGGTGTCTCGGCCACCGCCATCGCCCAGGGCATGGGCCAGCACCAGGGCATGGACCCGCAGATGCACGCCCAGCACATGGGTCAACGCGGCCAGGGCCCGCAAGCCGGCGCCGACAGCAGAAAGTGGGAAGAGCGCCGCGCCCAGCGCATGGAGCAGATGACCAAGCGCCACGCAGAACACCAGGCACAACTCAAGTCGGCCCTGAAGATCACCGCCTCGCAGGAAGCCGCCTGGAACGCCTACGTCGCCGGCACCGCGCCCACCCCCCCGGCCAACGAGCCGGGCATGGCCCGCGAAGACTGGAACCAGCTGACCACGCCGCAGCGCCTGGACAAGATGCAGGCCCTGCGCGCCGAGCGCGACGCCGCGATGGCCAAACGCATCGAGGCGGTCAAGACCTTCTACGCCGCGCTCACCCCCGAGCAGCAGAAGGTGTTCGACACCCAGGCCCACGGCGGTATGCACCGCGCCGGCATGAAGGGTGAACACCGCATGGGCGGCAAAGGTGGCCACGGCGGTCACCGTGGCATGGGCGGCATGGACGGCGGCATGGGCTGCGACGGCCCAGGCGCCAAGACCAGCTGATGCCCCCGGCATGCATCGGCATGCCTTGAACCTTTCTTCTCAACGCAAAAAAGCCCCGGTTCGCCGGGGCTTTTTTGTTCCTTGCAACCTTGTCCAGCCACCGCTGCGCACCGCCTTCAATGGCTGTCGCAGCGGGCCCAGCCCATCAGTTCGCCTTGGGGTAGCGGCTGGGGTAGAGCTCGTTGAGCTTCTTGCCACTTTCGCCGTCGGCAATGATGTCGCCGGTGCGCTGGGCTTCGGCCAGCTCGGCCTTGACCTGCTCACGCGTCTTGGCCTGGGCCACGGTGTCCTTGGGGTAGCGGTTCGGGTACACCTCCCGCAGCGTGCGGCCCGACTCGTTGTCGGCGATCACGTTGCCGCTTTCCTGGGCCGCGCGCAGCTCGGCACGCACTTCCTCACGGGTCAGGCCCTGGGTCTTGGGCGCGGCGGCGTAGGCCGTGGGGTTGATCTCGCGGGCGGTGCGGCCGGACTCGTTGTCGGCGATCACGTTGCCCTCGCGCTGGGCGGCGGCCAGCTCGGCCTTGACCTCGGCGCGGGTCTTGGCCTGGGCAGTGGCGGCGGCCGGGTAGCGGTTGGGATACATCTCGCGCAGGGTCAGACCGGATTCGTTGTCGCCGATCACGTCGCCGGCCTGCTGGGCCTGGATCAGTTCGGCGCGGACCTGCTCACGGGTCAGGGGCGCATCGGCGTCGGCGGCGAAAGCCTGACCGGCCGAGAGGGCGGCCACGGCGAGGGCGATGCTGGAGAGGTAAGAGGCTTTCATGGTGCTTCCTTTCAAGAAGGTGTGAAACGGTGAAGTGATGGTGCCGGCCCGGGGGTCGGGCGTCTTTTCGCGGCGGTTTCGCTTCTTTGCGTTGTGTTTCGGAAGGGATTCTTTCGCGATGGGTGAACTTTAAAATTTCATCCGAAGAAGAAAAATCACCGGATCATCTCCAGTCTGTTTCTAAATCAGCAACAATCACCCGGTTGAAACCCCCCACCATCGACCCATGGACCGACTGACCTCAATGCGTGTGTTTCTTCGCGTGGCGGACGAAGGCGGCTTTGCCGCCGCCGCCCGGGCGCTGGACATGTCGCCCGCCGTGGTGACGCGTCTGGTAGCCGACCTGGAAGAACACCTGGGCACCCGGCTGCTGCAGCGCACCACGCGCCGGCAGTCGCTCACCGACGCCGGCGAGGCCTACCTGGAACGCGTGCGCCACATCCTGCAGGACCTGGACGACGCCCATTCGCTGGTGAGTTCGCACACCCAGCAGCTCTCGGGCACGCTGCGGGTGCTGGCGCCGCCGGTGCTGGCCACGCACGTGCTGGCACCGATCGTCGCCAGTTTCCACCAGCGCTACCCGCAGATCCAGCTGGACATCGAGGTGGCCAGCCACCGCGAGCCCCCGATCGAGGACTTCGACATCACGCTGATGGGCACAGACGAGGGCTATGACGCCAACATCATTGCCCGCAAGGTGAACACGACCGAGGCCTTCCTGGTTGCGTCTCCGGCGTACCTCGCACGCCGGGGCACGCCCGCCACGCCGCAGGACCTGCTGCAGCACGACTGCCTGCGCATCAAGCCCGACATGGGCACCCGCAGCCGGCAGTTGCGCCTGTTCCGCAGCGACCGGGACGACGAGGTGCTGCTGGACGTGCCCCCGGTGCTCTGGGCCAACCACACCGACACGCTGATGCGGGCCGCTCTGGACGGCGCCGGCATCACCGGCACCACGGTCGAGCTGGCCGCGCCGCACCTGGCCAGCGGCGCACTGGTGCGCGTGCTCGCGCCCTGGATCACCGGCCGCTTCACGCTCTACGCGGCCCTGCCCAGCCGCAAGTTCCTGCCGCAGCGCACCCAGGTGTTTCTGGACCACCTGACCGAACGGACGCGCGAGCGCGTGACGCAGGCCCTGGTCGGCTGCGGCGCCTGCTGAGTCGGCGTTTCTCCTGCCCCAGGTCAAAGGCCGGCCGTTGACCTGAGTCAATCCCCTGGCGGTGGCGCGCACGTAAGCTGCCGCGCCATGGAACACGACCTCCTCATCGTGGGCGCCGGGCCGGCCGGCCTGAGCCTGGCCCGGGCGCTGCGCGGCAGCGGCCTGCGCACCACCCTGATCGAACAGAACCCCCTCGAATCGCTGCAGCACCCCGTCTTCGACGGGCGCGAGATCGCCCTGACCCAGCACAGCGCCGAGTTGCTGCGCCAGCTGGGTCTGTGGCCGCGGCTGGGTGAAGCGAACATCGCGCCGCTGAAAGACGCGCTGGTGCTCGACGGCGGTGTGGGCAGGGCGCAATCGCGCATGCGCATCGGCCACGACCTGAGCCCCAAGTCCGAGCTGGGTTTTCTGGTTGCCAACCACCACATCCGCCGCGCCGCCTTCGAGGCCGCGATGGGCGAGGGCGATGCGCCGCCACCCGGTCTGCGCTGCGGCCAGCAGGTCACCGGCATCCAGACCGACGCACAGGCGGCCCGCCTGACCCTGGCTGGTGGCGAGACCCTGTCGGCCCGCCTGGTCGTGGCCGCCGACAGCCGCCACTCGTCGACTCGCCGAGCCATGGGCATCGCCGCCGACATGCACGACTATGGCCGCACCATGCTGGTCTGCAACATGACCCATGAGCGACCGCACCACGAAACCGCCTGGGAGTGGTTCGACCATGGCCAGACCCTGGCCCTGTTGCCCATGAACCCCGACCCGGCCAGCGGCCTGCCGCGCTCGTCGGTGGTGCTGACCCTGCCGCACCAGGCCATCCAGCCCCTGCTGGAGATGGACGAGGGCAGCTTCAACCGCGAGATGACCCGGCGCTTCGGCGGCCAACTCGGCGACATGCGCCTGGTGAGCACGCGCCATGCCTACCCGCTGGTGGGGGTGTGGGCGCGGCGCTTCGTGGCGCAGCGCTTCGCTGTCGTGGGCGACGCCGCCGTCGGCATGCACCCGGTCACCGCGCACGGCTTCAACCTCGGCCTGCGCAGCATCGACACCCTGTCGAAGGCGCTGATCCAGGCCCACCGCAGTGGCCAGGACATCGCCTCGCCGCAACTGCTGGAGCGCTACCAGATGGTCCACCAGCGCGCCGCACGCGGCCTCTACATGGCCACGCACGCAGTGGCCACGCTCTACACCCGCGAACACGTGCCCGCACGCTGGCTGCGGCGCGGCATGGTCGAACTCGGGGAGCGCTTCACGCCATTCAAACGGGCGGTCGCGGCTTCTCTCACCGGGCTGGGCTGACCCCCGGCGAACCACAGAGCCTTGTTGCGTTGCGTCAAGGCAGCTGTCAGGCTCCAGGTCTAGATTGATGGAAATCAATCGGCACGGGCGCGCAGTCGCCCGGCCATGTACCGCCCCGAGGAGACCCGAACCATGCTGCCCGCCTTCATCAGCCACGCCGACTGCGCCCGCCACGACATGGGCACGCACCACCCCGAGTGCCCCGAGCGCCTGGGCGCCATCAACGACCACCTGCTGGTCAAGGGACTGCTGGACTACATGGTGCCCTACGACGCGCCGCTGGCCACCGAGGAGCAGCTGGGCCGCGCCCACGCCTCGCTCTACGTCAGGGAAATTTTCGAGGCCTCGCCCAGAGAGGGCCTGCGCGCGGTCGACCCGGACACCAACATGTGCCCGCACACGCTGCAGGCCGCGCTGCGCGCCGCGGGCGCTGCGGTGCAGGCGACCGACCTGGTGCTGGCTGGTGAAGCCCCCACCGCCTTTTGCAACATCCGCCCGCCCGGCCACCACGCCGAGCGCTCGGCCGCGATGGGCTTCTGCTTCTTCAACAACGTCGCTGTGGGCATCCGCCACGCGCTGGACGTACACGGCCTCGAACGCGTAGCGCTGATCGACTTCGACGTGCACCACGGCAACGGCAGCGAGGACATCTTCCGCGGCGACGAGCGCGTGCTGATGTGCTCGATCTTCGAAAAAGGCCTGTATCCCTTCAACGGCGAGCAGGCCGTGGGCCCAAACATGGTCAACGTCGGCCTGCCCAGCCGCTCGGGTAGCGACGCCTTCCGCGCCGCGGTGACCGAGCACTGGCTGCCCGCACTCGAGTCCTTCCAGCCGCAGCTGATCTACATCTCGGCCGGCTTCGACGCTCACCGCGAGGATGACATGGGCAACCTGGGCCTGGTCGAGTCGGACTACGCCTGGGTGACTCAGCAACTGATGAAAGTCGCCGAAAAGCACTGTCAAGGCCGCGTCATCTCCTGCCTCGAAGGTGGCTACGTGCTCAGCCCGCTGGCCCGCAGCGTCGCGGCACACGTGCGTGTGCTGATCGGCGCAGACTGAGATGAGGGCCCCCACGCTCCGCCGTTTCACGGGTCGCTGCCCCCCAAAGGGGGCGCGTTTTGCCTTGGGGCGGCCCGGCGGCAAAACCTGAACCTCTATGGACAAACACTACCTCACCCCCCTCTTCCAGCCCGACACCATTGCGGTCTTCGCCGGCAACCACGAGGACCCGGACAGCCAGATCGCCCACGCGCGCACGCTGTGCGCCGCGCTGACCGGCCAGCGCTTCTCGGGCACCCTCGTCTTCCTCGACATCCACACCAGCGGCACCCTGGCCGACCTGGCCCAGACGCGGGCCGACCTGGCCATCATCGCGCTGCCGCCGGCCGAGGCCCTGGCTGCGCTCGAAGTGGCCGGACGCATCAGGTGCAAGGCGGCACTGGTCGTGGGCAGCGGTGCCAACGCCGACATCGCCGCCGACTTGCACCAGGTCGCCCGGCGTCATGGCATGCACCTGCTAGGCCCCAACAGCCTGGGCTTCCAGCGCCCGCGCAGCGGCCTGAACGCCAGCGTCGCCGGCCCGCTGGCGGCCATCGGTCCGCTGGCCCTGGTGTCGCAGTCGGGCGCCCTGACCTCGTCCATCCTGGACTGGGCCGGCCAGAACAGGGTCGGCTTCTCGACCGTGGTGTCGCTGGGCCCCAAGACGGCGGTCGACATCGCCCAGGTGCTTGATTTCCTGGCATCCGACGCTCAAACGCACAGCATCGTCGTCTATCTGGAAGGCATCTCCAACGCCCGCCGCTTCATGAGTGCGCTGCGCGCCGCCGCCAATGCCAAGCCCGTGGTGGTGCTCAAGGCCGGCCGCAAGACCGCCGGCAACGAGGCCGCTCAGACCCACAGCGGGGCCATCGTCGGCAGCGACGACGTGTTCGACGCCGCACTGCGCCGCGCCGGGGCTGTGCGGGTGCGCTCTTTCGTCGAGCTGTTCTCTGCGGCCAAATGCCTGGCCTCACGCTACCGGCCGGTCGGCAAGCGCCTGGCGGTCGTCACCAACGGCGGCGGCCCGGGCGTGCTCGCCGCCGACTGGATCAGCGAGATCGCGCTGCAACTGGGCAAGCTGGCCCCGGAAACCATGGCCGCGCTCAAGCCCAAGCTGCCGCCGCTGGCTTCGCTCAACGACCTGATCGATGTCTCGGAAGAAGCGACCGCCGAGCATTACCGTGCCGCCATCGAGGCTGCCGGCCACGACCGCTCGGTCGACGGGGTGCTGGTGGTGCACTCGCCCAAGGCCGGCATCGACGCCGCCGCCATCGCCCAGGTGATGGCGGAAGCCAAGGTGCGCATGAACAAGCCGCTGCTGTGCTGCTGGATGGGCGACGCCTCGGTGACCGAGGCCCGCGAAGTGCTCGGCAAGGCCGCGATTCCGAGCTTCCGCACGCCGGAAGCCGCCGTCGGCGCGTTCGGCAACATCGCCAGCTTCTACCAGAACCAGCAGCTGCTGCAGCAGACACCACCGCCGCTGTCGACCCTGGCCCAGCCCGACATCGAAGGCGCTCGCCTGATCATCGAAAACGTGCTGACCGAGCGCCGCAAGGTGCTGACCGAGATGGAGTCCAAGGCCCTGCTGTCGGCCTTCCACATCCCGGTCACGCAGACCATACTGGCGCGTTCGGCCAACGAGGCCATGATGATCGCGACCCAGCTGGGCTACCCGGTGGCGCTCAAGATCGACTCGCCCGACATCAGCCACAAGAGCGACGTCAACGGCGTGGCGCTGAACGTGATGAACGCGACCGCGGTGCGCGATGTCTACAACACCATGATCCAGAGCGTGGCCAGGCTGCAGCCCGGCGCGAAGATCAACGGCGTGACGATCCAGAAGATGGCGCGCAGCAAGCGCGGGCGCGAGCTCTACATCGGCCTCAAGACCGACGACCCCTTCGGCCCGGTGATCGCTTTCGGCGCCGGCGGCACCATGATCGAACTGATTGGCGACCAGGCGATGGAGCTGCCGCCGCTCAACCAGTTCCTGGCGCGGCGCCTGATCGAGCGCTCACGCGTGGCCGACACCCTGGGCGAATGGCGCGGGGCGACGGCAATCGACATGGAAGAGCTTGAACACGTGCTGCTGCGCGTTTCCGAGATGGTCTGCGAGCTGCCCCAGCTGCGCGAGATGGACATCAACCCCATCATCGTGGACGAGGACGGCGCGGTGGCGGTGGACGCCCGCATCGTGATCGAGAGCGCGCCGGCCACGGCCCGCAACTACGCCCACCTGGCCATCCTGCCCTACCCGGCGCGCTACGAGCAGGTCTGGCCGCTGCGCGGCGGTGGCGAGTACACCATCCGCCCGATCCACCCGGACGACGCCCAGATGCTGCAGGACCTGGTGCAGAACCTATCGCCCGAGAGCCGTTACTACCGCTTCGTCTCCAGCATGACCGAGCTGCCGCCGTCCATGCTCTCGCGCCTGACCCTGATCGACTACGACCGCGAGATGGCCCTGGTGGCGATCCACCGCGAGCGCAAGGCCGGTGAGGACGGCGAGATCGTCGAGACCGAGCGTGTCGTGGGAGTGTCGCGCTACATCACCAACCCGGACAAATCCAGCTGCGAGTTCTCGCTGGTGGTGGCCGACGATTTCAACGGCAAGGGCCTGGGCTCGCGCCTGATGCTCAGCATCATGGAAGAGGCCCGGGACAAGGGGCTGGCCGAGATCGAGGGCCTGGTGCTGGCCAACAACCCCGGCATGCTCAAGCTGATGAAGGGGCTGGGCTTCCAGATCAAGCCGTTCGCGGAAGACCCGGACTTCAAGCTCGTCACCCATTCGCTGTAGGAAGCACCCCCTGCGCCGCTGAGCGGCTTCCCCCTCTCCTGCGGGAGGGGGACACGGCCTGTGGCCCGGCTGAGCCGGTTCCACGGCCGTTCTGGACAAGGTATCTGCACTTGAAGAAGCGCCCCGGAGCCCCCTCCGGCGGCGCTTTTTTTGTCCCTATCTTGTTTAACTATCTCAATATCTCTAAATCGTTGTAGTAGTAGAGGGCGGCCCCGGGTGTGGACAAGCCTGTTTTTTCCTTTGAAATCAAAAAGCTGGAAGCCTTCAAACACTGTTCGAAAAGTTCTGACGCTGTTCAGTCCGAAAAGGAACAACTTGGCGCAAAGGCCTTCTGTTGTGGATAACCATGGTGTTCTTAAAAAGTTATCAACAGAGTTGTTGAAAACTGTTCAGTGCTGCCCGCCCAGCCAGGCAAAACCGGCCGCCATGCCCAGACCGTGAAGCAGGGTGGCCGCCACCGTGGCGGCCAGGGCCGGGCGCAGATGAGCGGTCTGGTGCCGGTGGCGGAACAGCCAGCCCGAAGCGAACAGGGACAGCGGCAGCGAGACCAGGCCGCCCAGCGCGGGCACCGGCGGAATCAGCAGCCACACCGAGACCACCAGCCAGGCGTGGGCCCCCAGGGTGAGCGCGGTGTAGAGCGCCCAGGCACCAGTGGGCCCCAGCCGCACCGCCAGGGTGCGCTTGCCGACCCGGGCGTCGGCCGCGGCGTCCGGCACCCCATTGATCAGCAGCAAGGCCGCCACCATGGCCGCGAAGTTCAGGGCCACGCTGGCCGGGATCACGAAGAACTGGCGTCGCTGCACGTAGTCGGCACCCACCACGACCAGAAACCAGGCCAATGCCACGGTCAGCTCGCCCAGGCCGCGCGCCATCAGCTTCAGCGGCGGCGCCGAATAGGCCCAGACCAGCAACAGCCCGGCCAGCCCCAGCCCGATCACCCCGCCCCCGGCCTTCACCGCCAGCAGCAGGCCGCCGGGTACGAGCAGCAACAGCAGGGCGTTGGCCAGGTCGGCTGTCTCGCGCTCGCTGGTCTCGCCGTTCTGGATCAGGCGAGAGCCGCCGGTGAAGGGAAAAATGCCGCCGGTGTTGCCGGCGTCGGCGCCGCTGCGCGCGTCGTGCAGGTCGTTGAGCACATTGCCGGCGGCGTGCGCCATCACCGCCAGCACCGCGGTGCCGAAGGCCAGCGGCGGATCCAGCCCGCAGCCGCAGGCCGAGGCGGTGGCCGTGCCCAGCGCACAGGCCACGATGGTCAGCAGCAGGAAGGCCGGCCGGGTCATGCGCCACCAGAGCCCGGGGCGCCAGCCTGAGGAACCGTGGGGGGTATTCGGAGCGTCCATGGCGCGCAGTGTGCCCGACACATGTGGACACGGTGCGGATGCGGGCCGCCGGTGGTCGGCTGGTAAACTGCCCGCCGACCTGGCCGGACCCCTTCCGGCCCTCTGTTCCCTGCCGGATTCATGTCCACCGTCCTCAGCGCCAGCGCCCCGACCAGTTTCGAAATCAAGAGCGCCCAGCTGCCGCTGGTGGCCTTGCTGCTCAAGACCGCCGACCTCGGCCAGCTGGCCGAGGAAATGACCCAGCGCTACGGCGACATTCCCGACTTCTTCGACCACGATCCGCTGCTGGTCGACCTGTCGCCGCTGCAGACGGGCGAGCAGACCGACAGCCTGGTCGATTTCCCTGCGCTGGTCTCGCTGCTGCGCCGGTTCCGGCTGGAGCCGGTGGCGGTGCGCGGTGGCAACGATGCTCAGACCGCGGCCGCCGAACTGGCCGGCCTGATGCCGGCCCAGGACGCCACCGTGCAGCGCAGCGCTGCTGCGCGCACACCTGAGGTGCCCGTCCAGCAGGCGGCCCCTGCCGCACCGGCTCCGGCGATGGCCCCTGCTCCCACCGCGCCGCCCAGCGCCCTGGTCATCGACAAACCGCTGCGCTCGGGCCAACAGGTCTATGCGCGGGGCCGCGACCTGGTCGTGCTGGCCATGGTCAACCCCGGTGCCGAGGTCATCGCAGACGGCCACATCCACGTCTACGCGCCGCTGCGCGGCAAGGCCATCGCCGGTGCGCGCGGCAACGCCGAGGCCCGCATCTTCGCGATGTCCATGGACCCCGAGCTGATTTCCATCGCCGGCATCTACCGCACCAGCGACACCCCGCTGCCGGCAGACGTGCTGGGCAAACCCGGGCAGGTGCGCCTGATGTCCGGCCCCGAGGGCGACAAGCTCGTCATTGAATCCCTGAATCCCTGACCCTGAAGGAACCTGTCTCATGACCAAGATCGTTGTCGTCACTTCCGGCAAAGGCGGCGTGGGCAAAACCACGACCAGCGCCAGCTTCGCCTCGGGCCTCGCGCTGCGCGGCCACAAGACCGCTGTCATCGACTTCGACGTCGGCCTGCGCAACCTGGACCTGATCATGGGTTGCGAACGCCGCGTGGTCTACGACCTGATCAACGTCATCCATGGCGAGGCCAACCTCAACCAGGCACTGATCAAGGACAAGACCTGCGACAACCTGTTCGTGCTGGCCGCCAGCCAGACCCGCGACAAGGACGCACTGACGCAGGACGGCGTCGAAAAGGTGCTGAACGACCTAGCGGGCATGGGCTTCGACTACATCGTCTGCGATTCGCCCGCCGGCATCGAGACCGGAGCGCTGATGGCCATGCACTTCGCCGACGAGGCGCTGGTGGTGACCAACCCCGAAGTCTCCAGCGTGCGCGACTCCGACCGCATCCTGGGCATGCTGGGCAGCAAGACCAAACGCGCGATCGAAGGCAAGGAAGCCATCAAGGAACACCTGCTGATCACGCGTTACAACCCCAACCGCGTGGCCGACGGGCAGATGCTCTCGCTCGAAGACATCCAGGACATCCTGCGCATCAAGCTGATCGGCGTGATTCCCGAGAGCGAGAACGTGCTGACCGCGTCCAACCAGGGCACACCCGCGATCCACCTCAAGGGCACCGACGTGGCCGAGGCCTACAGCGACGTAATCGACCGCTTCCTGGGTGCGGACAAGCCACTGCGGTTTGTCGATGCCGAGAAGCCCGGCTTCTTCAAGCGCCTGTTCGGGAGCAAATGAGCATGTCGTTCCTGTCCTTCTTCCTGGGCGAGAAAAAGAAGACCGCCAGCGTCGCCAAGGAACGGTTGCAGATCATCCTGGCGCACGAACGCAGCGGCCGCAATGCCGCCGAGCCCGACTACCTGCCGGCCCTGCAGCGCGAGCTGGTGGCCGTGATCAGCAAGTACATCAAGATCAACCAGGAAGACATCAAGGTCCAGTTGGACCGCCAGGACAACCTGGATGTGCTGGAAGTCAAGATCGAGCTGCCGGACCGCAAGTGACCGCAGGCAGGTGACGCCTTGAGCCGCATCCAGGTCGACCTGCCCCGGCACTTCGTCTTCTCGACGCAGATCCAGATCTACATCAGCCACGTCAACCAGGGCGGGCACCTGGACAACGCCCAGCTGCTGACCCTGGTGTCCGAGGCACGGGTGCGCTTCTTCAAGTCTCTCGGCTACCGGGAGTCCGACGTGGCGGGCTGTCCCATCGTGGTGGGCGACCTGGTGGCGCAGTACAAGTCCGAGGGCTTCCACGGCGAGACCATGCGGGTGCGCATGCTGCCGCAGGACTTCAGCCGCTGCGGCTTCGACCTGGCCTACTGCATGGACTGCGTGGACACCGGCCGCGAGGTCGCGCGGGGCAAGATCGGCATCGTCTTCATCAACCCCGCCATGCGCAAGCCGGCCGACGTGCCAGCGGTTTTTCTGGCGCAGCTGCGCGCCCTTGCACCGCTGAGCTGACTATCATGGCTCCCATGGCGGTGAAGGCCGCTGACAGGAGCCCAGAATGCCGAGACTTCTCGCCAGCGCCCTGCTGCTGGCCGCGACCCTGCTGGCCGGTTGCGGCACCACCGTGGTCAACCCCGTCACCGGCCAGTCCGAGCGCACGGTCTTGGACGAGCGCACCGAGCTGGCCGAGGGCAAGAAGGCCCACGACGAGGTGCTCAAGGAATACGGCGTCTACAAGGACGAGCGCCTGCAGGCCTATGTGAACGAGGTCGGCCAGAAGCTGGCGAAGCAGTCGCACCGCGCCAACATCCCCTGGACCTTCACCGTGCTCGACAGCCCGGAGATCAACGCCTTTGCGCTGCCCGGCGGCTACGTCTACATCACGCGCGGCATCCTGGCCTACATGGAAAGCGAGGCCGACATGGCCGGTGTCATCGGCCACGAGATCGGCCACGTCACCGCCCGCCACGGCGCCCAGCGCGCGACGCGCCAGCAGACCGCGGGTCTGGGCGTGCTGGCCGCGACGGTGCTGGGTGCGGTGCTGGAGAGCAAGGTCGGTGTTTCGGGCGGCACCGAGATGTTCGGCCAGATGGCACAGGGCGTGGCCGCCGGGTACGTCGCGAAGTACAGCCGCGAGCAGGAGCTGCAGGCCGACAGCCTGGGCGCCGAGTACCTGGCGCGCAGCAACTACGACCCGCGCAACATGATCGACGTGATCCGGGTGCTCAAGCTGCAGGAAGCGTTTGCCATCGAAGAGGCTCGCGCCGAAGGCCGCCCCACGCCCGAGGGCGCCAACTGGCTGTCGTCCCACCCCAGCAACGACCAGCGCCTGCAGCAGATCAGCCAGAACGCTGCGAAGTACCAGGGCAGCTACGCCTCGGACGGCGCGCAGCGCTTTCTGCAGGTGGTCCGGGGCATGCGCTTCGGCGAGAGCCCCGAGCAGGGGCTGACGCGAGGCCAGAACTTCTACCATTCGGGGCTGGGCCTGGCGATGACCGCGCCGGCTGGCTGGCGCATCCAGAACGAGCCCGAGGCGCTGACCTTCGTCGCTCCGCAGGGCGACGCCGCGCTGCGCATGGTCGCCATGCCGCCGCGGGCCGGCAGCACGCACGACGAGATCATCCGCAACGCCTTGCAACCCAGCGAGGGCAAGGTGACGCGCGGCCAGATCAACGGTTTTGCCGCGACCCACTTCGTCGGTGCGCGCAAGGCACAGAACGGACAGGCCCAGGCCATCGAGGCCACCGTGGTCACCGGCCCGAAGAACAACAGCTACGTGATGCTCTACCTCGCGGCCGATGCCGCCGCGCGCAGCCGCGCCATGCCCGGCCTAACGGCGGCCGAAAAGTCGTTCCGCGCCATGACCGCGGCCGACCAGCAGGCCGCCCGCCCCTGGGTGGTGCAGACCGTGCCGCTGCCGCGCGGAGGCTTCGCCGAACTGGCCCGCCAGTCGCCCCTGACCGAAAAGCGCCTCCAGCTGCTTAACGGCACCTGGGGCCGCAGCGATCCGCCGGTGGGGCAGGTGGTCAAGACCGTGGCCGAACAGTGAGCCACCCTGGAGGCTGCGATGGCAACGCCCGACACGACCCCTGAACCCGACAACGGGCCGGACACCACGCCCGGCATCCCGCCTTCCCGGCCCGCGCCTTTGGCGCCGCCGACGCCGCACCGGGTGTCCGACACCGCGTTCCGGCCGCCCGAGCGAGACGGCATGAGCGGCCTGTCCATTGGGCTGCTGGCCGCGGTCGTGGTACTGGGGCTGTATGTGCTGGTGAACTGGCCCTGGTCGCGACCTCCGGTGGCCGCCGCGGAGCCTGCAGCGGCGCCTGCCCCCGCCGCTCCCTCAGTGGTCCCTGAATCCACGGTCACCGCTGCCGCTGGCCCGGCGCCCGCTGCCGAGCCACCGCCCACCGAGCCGTCATCGGCGGTGCACCGCTGCGAGAACGCCAGCGAGGTGACCTACACCGACGGCCCCTGCCCGGCCGGCATGCGCGGCAGCCTGGTCGACACCACGACCGCGCTGAGTGTCGAAGGCGCGGGTGGCGCCACACTGTTCCGCTGCCGCGGCGCGGGCCAGTTCTGGTCGGTGGTGCATTGCCAGCACCGCGGTGCCGAGATCGTCGCCATGCACACCGTGCCGGCGAACCTGTCGCTGGCTGAGCAAATCCTGTTCGCCCGCAACCGGGAAGCACTGGCAAGGCCCGCCAAGGTGGCTGCACCGCAAAGGGCGGGTGATGGTCCGGCCGCACCGCTGAACGCCGCTCAGCAGAAGGCCAACGAATGCCGGCGCCTGGACACTCTGGTGGCTGTGCTGGACGATTACGCGCGCCAGCCGCTGCCGCCGCGCGAACAGGACTCGGTGCGGCGCGACCGCAAGAAGGTGCGCGACGAACAGTTTCGTCTGCGCTGTGGCCGTTGAGTTGGCACCGCCTGGCATGTTTTTCCACATCGTGGTACATTAGCGGCTTCGCCTTGGGCGACAGACCCGGTTGCAGCGCCCCTGGCGCGGCCCACCACCCCGGCAGAGGGTCGGTCTGTCCAGCCCCTCCATCGCGAGCCAAGCCCTCACCGCACCCAACGCGGTCCCCCGGCGAGGCACTTTTTCCCCGCTGCCCTCCCCATGCCTCTGCCGAGGGCGGGTACCAGAGACCTCCAGCACCGCTGATGCGGTGCGGTGTTTCCGGTCGGAGCAGCAGGGCACCCCGGCACCCTGGGGCTGCCACCTTGTCAGTCGGGCCTTGTCGGGCCGGCGGCCCAGCCGCAGGTCCTGCCCATAGAAGTTCTTGATGATCCAGACGTTTCCCGCGTCCGCCCCTGTGGTGCGGACCCCTTGTTCCTCCGCCCCCCTGACCCTGGGGCGTTACCGCATCAGCGCCCGCCCGCGGGCCCTGGCGGACGGGCGCTTTGCCGCCTTCGTATCCATCGCCAGCGGCACCGGCAGCGCCAGCACCGACCGTGTGATGCGCTTCACCGAAGATTTCGCCACCCACGAAGCCGCGGCAAGATACGCCATGGCCCAGGGCATCGACTGGGTGCGCGACGCCGCGCGCCCCGCGATCCAACCCAACTGATCCGAATCCCACGACTCCAGGAGAACCACACCATGGCCAAGGAAGAACTGATCGACATGATGGGCATCGTCAACGAGGTGCTGCCCGACACCCGTTTTCGCGTCACGCTGGACAACGGTCACCAGCTGATCGCCTACTCCGCCGGCAAGATGAAGAAGAACCACATCCGCATCCTCGCGGGTGACCGGGTCTCGCTCGAACTCTCGCCCTACGACCTGACCAAGGGCCGCATCAACTTCCGCCACATCGAGGGCCGCGGCCCGATGGCGCCGCGCAAGCCGCAGCGCTGAGCGGTCCACCGCGGCGCGGCGGGGCTCACATGCCCATGCCACCATCCACCGGCAGGCCCGCGCCGGTGATGAAGCGCGCGGCGTCGGAACACAGAAACACCACCGCATCGGCCATGTCGGCCACCGTGCCCAGGCGCCCCAGCGGCGTCTGCGCGACGATGGCGCCGACCGCGGCCTCCGGTGTCTGGAACAGCCCGGCCGTCACCACGTCGGTCGCCAGCTTCATGCCCATGTCGGTCGGCACCAGGCCCGGGTAGATGCAATTCACCCGCACGCCATAGCCCAGCTGGCCCGCCTCCATGGCGGCCACGCGGGTGAGCCGGTCCACCGCCGACTTGGTGGCCGAGTAGCCGGCAATCGCCGGGAAGGCAATGGTGGCCGCCACCGAGGCCACATTCACCACCGCGCCGCCCTGGCCGGCCAGACCCCCCGGGCGCATCGTGCGAAACGCGTGCTTGAGACCGAGCGCGGTGCCTACGATGTTCACGTCCAGCATGCGCCGCAGCGCGTCGGCATCCAGCTCCGACACCAGCGCGGTCTCCTCGACCCCGGCGTTGTTGATCAGGATGTCGAAGCCGCCGAAGCGGGTGTGGGTTGCCGCGATGGCCGCCAGCCAGCAGGCCTCGTCGGTCACGTCCAGCTGCACGAAGGCGGCCTGGGCGCCGGTGGCGGCGATGGCGCTGGCCGTCTCGCGGCCCGAGTCTTCGAGAATGTCGCCGATCATCACGGCCGCGCCGGCCGCGGCGAGGGCCTGAGCCATGCCGGCGCCCAGACCGCGGGCGCCGCCGGTGACCAGGGCGGTGCGGCCCTGCAAGAGAGAGCTCATGGGTGTTTCTCCGGGTGGGGGACGGCCCGCCTGGGCGATCCGGCCCCCTATTCTGGGCAGGGCCGGCCTGCGGTCAACCAAACAACCCCGCAAGTTCGACAGTGCCGTGGCGGCCGACGGCCAGCCGGTGCGCCTCCAGCCACTGCCGGCCCTGCCCCCGGCCTGCCTCGAACAGCATCTCGAAGAACCGCTGTCCGGCGGCGGCCTTGGTGTCGGTGCCCAGTTCCCCGAGCACCGGGCCGGGCTCGATGGCGTGGAAGCGCGTCTCGGCCAGCCGCCGTTCCAGCGGGCCGCGGCGCCACCAGCCGATGTGGGCAATGCGCTCGCGCAGGTGCGCGAACATGCGCATCTCGCGCAGGAAGGTGGCGTTGAACGCCAGTTCCTGCATGCGGTGCTCGATATCCTGCGCCGACTGCGGTGTGGCGGCGTAGCGCAGCGGCGTGAGCATCACCAGCAGCGTATCGCGCGTGGGGGTTTCCAGCAGCAGCGGGTAGACGGCAGGGTTGGCCGCGTAGCCACCGTCCCAGTGCGGCTGGCCGTCGATCAGCACGCTGCGGTGCAGGCGCGGCAGGCAGGCCGAGGCCAGCACCGCGTCCAGCGACAGATCGGCGTTGCGGAACAGCCGCAGCCGGCCGGTGTTGGCCTCGGTCGTGGCGATGAACAGCCGCACCGGCGAGCGCTGACGCAGGGCCGCGATGTCCAGCTGCTGGCGCAGCACGTCGCGCAGCGGGTTGAGGTCGAAGGGGTTGAGCTGCTCGGGCGTGAAATGATGGGTCCACTGCAGCATCAGCCGCATGGCCGGTGCCAGCTGGTAACCCGAGCCGTCGGCCCGTGGCACGGCCACCTCGAACGGCAGGCTGGCGGCCACGGCGGTCCAGAAGCGACGCAGGGCGGCGCGTGCGCCCTCTCGGCCACCGTCCATCAGGCCCTGGGCCAGCACCACCGCGTTCATGGCGCCCGCGCTGGTGCCGCTGACGCCGTCGAAGGCGATCTGCCCGTCCTCCAGCAGCGCGTCGAGCACGCCCCAGGTGAAGGCGCCGTGGGCCCCGCCGCCCTGCAGCGCCAGGTTCAGCGCGGGCGTGGCGGCGTGCCAGGGCAGGCGCATGTCGCGCGTCAGCGGTTGCGGCGCTGGCGCACGGCCGCCGCCAGCCCCTGCAGCACCGGTACGGTCTGCTCGAAGCTGATGCAGGCGTCGGTCACGCTCACCCCGGGCTGCAGCGGCTGGCCGGGCACGATGTCCTGGCGGCCCTCGAACAGGTGGCTCTCGATCATGATGCCGGTGATGCGCTCGTCGCCCGCGGCGATCTGCCCGGCCACGTCGGCCGCCACGTCGATCTGCCGGCGGTGCTGCTTGCTGCTGTTGGCGTGCGAGACATCGATCATCACCTGCTCGCGCTGGCCGGCGGCCTTGAGCAGGGCGCAGGCGGTGTTCACGTCCTCGGCGCTGTAGTTGGGCGCCTTGCCGCCGCGCAGGATCACGTGGCAGTCGCGGTTGCCGCGGGTCTCGAAGATCGCCGACTGGCCCATCTTGGTCATGCCCATGAAGGCGTGTGCCGCTTGCGCGGCCTGGATCGCGTCGCTGGCGACCTTGACGCTGCCGTCGGTGCCGTTCTTGAAGCCCACCGGGCAGGACAGGCCCGAGGCCAGCTGGCGGTGGCTCTGGCTCTCGGTGGTGCGCGCGCCGATCGCACCCCAGCTCACCAGGTCGCTGATGAACTGCGGCGAGAGCAGGTCCAGGAACTCGGTGCCCACGGGCAGGCCCACTTCGAGCACGTCCAGCAGCAGCTGGCGCGCCAGCTCCAGGCCCTCGTTGATGGCGAAGCTGCCGTCCAGGTGCGGGTCGTTGATGTAGCCCTTCCAGCCCACCGTGGTGCGCGGCTTCTCGAAGTACACCCGCATCACGACCAGCAGGTCCTCGGCCAGCGCATCGGCCTGTTCCTTCAGACGCCGTGCGTAGTCCATGGCCTGGCCGTGGTCGTGGATCGAGCACGGTCCGACCACCACGATCAGCCGATCGTCCTGCCCGTGCAGCACGCGCGAGAGCGCCGCTCGGCTGCTTTCCACCAGGGCCTGCGCGGCCGGCGGCGTGGGCAGCCACTCTTGCAGCAGCGCGGGCGTGATCAGCGGCCGCACCGCGCCGATGCGCAGATCATCGATGCGGGTGGTGTCGTGGGTGGACAGCGGCGGGGTGGCGGGAACGTGGGTCATGGTTCCGATTGTCGCCGGCTTGTTCGCAAAAGCCGTGTCAGGGCCTGCGGTAACGCACCATCTGGCGCGCCCAGTAGCGGTTGTCCAGCCGGTCCAGCCGCACCGTGCCGCCTTTGGACGGGGCGTGCACGAAGCGGCCCTCGCCCACGTAGATGCCCGCGTGCCAGGCCGGGTCGCGGCCGAAGATCACCAGGTCGCCGGTGCGCAGCTCGTCGGCATCCACCGCCTGGCCGAAGCCCGACAGCTGCGCCACGGTGCGCGGTGGCGCCACGCCGGCGCGGTGCCGGTAGACGTAGCCGATCAGGCCGCTGCAGTCGAAGCCGCTCTCGGGCGTGTTGCCGCCCCAGCGGTAGGGCGTACCCACCAGGCCCATGGCGTGGATGGCAATGTCGCTGCTGTGCTCGGCCGACAGCGGGGGCAGGGATGCAGGTGCACGGGCCGGCGGCGCGCTGCCGCAGGCGGCCAGCAGCAGGACGGTGCACAGACTCAGGGTGTAGGGGACCAGGCGCATGGCAGCAAGCTTATCGAAGGACCAGGGCATTTCACAGACGCCGCACACCACCGCCGCGCAGCAGCGCTTTTTCCAGTTCCACCAGAGCAAAGGTGGCGGCCCCAACCGCCAGCACCATGCCCCAGGACGCGGCGTCCAGTGCCGTGGTCTGGAACATGGTCTGCAGGGCCGGCGCGTAGGTGAAGGCCAGCTGCAGCAGAACCAGCAGACCCGCCACCAGCGGCACCACCGGGTTGCCGGTCAGCGTCTCCAGGCGCCAGGCGTGGCGGGTGAAGTGGCGCACGTTGAACAGGTAGAAGAGCTCGCAGGTCACCAGCGCGTTCACGGCCGCCGTGCGCGCCGTCTCCAGCGCCGAGCCGCGCGAGAGCTCCCAGTGGAAGACCCAGAAGGTGGCGGCGATCATCAGCCCGATCACGAACAGGATGCGCCCGCCCAGGGTGCGGGTGATGACAGGCTCCTGGGGTGGCCGTGGCGGGTGCTGCATCACATGCGGCTCGGCCGGCTCGAAGGCGAGCGAGAGCGCCAGCGTCACCGCCGTCACGGTGTTGACCCACAGGATCTGTCCGGCCGTCACCGGCAGCGGCAGGCCCGCCAGGATGGCCAGCAGGATCACGCCGGCCTCACCGCCGTTGGTCGGCAGCATGAACATCAGCGATTTCTTGATGTTGTCGTACACCACGCGGCCCTCGCGCACGGCGCGCGCGATGGTGGCGAAGTTGTCATCGGTCAGCACGAGGTCGGAGGCCTCGCGCGCAGCGTCCGTGCCCTTGCCCCCCATGGCCACGCCGACGTCGGCGGCTTTCAGCGCTGGCGCGTCGTTCACGCCGTCACCGGTCATGGCCACTTGGTGGCCCTCGGCCTGCAGCGCAGCGATCAGGCGCAGCTTGTGCTCGGGACTGGCGCGCGCGAACACGTCGGTGTCCTGGGCGGCGCGGCGCAGCGCCGCGTCGTCGAGCGCGGCGATGGCGTCACCGGTCAGCGCCCGGTCCGCCTGCAGGCCCAGCTGGCGCCCGATCGCTGCGGCCGTCACCGCGTGGTCGCCGGTGATCATCTTCACCCGGATGCCGGCCTGCCGGCACTCCGCGACGGCGGCCACGGCCTCCTCGCGCGGCGGGTCGATGATGCCGACCAGACCCAGCAGCTCGAAGCGCGGCGTCAGGTCGGCCAGGTCCACCTCGGTGCGACCCGCGGGCCAGTCGCAGCGCGCCAGCGCCAGCACGCGTTCCCCCGCGCTGCCGGCGCGCTCCACCGCCGCCGTCCAGCGCGCGCGGTCCAGCGGACGGCCGCCGGCCTCGTTGGTGCACAGCGCCAGCACCCGTTCGGGCGCGCCTTTGAGAAGCAGCTCGTGGTGACCGGCGTGGTCGTGGTGCAGCGTGACCATGATCTGCCGCTCGGACTCGAAGGGGATCGCGTCCAGCCGGGGGAAGGCCTGGGCCTCGAATGTGGCGTCCAGATCGGCCTTGTGTGCCAGCGTCACCAGCGCACCTTCCGTAGGGTCACCCGTCAGCACCCAGCCCTTGTCTTCACCGCGGTGGATGCGCGCATCGTTGCACAGCAGTGCGCAGTGCAGCAGGGCCTGTAGCGCGGCATCGTCACCCGGGTGCAGCACCGCCCCATCCTCGCGGTGGAAGCCGCCCTCGGGCGCGTAGCCGGTGCCCGTGACGCTCAGCTCGCGCCCCGGCAGCACCACGCGCACGGCGGTCATCTCGTTGCGCGTGAGGGTGCCGGTCTTGTCGCTGCAGATGACGGTGACCGAGCCCAGCGACTCCACCGCCGGCAGCCGCCGCACGATGGCCTTCTTGCGTGCCATCACTCGGGTACCGATGGCCAGCACGATGGTCACCACCGCCGGCATGCCCTCGGGAATGGCGGCCACCGCCAACCCCACCACCGCGAGGAAGACGTCGAACAGCGGCATGTCGGCGACAAAGTACCCCCACGCCATGGTCAGTACCGACACCCCGAGGATGAACGCGGTGATCTGGCGCGCGAAGCGGTCGAGCCGGCGCGTCAGCGGGGTGGCCAGGGTCTGTACCTCGCTGACCAGCTGGCCGATGTGGCCGATCTCGGTGGCGCCGCCGGTGGCCACCACCACGCCGCAGCCGCTGCCGCTGGCCACCAGCGTGCCCGAGAAGGCCATGCCGTGGCGGTCGCCCAGCGGCGCGCCCTCGGCCACGGCGCCCGCGTCCTTGTTCACCGCGGCGGACTCGCCAGTCAGCGCCGCTTCCATCGTGCGCAGGTTGCGGCCCTGCAGCAGCCGCAGGTCGGCCGGCACGCGATCGCCCGGCTCGAGCCAGACGATGTCGCCCGGCACCAGCTCGCCGGCGTCGATCTGGTGGCGCTCGCCGCCACGCTGCACCGTGGCGCGCGCGGCCAGCATGCTGCGCACTGCCGCCAGCGCCTGTTCGGCCTTGCCTTCCTGGATGTGCCCGATGAGCGCGTTGATCAGCACCACGCCCAGGATCACGCCCGCGTCCACCAGGCTGCCCAGCAGCAGCGTGGCCAGACCGGCGGCCAGCAGCACATAGATCAGCGGGTTGTGGAACTGCAGCGCAAAGCGCTGCCAAGCCGGCCGGCGCGGCGGTTCTGGCAGGCGGTTGGGGCCGTGCTGCGCCAGCCGGCGCAGCACCTCGTTGGCGTCCAGCCCGTCGGCCAGGTTCGCGTCCAGGCGCTCCAGCACCTGGTGGCCCACCATAGCGTGCCAGGGTGGTGGTGGGGTCGTCGACGAGGTGAGGTGTTCGGTCACACGCGGGCGGTTCGTGCGGAGGGCTGCTTTGCTCTTTTGACCATAGCACGCACGGCGGTGGCCGCCCGGGAACCCGAGCGATGCACTGGGCGACCCGGGCCGGCGCCTATTTGCGCAGGTGCCGGTAGACCAGGCCGCGCGAGACGCCGAGCTGGCGCGCGGTGCGCGCGACGTTGCCGCCATTGGCCTGCAGCGCGTCCTCGATCAGGCGTTGCTGGGTCTGGGCCAGCGACGGTGCAGCGACCGGTGCCGGCGCGGGGGCCTCGGGCCCGGCAACCGGTGGCGGTTCGGGCGCGGGCGCAGGCGGCATGGCCGCCGACCAGGCGACCGCGTGCCGGAAGTCGACGCCATCGCGCAGGCCCAGCGTCGTGCGCACCCAGATGCCCAGCCCGCTGGGCAGCTGCAGGCGCTGCGCCTCGGGCGCATCGCACAGGGGCAGCAGCTGCGGGAGGCCGTGGCCGAAGAGTTCGTCCACGGTCGCGATGTCCTGCCGGGAGGGGCGACCCAGCAGGCTGTGCCCGGTGGCGTTGATCCAGACCACGCGGCCGCTGTGGTCCACGCCGGCCAGCCCTTCCATCGGCGTGCCCAGCAGCGCGGGCGCGGCCTGGAAGTGCAGCACCAGGTGCTCGTCCGACTGTGCCTGCAGCAGCCGGTTCTCGATCGAGGTCGCGTACACGCCGACCACCGCCGCCGCGTCAAAGCCAAAGGCGCGCGACTCGGTGGACACATCAAGCACCCCCACCAGCCGCCCGTGCACGTCGCGGATCGGCGCGGCCGCACAGCGCATCCTGCCGAACAGCTCGTAGAAGTGTTCGCAGCCTTGCACGGTGCAGGCCATGCCCGTCTGGATCACGATGCCCGGCGCATTGGTGCCCAGCACGTCCTCGGCCAGGTGCACGCCCACGCGCGTGGCCGCGTCCAGCACCTTCTGTTCCGGGTCCCCGCTGCCGCGCGAGGCGTGCACGATGACCCCGTTGGCGTCGGTCAGCATCAGGCGGCTGGCGGTGCCGGCGAGCGCGGCCTCGAGCTGCTGCAGGTCGCCGTGTGCGGCCTCCAGAAGGCGCCGGTTGCGCGCCAGCGCCGCGCTCAGCGCGCTGCGGTTGACCGGGTCCAGCGCGGGCATCTTGTGGCTGGTGTGGCCCAGGGTGCGGCTGCGCCCCCAGGAGCGGATCACCGCCTCGCTCACCAGGCCCGCCGGGTGCTGCTGCTCTTCGAAAAAGCGCTGGCGCGCCAGCGCCGCGCGCTGATCTGGCGTCTGGAAGAAGGGCTGCGGAGGCAGGTCCCGGGTGGACAGGGTCCGTTTCGTCGAGCGCATGGTGTTATTGGGGGCGAAGTCTCGCTTCCGTTGCAGCACAGTGGGTGAGTGTTCCACCGCAGAACACTTTTCCTACCGGGAAAACCCGGGCGTGATCGGCGGCGCCCAAATTCCCACAATGAAAGAGGACAGAAGACAACAACGAGGGACTCCCTCACCCACAGGAGACAAGCATGACCACAGCCACCCGATGGGCCGGCGCAGCCGCGCTCGCGCTGCTCGCCACCAGCCTGCCCGCCCAGACCCTGGACGACCTCAAGCGCGACAGCGCCACGCCCGGTGACGTGCTCACCTACGGCATGGGCTACAACAACCAGCGCTACAGCCCGCTCAAGCAGATCAACACGAAGAACGCGGCCAAGCTGCGCCCGGTCTGGGCCTACAGCCTGAACAACCCGCAGGGCCAGGAGTCGCAGCCCATCGTGCACAACGGCGTGATGTACGTGACCACGCACAACACCACGGTGGCCATCGACCCGGCCACCGGCAAGCAGATCTGGAAACAGGAGATCGAACTGCCGCAGGACGTGTTCAAGATGGCCTGCTGCGGCATTCTCAACCGCGGCGCCGCGATCTACGACGGCAAGCTGTTCCGCAGCACGCTGGACGCGCACGTGGTCGCGATGGACGCCAAGACCGGCAAGCAGCTGTGGAAGAGCAAGGCCGCCGACTACCAGAACGGCCAGGCCATGACCAGCGCGCCGCTGATCGCCAACGGCGTGGTGCTGACCGGCATCGCCGGCGGCGAATACGGCACACGCGGTTTCATCGACGGCTGGGACCCGGCCACCGGCAAGCAGCTCTGGCGCTTCTACACCACCGCCGCGCCTGACCAGAAGGGCGGCGACACCTGGCCCGGCGACACCCACCTGAAGGGTGGCGCACCCACCTGGCTGACCGGCGCCTATGACCCCGAGCTGGACCTGGTCTACTGGGGCACCGGCAACGGCGGCCCGTGGAACCCGAACGCGCGCCAGGGCGACAACCTCTACATCGCCTCGGTCGTGGCCATCCGGCCCAAAACCGGCGAGCTGGTGTGGCACTACCAGTTCAGCCCCAACGACCCCTACGACTACGACGCCACCGAGGTCGGCATGCTGGTCGACATGAAGATCGGCGGCAAGGACCGCAAGGTGCTGGCACAGGCCAACCGCAACGGCTTCTTCTACGTGCTCGACCGCGCCAACGGCGAGCTGCTGGCCGCCAACCCCTATGTGAAGGTCAACTGGGCCGATCGCATCGACCTCAAGACCGGCCGCCCGGTGCACAGCGAGATCGACAAGAAGGCGCGCGCGGGCGAGGACGTGGAGATCTTCCCCAGCGTGGTCGGCGGCAAGAACTGGACACCGATGTCCTGGAACCCGGCGACTGGCCTGGCCTACGCCAACACCCTCAACATGAGCTGGCCCTACCAGCTGGCCAAGCCCGAGTACAAGAAGGGCGAGTGGTACCTGGGCGTGAACTTCCGCGGCGTGAACATGCCCAAGAACGAGCCGCACGGGTATCTGAGCGCCATCGACCCGATGACCGGCAAGAGCAAGTGGCAGATGCCCTGGCCCGCCCAGCCGAGCATGGCGGGCACGCTGTCGACCGCGGGCGGCCTGGTGTTCACCGGCGCGGCCACGGGCGAGTTCATCGCTGTGGACGCGAACAACGGCAAGAAGCTCTACGAGTTCCAGACCAGCAGCGGCATCATCGGCCTGCCCGTGACCTTCGAGCACAAGGGCAAGCAGTACGTGAGCATCGTTTCTGGCGCCGGTGGCGTCTGGGCGCTGCTGGGCGACGAGCGCATGGCGAATGTGCCGGCGGGTGGTTCGGTCTGGACGTTTGCACTTGAATGACGATGCGCTGGCGTGAACCCATCCTGTGCGCGCTCGCCCTCACGGGCGCGGCGCTCGCGCAGTCCAATACGGTGCCGGCCCAGACGCTGCCGGTGGAGATCCCGCCCGCAGCGCCCTTCACCGCCGAAGCGGTGGAGAAAGGCCGCGAGCAGTTCCACCGCACCTGCGCCCAGTGCCACGGCCGCAACATGGTCAACGCCGGCACCACGGTCTATGACCTGCGCAAGTTCCCCACCGAGCAGCGCGAGCGCTTCTACAACTCCGTGACCAACGGCAAGGGCAACATGCCCTCGTTCAAGGGTGCGCTGGAGCCGGAGGCGATCGAGCTGCTGTGGAACTACGTGGCGACGCGTGGAGGGAAAGAGCTGTGAACACCCCCCGCGCGTTGATAACGTCGCTGCTGGTCGGACCGGTGCTGGCCTTCGCGCAGGCGGCGCCGCTGACCGTCTGCATGGCGGAGGACAACCCGCCGTTCTCAATGGCGCGCAAGGGCCAGGTCACCGGCTTCGATGTGAAGCTGGCCGAGGCGTTGGCGCGCGAACTGGGGCGCGAGCTGAAGCTGGTGCCGTTCGAGCCCGAGGTCGAGAAGGAGGCGATGCTGACCCACGAGGTCAATGCGATGCTCTCGGCCGGTCTGTGCGACCTGGCAAGCGGTTTTCCGCTGCTGGCCTCGGACCTTGGCCCGCCCACGCGCGAGCGCTTCAAGACGCCGGACCACCCGGGCGCGAAGCCGCCGCGCGATCGGCAGTGGATCACCTTGGGCACGCTGGTGCCGAGCCAGCCCTACCAGGGCACGGCGCTGGTGATCGTGCAGCGTGCGGGGTCACCGGTGGCGGCGTCGCTGGGGGATCTGAAGGGCCGCAAGGTGGCCGCGGTGGCGGGCACGCTCGAAGGCACGCTGGTGGCGATGTACGGCGGCGGTGCGCTGGCGAAAGACATGGTGTCGCTGGGGCAGCGCGAGGACATGTGGGCCGCGCTGGAGAGCGGGCGTGTGGACGCGCTGATGGTGCCGTCGGCGGCGTTCGATACCCACCGGGCGCGCAGGCCGGGCACGACGCTGCAGGCGGGGCCGGCGAGGCCGCTGGGGATCAACCTGGGCTGGGTGGCGCTGTCGTCGAAGGCGGAGCTGCTGGAGGCGGTGAACCGGGTGGTGGCGCGCGGTGCGTCGTCGGGTGATTTGCAGGTGTGGGCGCGGGAGGCGGGTCTGTCGTGGCAGGCGCCTTCTTTGCCTGCTGTCTCCGGGTCTTTGTCTTTGGCTGGCTTGCTTCGGGACTGAGCTGTTTTCGTTGCGCCTTTTGGGTGCAGACCTCGCGCCAGGGTGATGTCGCCGCCCGCTGGCTCCGGCCCACCTCGCAAGCGCGCTGGCCTGTTCGCCGCCGTTGCTTCGCGAACACAGGGTGGGTGCGCCCAACTCTGTGGCATGCGCGAATGGGGCCTGCGCCTTCGGACGGCGCCATCACCCTGTGAGCAGCGTGTGGGCAAGCCACAGAAGTCAGGCTCAGTCTTCTGTCTTCAGTTCTCTTCTTTTCGTTCACCGTGACGCCACTGGAGCCGGGTGTGCGTGTGGGCCGGAGAACGTCCATGCGCACACCCGGCTCTGAACCAACGCCGCGAAAGAAGCGGGACGAAAGAAGACTCAGGCCAGCGCAGCCACCTGACGAGCAAAAAACTTCGGCAGGGCCGCTTTGGAACAAGACTGCAAGGCACAGAGGAAAGCATGGTCGGGCCGCGCCACACCATGCCGAAGCATCAGATCGTGCCGGATGCGCCCCAGCAGCTCCGTCGCCATCTCCGCATCCGCCAGCGCCCGGTGCGCCTTCCCGGTGCGCGGCAGGCCGAACCAGTCCACCAGCTGCCCCAGCTTGTGGCTCGGTGCCTCCGGGTACAGCCGGCGCGACAGCAGCACCGTGCAGGCAAACGGCTGCAGCGCCGGCAGGCCGCAGTGCGCGAGTTCGGCCTGCCAGTAGCGCCGGTCGAAGCCCGCGTTGTGCGCCACCATCGGCGCGTCGCCCACAAAGCGCGCCGCCTCGCGCATCACCTGTGCGGCCGGCGGCGCCGCACGCACCATCGCGTTCGTGATGCCCGTGAGCTGCGTGATGAAGGCCGGAATGGTGACCCCCGCATTCATCAGGCTCTGGAACCGGTCCACCACCCGCCCGCCCTCGGTCATCACGATGGCGACCTCGGTCGCGCGGTCGCCCAGGTTCGGCGAGGTGCCGGTGGTTTCAAAGTCGATGACGGCGATGCGGTTCATGCGGAAGGGGAAGTTCGTGAAGCGGCGCGCGGCAGGCGCAGCGTGAAGGTGACGCCGTCGCCGGCGTTGGCGGCCGTGATGGTGCCACCCATCTTGGCCATGTAGGTGCGCGCGACGAACAGGCCCTGACCCCGGCCCTCGCCCTGCCCGCCGTTGGCCGCGCCGTCGCTCACGCCGTAATCGAACACCTTGTCCAGCAGCGCCTCGGGAATCGCCGGGCCGGTGTTGTGGATCGCCAGCGCCACCATCGCCTCGCCAATGCCCGACAGCGCCAGCGTGACCGGTGTGCCGGACGGTCGGAAGCGGTCGGCGTTGCGCAAAACGTGGGTCACCACGTCCTCCAGCGAGTGCTCGTCGGCCTGCACCCAGACCGGTGCGCCGGCCGGTGTGTAGGCCACATCGGCGATGCCCGCATACGGCGCGTTCTCGGCCACGTGGCGCAGGAAGGTGTCCAGGTCCAGCGCGTCCACCTCCACCGTGGCCGCCGTGATCGCCTCGCTGGGCGAGGCCGTGCCGTAGAGCACGCGCACCGCCTGCTGCATGCGCTGCACGTAGCGGTGGCTGGGGTCGGCGGCGTCGCCGTGCAACACCATCAGCGACTGCAGCGGCGACATGATCTCGTGGCCCACGGCCTGCCACATGTCGCGCTCCTGCTCGTTGCGCAGATGCTCGCGCCGCACCCCCTCCTTCACCCGCTGCAGCAGCGCCGCCAGCGAGCCGGCCAGGATGCCCATCTCGTCGCGTCCTCGGAACTCGCTCACGTCCAGATCGCCCAGCCGCCGCTCCACCTGCGGGTCCTGCATGTTGTAGTTCAGCGCCGCCGCCCGCTTCGTGAGCAGCGCCACCGGCCGGATCAGGCCCAGCTCGATCACCAGCCAGGCCAGGAAGATGGCCGCCAGCATCGCGCCGACAAAGCCGCTCATGCGCGTGGCGGTCGCGCTCAGGCTGCGGTCCACGCTCGCGAGCTCGCCGCTGAGGCTGAGCTGGTAGCGGCCGCTGGAGGTGCTGACGGTTTCGCTGGCCGACACCTGCGTGCGGGTGTCGCTGGAGGGCAGCTGCAGGATCAGGCGCGTGAGCCAGGGCGCGGCCACGCCCTCGCCCTGCGCCTGGCCGCGCAGCTGCGTCACCAGCTGCGGCGCGGCGCCACCCAGGCGCTCGATACGCAGCACCTCGCCCTCGGACAGCGTGCCCGCCAGCTGCTGCAGCGAAAACGGCTGCACCGCGCCCGGCCGCGCGCTGTCGAACAGCACCCGCCCGCCCGGCGCCACCCACTGCAGGTGCAGCCGCGTCTGCGCCAGATCGGCCGGCGGCCATGTGCGCGGGCCCTTGGCAAACAGCGCCTTGCGCCAGGCCTCCACCGGCACCCGCAGCGACAGCAGGCTGCGGCGCGCGCAGTCCGGCAGGGCCTGGCCCGGTAACGCACAGCCGGCCTCCTGCCAGAGCCAGCCGCGGAAATCGCGCACCGGCAGCGAACCCTTGACCAGCAGGGCGCCCTCGCCCGCAAAGCCAGTCACCCGGCCGCGCAGGCCACCGTCGCCCAGGTCGGCCGGCGCATCGCCCGGCGCCTCGAAGGGCGCGACCCAGCGCTCGATGCCGGCCGACGTCTCGGCGCGGATCACCGCGTGGCTCACCGGGTCGAGTTCCAGAGTGCCTTTCTCGCGCGCCACCGCGGGCGGCAGCACCAGGTCGGCCACCAGGTAGACCACGCCGCCCGCGTACGCGCTGTTGCCCACGCCCACGCACAGCTGCCCGCCGTCGTTCGGCCAGTGCACTGCGCAACCGCTCATCTCCACCGCCTGCCGCGCCTTGAACGGGTCGGAGTAGTCCAGCGCCGAGAACGGCAGCACCACGGGCGAGAGCCCGGCGTGCGAGGGTGCCACCGCGTCGGCGTTGATCAGCGCCAGCTGCCCGGTGGGGTGGCGCAGCTGTGCGGCCATGGTCGACAGCGTCTGACGAAAGCCCGCCTCGTAGCGGTCTCGCGCGCGCTGTTTTTCCTCGGCCAGCAGCGTCAGCGCCAGCCCCACCACCGCCAGCGCCAGCAGCAGGAACACCCCATGAAACACGATGCGCCGCCGGAACGCCGCCAGCGGCAGCCGCGGCAGCGTCAGCGCCGGCAGCGAGGGGAGATCAAGAGGACCGAACTTCATCGGCTCCAGCGGAAGCCGCGCATAGGGACGTTTTCTATGGCGTCGAAGCCCGGGTCTAGATCGCGGAACGCATCGCGGATTGCGCTCACGTGCTTGCGCACGTTGTCGCGGTTGCGTCCGCTCTTGACCACCTCGAACAGGTCCTCATAGCTCACCGTCTGGCCCTTGTGTTGCACCAGCACCGCCAGGATGCGCTGGGCGGTCAGCGGCAGGTTGATGCGTTGGCCGCGCCAGGTCGGGCTGCGCTGCCACAGCGGGTCCAGGCTCAGCTCCTCGTCGGCCGCCATCGCCGGCTCGGCGCCCTTCTGCGCCCGCGCGCTGCGCAGGATGTCCAGGAAGGTCTCGACGAATTCGGCCTCGTCGAAGGTGGTCTTCTGCAGGTAGTCCCAGGCGTCCAGCGCCTTCATGATGCTGCGGTAGATCGCGGCCGGCATGGCCGAGACCACCAGCACCGGCGTGCCCTGGTGCAGCTTGTTGATGGTGTTGATGACCGCCACGCCCGCGTGCCGCTCGCGGCCCAGCTCGATGTCCAGCACCACCAGCTCGTAGCGCTCGCGCGCCAGCGCGGCCTCGGCGCTGTCGCGGTCGAACCACTGGTGCACGGTGAGTTCGGGGCGTGCGGCTTTGATCCAGCCGGCCAGCTGGTCGCTGGTGGGGCGGTCGTCTTCGATCACGGCAACGGTGGGCATGGGCCGATTATCGAAGCGCCCGGATCGGTGCCCCTGTGAGTTTTTCTTCCGGGGCCGGCGGTACACCCACCCGGCGACCGCATTGAGACTTCCGCGTCACTCCGGAACGATGCAGGGCATGGAGCGGCCCACGGTGGGCGGCTCCGGATCACAGGAGAAATTCCATGCTGCTGCGTCTGAAGTCCCTCACCCGTTCCGTGCGGATGGCCCTGGCCGGCCTGATCCGTCGTGCCGCGCCGGCGGAGACGGCGGGCGACGACGCCTCCGCCGCCGCCCCGCGCCCGATGCGCCCCATGCCGAGGATCGCCGCGCGCCCCGTTCTGCTCACCCTGGGCACCGCCGCCGTCGCCGCAGGCGCCGCCTGGGTGCTCGTGCAGCGCCCGCCGGTGCAGCCGCTGGAGCCTGGCCACCTGGCGGTGCGCACCAACAACCTGACCGGAGAGACCAGCGTCTGGCGCGAAGGTCCGGTCTGGGTGCTGCCCGGCCTGCACCAGCTCGCCACCCTCTCGCTGCAGGACCGCAGCTGGACCGCGGCCGCCATGGCCACGGCCGACGGCGCCGCTCCGGCGCAGACGGTCGAGGGCCTGTCCATCGGCATGGACCTGCGGGTGCGCTACGCCATCGACCCCTCGCGCATCGGTGGCCCGCAGGCGCTGAGCTACCCGAAAGACATCGACGGCCAGATCATCGAACCCGCGGTGCAGGCCACGGTCTACAAGATCGTCGCGCGCCACACCGTGCGCGAGATCTTCTCCTCGCAGCGCGCCCAGATCGAGCAGGACATCGAAACCCAGATCCGCGAGCGCCTGAAGGCCGACGGCCTGCTGCTGCGTTCGGTGCACATCGGCCAGATCGACCTGCCCGAGGACTACCGCCGCGGCATGGAGGTGCTGCTGACCGAAGGCTTGTCGGCCGAGAAGATGCGCTACACGCTGGAACTGCGCGAGAAGCAGGTGAAGGAAAGCGAGCTGACCGCGGCCGCCGAGAAGGCGCGGCGCGAGGTCGCAGCCGAAGCCGCGGCGCGCGAGCAGGTGATCGCGGCCAAGGCGCAGGAAGAGGCGATGAAGCACGTGCTGCCGCTCAAACAGCGCCAGATCGAACAGCGCCAGCTCGAAGCCGAGGCCGCGCGCGTCTCGCGCGTCAAGCAGGCCGAGGGCGAGGCGCAGGCCAGGCGAATCGAAGCCACCGGAGAGGCCGAGGCGCGCCAGAAGCTGGCCTACGCAGAGGCTTACCGCCTCAAGAACATCGGCAAGGTCAACGCCGAGCAGATGGCGATGGAAGGCGCACTGATCACCAAGCACCCGCTGCTGATCCAGAAGACCATGGCCGACCGCCTGAGCGACAAGGTGCAGGTCATCATCGCGCCACCAAACACCAACGGCTTCATCGGCAACAACCTCCTGGGCAACTTGGCCGCCGCGCCGCACGACGCCGAGATGTCCGGCGACAACGGGGAGCAGTGAGATGAGCTTCAAACCCAAAACCCGCTGGGCGCGCTACCTCTGGGCCGGTACCCTGGCCATGGCGCTGGCCGCCACGCTCTACACCGCCACGGCGCGCGCCGCCGCCTCCGTACCCGCCACCGCCGTCGGCCTGGTAACGCGCGACAAGGTCGCCCTGCGCGCCGCCCCCCGCGATAGCGCCGCCAGCCAGACCCTGCTCTGGCGCGGCGAGGCGCTCGAGATCCGCGGCGTTAAAGGCGACTTCCTGCAGGTCTGGGACCACCACCGCGAGCGCGGCGGCTATGTGCGCGCCACGCAGCTGATGCGCGTGGCCGGTGACGCCGCCGAGGCGCCGCAGCTGCTCGCCCTGCTGGGCTTCGTGAGCGAACAGCCCGGCGCAGAGCCGCTGGGCCTGGCGCTGGCCGCAGCCGCCATACAGGCCCTGCCCGCGGCCGCGCTGCAGGGGCCGTCCGGTGCGGCGGTGATGGACGCCATCGGCCGCCAGGCCGAGCGCCAGGCCGAGCGCGCGACCGCTGGCGCTACGCGCACCAACGATGCGCTGCTCACTGCCCATCTCGATGTCGCGCGCCGCCACGGCGTGTTGCTGGTGACGCGAGAACTCGAAGGCCGAATGACCGTCTGCTACGAAGGCGATGCCTGGCGCCGCCTGCTGGTCCTGCCCGCCGCCAGCGCCGAACAGAAGGCCCGCGCCGCGCTGGCCCTGACCCGCGACGAATGCCTGGAGCAACCGGCCCGCATCGCCGACCGCGAAGCGCTGGACGAAGGCCTGGCCGACCTGCTGGCCCACGCCGACGCACCGGCGCTCGCGCCCCACTGGCGCGCGCGCATTGCCACGCGCCAGGCCGAGGTGTGGAGTCGTATTGCCTACGCCCGCGCCCAGCGCAGCAGTGCCGACACCGCGCGCCAGGCCGCACAACGCGCCATCGACGCCATCGGCCGCATCGAGAAGGCCGAGCTGGTCGACGACGACCTCGCGCGCTTCCACGCCGCCGCCGTGCGCGTGAACGCCGTGCGCTGGGCCGCCGCTCCCGCCGTCGCCCCCACCGGCCGCCTCGCCATCACCACCCGCCGCGCCGACGACGGCCAGACCTGCGTGATGCTGCGCGACCCGAAAGCCAAGGCCGACGCCCCCGCGCTGGCCGAGCGCTGCAGCTGGGGCCAGGTCTGGGCCGCCTCCGCCGCTCCCAACCGAGAAGGCACGGCGCTCGCGCTCGCGGTGCAGCCGGTAGACGGCTGGCGCGAGCTGTGGGTGTTCAAGAAGGACGCCAGCGGCTGGGGCGTGCAGGTGCTGCCGCCCGCCGCGCTGCAACCCGGCACCGGCTACGCCGAATTCGCCGGCTGGGAACCCGGCGGCCAGCGCCTGCTGGTGGCGCGCGAGGCCATGGCCGAGGGCAAGACCATTCGCCGCTTCGAAGTGGTGAAGCTGGCGACGCTCACGCCCGAACGCACCGCCTTCGACGCCGAAGCCCTGGGGCCGTTCAGCCGCTGGCCGGATGCAGCGTGGAAGCGGGAGTCGCTGGCGCTGCGGTGAACGCCCTCTCAGGCGATGGCCGGGATGGGTTGGACAGCGCCGTGCGCCCAGGCCATCAACTCATCCAGAGCAATGTGGTCGCCCAGGTCGCGACCGTAGTGCGCGCGCACCACAGCGCCTTGTTCATCGATCAGGAAGTCCGCGGGCGTTCTGTCGACAGGTCCTTCGACCACGCCCGGCCGGAACCCGCTTCGTACAGCCTGCCACGCGGTGGCCAGAGTGGCGGGGGTCACCAGTGCGGTCCACCGCCGTTCCACGCCGTAGCGCCGGTACAGCGCCAATCCGGGGTCCGGCAGGATGGGAAACGGCGTGTCGCCGCGACCCACGTACTTCGCGATCGAAGCAGCGGGTGACTGAAACACCGAAACGACGGAGAGTCCTGCGTCGTGCAGAGCCGGGTGGCTGCGGATGAGTTCGCGCATGTGGAGGTTGCAGATGGGGCAGGAGGCATAGCGATGAAAGCTGAGCAACACCTTGCTGCCACGCAGCTTGGCGAGGTGGACGGGAGTACCCAGAAAGTCGGTGGTCTGGACATCGGGTGCCATTTGCCCGGGAACGAGTCGCATGTTGAACTCCTGTGTGGGGTCGGATTTGGTCGGTCGTCCAAGTTTATCAGGGCGTTCGTCCAAATTGGTCGACCGTCCTGATAAACTCCCTCCATGAACACACAATCCAACCGGGAGCGGGTGATCGACGTGGCGATGCATCTGTTCCAGCAGCGGGGCTTTGGTCAGACTTCGCTGTCCGACGTCGCGCAGGATGCGGGCATGCTCAAGGGCAACCTGGCGTACTACTTCAAGACCAAGTCCGAACTCTTGCAGGCGGTGCTGCAGACCAGGCAGGCGGCGCTGATACAGGCGCTGTCCGGAAACGAATCCGATCTGGTCGAGCCGGAAGAAGCCCTGGGGCGCCTGCTGGCGTACGTTCGCAACCAGGCCAGCGACCTGGTGCAGTGGGGGTGTCCGGTGGGCAGTCTTGCCACCGAGCTGGGCAAGGGCGGCGCAGCGCCCGAAGCGGCGGCACTGCTGACGTCCATCGAGGCGTTTGCGGCCCACCACCTCGCCCGGCGCTTGCCCGAACACCAGGCCCGTCTCTGTGCAGAACATCTGTTGGCGGTGCTGCAAGGCGCGGCGGTGCTCGCACAGGCGCACAGGGATGCCGCGGTGGTCCATCGCCAGGTGGATGCGGCGGCCGACTGGCTGCAGGCGGTGCTGGGACGGCCGGTCCAGGTGCCCGGGTAGGACGCGTGCCGGGTGCGCGGCGACTCAGCCTGCGGCATCTTCCCAGCGCAGCCCGAACTTCTGCAGGTATTTGCGCAGCCGGTCGGCGTCGTTGATGACGGCGCGCTGGGTGCGGGAGCGGTCGAACAGGGTGCGGCCAGCGTCCGACAGGTTGCGTGAGGACCGGCAGACTGCGATCACGCTGCTCAGCTGCAGCCGGTCGAACAGGTCCATCGCGTCCAGCGTCTCGGCGGGCAGCAGGCCAGCGAGGTCGACGGCCTCGGCGGACTGGCTTTCAGGTGCGTCGTCCTGCCAGAGCCAGCGCAGCCGGTGCATCTCTGCCTCGACCTGAGGGGTGCCGATGCGCCCGCCCTCGGCCAGCGTGCACAGCCGGGTCACGCTGGCGGCGAGGTCGCGGAAGTTGCCGCGCCAGTGCGCTTCGTGCGACTGGGCGAAGCGCAGGTACAGCGCCTTGGCCTCGGCGTTGAAGCGTACCGAGCGGCCAAGCTCCGCCGCGCTGCGCACCAGCAGGTGGTCGATGTTGGGCTCGATGTCCTGCGGGCGCTGGGCCAGACCCGGCAGGTGGTAGGACCAGAGGTTGATGCGCGCGAACAGGTCTTCGCGAAAGCGGCCCCCCCGCACGTCCGCGCGCAGGTCGCGGTGGGTGCCGGCGATGAGCTGGAAGTCGCTCTGCACCTCGCGGTCGCTGCCCACGGGGTAGAAGCGCTTTTCCTCCACCGCCTTGAGCAGCATGGCCTGCTCGTCCAGCCCCAGTTCGCCGATCTCGTCGAGGAACAGCACGCCGCCGTGCGCCGTGCGCAGCAGGCCCGCTCGGTCGGTGACAGCGCCAGTGAACGCGCCCTTCTTGTGGCCGAAGAGCGTGGAGGCCGCCCCGTCGCCATGCAGCGTGGCGCAGTTGACTTCAACGAAGTCGCCCGCCACCTGGTGGCGCGACTTTTTGAGCTCGTACATGCGCCGCGCCAGGTGCGACTTGCCCGCGCCGGTCGGGCCGGTCAGCAGGATCGGCGCCTTCGAGCGCAGGGCCACGCGCTCGATCTCCTCAATCAGCGCGTTGAAGGCCGGGTTGCGCGTCGCGATACCGCTCTTGAGGAAGTCCAGCGCGTCGCGCTGCGCGGCCTCGAAGCGCTGGGCCAGGCCGTCGTAGCGCGAGAGGTCGAGATCGATCAGCGCATAGCTGCCGGGGTTGCCCGCGCGCTGCTTGCGCGGCGGCGAGGTCTGCAGCAACACGCCGGGAATGTGGCGCGCCTCGGTCAGCAGGAACATGCAGATCTGCGCCACGTGCGTGCCGGTGGTGATGTGGGTCCAGTAGCGCTCCTGCTCGGGCCGGAAGGGGTACTGCTTCACCCAGTCGTAGAGCACGCCGTAGACCTCGCCGAAATCCCAGGGGTCGGCCATCTCCAGCGCCACCAGCCGCACCTCGGTTTCTGGCGAGGCGGTCTCGATGTCCTGCCTGATCTGGTCGGCCAGGGCCTGGTGCTGGCGCGTGTAGAGCAGCTCCAGGCGGTGCACCTGCATGTCCTCGTGCTGCACCAGCGAGACCGTGGGCCGCCACTTTTCCCAACGCCCCGCGCCGCGCCCGCTGTCGAGCTGCGTGCCGAGGAATCCGATGACGACGGTCTTTAGTGACATGGCTGATTGGATAAATAACTAGCTCAAATTCTATCTTTCACGTTGCTTGTGAGAGTGCTCTGCCGAAGCTCATCCCCAGTTAATAGAGAAATTTCGCAATTAAATCAACGGCTTATCGTGAAGCTGACCGAAGAGCGCAACACCTGGCACACCCGTTGCAAAGGAAAGAGCACACAAGTTGAATGCACACGGAGAACCACATGGTCAACACCCAACTCTTCCAGACGCTCAAGGGCCAGCTGCTGCCCCAGGCAGCAGCCCGCAATCAGACCGGCGCACCCGCCTACACCCTGAGCCCTCGGCACCAGCTGGCGCAGATCGCCGCCACCGGTTGCCTGAGCCAGACCTTCTACGCCGACGCCCAGTCGCAACTGGACGCAGTGCAGGCGCTGGCCGCGCAAGTCGAGCCCGCTTTCGTCGCCAAGACCGCCGTGTACGCCCGCCAGACGGCCTTCATGAAGGACATGCCCGTGCTGCTGGCCTCGCTGCTGGCGGTGCGCGATGTGGCTCTGCTGTCGCAGGTGTTCGGTCGCGTGGTGGACAACGGCAAAACGCTGCGCGGTTTCGTGCAGATGCTGCGCAGCGGCGCCCTGGGTCGCAAGTCCCTGGGCACGCGGCCCAAGAAGCTGGTGCAGCAATGGCTGTTGAACGCCACCGAGAAGCAACTGCTGAACGCCGCCGTGGGCAACACGCCCTCGCTGGCCGACGTGGTGAAGATGGTGCACCCCAAGCCCGCCGAGACCTGGCGCGCCGCCTGGTTTGCCTGGCTGATCGGCAAGCCGTATGACGAAGCCGCGCTGCCGCCCGCCACGCAAGCCTTCGAGCGCTTCAAGCGCGCGCTGGCCCAGGGTGAAGTGACCGAGGTGCCGGACGTGCCGTTCCAGATGCTGACCGCGCTGGAGCTGCAACCCGCGCACTGGGCGCAGATCGCCCGCGCCGGTTCGTGGCAGATGGTGCGTCAGAACCTGAACACCTTTGCGCGGCACGGCGTGTTCGAGCAAGCCGGAATGACCGAGGTGATCGCAGCCAAGCTGCGCGATCCGGTGGCGGTGGCCAAGGCGCGGGTGTTCCCGTACCAGCTGATGGCGGCCTACAAGGCCTGTGGTGACAACGTGCCCGCAGCCGTGCGCGAGGCGCTGCAAGACGCGATGGAGGCCGCGCTCGTGAATGTGCCCGCGCTGGACGGCCAGGTCGTGGTGTGCCCCGACGTGTCGGGCTCGATGGGCTCGGCCGTGACCGGTCACCGCGCCGGTGCCACCTCGTCGGTGCGTTGCATCGATGTGGCGGCCCTGGTGGCGGCGGCGGTGTTGCGCAAGAACCCGAACGCCCGTGTGCTGCCGTTCGAACGCGATGTAGTGAAGCTGGCGCTGAACCCCCGCGACTCGGTGATGACCAACGCCCAGGCGCTGGCCGCCATCGGTGGTGGTGGCACCAACTGCAGCGCGCCGCTGGCTCTGTTGAACCAGCAGCGCGCGAAGGTGGATCTGGTGGTCCTCGTCTCGGACAACGAGTCGTGGGTCGATGCGCGGCGCGGTGGCGCGACGCAGACGCTGATCGAGTGGGAAAAGCTCAAACAGCGCTGCCCGCAGGCCAGGCTGGTGTGTATCGACATCCAGCCCTACGCCACCACGCAGGCCATGGAGCGCGCCGACATCCTGAATGTCGGTGGCTTCTCGGACGCGGTGTTCACGATGCTGGCACAGTTTGCTCGAGGAGCAGCCGGCGCAGACCACTGGGTGGGCGAGATTGAGAAGGTCTCGCTGGCCCAGCAGTAGAACGAAGAAAACGTCGTCGCGTGGCGAATGCAGGTGGGACTACATCCAAACTGTCTTGTCTCACCACTTGTTGGTCGCCACGCGGGGGCCGTTGAAAGGATGATTTTTTGCGCGAATGCGGACAGGACTACATCTGGATGCCGGGGTTCGAATCCCCAACCGGGCAACCGGTCATGGCTACGTCTTGTCGATCTGGTCGCGCTCTTTTGTTTTGGATGTCTCTCGGCGAATGCCGGTGGAACTACAGCCTATAACGCTCGTGGTCGCGGGTTCGAATCCCGTCGGCTCCATCACTGGGGGGCCGTAGCTCAGTCTGGTAGAGCACGAAAATCGTTTCACCATCCCTTGTCGCCCAGGGACATGCTGTTTTGATCAAGAAGTGAGGAACCACATGAACAACTACAACACCGAACAACCCGAAGGCGGCGTGCCCATCAAGATGTGGACCCAGGGCGTGCCCGTCGAGGACGACGCCAGGAAGCAGCTGGCCAACACCGCGCGCCTGCCCATCGTGTTCAAACACATCGCGGCCATGCCCGACGTGCACCTGGGGATCGGCGCGACCGTGGGCTCGGTGGTGCCGACCTTCAAGGCGATCATCCCGGCTGCGGTGGGGGTGGACATCGGCTGCGGAATGATGGCCTGCAAGACCACGCTGCGTGCGGAAGACCTGCCCGACAACCTGGGGCCGCTGCGTGCTGCGATCGAGAAGGCCGTGCCGCACGGCATGACGCCGATCCGACAGCGTGCGGGCCGCGACAAGGGCAGCTGGGAGAACCCGCCCTCGCTGGTGGACCAGGCCTGGGCCACCCTCAAGGACGAGTTCGACGCGATCTGCGAGCAGTACCCGCGCCTGAAGAACACCAACAACCACAAGCACCTGGGAACGCTGGGGACCGGCAACCACTTCATCGAGGTCTGCCTCGACGAAGCGGGCGCCGTGTGGTTCATGCTGCACTCGGGTTCTCGTGGGGTGGGGAATGCCATCGGCACCACCTTCATCGAACTCGCGAAGAAGGACGCCGAGCGCAACAACGTCCACCTGCCGGACAAGGACCTGGCGTACTTCGAGGAAGGCTCGCAGTACTTCGGCGACTACGTGCGTGGCGTGGGCTGGGCGCAGAAGTTCGCCCGTCTGAACCGCGAGGTGATGATGAAGAACCTGGTCGCCACCGTGCGCCAGGTGATCACCAAGCCCTTCGAGACGCACGTGGAAGCGGTGAACTGCCACCACAACTACGTGCAGAAGGAAACGCACTTCGGTGAAGAGGTGTTCGTGACGCGCAAGGGCGCGGTGAGCGCGAAGAAGGGCGAGCTGGGGATCATCCCGGGGAGCATGGGTGCGCGCAGCTACATCGTGCGCGGCCTCGGCAACCCCGAGAGCTTCGAGAGCTGCAGCCACGGCGCGGGCCGCGTGATGAGCCGCACCAAGGCCAAGAAGATGTTCACCGTCGAGGACCAGATCAAGGCGACCGAAGGCGTGGAATGCCGAAAGGACGAAGCCGTGATCGACGAGATCCCGATGGCCTACAAGGACATCGACGCGGTGATGGAGGCGCAGAAGGACCTGGTGGAGGTGGTGTACACGCTCAAGCAGGTGTTGTGTGTGAAGGGGTAGGACATGAAGGACGTTGCGAGTTTTCTGATGGGACTGCTGAAGGATGGATCGCAGCGCGTGGTCGCCGATTCGCGGGCCCACCTGACTTCTCCCGACGGGTTCGTGCGTGAGGCAGCCGTCCAAGCGCTGGCGAACCAGCCCCAGGCGGGCACCCTTCCGATGCTGCTGGAACGCCTGAACGATTGGGTTCCCCAGGTGCGTCGAGTGGCCCATGCTGCTGTTCGGGTGCAGATGCAGACGGCCTTTTTGCCGGACTGGATCGCCTCGCTGGAGGCGCTGGTGCGGTTGGACCAGGCGCGCCGAGTGGATCACACGCCCACGCTTCGCGAAGTGGCGCTGTTTCTGCAGCGCCCCGAGCACATGCCCGCGGTGGTGGCAGCAGCGAAGACTTCGAGTCTTCGTGTGCGCCGATACGTGTTCGACATGCAGTGGCTGACGGCTTCGGACGACGACGCGCGTTTCCAACTGCTGGAGCGCGCACTGTGTGGTGACGATGTGGTGGTGGCTTCAAGGGCGTTAGTGCACTTGGAGGCCTTGGCTTTGCCGGAGCAGCGCCGACGGCTGTACCAGACGGCCTGCAAGGCTCGGTTCGCCGTGGTTCGGTATGCAGGCGTTCGCTGGCTGGTAGACAACCCCGACGAAGCGACCGACAGCTTGGTGCGTGGACTTGGTCTCGACCCCAGTGCCAACGTGCGATGGTGGTGTCTGCGTTGGCTCCGCGCCCACGGAGGGGTGGCGCAACTGGTGCTCACCGCAGAGAACGTGGCCCATGACGAGCGCACATCGGCCGCTGCGCGCGTTGTAGCCTTGCACTGGTTGCGCGAGGTTGACCCTGAAAAAGCCATTCAAGTCAGTACCGACTGGCTGAACCACGAGCAGCCCGTACTTCGGCATGAGGCTTTGTCATTGCGTCTGGCGCGCAGCCCGGGCGACGCCAAAGCACAGTGGCTGGAGCGCGCGTTTGACGATCCGTCGTCGCGGGTGCGAAAGCTGCTGTTGCACAAGGCGCACCGGGGGTACTGGCTACCCAGCGTCGCCCAGCTCATGGCAGCGGTGTTGAACGACCCGACGCCCAACAGCATCCGTCGTGTCCTGGCCTTGCGCAGGTTGTATGCAGCATGGGACCGACTGGAGTGCTTGTTGGTGGCCTGGCCGCTGGGCAGGCAGCTGGGATGCGAGGCGGAACTGGCAGAAGCCGTGGACCGCTGGCGGTTTGAGAGCATCACTTACAGCCATGGCCCCGACGCCCGGCAGACGCAGAGGATCGCTGCGCTCTGGTCGGCTTCACGCCATCAGATGGCGCCACATTTGCAGCGGGAGATCGACTTTCATCTCAAGACTTTCGGAATTGCATGAATCTCCAAAGCATGATCAACATCGACGGCTCCACTGGCGAAGGCGGTGGCCAGATCCTGCGCACCAGCCTGTCGCTGTCGATGATCACGGGCCAGCCCGTGACCATCGAGCGCATCCGCGCCAAGCGGCCCAAGCCCGGCCTGATGCGCCAGCACCTGGCCTGCGTGCTGGCCGGGCAGGCGGTGTCGGGCGCGCAGGTCAGCGGGGCCGAGCTGGGTTCGCAGACGCTGGCGTTCGAGCCGGGTGCCCTGCGGCCCGGCGAGCACCGCTTTGCGGTCGGCTCGGCGGGCAGCTGCCTGCTGGTGCTGCAGACGGTGCTGCCCGCGCTGATGTTGGCCGACGCGCCTAGCCAGATCAGCCTGTCGGGCGGCACGCATAACCCGCTGGCGCCCAACTTCCATTTCATCGAGCGGGCGTTCCTGCCGTTGCTGGCGCGCATGGGCGCGACGGTTGGCCTCACCCTGCGCCGTCACGGCTTCTACCCGGCGGGTGGCGGCGAGATGCTGGCGGAGATCTCGCCCGCTGTCGCCGGCCTGCGCCCGTTTGATCTGCTGGAGCGTGGAGCGCCCGGTGAGTCGTTTGCCGAGTCGCTGGTGGCGGCGGTGCCGCGCCGCGTGGCCGAGCGTGAGCTGGCGGTGGTGGGTGATGCCATGGGCTGGTCTGGCGAACAACTGCGCGTGCCCAACGTGCGGCAGAACGAGGGTCCTGGCAACGCGCTGATGCTGACCCTGGCGCACGAACACGTGACCGAGGTGTTCACGTCGCTGGGCGAAAAGTCGCTCAGTTCGGAGCAGGTGGCCAAGCGGCTGCTTGCCGAGCTCCGGTCCTACCAGGCCAGCACGGCCGCAGTGGGGGAACACCTGGCCGACCAGCTGGCCCTGCCCGCAGCGCTGGCGGTGCACCGCAGCGGACGGCCCATGGCCTACAGCTGCAGCGAGGCCACGGAGCACCTGCGGACCAACCTGGCGGTGATCGAACGCTTCCTGCCGGTGCGCACGGCGTTGACGCAGGAGCAGGCTGGCCGCTGGACCGTGCGGCTGTCGCCCGGCCTATGATGTTTCCATGCTGATCGAAACCCTGGGTTCGGCCCGCGACATGGGCCGCCTCAACCAGATTCTGGGCGTGCTCATCCGCCATGGCTTTGGCGACAGCGTGCGCCGCCTGGGGCTGGCCGACCGTCTGGAGCGCGCCGGCCACGCGCTGCGCTGGGAGCACGCGGCCGACCTGGCGAAGCTGGAGCCGCCGGTGCAGCTGCGGCTGGTTCTCGAAGAGCTGGGGCCGACCTTCGTCAAGCTGGGCCAGATCCTGGCCGGCCGCGCCGACCTGTTCGGCCCCGAGTACATCGCCGAGTTCGAGAAGCTGCACAGCAACGTGCCCGGCCTGCCGCTGGACGCGCTGCGGCCGCAGCTGCGTGAGGACCTGGGCGGCGAGCCGGAGACCGTGTTTGCCCGCTTCGACACCGAGCCGCTGGCGGCGGCCTCGATCGCGCAGGTGCACCGCGCGCAGCTGCACGACGGCACCGAGGTGGTGGTCAAGATCCGCCGCCCGGGCATCGACCGCACCATCGAGGCCGACCTGCGGTTGATGGGCCGCCTGGCGGCGGTGGCCGAGGCCGAGCTGCCAGCCCTCAAGCCCTACCGCCCGCAGCAGCTGGTGCGCGAGCTGGCGCAGTCGCTGCGCCGCGAGCTCGACCTGGCCAGCGAATGCCGCAACGCCGAGCGCATTGCCACCAACATGGCCGGCCTGCCCTGGATCGTGGTGCCCAGGGTGCACTGGGCCCACACCAAGGCGCGCGTCAATGTGCAGGACTTCGTCCAGGGCATCGCAGGGCACGAGCTGGCCCAGCTCGACGAGGCCGGGCTGGACCGCGCGCTGCTGGCGCGCCGCGGCGCGCAGGCGGTGCTCAAGCAGATCGTGCAGGACGGCCTGTTCCACGCCGACCCGCACCCCGGCAACGTGTTCTACCTGCCGGACAACCGCATCGCCTTCATCGACTTCGGCATGGTCGGTCGCCTCTCTGCGCGCCGCCGCGAGGAGCTGCTGCAGCTGCTGATGGGCCTGGTCGAGCGCGACCCGCGCACCGTGGCCGACGTGCTGCTGGACTGGGCGGGCGACGCGCACACCGCCAACCTGTCCTCGCTGGAAACCGAGATCGAGACCTTCGTCGACCAGTACCACGGTTCGCCGCTGGCCGAGCTGAACCTGGGCCAGATGCTGGGCGACGTGACGGCCATCCTGCGCGGCCACCAGCTGGGCCTGCCGTCCGACCTGGCGCTGCTGATCAAGGCCTTCATCACGCTCGAGGGCATGGGCCGCGGGCTGGACCCGGCCTTCCACATGACCAGCGAGGCGCTGCCCCTACTCAAGCAGGTGGTGCGCGCGCGCTACCAGCCCAAGGCCATGGCCACTCGGGCCTGGAAGACGCTGCGCCGGGTGCTGTCGGTGGCCGAGCAGCTGCCCGACGACGTCACGCGGCTGCTGCGCAATGCGCGCCGCGGCAAGGTGCACGTGGGCATCGACATCGCCCACCTCAAGCGCGTGGGCGACCAGATCGACCGCGCCGCCAACCGGCTGGCGATGGCGCTGCTGATCGCGGCGCTGATCGTGGGCTCGTCCATCGTCATGACCGTGCAGGGCGGCCCCACCCTGTTCGGCCTGCCGGCCTTCGGCTTCCTGGGCTTTGCCAGCGCCTTTGCCGGCGCCATCTGGCTGCTGCGCGCGATCTGGCGCAGCAACCACGGCAAGGACCTGGGCGACGACTGAGCGCGGCAGTTCGACGCACCAAGTCTGTTCACCACCGGCCCGCAGCGCCGGTTTCTGACGCGCTTTGGTGCGCAGCGAGCGTTCAAACGCTCCGCCAACCCTGGCACGCTCCATGCATTGACCTCGCCAGCATGGATGAGCGGTCTGTGACCGGTGGTTGCAGCGGCTCGTGCGTAGGTCCACTAGGGTTCCGTCTGCGGCAGCGCAGGGTCTGGTCCGAGAGTGGGCCGGCCTCATCGCAGGCTCCACGGAGGGACAAAAGCCCGGGAGAACGACATCAGATCGTCTCTCCTGCGCCGTCCCACATCAACCGGAGCTTTCCCATGAAACTGGCTGGTCTCTTCTCCTCTCCCGCAGCGTCCTCCCCGTCTTCGTCCCTGCTCGGCCGGCTGTTCAAGCCCGCGCTGGGCGCCGCGCTCACGCTGGCCACGGCCGCCGCGATGGCCGCCCCCACCAACATGAAGATCGCCACCGTGGTGTGGATCGGCTACGGCCCGTTCTACGTGGCCGAGTCGCTGGACCTGTTCAAGAAGTACAACCTCAAGGTCTCGCTGCAGGTCTTCACCGACCCGGCGCTGATCCCGCCGGCCATCGCCTCGGGCGCGGTCGACGGCGGCATGCTGACCTACGACCAGGTGGTCGGCCAGGTCGCGGCCGGCAAGGCCATGAAGGTGGTGATGCCCATCGACTATTCCAACGGCGGCGATGCCATCGTGGCCGACGCGTCCATCAAGTCGGTCAAGGACTTCAAGGGCAAGAAGGTCGGCTACAACCCGCTCTCGCCGAGCGACTTCCTGCTGTCCTACGCGCTCAAGGTCAACGGCATGACCGAGAAGGACATCAGCCCCGTCAGCATGACACCCGAAGCCGTGCCCGCCGCGATGGCCTCGGGCCAGCTGCCGATTGGCGTGACCTACGAGCCCAGCCTGTCGCAGGTGCTCGGTCAGGGCGGCGGCAAGAAATTCAAGGTGGTGTTCTCGTCCAAGGACGCGCCCGGCCTGATCGCCGACGTGCTGGTCTTCGACGACAAGGTCATCAAGGCCAAGCCCACCGAGATCACGGGTCTCATCAAGGCGTATCTGGACGGCATGGCCTACATGAAGGCCAAGCCCGACGAGGCCGCCAAGATCATCGGCAAGTTCATGGGCGTCTCCGCCAAGGAAGCCAAGGAACAGATGAGCGGCGTCTACAACATCCCGCTGGCCGAGATGCCCAAGGCCTTCCTGCCGGCCAAGGAAACGACGTCCTACTACGCCAGCGGCGAAGTCATCGGCCAGCTGCTCAAGGCCAAGGGCCAGATCAGCGCCATCCCGGCCACCGAAGCCACCTTCGACGCTTCGCTGGTCAAGGCCCTGGCCAAGTAAGCCACGGTTCGTGCCATGCCCGCCCTGTTCCGGCACGCCGACGGCGCGCTGCCCAACACGCTCGCCCTCGCGGTGACCGTGCTGGGCTGGCCGGCCGGCATCTGGATGCTCGGCCAGAGCGCCTGGTGGCTGAATGCCGCCGGTGTGCTGCTGGTCGTGCTCACCGTCACCTGGTCGGCCTACTTCATTCACGAGTTCGCCCACCAGGCCATCTTCCGCACGCCGCAGGCCAACGAGCGCTGGGGCGTCCTCATGAGCTGGATCAACGGCAGCGCCTACGCCAGCTTCGACGACCTGCGCCGCAAGCACATGCGCCACCACGTCGAGCGCGCCGACGTCATCACCTTCGACCACCAGGCCTTTCTGCGCGCACGCCCGCTGGTGCGGCGCGTGGTGCTGGCGCTGGAGTGGCTGCACATCCCGGCGGTGGAGTTCCTGATGCGCGGCTTCGTGATCGCCCTGCCCTTCATGGACGAGCGCAAGAAAGCGGCGCGCGGCCGCGTCATCGGTGTCGCCGTCGTGCGGTTCTCGGCCTGGGCGCTGCTGGCCTGGTGGTCGCTCAAGGCGCTGGTGCTCTACGCGCTGGCCTACCTGCTCTTCGTGCACCTGCTGCGCTTTGCCGACTGCTTCCAGCACACCTACGACGCGTACCCCATCCTGGACGACAAGCCGATCCCGCAGGACAAGCTGCGCGACCGCGCCTACGAGCAGGCCAACACTTACAGCGACGTGGTCGGGCTGGATGCCAAGTGGCTCAACCTGGTCTGGCTGAACTTCGGCTTCCACAACGCGCACCACGAACGCCCCGTCGCGCCCTGGTACCAGCTGCCCGCGCTGCACCGTCAGCTGTACGCCGACAAGAGCCCTCAGGTCGTGACGGTGGGCGAGCTGCTGCGCGCCTACCACCGCCACCGCGTCACCCGCGTGCTGGCCAAGGACTACGGCCAGGTGCTGCCGCCCGGCACGCCACACCGGGCCGACGGGTTCATTGGCGCGGTCGGTGTCTCGTTCCTGACCGCGGTATGAGCATCCGTTACGGCCTGGAAGGCCGCACCGTGCTCATCACCGGCGCGGCCGGGGGTATCGGCCAGGCGCTGTCGCGCGCCTTTCTCGCCCAGGGCGCGCGGCTGATGCTGCTGGACCGCGAGGCTGCGCCGCTGGACGCGCTGGTCGAATCCCTGCACAGCCACCAGGTGCACAGCGCGGTGTGCGAGCTGGGCAGCGACGCCGCGGTGGCCGACGTCGCGGCACAGGTGGCCCACCGCTTCGGCCGGCTGGACGTGCTGGTCCACAACGCCGGCACCGAATACCCCACATCCATCGACGATTCATCGCCCGATGCCAACGCGCGCTGGGCTGCGCTGCTGGACAACAACGTCAGTGGCATGTGGCGGCTCACGCGCGCGCTGCTGCCGCTGTTGCCGCGCGGCGCCAGCGTCATTCACCAGTCCTCCATCTGGGGCCGCACCGGTGTGGCCGGCTTCTCGGCCTACAGCGCGAGCAAACACGCCATCGTCGGCCTCACGCGCTCGCTGGCGCTTGAACTTGGGCCGCGCGGCATCCGGGTCAACGCGGTATGCCCCGGCTGGGTGCGCACCGCCGCCGCGATGCGTTCGCTCGCCGCCATGGCGCAGGAGCAGGGCCGCAGCGAGGCAGAGGTCGAGCGCGAGATCCTTGCGCGCCAGGCCGTGCCGGTCATGCTCACGCCCGACGACCTGGCCGATACCTTCCTCTTCCTCGCCAGCGAAGGTTCGGCCGCGCTCACCGGCCAGTGCCTGTGCCCCAGCCACGGCGAGGTGATGCTGTGAGCGGCGTCACCGTGTCGCTCGCTGGCCAGGTGGCCCTCGTCACCGGTGCGGCCACCGGCATCGGTCGCGCCACCGCGTTGCGCCTGGCGCAGGCGGGCGCGGTGGTGTGGGTCAACCACCTGGGCCAGGCGGACGCGGCCGACACCGTGGTGCACGAGATCACCGCCGCCGGCGGCCGCGCGCAGGCGGTCGAGGCCGACGTGAGCGACGCCGCTGCGGTGCAGCGCGTGGCAGAAGCGGTGGGGCCGGTGAACGTGCTGGTCAACAACGCGGGCGTCATCCAGGAGAAGCCTTTTCTCGACACCACCGAGGCCGACTGGGACCGCATGCTGGCGGTGGACCTCAAGGCCGTGTTCCTGGTCTGCCGCGCGGTCATTCCCGGCATGCTTTCAAAGGGCCAGGGCGCCATCGTCAACATCGCGTCCGATCTGGGCATCCTCGGCCGCGAGCGCTACGCGTCCTATTGCGCGGCCAAGGCCGGTGTGATCGGCCTCACCAAATCGCTGGCGCGCGAATTCGCGTCGCAGCAGATCCGCGTCAACGCCGTCGCGCCCGGCCCGGTGGCCACCGCCATGGTCTCGCTCGAACACATGAGCGCCGAGTGGGTGGAGAAGGAACTGGCGATTCCGCAGCACCGCCTCGGTGCACCGGAAGAGATCGCCGACACCGTGCTGTTCCTCGCCAGCGATCTGTCGCGCTTCTACACCGGTCAAGTCCTTGGACCGAATGGTGGGTCTGTGATGCCATGACCCTGCTCCCCGCCCACCCCACCGACCGCGTCGCCACCGCCGTGCTGCTGTTCTCGGCCACGCTCTGGGGCCTGACCTGGATGCCGCTCAAGGGCTTCATCGCGCAGGGCCTGCCCGGCCCGCTGGTGTCGCTGCTCACCTACGGCTCGGTCGGTGTTCTGGCCGTGTGGCTGCTCTGGCGCGACCGCAACGCCTGGCGCGCGCAGTGGGGCCTGGTGCTCGCGCTCACGCTGGTCGGCGGCTGGGCCAACACCTCGTTCGTCAACGCGGTGATGCTGGGCGATGTGGCGCGGGTGATGTTCCTGTTCTACCTCTCGCCGGTGTGGTCGGTGCTCGGTGGCTGGCTGTTCCTCAAGGAGCGCATCCCGCCCGCGCGTTGGGCAGCGGTGGCGGGTGCCATCGTCGGTCTGTGGCTGGTGCTCGGCGGGCCGGGCCTGGGCGGCGCCGAGGTGCTGGCCTTCACCTGGGTCGATGCGCTCTCCCTCTCGGCCGGCTTCGCCTTCGCGGCCAACAACGTGATCGCGCGCGCCGCCCACCGCGTGCCGCTGCACACCAAGACCTTCGCGGTCTTCGTCGGCTGCGGCCTGCTGTCCGCCATCGCCACCGGCCTCACCGGGCGCGAGCTGCCCGCCATCGGTGCATGGCTGTGGCTGGCGCTGCTGGCCTACGGCTTCGGCTGGATGTTGCTGGCCACCGTGACCTGGCAGTACGGCGTGAGCCACCTGGAGAGCAGCCGCGCCGGCGTCATCCTTTTGGCGGAACTTCTGGTCTCGGTGGGCACGGCCATTGCATTCGGTGGGGAAAGCCTGAGCCCCATGGGCTGGGCTGGCGGCGCGCTGATCACTTGCGCGGCGCTGGCCGAGGCCCTGTTCCCACCCGCCGACCCGACCATGACCGAGACAACCACCGCTCACCCCATCGCCGCCAACGGCCCCCGCACGCCATGAACACCACCGTCTGGATGAACCAGCTCTCCTGGCTCGACTACCAGCAGCGCATCCAAGCCGACCACCCGCCCGTGCTGCTGCCGGTGGGCGCCCTCGAACAGCACGGCCCGCACCTGCCGCTGGGCACCGACGGCCTGCTGGCCAGCGCCGTCGCGGCCGACACCGCCGCGCGCGTGGGCGGCCTGGTCGCGCCCACGCTGAGCTATGGCTACAAGTCGCAGCCCAAGTGCGGCGGCGGCCAGCACTTCTGCGGCACCACCAGCGTCGACGCCGCGACCCTCATCGGCCAGGTGCGCGACGCGGTGCGCGAGTTCGCGCGCCACGGCGTGGACAAGCTGGTGGTGGTCAACGGTCACTACGAAAACCAGTGGTTCCTGATCGAGGGCATCGACCTCGGCTTGCGCGACGCCAAGGCCGCCGACCCGGCCTGCGCGCTGCAGGTGATGCGGCTCGAATACTGGGACTTCATGACGCCCGAGACCCTGGGCCACGTGTTCCCCGACGGCTTCCCCGGCTTCGCGCTGGAACACGCCGCCGTGCTGGAAACGTCCATGATGCTGCACCACCACCCCAGCCTGGTGCGCATGGACCTGTTGCCCGACGACGGCCCGGCCGACTTCCCGCCCTACGACATGTACCCGCCGCGCACCGACTGGGTGCCGCCCTCGGGCGTGTTGTCTTCCGCGAAGGGCTCCGACGCGATCAAGGGCCGGCTGCTGGCCGAAGAAGTGTCGTGCCGCATGGCGCACGCCATCACCACCGGATTCACCCGCCCATGACCTCCCTGCAAGACCTCGACCCCTCCACCACCGCGCTGATCGTCATCGACATGCAGCGCGACTTCTGCAGCCCCGGCGGCTACGCCCACCAGGCCGGGCTGGACATCGCGCGCATGCAGGCCGTGGTGGGCCAGGTGAAGGCGCTGCTGGTGGCCGCGCGCGCGGCCGGCCTGCATGTCTTCCACACGCGCGAAGGCCACCTGCCCGACCTGTCGGACTGCCCGCCCGCCAAGCTGGCGCGCAGCGTGGCCGCCGGTGCGCCCATCGGCAGCGCCGGCCCGCTGGGCCGCCTGCTGGTGCGCGGCGAACAGGGCCACGACTTCGTGCCCGAGCTGCGCCCGCTGTCCTGCGAACACGTGATCGACAAGCCTGGCTACGGCGCCTTCCACAAGACCACGCTGGGCGCGCTGCTCTCCGCCTTCGGCATCCGCCGCCTGCTGCTGTGCGGCGTCACCACCGAGGTCTGCGTGCACTCCACGCTGCGCGAGGCCATCGACCGCGGCTTCTTCTGCACCACCGTGGGCGACGCCACCGCCGCCAGCCAGGCCGAGCTGCAGGCGCCGGCGCTGGCCATGATCGGCGTTGAGGGCGGCATCTTCGGCGGCGTGTGCAGCACGGCCGAGGCCGTCCAGGCGCTCAACGCCCTGCCGCGCGCGAACCGGGAAGCCGCGTGAACACCATGCCCCGCTGGACCGATCTGCCCGCACCCGACGAGCCCGTGCCCGCGGCCTACCGCGGCGTCTGGCAACGCACCCTGCTCGAAACCCCTGAAGGCCGCGACACCACCACGCAGGTGCACTGGCTGCAGACCGAAGGCTGGCACGCCGACCTGCGCGTGCCCGCGGGCATCGACCCCGCGAACCCCGCCGGCCGCGCGCAGCTGCAGGGCTTCTGCGGCCTCACGCGCATCACACCCGGCGTGAATGGCCAGCCCGACCTCTGCACCTGGCACCGCCGCTGGGACGTGCAGCCACCGCGCAGCACACCCGACGCCGGCTACATGGTGTTCGAGACACCCGACTGCGTGATCGAGACCGGCGTGCACGGCCGCTACCTCGAAATCTGGGAGCGTCTGCCCGGCTCCACCGGTCCCTATGCCGCGCAGGCTGAGAGCGATGCGCAGGGCCGGCCCACCGGCGCGATGCGCTTCACGGCCGGTCGCTACACCCTCACCGTGCGCCCACGCGCCGCCGCCTGGCCGGTCGACCTGCGGCCCGACGAGACCCTGGCCGAACTGGTGCAGCGCCATCCGGACGCTGCGCCGGGTCTGCTCGATTTCGAGCTGGTGTTCAGTCAAGCGCCCGCCTAGACTGGCCGCCCCCACCCACAGCCCCGCCATGCTCCCGACCCTCGACGGCGACTGGTTTCAATTCCGCGCCCTTGGCGACGGCCTCACGCTGATCACCGAGCCGCACGTTGTTCCGCTGCTTCGCTGCAACATCTGGCACATCCGCGGCCGCGACATCGACCTCGTGGTCGACACCGGCCTGGGCGTGAGCAGCCTCTACCAGGCCTCGCGCCACCTGTTCGGCCAGCGCGTCGCCGCACTCGCGACCCACGTGCACCTGGACCACGTGGGCGGCCACCACGAGTTCTCCGAGTGCTGGTGCCACCGGCTCGAAGCGCCCGGCCTGCGCGGCGCCGACCCCGCTTTCACGCTGGGCGACATCGACCTGGAGCACCTGGACTTCGCCGCGCCCGGCTACGAAACCGGCGGCGCGGCGCTCACCGCGCTGCCGCGGCCGGACTACGAGCTCTCGGCCTGGGAAATCAAGCAGGCCACGGTCACGCGCGAGCTCGAAGACGGCGACATCATCGACCTGGGCAACCGCCACTTCGAGGTGCTGCACCTGCCCGGCCATTCGCCCGGCAGCATCGGCCTGTGGGAGGCCAATACCGGTACGCTGTTCTCCGGCGACGCGGTGTACGACGGCCCGCTGCTCGACGCCCTGCCGCACTCCGACCGCGCGGCCTACGCGCGCACCATGGAACGCCTGCTCGGCCTGCCGGTGAACGTGGTGCACGCCGGCCACGACCCGAGCTTCGGGCGCGCGCGGCTGCACGAGCTGGTGCACGCCTACCTGGATCGCCTTTCCGGGACATAGCGGCTCGAACATGGCACAGGCACCCGAATGCGCCGACACTGCGGGGATGAACGCACCTGCTGCCGACCCGTCGACCACGCCCATGCCCGCCGTGGACCCGCTGTTCCTGGCCACGCCGGGCATCACCACCTACGACGGTGAAATCGCCCTGACCAACGCCTCCGGCTTCTTCTTCCAGCGCGACGACCGCCTGTTCCTCGTGACCAGCCGCCATGTGCTGATCGACGAACCCAGCAACCACCATCCCAGCCGGCTGGCGATCACGCTGCACCTGGACGCACAGAACCTCTCGCGCTGCACCGAGTTTTCGATGCTGCTGTATGCGAACGGTACGGCCGTCTGGCGCCAGGGCAGCGACGGCGGTGGCGAGATTGACGTGGCCGTGCTGGAGATTGATCGCGGCGCCCTGCCCGAAAGGGCCATCGTCCGCGCCTTCACGCCGGAGCACCTGCCCGGCGACTTCGACAGCGTGCCCATCGATGCGGCCCTGTGCATCGCCGGCTTCCCGCTGGGCTTTCGCGACACCGTGTACCAGCTGCCGGTGCTGCGCCACGCCGCGATCGCTTCACCGTTCGGCGTGCGCTTCCAGGGCCGGGGTTTCTTTCTCACCGACGCGCGCACCCACCGCGGCACCAGCGGGGCGCCGGTGGTGACGCGTCACCACGGCATGACGCGCAACGGCGCACCGCTGCCCTGGCAGCTGCTGGGCGTGCATTCGGCGCGCATGGACATGGGCAACCGCGACCGCGTGCAGGACGAATCCCTGGGGCTGAACTGCGCCTGGTACGCCGACATCCTGCTCACGCTGACGGCGTGAGCGCAAGGGATCGACGCCCTACGACCGCGCCTCCGCCGGCGGCGGCGTGACCACCACCCGGCCATCTTTCACCGGCAGGGTGGGGCCCGGCTCGAACGATGTGCGCGTGCGGCCCTCCTGGCCATTGAGGCGGTAGGTCACGTCATACCCCACCAGCCGCTGCGACTTTTTCTGCACCGTCTTGCAGCGCTGCTCGGTCGTCGTGACCACGTCGTTTTCCTGCAGGTTCTTTTGCACTCGGTTACCGGCGTAGCCCCCGGCCACCGCGCCCGCCACCGTGGCCACCTTCTTGCCGTTGCCGCCGCCGATCTGGTTGCCCAGCAGGCCGCCCGCCACACCGCCGATCACGGTGCCCGCGATGCGGTGCTCGTCCCGCACCGGGGCCTGCCGGCGCACCTGCACGTTCTCGCAGCGCACCTGCGGTGTCGACACGGTCTGCAGCACCTCTTTCACGGCCACCACATCGGCCACCTTCGGCTGCGCCAGCTTCTGGTACCCGGTGACCGCACCGGCCCCGAGCACCACCATGGCGATGCCGCCCACCGCCATGCCCTTGATCATTGATTGGTCCATACAGGCACTCCTTCTTGTGTGGAGCGCAATGTAGGGCGGCAATGTCAACGCACGATGCGCAAAGGTGTCCAAATGCTGCGGCGGTTTACTTCGCGGCCTGGGCCGGCTGCACCAGCCCGAGCGTCGGGGTCTCGCTGAAGAAGTTCCAGGGCTTGAGCAGCACGTTGACCCATTCGGTCGGCATGATCGGCCACTCTTCGGCGCGCGCCACGTGGGTGGTGCCCGTGGTCAGCCAGACCACGTTGTCGGTGTTCACGATGGCCTGGTCGTCGGCGCTGAACTGGCCCAGCCCGGTGTCCTTGCTGGAGCGGTTGGGGAACTTGCCTTCGGGGAATTTTTCGTCCTCGTTGTAGCGCGTCACCCAGATCTGCTTGTCCATGAAGTTCAGGCGGTTGTAGATCCACTCGTCCTTGCCGAAGTTGGCGCCCTTGGCCACCGGGTGTGTGCCGCCCGCGTAGGGGATCAGCTGGTACGACACCGGGTTGCCCACCTTGTTGGTCTTGCTGCCGTTGCTCAGCAGCCGGATCGTGGACGGGTCGAACTTCTGCGCCGCCTGCTTCTCGGTCGCCACCGTGCGTTGCGTGGTCTGCATGGTGCTGGTGCGCGGTCCGCCCGCGGTGTTGGGTGCCACCACCGGGTCCACCTCGGTGAGCGAGTTCTGTTCGCCGTCCACGTCCAGGTCGAGGCGGAAGTTGTAGATGTGCTGGTGCGTGGTGCCCACGATGTTGTGGTCCAGCAGCGTGCCGTACTTCGTGTCTTCGGCGGCGGTGGGATCGGCCATGGTGCGGCTCTTCACGCCCTTCACCGCCTCGATGCCGGTGGCACCCGCGTTGATGCCGATGGTGCCGTTTTCCGCGAACACCCAGTCGAACATGTAGTCGTAGTTGCCCACCGTGCTGATCCAGCGCACCACCAGCTCGCGCCGCTCGGCGCTGATGTTGGGCTTGCCCATTTCCTGGTGCTTGTACTCGGGGCCGGCGTAGCGCTCGAACACGGCGATCGCGTTGGGGATCGTCATCGGCGCGCCGGTGAAGTCGGCAATGGTCGCGTCAAGATAGACCGCGTTCATCGGCGCGTCCTTGCCCGGTTCGATGGGCGAGGTGAGCGTGCCCATGCCGTACTCGCCCGAGTCCAGGTAGGCCTTGAAGTACCAGCCCACGTCGGGGTCGCCGTAGGGCACGATCATGCCGCCCAGCGTGCCCTCGTACAGCACCTTGCGCTTGGTGCCCTTGTCGTTGTAGGTCACGGTGGAGAGCGTGAGCCCGGTGCGCGAATTCAGGCCGATGTGGAAGTCCCAGTTGCGCCAGTTCAGCGTGTTGCCGGTGATGGTGTAGTTCTTGCCCTCGGGCTCGGTGATGTGCAGCGGCTTGTGCGGCGCGCTGGCCTTGCGGTCGCTGCCGTCGTAGGGCGTGGGTTTCAACGGCACCGGGATCACGCCCGCGTCCTCGATCTTGATCACCTTCTTCTGCTCCAGGTCCACCACCGCCACCAGGTTCTCGATCGGGTGCGCCCAGTAGTTGTTGTCGCCCACGTCAAGGTAGCTCACCACCTTGAGCAGGCGCGCCTGCTGCTGCAGCCCGTCCTTGCCGTCGAAGTAGCCCACGGTCAGTGGCGTGGCCACCACCTTCTTCACGTCGTTGATGCCCCGCTGTGCCAGCGCCTTGGCGTATTCCGGGCTGGCCTCGATGGCCGCCTGCACCGCACCGAAATCGTCGATCAGCACCATGCCGTGTGCGCCCTCCACCGGCTGCCACTGCAAGAGCTTCTTCGAGGCCAGGTCCACCGTGCCCTCGATCACCTTGCGGCCGTCGAGGATCACAAACGCCGCCTGGCGCGGCGCCTGCACCGGCTTGCCTTCCAGTGCGTGTGCCCACACCTGGTCTTTCGGTGGCGCCTTGAGCACGATCTCGGTGAAGCGGTGGCCGGGCTTGAACTGGCCCGAGGCCCTGAGCACCTCCAGCGTGGCCTGGATCTCTTGCGCCGTCAGCGGGTTCAGCGGGTTGGGCTTGCGCTCGACCACGAAGGTCTTGTCCAGGCCCGACTGGAACACCTGCTGGAAAAAGTCGGCCGCCACATACGGCGTGCCCTTGCGCAGCACCACCGGCACGCCCAGCCGCAGCGTGGCGCCATTCACCTGCGCCGTCTTCGCGCCCGGCTTCACGCGCACCAGCGTGCTGTTGCGCGAGAGCGTGAACACCTGGGCATAGCTGTCCCACTGCACCGTGGCGTTGAAGTCTTTGGCGGCCTTTTTCAGCGGCACCATCTTGGCGGCGGCGCCGTGGGCCAGTGCCAGGGGCGACCACAGCGCGGCGGTGGCCAGGGCGACGGCACTCAGTGCCAGGGGAAGGGGGCGGGTGGTCATGGAGGAGCTCCTCGGGATGCGGGTTGGGACAAGGCCCGCACCTTAGGGCGGCCCGGCAACCTGGGGTTATCCGCATTTGGCAAATCTGCGCCCGCTCCCAGCAATGGCGCACAACTTGCATGGCGGGCGGGCATGAACTTCGATCATTCCCACAAACGTGCACGCGATGCTGCGGAACAGGCCGCCAGCCTGCCCGACTGGGACCAGCGCTATGAACAGCTCTCGGCCGGGCGCTTCGAGGGCGAGGTGGACGAACTGCGCGTGGGCCCGGTGCAGGTGTTTGTCGAGCGGGCCAACCAGACCGTCATGCAGGCCGGCCGCGTCCGCGCGAATCGCATCTCCGTCGCCCTGGTGCGCACCGGGCGATCCCCCGGCTGGTTCGGTGGCCACCGCCTGCAAGGCGAACAGATCATCGGCGTATCGTCTCAAGGGGAGTTCGATCTCGTGGCCAGCGCCGACACGCAGATCCTCGCGCTCTCGGTCGACCAGGCGGCGCTGCGCGAGCTGGTGGCCCAGATGGACGGGCCTGAGGGTGAGCTGCCCCCGGTGCCTCTGCTGCTGAACGTCTCGCGCGCGGCCTGCGCCGAATACGGCCGGCTGCTCAACGCCGCACTGGGCCTCGCGCGCGGGCCGGCCGATATCTGCGCCCACCCGGCCTCGCGCCGCATGCTCGTGCTTTCGCTCTGCGAGGCCCTGCTCGGCGGCCTGCGCTCGGGCAAGCCCGTGGGCGCACTGCCCGCCTCGGCCGCCAGCCGGCGCCGCATCGTCGCTCGCGCGCGCCAGTACATGCAGGCCCACGCGCAGGAGGTGATCGCCGTGCCCGACCTCTGCCAGGCCATCGGCACCTCGCGGCGCGCGCTGCAATACGCGTTTGAGGAGGTCATGCAGATCAGCCCTGTCACCTACCTGCGCGCCATGCGGCTCAACCAGGTGCGCAGCGAACTGCGCCAGAACCGGGCGGCACCCGTGGGTGATGTGGCGGCGCGCTGGGGCTTCTGGCATCCCTCGCGCTTCGCGAGCGACTACAAAGCGCTGTTCGGTGAGCTTCCGTCGGCTACGCGCAGCGCGGCCGCGTCCAGGCAACCTCAGGCCGCCTGAGGCGCACGGCACGGCCCATGCTTGTCCTGGGTATGGACTCCACCGCACCCGCCGCCCATTCCTGGTTCGACGACATTCACGCGCTGATTGCAGGCTCGCTCTTCGTCGCGCTGGGCATGACCATGTTCGGCCACGCCGGCCTGCTCACCGGCGGCGTCGCGGGCGTGGCCTTCCTCGCCAGCTACGCCAGCGGCCTGCCCTTCGGCCTGTTCTTCTTCCTGCTGAGCCTGCCGTTCTTCGTACTCTCCTGGTACCGGCTCGGCCCGGCCTTCACCTTCAAAAGCTTCGGCGCCGTGGCCCTGGTGTCCGTCTGCACCACGCTGGCGCCCAAGGTGGTGCGCTTTGAACTGCTCAACCCCTGGGTTGCTTCGGTGCTGGGCGGCTTCCTCATCGGCTTCGGGCTGCTCGCCCTGCTGCGCCACCAGGCCAGCGTGGGCGGCGTCAACATCCTTGCGCAGTGGCTGCAGCAGGCCCGGGGCTACAGCGCCGGCAAGGTGCAGATGTCGGTCGACCTTGTCGTGGTGCTGGCGGCCCTGTGGGTGCTGCCGCCGCTGCAGGTGGCGCAATCGGTGGTGGGCGCCGTGGCCATCGGCGCCATCCTCGCGCTCAACCACAAGCCGGGGCGCTACCTCGGCGTGTAGACCCCCGGCGGCCGGCTACGGCAGCGCAATCACGCCCTTGGTCACGTAGCGTTTGAAGTCGGACAGGGGTATAGCCGCCGCGCCGTGCGTCTCGCCGTCCACCCAGCTCAGGGTGGCTTCGAGCCGGTTCGTCTCGATGTCCACCGGGCCCGGCGGTATGCGAATCATGGCGCCGTCGCCCGGGCGGAACTCCACCTTGCCAACGATCATTCCAGTCTGTGTCATGCGAGTCTCCTTGCTGTTGCAAGTTCATTCTGTTGGCCGCGCCGCCACCCCGGCATCGGTGGAGGCGCAGTCTGGCGGTAGGACGGGTCCTACACGCCGCAACCCTGCTAGTCTGTGCCATGCCCTCCACATCCACACTCATTCGCACATCCGAGGCCGGCGTCCTCACCCTGACGCTCAACCGCCCCGACAAGCTCAACGCCATTCACAACCCGCTGGCCGAGGCCCTGCTCGACGCGCTCAACACCGCCGCCACCGACCCCACGGTGCGCGCCATCCGCCTGCGAGGCAACGGCCGCGCCTTCTGCGCCGGCCGCGACGTCAGCGCCGCCCCCACCGACAAGGACCTGGAACTCGTGCAGGCCGTCTCCCGCGCCATCGTCGCGCACCGCTGCCCGGTCATCGCCGCCGTGCACGGCTGGACGGTCGGCGCGGGCTTCGAATGGACGATGAACGCCGACATCGTCTTCGCCGCTGATGACGCGCGCTTCAAGCTGCCCGAGGCCTCGCTCGGCGTCTTCGTCACCGGTGGCCTGGTGGCCACATTGCCCGCCGCCATCGGCCCCATGCGCGCCAAGGCGCTGACCCTGCTGGGCGAACCGTTCGACGCAGCGCAGGCGCTGGCCTGGGGCCTGGTCTACCGCTGCGTGCCGGCGGACGAACTCGATGCGGTGTCGCTGGCCGCGGCGCGGCGGATTGCGGACCTCAAACCCGAGGTGGCCCGCGAGTTCAAGCGCGTGCTCAACCAGATCGGGCTGGAGCGCTTCGAGCGTGCGGTGGAAGAGGAGTCGGCCGTGCAGCGGCGCTGGGGTGCGGGCGACGCCGGAGCCTGATTCAGCCCGCCGGCGGGCGCTGCTTCTTCGCGATGCGGTCCCAGTCGCGCAGCGTCTGCAGCAGCCGGTTCTTCGCGTCGGTGTGGCTCTGGCCGAAGGTCTCGGCCATCCGCCGGCGAAGTGCCTCGTCCGGCGGCGGCGCGCCCAGCGCCTTGAGCCGGTCGATCACCAGCATCAGCACCTGAAAGCTGCCCGAGCCCACCGCCATCGTCAGCGGCGTCTGCCCGTCCGCCGCCGCGTCCAGCACGTCGGCGCCGTGCTCGATCATGAACTTGACCACCCCCGCCTTGCCGCCCGCACAGGCCCAGTGCAGCGGCACCAGCCCGCCCTCCAGCCGCGCGTTGAAGTCGGCGCCGGGCGCGAGATGCTCCGCGGCCAGGGGCCAGCCGGAGGCTTTGATCATTTGTTGGAGTTGCCAGGGGGTCATGGGGGCGGGCGCAGTTGGGGGAAGGCAGCGAGGGTATGCGATGTGAGGGGAACTCGGCGGAGGGTGTGAAGGCCGGCAGTGTTGGCGCCTCAGACCCGTGACCCGTCGGTAGACTGCGGTTTTCCGGCTTAATCGAAGTTGGGTGCCGCAAGACAGACAGAAAGACCGATGACTCTCAGACCAAAGTACGTCGCCTCTCTCACGTTCCGTGGGTTCGACATGCAACCAATTCAGGTTGAAGCATTGGTTGGTATCCCCGCAAGCGAACTTGGAGTCCGAGGGCAGCCAAGAAGGCCAGGGTTACGACATCTTGTGAAGTCATTCGCTTCCTGGCATGTGGAGTTTCCCGACTCGACACAGCTGAACGAGATGATTCCTTCTCTCATCGAGCGGGCCGGTGGAGTTGATCGCCTTATCTCAGTGAGGAATGAGGTCAAACCGGAGTTTTTCGAGGTCGATCTTTCGCTCTGGATAAAGGACTCGCAGGAACAAGAAGGCGGATTTGTTGATTCAGAGACACTGAGTCTTCTTTCTCGACTCGGCGTTTGTCTTTCTCTTGGTTTCTATGAAAGAGGTGGCGCCCAATAGGTCGGTCGTCGCGTTCGTCACACCAGCTACTTGATATCCGATGAAAACCACTCGCCTCATTGCATCTTTGCTATTCGTTGTGCCATGGGCACTCGCCAGTGCTCAGGAAGTTGCGCGTACACCGCTTCCCGGCACCCATCCCCTAATTGGCGTCTGGCGCATCGATTTGCCGGACATGAAGTGCTTTGAGGAGTACGACGTTCGAGCTGACGGAACGAAACATTCACAGTCGGGCAAAGAACGAAACGAATCAGAGTTCACGATCTCCCTGGCGCCATCGCCCAAGGGGTTCTACAAGTGGGTTGACAAGATCACCAAGAACAATGGTCAGCCTGATTGCTCTGGACACAACACAAAGGTCGGCCATGTGGCGCTCACCTACATTCGCCTGCACCCCAATGGCCAGTGGCTCTTACTGTGCGAAGCGGAAGACATGAACTCCTGCTTTGCCGAGTTCTATCGCAAGCCGCAATGACGCCTGGCTCTTTGCCTAAGTTGCTGAGACGAACCATGAGCGAGTACGGGCCGCCAGAGCGCGTGTATGTTGAGAACGAGTGGTTCGACGGGCCACGCGCGGGCATAGCGGACGTTCAGGGAGCACCGCATCGGTTCAAGGCGCTCTATGACGACACAGAAAACCAATCCCTTGGGACTTTTTTCGTCTGGCCGGTAGATGAGATCACGGTCGAACTAGAGCAAGAGCAGTGGCGCATCTTTGCTGCCTGGAACGTGCTCTACGAGGCAGGGGAGGCCACTGCAGAATCCCACCCAGCGTACGGAGGCAAGAGTGCGCGATGGGATGAGATCGAAGGTCTTCTCAAGGCAAGCAGAGCCGTCGTCCCTCAGATAGCTCGACGCGCGTTGGCCAAGCTCTCGCATATCGATGCAGAAGTTCGATACCCTGCTTCCGGCCCTGCCTATACGCTGAGCTGGAGAGTCTTGTGAGGGGCGTTCACCGCGCGAAGCGGCCTCGCCTTTCCATCAACGTTCAAACCAAAAAGGTAGGTGCATCCATGTCTACCACCACAAAAGATCCCGTCAGGAGGCAGGTCGGAAGGGGCCTGTTGCACAGCCTGAGAAGCTGGTGCATTGCCTTGAGCATCGTCTTTCTCGCTCTGGCGGTCACGTCGCTAAGCAACACCGCCGCCAATCCGAAAACGTGGGCGTCTTCTTTCCACGCGCTCGCTGCCAGCGGAGCATTTGTTCAATATGGCGTTTGGCTTGCAGCTGTTGGAGGCCTTTTCCTGCTCATTGCACTGCTCGTCTCACTCTTGCTCCGAAGGATGGGACGCTGATCGCATACCGGGTGGGGGCCGCATCACCGATGCGATGCCCACACCCGATTGCCTTTGGATTGCTTTCTCACAAGTCAGGACAAGACGGTTGCTTGAACGTTCAACATCTACAGATGCAGTCCCATGGCGATCTATGTTGAAGACCTTGAATACGAGAGTGGTTCGTCGACCTGGGCCAAGGTGCGTCACGGTGGATTTCTTTTCAGGGCTTTGGTGAACGGAAAACAGTCCGAACTTCAGCGGCTTCTTGGTCGCGAATGTCTTGTCGAATTGGGGTTCGAGAAAGTCGCAAGTTGGCGGATCGTTGCGGGCTTCAAGAGTGAAGACTCCTGCATCAAGGCGAGCACAGAGGTGCCAGGCGGCATCTGTGTCATGGGCGAGGTGCACAGCGTCATGCCGATCAATTCCGGAGCGGCTCTGGTGGACATGTATCTGCAGACCGGGCCAGAGTTTCTGGCCATCGAGTCGACCGAGCTGGGCGGCACCGTGCCGTCGGTTGGCATGGGGTTGGAGGTCACCTTGCTGGGGCTTTGCTTCTACCCAACGAATTTTTAGCGACCCAGCCCTGGCACCAAACCTGCTAAGACCCAAGCACAGAGAGGCGAGTGCACCAAAACAGTGACTCGCAGCCTTGAATGACCGCTAGGGTTCCGGGCGCTGCGCATACATATATGTAGTCCGCAGCGCCGCCTGGTCCGAGAGCGGTCGGCCACGATCGTGTGGCTCCACGGAGGGACAAAAGCCCGGGAGAAGCTGGCATGCCGCTGATGCGGTTGCGCGAGCCTCTCTGGCCGTCGTCCCCCCGAACAGGAGCCCGCGCATGTCCACGTCGCCCCCTTTGTTTCCGCTGGTGGCCCCGGCGCCCGCCGCCGAGGCGGCTGCACTGCAGCCCGCGCCCTTGGCGCCGCCGGCGCGCCGCCCGCTGTCCTCGCTCTGGACGGTGCGCGCGCCCATCAACCGCCGCGCCTACTGGGTGCTCGCGCTCACCGGCCTCGTGCTGCCGCTGCTGGCCTGGGCCGCGCTGGCCGCCTGGGGCGGGCTGGACCCGACCTTCATGCCCTCGCCCTCGGCGGTGCTGGGCAAGGCCTGGACCTGGCTGACCGAGAACGACCTGCTCACCGACATGGCGATCAGCACCTACCGCGTGGTCGCCGGCTTCGTGCTCTCGGCCGTGTTCGCGCTGCCGCTGGGCCTGTTCATCGGCTCGTTCCGTTCGGTGCAGGCGCTGCTGGAGCCGCTGACCGATTTCATCCGCTACATGCCAGCGGTGGCCTTCATTCCGCTGGTGATGCTGTGGGTGGGCATCGACGAGGGTTCCAAGATCGCCATCATCTTCATCGGCACCTTCTTCCAGATGGTGCTGATGGTGGCCGAGGACGTGCGGCGCGTGCCGGCCGCGCAGGTGGAGGCGGCGCAGACCATGGGCGCGAACCGCAGCGAGCTGATCGAAAAAGTCATCCTGCCCAGCGCCAAGCCCGCGCTGCTGGACACGCTGCGCATCACCATGGGCTGGGCCTGGACCTACCTGGTGGTGGCCGAGCTGGTGGCCGCCAACTCGGGCCTCGGCTACGCCATCCTGCGCGCGCAGCGCTTCCTGCAGACCGACACCATCTTCGCGGGGATCATCGTCATCGGCCTCATCGGCCTGTTGACCGACCAGCTGTTCCGCCTGGCCCACCGCAAAGCCTTTCCCTGGCTTTACCTGAAAGGCTGACCGCCATGCGCTTTCCCGCCTTCAACCCCCTGGTCCCCAAGATCCAGATCCGCGACCTGCACAAGCGCTTCGACGGCGCGCCGCTGAACGCGCTGGAGCACATCAACCTCGACATCGCGCACAACGAGTTCGTCACCTTCGTCGGCGCGTCGGGCTGCGGCAAGAGCACGCTGCTGCGCACCATCGGCGGGCTGGAGACGCACACCAGCGGCGAGCTGCTGGTGGACGGCCGGCCCGTCACCGGCCCGGACATCGACCGCGCCATGGTGTTCCAGCACTACAGCCTCTACCCCTGGATGTCGGTGATGGAGAACATCAAGTTCTGTCGCCAGCTCGCAGCGCACCGCAAGGACCACACCTCGGCCCAGGTCGAGGCCGCCTCGGGCCGGGCCGACGCGCTGCTGCGCCTCATGGGCCTGCAGGCCTCGGCCAACGCCTGGCCCAACCAGCTCTCGGGCGGCATGCAGCAGCGCGTGGCCATTGCGCGTGCGCTGATGGGCCGGCCCGGCATCCTGCTGATGGACGAGCCCTTTGGCGCGCTGGACGCGCAGACGCGCGAGGTGATGCACGACCTGATCCGCCACGTGCACCGGCTGGAGCGCGCCACCATCGTCTTCGTCACCCACGACGTGGAAGAAGCGATCTACCTCGGCGGCCGCGTGGTGCTGATGGCGCCGCGCCCGGGCCGCATCGACACCGTCTACGACGTGCCCTTCGGCGACCAGCGCGACCAGGACCTCAAGCACGCGCCCGAGTTCCTGCGGCTCAAGCGCGAGATCCTCGAACGCATCCGGGAAACCTCGGGCATGAAGACCGACCTTGAACAACTGCAGCGCCTCAGTGGCCTGACCGCGGAGACCGTATGACACCCACCCCCACCTACCCCCTGCCCGGGACGCTCACCGACTCGCTGAGCGTGATCCCCTCCAACCCGCCGGCCGCCATGCCGGTGGACGCGCCCGCGCTGTGGCAGCGTTTTCCGCAGGCCGCGCTGGCGGGCGTGCACACCGGCCACGCCATGTGGAGCGAAGTCATGCCCGGCGGCAGCCACTGGAGCTGGCGCATGCCGCGTGGCAGCGCGATCCGTTTCGTGGCGCTGGAAGCCGGCGCCAACGTGAGTGTCGTCATGTACTCGGCGCTGGAAAAGCTGGAGCGCTACAACATGCCCGACAGCCTCAAGGCGCAGCACACGGCGCACTACGGCAAGGGCCATGTGCTGATGAGCGACATGGGCCGCAGCATGGCCAGCGTCACCGCCGACAGCCTGGGCTGGCACGACCCGCTGGGCGCGCTGCTGGACAACGAACTGATGACCGCGAAATACGGCGAGCGGCGCTACGAACAGGCGCGCAACGCCATGCACCGCTCGGGCAAGGACGGGCTGCTGATCGAGATCGGCAAGTACGGCCTGACCAAGCGCGACCTCGTGGCGCCGGTCAACCTGTTCAGCAAGGTCAGCGTGGACGAACAGGGGCGCTTCCACTTCGCGAAGGACCACAGCCGCGCAGGCGACTTCGTGGAACTGCGCTTCGACATGGACGTGATCGTCGCCGTCTCCAGCGCGCCGCACCCGCTGGACCCTGCCACCGAGTGGTCGCCGAAGAAGGTCGGCCTGCTGGCCTGGCGCTGCGGCCCCGCGCCGGCCAACGACGCCTGCCGCGCCTTCCGCCCGGAGAACGCGCGGGCCTTGCACAACTCGGATGTCCTGTACCTGTGATCGAGGAGACGACGACATGAACGCCACCACCTCCACCATCGGCGCCACCGACATCCGCATCCAGGAAAGCGCGCTCGACCCGGCAGCCGCCGTGATGAACCAGCGCCACCCCGCGGGCGAGCCCATTCTGTTCGCCGTCAACCAGGGCCAGACCCTGCGCATCGTCGACCTCGAAGGCAACCAGGCCGCCGACGTGATCTTCTACAACCGCGACGACCTGGCCGAGCACTACAGCGCCACCGACACCATGCTGCACCAGGGCGGCATCTACCTCACCACCGGCTCGGTGATCCGCAGCAACGAGGCGCGGCCCATGCTCACCATCGTGGCCGACACCTGCGGCCGGCACGACACGCTGGGGGGCGCCTGTGCGGCCGAGAGCAACACCGTGCGCTACGCGCTGCAGAAGAAGTTCATGCACAGCTGCCGCGACAACTACCTCATCGCCCTGCAGCGCGCCGACATCGGCCTGACCAAGCGCGACCTGGTGCCCAACATCAACTTCTTCATGAACGTGCCGGTGACCGGCGAGGGCGGGCTCAAGTTCGACGACGGCGTGTCCGGCCCCGGCAAGTACGTGGAGATGCGCGCCGAGATGGACCTCTGGGTGCTCATCAGCAACTGCCCGCAGCTCAACAACCCCTGCAACGCCTACAACCCGACGCCCATTCAATTGATCGTCTGGGACCCGGCCTGACCGAACCCTTGAGAAACCGGCCAGCAGGACGGCCTGCTGCGCGACACCCCTCGGCAGGACGGCCTGCCACCGGAGAGCCCATGTTCCGCAAGGTCCTGATCGCCAACCGCGGCGCCATCGCCTGCCGCATCATCCGCACGCTCAAAGCCCTGGGCGTGCAGAGCGTGGCCGTGTATTCCGAGGCCGACGCGCAGGCGCGTCATGTGCGCGAGGCCGACGAGGCGTATTTGCTCGGCCCCGCACCTGCGGCCGAAAGTTATCTGAAGGCCGAGCGCATCCTGCAGATCGCCAAAGACTGTGGCGCCGAGGCCATCCACCCCGGCTACGGCTTCCTGTCGGAGAACCCGGGCTTCGCCCAGGCCTGCGAAGACGCCGGCATTGCCTTCATCGGCCCCACGCCGGACCAGATGCGCGCCTTCGGCCTCAAGCACACGGCGCGGAACTTGGCCGAACAGCGCGGCGTGCCGCTGCTGCCCGGCACTGGTCTGCTGGCCGACGCAGCGCAGGCCCGCGCCGAGGCGCTGCGCATCGGCTACCCGGTCATGCTCAAGAGCACGGCCGGCGGCGGCGGCATCGGCATGCGCCTGGTGTGGAGCGAAGACGAACTGAGCGATGCGTTTGCCTCGGTGCAGCGCCTGGCCAGCGCCAACTTCAAGGACGCCGGCCTTTTCCTGGAAAAGTACGTCGAGCAGGCGCGCCACATCGAGGTGCAGGTCTTCGGCGACGGCGCGGGCACGGTGCTCGCGCTGGGCGAACGCGACTGTTCGGTGCAGCGGCGCAACCAGAAGGTGATCGAAGAGACGCCTGCGCCGGGGCTGAGCGACGCGCAGCGCAGCGAATTGCACGCCACCGCCGTGCGCCTGGCGCAGGCGGTGAACTACCGCTCGGCCGGTACGGTGGAATTCGTCTACGACGCCGCCACCGGCCAGTTCTACTTCCTCGAAGTCAACACCCGCCTGCAGGTGGAACACGGCGTCACCGAGCAGGTCACCGGGGTCGATCTGGTGGCGTGGATGGTGCGGCTCGCCGCCGGTGATCTGCCGCCGCTGGCCACGCTGGCGCCCACGCCACAAGGCGCGTCCATCCAGGTGCGGCTGTACGCCGAAGACCCGGCGAAGAACTTCCAGCCCAGCGCCGGTCTGCTGACCGAGGTGGTGTTCCCGAAAGATGCCCGCGTGGACGGCTGGGTCGAGCGCGGCACCGAGGTGCCCGCCTGGTACGACCCCATGCTGGCCAAGCTCATCGTCACCGCGCCCGACCGCGAACAGGCTTTGCAAAAGCTCGACGCTGCGCTGGCCGCCACGCGCCTGGCCGGCATCGAGACCAACCTGGGTTACCTGCGCCAGGTGGTGCGCGACCCGGTGTTCCGCGAAGGCCGGCAGGTGACTCGCTTCCTCAACAGCTTCCATTTCCGCCCCGCGACGGTGGAGGTGGTGGAGCCCGGCGTGCAGACCAGCGTGCAGGACTGGCCGGGCCGCCTCGGCCACTGGGACGTGGGCGTGCCGCCCAGCGGCCCCATGGACGCCTACGCGCACCGCATGGCCAACCGCCTGGTGGGCAACGCCGACGACGCGGCCGCGCTGGAGATCACGCTCTCGGGCCCCACGTTGCGCTTCAACGCCGACGCGGTGATCGCCGTGACCGGCGCACCGGTCAAGGTGGTGCTCGACGGCGCGCCGCTGCCGATGTGGCAGAGCCACCGCGTGGCCGCCGGCAGCGTGCTCACCATCGGCCGCGCCGAGGCCGGCGCGCGCCTGTGCCTCGCGGTCGGTGGCGGCTTCGACGTGCCGCTCTACCTGGGCAGCCGCAGCACCTTCACGCTCGGCCAGTTCGGCGGCCACGCCGGCCGCCACCTGCGCACCGGCGACGTGCTGCACCTGGCCGCGCCCGGCGCCGGCACCGCGGGCGTGAGCGCCGCGCCGGACACCGTGCCCACCTTCACCCACCACTGGGACGTGGGCGTGCTCTACGGCCCGCACGGCGCGCCGGACTTCTTCACGGAAGGCGACGTCGCCACCTTCTTCGCCACCGACTGGGAGGTGCACTACAACTCCAGCCGCACCGGCGTGCGCCTGATCGGCCCCAAGCCGCAGTGGGCGCGGGCTGACGGCGGCGAGGCGGGCCTCCACCCGTCCAACATCCACGACAACGCCTACGCCATCGGCGCCATCGACTTCACCGGCGACATGCCGGTCATCCTCGGCCCCGACGGCCCCAGCCTCGGCGGCTTCGTCTGCCCCGCCGTGGTGGTGGACGCCGAACTCTGGAAGCTCGGCCAGCTGCGCCCCGGCGACACGGTGCGCTTCCACCGCCTCTCGCTGGACCAGGCGCTGGACCGCAGCGCGATGGTCGAGGCCGCGTTGGCCACGCTGCGCCAGTCGCTGCCGCCGCAACCCGCCGACGACGCGTCAGCCCACCCCACGCCCATCGTGCTGGCCGACCCGGCGCGCGAAGACGAGGCCGTGCCCGCCATGGTGGTGCGCCAGGCCGGCGACCGTTACATGCTGGTCGAGTTCGGCCCGCTGGTGCTCGACATCGAGCTGCGCCTGCGTGTGCACGTGCTCATGCAGGCGCTGCAAGCGCGCATCACAGCAGGCACGCTGCCCGGCATCGTGGATATGACACCCGGCATCCGTTCGCTGCAGCTGCACTTCGATCCGTCCAAGGTCTCGCGCGCCGAGTTGCTCAAGGTGCTGGTGGAGGCCGAGGCCGCGCTGCCCGCGGTCGACGACATGGAAGTGCCCAGCCGCGTCGTGCACCTGCCGCTCAGCTGGGACGACCCGCAGACCCGACTCGCCATCGAGAAGTACATGCAGTCGGTGCGGCCCGACGCGCCCTGGTGCCCGAGCAACATCGAGTTCATCCGCCGCATCAACGGGCTGGACAGCATCGACGACGTGTTCAAGGTCGTGTTTGACGCCAGCTACCTGGTGCTGGGCCTGGGCGACGTCTACCTGGGCGCGCCGGTGGCCACGCCGGTGGACCCGCGCCACCGCCTGGTGACCACCAAGTACAACCCCGCGCGCACCTGGACGCCCGAGAACGCCGTCGGCATCGGCGGCGCCTACCTCTGCGTCTACGGCATGGAAGGCCCCGGCGGCTACCAGTTCGTCGGCCGCACGCTGCAGATGTGGAACCGCTGGCGCCACGGCGAGTCGGGCTCGGTGTTCGAGCAGCCCTGGCTGCTGCGCTTCTTCGACCAGATCCGCTTCGTACCGGTGGACCAGGACGAGTTGCTGCGCATCCGCGCCGCCTTCCCGCACGGCGGCTACGCGCTGCAGATCGAAGAGACCACGTTCAGCCTGCGCGACTACCGCCGCTTCCTGGCCGACAACGCATCGAGCATTGGCGCCTTCAAGGCGCAGCAGCAGGCGTCTTTTGACGCCGAGCGCGAGCGTTGGGCCGCCAGCGGCCAGCTCAGCTACGCGGGCGATGCCGACGTGGCCGCGGCCGACGCCAGCGTCGAGCTGGACCTGCCGCCCGGCGGCCGCCCGCTGGCCAGCAGCGTGCCCGGCAGCGTGTGGAAGGTGCTGGTCAGCGAAGGCCAGCGCGTGGCCGCGGGCGACGTGCTGCTCGTCGTCGAGTCCATGAAGATGGAATTCAGCGTGCTAGCCCCGCAGGACGCCACCGTGCACCGCCTCATGTGCCGCGAAGGCGCGCCCGTGGCCGCCGGCCAGGACGTGCTGGTGCTCGTATCCGAAGACTGAACTCACGGAGCCACCCATGACAACGAACCTGCAAGACCTGTCCTTCGACCTCGCCAGCCTGCGCGCCGCCTACGCCGCCGGCACCCCCGTGCGCGCCGTCATCGCCGAGGCCATGCGCCGCTGCGCGACCGACGCGCACCACGCCTTCATCCACCGCCTGACCGACGCCGAGATCGAGCCCTACGTGGCGCACCTCGACGGCGTGGACCCGGCCAGCCTGCCGCTCTACGGCGTGCCCTTCGCCATAAAGGACAACATCGACCTCGCGCACATCCCCACCACCGCGGGCTGCCCCGAATACGCGTACACGCCGGGCGAGAGCGCCTTCCTCGTGCAGCAGCTCATCGCGGCCGGCGCCGTGCCGCTGGGCAAGGCCAACCTCGACCAGTTCGCCACCGGCCTCAACGGCACCCGCTCGCCCTACGGCGCCTGCCGCAACGCCTTCAACCCGGACTTCGTTTCGGGCGGCTCCAGTGCCGGCTCGGCCGTGAGCGTGGCCAAGGGCTGGGTCAGCTTCTCGCTGGGCACCGACACCGCCGGCTCGGGCCGCGTGCCCGCCAGCTTCAACAACCTCGTCGGCCTCAAGCCCACCATCGGCCTGCTCTCGGCCACTGGCGTGGTGCCGGCCTGCCGGTCGGTGGACACCGTCTCCATCTTCGCGCTCACCGCGGCGGATGCGCAGGCCGTGCTGGCCGTGGCCGCAGTGCCCGACGAGGCCGACGCCTTCAGCCGCGCCGCCAAGCCCTTCGGCGTCGACTTCTCGGCCGGTCCGTTCCGCTTCGGCGTGCCGCGCCCGCAAGACCTCAACTTCTTCGGCAACGACGCGGCCGTCGAACTGTTCGCGCAAAGCATCGAGCGCCTGCACGCCCTCGGCGGCACCGCCGTCGAGATCGACCTCACGCCCTTCCTCGAAGCCGCGCGCCTGCTCTACGAAGGCCCCTGGGTGGCCGAGCGCTACGTCGCCATCAAAGACTTCATCGACGCGCAGCCCGAGGCCGTGTTCCCGCCCGTACGCACCATCATCGAAGGCGGCAAGACCAAGACCGCCGCCGATGCGTTCGCCGCCAGCTACAAGCTCAAGGCCCTCAAGCGCGTGTGCGACGCGGTGTGGAAAGACGTGGACTGCCTGCTCACGCCGACGGCGGGGACGATTTACCGCATCGCCGACATGCAGGCCGACCCGATCCGCCTGAACAGCAACCTGGGCTACTACACCAACTTCATGAACCTGCTGGACTACGCCGCCGTCGCGGTGCCCGCAGGCTTCCAGGCCGAAGGCGACGCACAAGGCCTGCCCTGGGGCGTGACCCTGGCCGCGCCCGCGTTCAAGGACGTGCCCCTGCTGCGCCTGGCCGATCGCTTCCACCGCGCGCAGGCTGCTCTGTCACTCGGCGCCACATCAGCGAAGCTGGCCGACACCCCCGCCATCGGCACCGATCTGCCCAAAGGCAGCCACACCGCCGGCACCGTCAAGGTCGCCGTCTGCGGCGCACACCTCAGCGGCCTGCCGCTCAACTGGCAACTCACCCAGCGCGGCGCGCGCCTGCTTGGCGCGGTGCAGTCCGCGCCCGAATACAAGTTCTACGCCCTCGCCGGCGGCCAGGTCCAGCGGCCGGGCATGGTGCGCGTCAACGAAGGCGGCGCCGCCATTCACATGGAAGTCTGGGAACTGCCCGCCGAACACTTCGGCAGCTTCGTCGACGGCATCCCCGCGCCACTGGGCATCGGCAAGGTGAAGCTGGCGGATGGGTCGTGGGTGAGCGGGTTTGTGTGCGAGGCGGTGGGGGTGGAGGGGGGGACCGAGATCACGGAGTTGGGGAGCTGGCGGGTGTGGTTGGCGCGTGCCAGATGACCGAACAGCCGCATTGATTGGGCATTGAACGTGGGCGTGTTGATATCCTGTTTGCTCAACGCCAAAGCGATTGGCTTCATGGGAGCAAGGATCAATGTCAATCCCCACACAGGTTCAAGAACTGATCGATGGAAGTGGCAACAACTTTCATGCCAAGGTTGCTCGTTGGTTCATGGCGGAAGGCTGGAGGGTCAGCGTCAGCCCTTACTACATGGACCAGACTCAGCAAAAGGCCAGAGAAATCGATCTTGTTGTCGAAAAGTCGGTTTCCATTGCGGCGGGTCTAGGCGACGTAGTAGTTCGACTTTTTGTCGAATGCAAATTCGTTCCCGGATATTCGGTCTTCTGGTTTACGAGCAAGAACAAGAAGGCCGTGGAGCAGGTTTTGTGCACCAGTGGTCCGTTCCGTCCGAACAACCAGTACACGAACGAGCACCACTATCTTGTCGGTGACCGGGTCGCTAAGCTATTTACGTCATCGAACAACCGCGGCCCAGACGCCGAGCCCTTCTACAAAGCCTTGAATCAAGCCTTGAACGGGCTGGTTTCCCTCCGTTTGCAATCCGCGAAGGGAAGTCGTCCTGCTGGATCGTCATATAGCGTGCTGGCGGTCCTGGACTTCCCACTCGTTGTTTGCAGCTCGTTTGCCAAAATGTTCTCTGCTGACTTCGATGGTCAACGCGAAACCGAAGAGATTCGAGAGAACTTCCAGCTTGAGGTCGAGTACGCATATGTCTCACCTGCTGGTCACGCTGCCGAGGACCTTTTTTTGCTGGACTTTGTGGAGTATGACCAACTGCCTGCCATTGCTGCTGCATTGGAGACGGATGCACGGGTTGCTGGTTTCCTTGCCACCTGAGGGGACCGCAGACACAAACCGCTTTCTGCAGGCGCTCTTTCAGCTCGTATCCCGTGGAAAAGCTATGAAGCCAGTCGTGGCCGTCCTTACTTTGATTCTGTTGGGCGCTTGTACAGAAGGCGTTGGTTACCACGTTGAATTGGAGGCTCCTCCCACCATAGCCGCTGAAGCGGAGTCGTCCGATGGGCAGAAGCTGGTGCTTCCGCTCGAAGTGGACCAGCAGGCCGCTGAAGCCTTTGTTCGACTCGGGTTCGGTCTGAACGAAGGGCAGCGTTTCCAATCCACAGCGTTTCTGACGCCGTTCCTGGGAACAACCCAAGCTGCGCCGCTGATCAGGTTGGTGAAGGAATACAACGAGTTCAACGGTGAGCGGGTCGCCGCAGCGGTCGAGAAGCTGCGAGGTCGGATATCGCGTTTGGAATTCGGCCGCGAAGGTTCGCCTGTCCTCTACATTGAGCTGCCCCATTGGACTCATCAGCGTGAAGAGGCTGAGACCAGTGTTCAAGGCACAAGGATCACCGACGCCGAGAACGACAGGCTCGTCGATGAACTGCGTCAGGTGTTTGTTGGTGATCTCAAGGCGGATGAGTTTGGTGTGGATGGACGCAGGGTTCGCGTGTGGTGGGACTGATGGTGACACCTTGGCCGTATGGAGCATGCCTTGATGCTGAGTCTTGAAAGTTCTCGTTGGTCCGCGCTTGAACATGCCTACGGCCAGGCTTCCGACATTCCACCGTTGCTGCGCCAACTCCAGGACCTGCCCGTGTCTGAAGGGCAGGCAGAGCCGTGGTTCACCCTTTGGAGTGCTCTGGCCCATCAGGGCAATGTCTACTCAGCTTCGTTCGCAGCGATCCCGCATGTCATTGCCGCTCTATCAACGTCGCCGATAAAGGCAGATGTTTCCTTTTTTCATTTCCCTGCATGGGTGGAAATCTGCCGAGCCAAGCAGGGGACGCCGATTCCGCCTGACTTGGCGGACGGCTACTTTGCGGCTCTTCAGCGCCTTCCTGCGCTGGTGGCAGAAGCCGCTTCCGGGCGCACTGATCCAGACTTTGCTGCATGCGCAACAGCTGCCATCGCAGCCACCTTGGGGCAGCACGCGATGGCCGAGGTCGTTCTTGAAATGTCGACTCCCGGACTCGCGCTTGAAGTCCTTGAATGGCTCGACGACCGTTGATTCCTAGGCCACCGTTTTCATCCATTTCAATAACCAGCTGGACCACCTTCAGCGCCATACGGGAGAACACTGATGGGTGTCGACCTCAACAAAGATCCCACCTTTCTTGATCGAGCGGATGCTCACATCCGACTTGCCAATGAACACTGCGCCGACACCGGGCGAGGCAAAGTCAGCGCATCGCTGATGTACGGGAGCGCGAGGTTTCAGGCATGGAATGCCGCGACCTGGGCCGAGGATGTCGAAGCCATGAAGGCCAGGCGCGATGAGACCGTCAAGTATTTTGTCGAGCAATACAAGGCCATGCTCGAGGAGAACCTTGATGACTACATCGGCAACTTCGAGCAGTACATGCGCCCGAACGGGTCTCCTGATGCTGCCTGATGCCGTTGGGGCGCTGTTGCCTACGCTTGTTGTTCTTGGCTGAATGCAGTGGGTGGTGCGAACTCCGAAGTTCGTGCATCGCCGGCAAATAGCTGCCTCAACCCCCACCCCGCGCCAAACTCCGCCCCACCCGCTCACTCGCCCGGCGCAGCCGCTCCTTCAGCACGGGTGGCTCCAGCACATCAAACTCCACGTCCAGCGCCATCAGCCAGTACACCAGCGAGTCCAGCTGGCCGGTGCCGCAGAGCATGAGGCAGTGCGTGTCGTCGATCGCTTCCAGCGTGGCGGCGGATGGGTCCGTTTACAGTTCGAGCCCCTTGCCGCCGCTATGCGGCTGCGCACTCTGAATTTCTATCTTTTGTTGGAACCCATGCAGATTCGTCTATCCCTCGCTGTCTTCTTGGCTGTTGCCGCTGCGGGCTGTGCAAATGAGAGTGGTGCGAGGCTCGGTCTCACATCCGCCAAGTCCCCTGTATTGGCCATCCTCGCTGACGACCTGTTTACTGGCGAAGCCGTGGGCTACATGGATCGAACCGGAACCATCGACATCGCATCGGTCGTGGACCCGAATCTGAAGTGCGTAGGGCAGTTTCGTTACACGGGATCGAAGACAGGCGTTGCCACTGTTCGCTGCAACGATGGAGGAGTCGCCGAACTGTCTTTCAATGGGCTCAGTTTGCTGAGCGGATATGGGTACGGAACGACTTCACGTGGCCCTGCGAGCTTCACCTTTGGGCTCACGCCCGAACAAGCATTGAAGTACTTGACGCTGCCGAAGGGAAAACAGCTAATCAAGCGCGAAAAGGGTCCCTCGCTAGAGAGTGTCTAAAGGTCTCTCGCAAGGGCCATTGGCGCGCCGCGGGTCGAAAGCGGCTTCGCGTTAGGGGTGGGGTTCAGGCAGCCGGCCATCCTCGCCCCCACGCGCCAAGCTCCGCCCCACCCGCTCACTCGCCCGGCGCAGCCGCTCCTTCAGCACGGGTGGCTCCAGCACATCAAACTCCACGTCCAGCGCCATCAGCCAGTACACCAGCGAGTCCAGCTGGCCGGTGCCGCAGAGCATGAGGCAGTGCGCGTCGTCGATGGCTTCCAGCGCGGCGGCGGATGGGGGGATGGTTTTCGCCATCACCTCGCGCGGCTGGTGCAGCAGCACGCGCGCCTGCTCGCCCTGCTGGTGCACGCCGGCCATGGCCCCGGTGACGTAGGCGCGCAGGTCGCCCGCGGGCGGCGGGCGTGGCGCGAAGTGCGCGCCGGTGCGGGGTGTGCCCTGCACGCGGTCGATGCGGAAGGTGCGCCAGTCGTCGCGCGCCGGGTCCCAGGCCACCAGGTACCAGTGGTGGCCGGTGTGCACCAGCCCGTGCGGCTGCACCTGGCGCACGCTGGCCTGGCCGCGCAGGTCGCGGTAGCTGAAGCCCACCTGCAGCTGGTCGCGGCAGGCGGTGGCCAGCGTGGCCAGCACGCTGGCGTCGATGGTGGGCCCCATGCGCTGCACCGGCACGATGGCCGAGCGCAGCGCGCCCGTGCGGCGGCGCAGGCGGGTGGGCATCACCTGTTCCAGTTTCACCAGCGCGCGCAGCGAGCTTTCTTCCACACCGCTCACGGTGCCGGCCGCGGCGATCTGCAGGGCAATGGCCACCGCCAGCGCCTCTTCGTCGTCCAGCAGCAGCGGCGGCAGCGATTGCCCCGCGCGAAACGCGTAGCCGCCCGCCACGCCGCTGCTGGCGTGGATGGGGTAGCCGAGCTGGCGCAGCCGGTCGATGTCGCGCCGCAGCGTGCGCGGGTGCACCGCCAGCCGCTCGGCCAGCTCGGGGCCGGCCCAGTGGCTGCGGGTCTGCAGCAGCGAGAGGACACGCAGCAGGCGCGAGGACGATGACAGCATGGTCGCACTCTAGCTTTTATTGAGGGCAGAAGCTGTCCGCAATGGGCGCGACATTGCGGCCACGGGTTCGGCGCGGTGCCGGGCCCGCTGTCCAAACCCTCAAGGAGCCCCTCATGTCCCAGATTGTTCTTTACTGGCACCCCATGTCCAGCGCCACCCCGGTCGCCTGCGCCCTCGCCGAACTCGGCGTGCCGCACGAGCGCGTCAAGGTCGACATCACCACCGGCGAGCAGCGCCGGCCCGACTACCTGGCCTTGAACCCCAACGGCAAGGTGCCCACGATGACGGTGGACGGCGCGCCGATGTTCGAGGCGCTGGCCATCGAGCTGTGGCTGGGTCACACGTATGGGGTGAAGAGCGGCCTGTGGCCGGCCGGCGGCACGCCCGAACACCTGCAGGCCATGTCATGGAGCACCTGGGCCTACGTGACCTACGGCGCGCAGCTGGTGCGGCTGCAGGCCGCGAAAGACATGGGCACGCCCGACGACGCGCACGGCACTGCGGCGCACAAGGCCCTGGACGAACTGCTCACCGTGCTCGACGGCCGCCTGAGCCAGCGGCCCTGGCTGCTGGGCGAGGCGTACACGCTGGCCGACCTGATCGTGGCCTCGGTGATCGGCTACAGCGTCTACCTCGGCGCCCCGGTGGCGGCGCACCCGACCACGAACGCCTGGCTGCAGAAGGTGCAGGCGCGCCCGGCGATGCAGATCGACGCTTGACCGCGCCCAAGCCCCCTGCCGTTTTCACTAGGTCTGGAAGAGGGGGTGCAGGGAGAGAATGGTCCGATGACCACCTCTTCCTCCTCCTTCATCTCCGACGCCGACCGCACCCAGGTTGTGACCTACACCTGGGCCGACGTGGACGGCCCCTCCACCGGCGTGGTGCAGATCGCCCACGGGCTGGCCGAGCACGGCGAGCGCTACGACCGTTTTGCCCGGGCGCTCAACGCGGCCGGCTTCGTGGTCCACGCGGTCGACCACCGCGGCCACGGGCGCACCGCCAACGGGCGGCTGGGCGACTTCGGCGCCGCGGGCTTCGGTGGCCTGATCGCCGACGTGGCCCAGTTCGGCGCCCTGCTCCGTGCCCAGCACGGCGGCCTGCCGGTGTTCCTGTTCGGGCATTCGATGGGGTCGTTCGCCGCGCAGGCGGCCATGCTCGACCACTCGTCTACCTGGTCGGGCGTGGTGCTGTCCGGCTCGACGGCGCTGGACGCGTTCGGCGCGGCCATGGCCAACGCGCCCGCGGACGCACCGGCCGGGCTCGAAGCCTTCAACGCCGGCTTTGAACACCGCACGGGCTACGAGTGGCTGTCGCGCGACCCGGCCGAGGTGGACGCCTACGTGGCCAACACCTGGTGCGGCTGGGACGTGCCGGCCGATGTGATCCCCGCCCTGTTCGAGCCCGCACCCCGCGTGGCGGACCCGGCGCGGCTGGCCGGCATCCGCCGCGACCTGCCGGTGCTGATCGCCTCCGGCGACGCCGACCCGCTGGCCGGCGGCGGCGCGCTGATCCAGCTGCTGGGCCAGCGCTACCGCGACGCGGGCCTGGCCGATGTGACGGTGAAGCTGTACCCCGGCGGCCGCCACGAGATCCTCAACGAAACCAACCGCGACGAGGTGACCGCCGACATCGTGGCCTGGCTGCGCGCCCACGCGGCGTAGCGGCGGAAGGCCGCGCACCGGAAGGCGCCGGTCTGGCGTGGGCGCCTCAGCGGCCGATGCGCGCCAGCTCGTCCGACGCCAGCACCACCACGCCCTGCGCGGTGGGCAGCGTGCGCACCAGGGCCAGCGCGACTGCGCGCGCGTGCACCGGTCGATACGCACCCGGCATCAGCGGCGCAAGCACGCGGGCGATGGGAATGGCGATGCGTTCGCCCAGGCGCGGGGGCTGCTGCAGCCCGTCGCGCAGGTCGAGCAGCAGTGAAGGCTGCGCCAGCACCAGGGCCTGCAGGTCCAGGGCCTTGAGCGCGTCTTCCAGCTCGCCCTTGACGCGGTTGTAGAACACCGACGACTGCGCGCTGGCACCGGCCGCGCTGACCAGGCCGATGCGGCGCACGCCCGCGGCCACGGCGGCGCGCGCCACCGCGAGGTTGGCGTCGAAGTCCACCGCGCGGAAGGCCGCCTGGCTGCCCGCCACCTTGATGGTGGTGCCCAGAGCGAGGTAGAGCTCGTCGGCAGGCGGCAGCGCCGGCAGATGGGTGAAGTCGACGCGCAGGGGCCGCAGCTTCGGGTGGCTGAGCGGCAGGTCGCGGCGGGTCAGCGCGTGCACCTGCGCCACCGTGGGGTCGGCCAGCAGGGCTTGCAGCATCTGTCCGCCCACCAGGCCGGTGGCGCCGGCGAGCAGCACGGTGCGGGTGGGGTTCATGGCGTGGTCTCCGGTGGGCACAGCACGCGCCGCATGTGCCGCGGGGCGAATCGGCCGATTGTCCCCCTCTCGGGCCAGCGCCACTGCCGGGCCCTAGACCGTCGGCACCGTGCCGCCGTCGATCAGGTGCTCCGAGCCCGAGATGGAGCCCGCGCGCGGCGACACCAGGAAGGTGATCAGATCCGCCACCTCTTCCGGCCGGGCCGGGCGTCCGAGCGGGATGCCCCCCAGCGACTGCATGATGATCCGCTGGCCACCCTCGTAGTCCGTCCCGGCCTGGCGGGCCAGCCGCTCGGCCAGCGCCACCGAGGCCTCCGTCTCGATCCAGCCGGGCGCGACGCTCAGCACGCGAACGCCCTGGGGCGTCACCTCTTTCGACAGCGCCTTGCTGTAGGTGGACAGGGCCGCCTTGGCTGCGGCGTAGGCGGTCGTCGATTCCGGCAGCGGCAGCAGGCGCTGGATCGAGCTGACGTGAACAACGACGCCGGAACCCTGGGCCAGCATGGCGGGCAACAGCGCGCGGTCGAGCCGCACGGCGGGCATCAGGTTCTGGTTCAGTTCGTTGAACCAGTGCGCATCGTCCAGGGCCGCGAAACCGCCGCCCGGCGCGCTGGAGCCACCCAATACGTTGACGAGGATGTCCACGCCGCCCCATTGGCTGAGCACCGACTGCGCCACGTCCGCCACGCCTTGCTCCGTGGTGAGATCGGCGGCGATGCAGGTCACGCCGTCGATGGCCGTTGCGGGCAGCGAACGCGCCGTCGTCATCACCTGCACGCCCGCCGCGTGCAGGCCGCGCACCACGGCGGCGCCCACGCCCTTGGTGCCGCCCGAGACCAGGGCGCGCTTACCCTGAAGTTGAAGATCGAAGCTCGTCATGTGAAGACTCCTGTTGGTTGGAGCCCTCAGGATGCAAGCGTCAGAGAAATTAGTGAATCACCTAGAATCTGAACGGGTTGTTTAGCAATTGATACACAATGCGCGGCTCCGACTTCGCCGAACTGAAAGCCTTTGCCGCCGTGGTCGAGCGCAGCAGCTTTGCGCGGGCCGCCGAGCACCTCGGTGTGTCGCCGTCCGCGCTGAGCCAGACCATCCGCCAGCTCGAAGCGCGGCTGGGCGCGCGGCTGCTGAACCGGACCACCCGCAGCGTGGCGCCGACGGCAGCGGGCGAACAGCTGCACGCCCGCATCGCGCCGCTGTTCCGGGCCATGGACGACGCCGTGGCCGAGGCCAGCGCGGCAGCGGGGCAGATGAGCGGAACGCTGCGCATCAACACCCTGGGCATGGCGGCGCGGCAGATCATCGCGCCGCGGCTGGGCCGGTTTCACCGTGCGCACCCGGACGTGACGCTGGACATCGTGGTCGACGACGGGCTGAGCGACATCGTCGCGGGCCGCTTCGATGCGGGCATCCGGGTGGGCGCGCGGCTGGAGAAAGACATGATCGCCGTGCGCCTGACGCCGGACGTGAAGATGGTCGCGGTGGCGTCGCCGGACTATCTGGCGCGGCGCGGTCTGCCCCAATCACCCGCCGACCTGCATCACCACGCCTGCATCAACTGGCGGCTGCAGACCGACGGCCGGGCCTACCAGTGGGAGTTCGAGAAAAGGGGCCGGCGGATCGAAGTGGCGGTGTCCGGGCCCCTGGTCACCAACCACTCGGATGTCGGCGTCGCCGCCGCATTGCAAGGCTTGGGCATCGCCTACGCCTTCGACCGCGAACGCGTCGACGAGCACCTCGCCCAGGGACAGCTCGTGCAGGTGCTGGCCGACTGGTCGATCACGCGCCCGGGCCTGTTCGTCTATTACTCGAACCGGCACCACCAACCCGCGGCGCTGCGCGCTTTCATCGATTGCCTGCTGGACCGCGACCTGGCCAAGCCGGCCCCTCAAGCTTGAGGGGCCAACAGGGGCAACAACGTCCTCTGCCCCACCGGCGTCACCGCCACATCCCGCCCCGTCCCCCGCCGCACCCAGCCTTGCGCCACCAGGTGCAGGTACAGCCGGTCGGCCAGCTCGCCCGCCAGGTGATCGCGCCGCTCGGACCAGTCCAGGCAGGGGTAGGCGTAGCGCCGCTTCTTGCCGGGCTCGGGCGCCTCGAACCCCAGCCGCAGCAGCCAGGCGCGGCCGCTGTTCGTGAGCGTGTAGCCGCTGCTCGCCGGCTGCAGTCCATCGGCCGCCATCAGGCCGTCGAACAGCCGGGTGCCCAGGCGCCCCGCCAGGTGCCCGTAGCAGCAGCGCGCCTCGCGCAGGCGTGCCCGTTCGGGCGAGGCCCACTGCTGTTCGTGGTCGCCGCGTTCGGCCACCACGGCCAGGGCCTCCAGCGCGTGGGCCACGTCGGCGTCGGCGAGTCGGTAGTAGCGGTGGCGGCCGCGCGGCTCGCAGACCACAAAGCGCGCTTCGAGCAACTGGGTCAGGTGGCCGCTGGCGGTGGCGGGCGTCACGGACGCGGCGCGGGCCAGCTCGCTGGCGCTGGCGCATTCGCCGCTGAGCAGGTAGGCCAGCATGCGCGATCGCGCCGGGTCGGCCACCATGGCGGCCACGCGGGCGAGGCGGGGTTCGTGCGGGGTGCGGGTCATGGCCCTCAGCGTAGCGCAGCCCGGGAGTCTTCGGGTGCCTGCGCGCGTTCGTGCAGGCCGTAGTCGCGCAGCACCGCGGCCACGCGCAGGCGGTAGTCGGCAAACACTGCCGAGCGCCCGGCCTGCTGCGCAGCGCGGTGGTGGTCCTGGCCGCGCCAGGCGCGCACGGCGGCTTCGTCGCGCCAGAAGCTGAGCGACAGGTAGCGCCCCGGCCGGGCCAGGCTCTTGAAGCGTTCGACCGAGATGAAGCCGTCCATGGCCTGCAGCTCGGGCAACAGGCTGGCCGCCGTGTCCAAGTAGCGCTGCGCCGCGCCCTCGTGCGGCTCGACCTCGAAGATGACCGCGATCACGGCGTCACCTGCCGCGGCTGGTGGACGGTGCCGGCCACGTCTTCGAGCCAGCTGCGCTCTTCGCGCAGGATGAAGCGCTGCGCCTGCGCCATCTCGAAGTTGGCGCGGCCTTCGGGGTCGGTGCGCAGCACGGCGCGGTAGCGCTCGTAGGCCGCGAGACTGTCAAAACCGATCAGGCCCCAGGCAATGTCATTGCTGCCTTCGTGCGGCAGGAAGTAGCCCAGCAGGTTGCCGCCGCAGCGGGGAATGATGCGACCCCAGGCCTCGGCGTAACGGCGGAAGGCCTCGCGCTGGAACGGGTCGATCTGGTATCGGATGAAGCAGGTGATGGGCATGGTGTGACGCGCAGAGTGGAGCAGGGTGTTCACTGTGACGCGGCCAGCCGGTGGGATGCTTTGGTGTGGGCCGAAGTGTGTATGGCTTCAATGCCGCCAGTGGGAAAGGGCCAGCCGATCCTGGCGGTGCCAGCGGATACGATGTTCTGGTTTTGAGGGAGGCCATCACACCATGTCAACCCGCGCACGTCGAGCGCTTCTTGTGTCCGCACTTTTTGGAGCGTTGTCCTCCTATTCATGGTCAAACCCCACGGAGACAGTGATGGGCTCTCCTGATCGCCGGCAATCGCTTGCCAGGTTCATTGCGAAGAAGAAGTTCGTAGAGGAGGCTGGCTATCCCGGCGCCACCAACGAACCAGACCGGCTCCGGTATGAGGCTGAGGTGAATGAACTCGCGCGCTCGTTGGGAGCACTTTCGCCGTCTGACCAGACGAAGGCAGTCGTGCTGGACAAGTTCAAGCCAACAATGGCCAAGTTTGAGTACGCCGACAGCGAGGAGCAAGATCGCTTCCTTCGGTACCTGGAAGAGCTTATGGACATCTTCGGTATCGAGAGCTCAGATGGACTGCTCAGTGAGTGGCGCTACGGATTTGACCCCCGGAAGAGCGCTGATGCGGTTAACGCGGAAGCATTGGCCGCCATGACGGTCGCCGAGCGCGAATTGCTGAAGCGTCTTGACGGCATGACCGCTGCGAACGCCGAGGGGTTGTTGCGTTCAGTTCTTGGTCAACCGGCCACCGACACCCCCGCGATCAAGATGTGGCTGCTCGTGCCCGATGCCAGCTCCGCAATAGGCCTGACGATGCACGGCGGTACCCTGGTGTTCGGCTGGACCGCGAAGAGTCGATTCATGTATGCGCGAAAGCTGTGACGACCGAGCTCTCAGTTTGTGCTCCAGATACCAACAACCATGAACTTCAAGCAACTTGCATTCATCGCCGTGGCGGTTTCGCTCGGCACCGCCAACGCACAAACGCTGGTGGATCGAGTGAAGCGCGACGAGATCGCGCACATGTCCAGCGAAGAGCCCGCCATGCGCAGCGCCTTCGAGAAGGCACGGGCCAGCCTGGACACGTTCCTGGCCCAGGCCAAGTCGCCCGCGCCTGGCACCGACCGCTACGCACTCAAGGTGGCGATTTCAGACGGACAAAACACCGAGTACTTCTGGGTGGTCGATTTTTCGGGCGACGGCAAGCAGTTCACCGGCGTCCTCAACAACGAGCCACGGCTGGTCATGAAGCACCGGTACGGCGAGAAGATCGCTTTTCGCAGGGACCAGATTGCAGACTGGACCTACATGGACGCACCTCAACGCCGCATGCACGGCAACTTCACCGCTTGTGCCTTGCTGACCAAGGAGCCGCCAGCCCAGGCGGCCGAGTTCAAGCGGCAATATGGTTTGCGGTGCGACTGAGAACGCTCGGAAGGCGCGTCGCGGGTTGCCCCCGACAGCGCGGCAACAATGTCTGCGGTTTCACCGGAGCTTTCATGAAACTTTGCTTCGCCCGCGTTTCACTGGTGATGGCGACAACACTCGCATTGCCTTTTCCTGTGTGGGCCTCAGAGTGCGCGGCTCCACCAGTGCTGAAGGCAGAGCATGCGGCTTGCGTAGGCCGCCAGTTCATGGAACGCGGTCCTCCACCGCCTTGGGAATTGAAGTACGAGGCGCGGGACGCAGGAGCAAGTTGGGTGGTGTACTACGCCGCAAGGCAGCGTGGCATGCGCGGGGGGGGCGGCGAATTGAGTGTCCACAAGAAGTCGGGCGCTGTGACCTTTGTCCGGGGGGTTCGGTAGTGCCCCGCGCAAAGCGACGTGGAGATTCCTCTGGACGTCGAAGGCTGGGTAACGAACTTGAGCCATTCGGTCATGACGACAGCCACCAGAACATAAATTGATGGATCAAGACGAAGAAATCCGCGCCTTTGCCAACTGCGCCAGCGCCTACCGCTCCTGGTGCGAGGGGCCACGGGCATCCGATCCGTTGCAACTGCTGCGGGAGGCGACATGGCATGTCGCTCGCCTGTCCGCGGCAGCGTTGGAACTGCCCGATGTGGAGTTTGCCGATCACCCGGATCCGCCGGACTTGCCCAAGACGGACTGGGACGCCATGTTCAAGAGCTTCCGTGCGTTGCCGTTCAACCATTACCGGGAGGTCTATGACCCGTCGATTGAAGACTTCGACGAGCCGGTGGTGGGCGATGTCGCGGACGACCTGACAGACATGTACTCGGATCTGATCAAGGGCCTGTGGTTTTTCGACCGTGGTCACAAGCGTGCGGCAGCCTGGAACTGGAAGTTCAGCTTCGACGCTCATTGGGGGCGCCATGCGGTCAGCGCGCTGCGGGCGTTGCACTGCCACGGCGAAAGCGGGCGTTACCCGGCCGCCAACAGATCGCCGGGTCACTGACCGTTCATCCACTCAGACATTCAGACACACAGAGACATGTTCATGCCGTCCCGCCGAACCCTTCTTCTGTCTGCACTGCTGTGTGCGGCGCCCGCCCACGTCTGGGCCAACCCTGCCGCCCATAGTTCGGCCGCAGACGAACGCCGGCAGGCTCTGGACCGTTTCATCGCGAAGAAGAAGTTCGTGAAGGAGCCGTTCTACCTCGTCGACCTGGACGAGGCCGACCGCCTCAAATACGAAGCCCGGGTGAATCAGCTGGCGCGCTCGCTGCGCAAGCTGCCGCCGTCCCGGCAGACGAAGCCGGTCGTGCTGGGGATGTTCAAGCCGGTGATGAAGAAGTTCGACACCGCCGAAGGCGAGGACCAGGACCGGTTTCTCGGGTACCTCGACGAACTGATGGAGATTTTCGGCGTCGAGAGCTCGGACGGCCTGCTGAGCACCTGGCGTTACGGCTATGACAGGACCGCGGAGATGAAAGCGCGCGAGGCCCAGTTGCAGGCGCTCAACGCCCAGGCGCTCGCGGCCATGACACCCGATGAACGCGCGTTGCTTGAGCGCCTACAGGGCATGACGAAGGCCAATGCCGAAGAGACCTTGCGGTCTCTTCTCGGTGCGCCCGTGTTCGAGAGCGATACCGGCCCGATGTGGTCACTGACCACGCCCGACCGCACATCCACCCTAGGGTTGGTGAAGCACTGGGGCTCGGTCTTCCTCAGCTGGAGGATTGGCGAGCTCACGTACTTCCGCCGGTTCTGAGATCTGTCCTGCGCGTGTTGAGCTGCCTCACCTCAGCGCAGCACCCCGGCAAAGTACGCCGACAGCGCCTCCCGCGCCTCCAGCGGTAGCACGTTCGCCACGTACTGGTCCGGCCGCACGACGATGAGGCAGCCCTTCTCGCGATCGATCCTGCGCATGTCGTAGATGTCGCCCATGCCTTTGTGGTCCACGCAGAAGATCTTCTCGTGGTCCTGCAGGCCGAGCTTGCCGGTCTTCGGTTTGAGCAGCGAGGGCATCTGCCCGTAGTCGAGCTGGTCGAAGGTGGGCTGGAAGATGGCGCGCACGTCGATGATGGCGTCGATGTCTTCGCCGGGGCGTGTGTGCTTCACGACAGGTGAGGTCGGGTCGTTCTCCAGCCAGTCGGCCAGCTGGGCCATCGGCGCGCCGGGCTGGCCCACGTCGCCCCGGCCGGCGAAGGCGTAGATCCGCCAGCGCGCGTCGGCTTCGGCCACGTGTCCCAGCTGCATCTGCTTGGCGTCCGACAGGCGCACCACGGGCGCGGAGTGGAATCGGCGGCCGATCTCCTCGCCCTCGGCCAGCGCCTGATGGATCCCGGGCGCAAATAGAGTCGATGTGTCGTACTTCACCGCGGTGCCGCCCGTGAATTCCAGGTTGGCCTTGAACTGGCGGATGATGCGCGGCTCTTCCTTGCCCTCGCGTTCGGCCTGTGTGGTGGGTGCCGACGCGATCCGGGCCCATTCGTGGTCGGTCTCCACCAGCCGCTTGGCTTCGGTCAGGCGTTCCTTCGAGTAGCTGCGCAGCAGGCTCGGATCGGCCCTGCCCTGCAGCACGTGCACCAGCTTCCAGCCGAGGTTGAAGGTGTCCTGCATCGACACGTTCATGCCCTGCCCGGCCTTGGGCGAGTGGGTGTGGCAGGCGTCGCCCGCGGTGAACACGCGCGGCGCGCGGTCGCTGCCTTCCGGCACGTCGTCGAACTTGTCGGTGATGCTGTGGCCGATGTCGTAGATCGACCACCAGACGATCTCCTTCACGTCCAGTGAATAGGGTTTGATGATGCGGTTGGCGGCCGCGATCATGTCGTCCTGCGTGAACTTCTTGCTGGCAGCCTTCTCGCCGTCCTTGAGCTTGTCGAGCTCCACGTACATGCGGAACACATAGCCGCCCTCGCGCGGCAGGATGAACACGTTGCCCTCGTTCGCCGAGGAGATCAGGCACTTCTGGCGCACATCGGGGAAGTCGGTGTTGGCCAGAATGTCCATCACGCCCCAGGCCTGGTTGGCCGCGTCGCCGTGCAGCACGCCGCCTATCGCCTTGCGCACGGCCGAGTGGGCGCCGTCGCAGCCCACCACGTAGTTCGCCCGCACGGTGCGCGTGGCGCCCCAGTGGATGCCGGTCGAGTCCTTGAGCGTCACCGTCACCGGGTGGTCGTCGGTGGTTTCGTCGATGCTCAGGCCCACGATCTCCCATCCGTAGTCGGGCGCCAGGCGCGAGGGCGAGTTGGCCATCACCTCCAGGAACAGCTCGTGCAGCCGCGCCTGGTTGATCAGGATGTGCGGCATCTCCGAGCTGTCGTCGGCCACGTCCTGCACACGGCCCACCCGTTTGATGTGCGCGGGGTTGGCCGGGTCGGGCATCCAGAACGCGGTCTGGTTCACCCAGTAGGTCTCGCGCTTGACCTTGTCGGCGAAACCGAAGGCCTGGAACATTTCCATGGTGCGCGTGTTGATGCCGTCGGCCTTGCCCTTGACGATGTTGCTGGCCATGCGCTCGACGATCATCGTCTCGATCTCGGGGAAGGCCGCCAGCTGCGCGGCCAGACACAGGCCGGCCGGGCCGGTGCCCGCGATCAGCACGTCCACCTTTTCCGGCAGGGGTTCGTTGACCCCCCGGTTGCGGCGGTTGGGCGCGGCCTGTTTGATGTCGGGGTTGCCGCCGCGAAAACCGTCTTTGTAGAACTGCATGGGGTGTCTCCTGAGGGTGGATGCTCGCCGGGGAAATCGGTGTGTGGGCAAATGATATCTATGCTTACTAATCCGTGTCAAGACGGTACGTATACTTATCAATAGACTTTGAAACGGAGCACAGGCATGGACTCACTCGACATGGCGGGGCACCTGATCCGCCGGCTGCATCAGCTGTCCACGCAGGTGTTCGTGCAGCGCACACAGGCAGCGGGCTTCGACCTGACGCCGGTGCAGTTCGCGGCGCTGGACGCCATCGGCCACCACCCTGGCACGGACCAGGCGACGGTGGCCGAACTGATCGCCTACGACCGGGCCACCATCGGCGGCGTGATCGAGCGGCTGGAGCAAAAGGGCTGGGTCGACCGCGTCGTCAGCGAACGCGACCGCCGGGCGCGCGAACTGTCGCTCACGCCCGAAGGCCAGCGCATCCTTCAGGCCCTGGTGCCCGTGGTGCGCGATCTGCAGGACGAGATCCTGCAGGCCCTGGGCGACGCCGACCGCGCGCGCTTCCTCAAGCTGGCGCGTCAGGCCGTGGGCTCGTAGCCGGCACCGCATCACGGCGCGCCATGTGCAGCGCCAGCCCCTGCAGCAGGGCCAGTGCCAGCAGGCCGAGACCGGCGGTGAGCCAGAGCGCGCGACCGCCCCAGTGCACCATGGCCAGGCCGAACAGCAGGGGCGCAAAGGCCTGCGACACGCGGGCCGGTGCCATCAGCCAGCCCTGGCGCTCGCCGTAACCCGTGGCGCCGAACACCACCAGGGGCAGCGTCCCCTTGGCGATGGTCAGGATGCCGTTGCCCATGCCGTGCATCACGGCGAACAGCCAGGCACCCCAGGGACCGCCGAGCGCCAGCAGCAGCACGCCCAGCGGGTGGCCTGCGGTGGCGAAGCGGCTGGAGAGCAAAGGGTGCGCGCGGCGCAGGAAGCCGAATTCCAGCAGCCGCCCCGCCACCTGCGCCGGCCCCACCAGCATGGCCACGCCCAGCGCGGTAGAGGTCGACAAGCCCTGGGCCTGCAGCAGCAGCGGCAGGTGGGCGGCCATGGCGGTGCTGGTGAACCAGGCGATGGCGAACACGGCGGCCAGCACGATCGCGACGCCATTGCCAGCGGGTGCCTGCGCCGGTGTGCCCGAGTCGGCGTGTGCGCCGGGCGCGGATTCAGCCCGCACCGGCGGCGCCTCTTCCACCCGCCCGCGCGGCAGCCCGCTGTGCAGCGGCAGCCCGATCACCAGGTGCAGCGCCGCCCAGCCCAGGCAGGTGCCACGCCAGCCCAGCGTGTCCAGGCCCCACTGCGTCAGCGGCCAGCCCACGGTGCTGGCAAAGCCGGCGATCAGCGTGATGCCGGTGATGGCGTTGCGTGCGCTCACCGGGTAGAGCCGCACCAGGGTGGCAAAGGCCGCGTCGTAGAGTCCGCTGCCCATGGCCACGCCGATCACGCACCACGCGGCCCAGACCTGCCACCCGGCCTGCGCCACGCCCAGCGCGGCCAGGCCGGTGGCGAACAGGAGATTGGTGACCAGCAGCACCGCGCGCCCGCCATGCCGGTCGATGGCACGGCCCGCGGCCGGCCCCACCAGGGCCGAGATCACCAGCGCCAGCGTGAAGGCGCCGAACACATGGGTGACCGCGATGCCCAGCTCCGCCGCCAGCGGCGCGGCCAACAGGGCGGGCAGGTAATAGGACGAGGCCCAGGCCAGGGTCTGCGTGCTGCCCAGCCGCAGCACCACGCCGGTCTGGCCTGTGCGACTCACCTCATGCGGTCTGGAGCATCAGCTGTTCCAGACGGGGCAGGTAGTGGTCCAGCGGCGGAACGGCGCGGTCCGGGTCCTTGGCCAGATCGTCGTAGCGGCGCAGGCGCACCGCGTCCTCGGCAAAGGGCTGCCGCAGGAAGGCGCGGGATTCGACGGCGGTGTAGGCACCGCCCTGCTGGGCCAGGCTGTGCACCGAAGCGGTCGACAGCGTGGCGTAGTAGCTGCCTTCGGCCTGACACAGGTAGCGCTTGGCGTCGACGTGCAGGCGGATCGGTTCCAGCACGGCGTCGGGCAGCACGCCGCGCAGAAAGGGCAGCAGGGTGTACTGGTGCAGATCGTCCTGGCGCATGTCGGTGTCCATGGTACCGGCCTTCTCGGCCGCGATCAGGTGGCCCAGGTCGTGCAGCAGGCAGGCGATGACCAGTTCGTCCGGCTCACCGGCGCTCTCGGCCAGGTGGGCACACTGCAGGGCATGCTCGCGCTGGCTCACCGCCTCCAGGCCGTACTGCTGCGCGCCACGCTGGTCGATCAGGCGCACGATGTCGTCGAGGTTCAGGGGCATGACGAAACTCCTCAGATCATGAGCTTGCGGATGCGGGCCGACACCAGGTCGATCAGGCTGACCGTGACGATGATGATGATCATCACGGCGGCGGTCTCGGCGTACTGGAAGCCGCGGATGATTTCCCACAGCACCACGCCGATGCCGCCTGCCCCCACCATGCCGACCACCGAGGCCGAACGCACATTGGCCTCGAAGCGGTAGAGCGTGTAGGAGATCCACAGCGGCATCACCTGCGGGATCACGCCGTAGACGATCTCATGCAGCGCCGAGGCGCCAGTGGAGCGGATGCCTTCGACCGGCTGCGGGTCGATGGCCTCCACCGCTTCCGAGAATAGCTTGGCCAGCGTGCCCGCGGTGTGGATCCACAGCGCCAGCACACCAGCGAACGGCCCCAGGCCCACGGCCACCACGAACAGCATGGCGAACACCATCTCGTTGATGGCGCGGAAGGCGTCGAGCACGCGGCGCACCGGCTGGTGAATCCACCAGGGCGTGATGTTTGCCAACGCCAGCAAGCCCAGCGGCACCGCCGAAACCACGGCCAGCGCCGTGCCCCAGACAGCGATCTGCAGCGTGACCACCATCTCCTGCACATACATCCGCCAGTCGGCGAAGTTGGGCGGGAAAAACTCGCCCGCGTACTGCGCCATGTTCCCCGAGTCGCGCAGCAGCTCCAGCGGGCGCATGTCGGCGCCGTTCCAGGAGCCAGCCAGCACCAGCAGCAGGGCACCCCAGCCGAGGTACCAGCCCAGGCCGTGTTTCTGGGTGGCGGCCGCCAGCGCGGCGGGGGCGGTGAGCGAAGACGTTGTGGTCATGAGGTTCTCCGGTCGAAAAAAAGCCCGCCGTCGGATCGGGCGGGCCCGCACTCAGCGGCGCGTCACTGCAGGGCGGCCAGCTGCTTGTCGATGTCGGCCAGCTTGGCGGCCTTGTCGGCCTCGGCCAGGGTGGCGTCGGCTTCGATCTTGTTGCGCTTGCTGAACAGGTCCAGTTCGCGGATCGGGATCAGTTGGGCGTTGGTCGAGGGCTTGAAGCCGGAGAGCTTGGAGATCTTCATCACGATCTCCTTCTCGCGCGTGTCGGTCTTGGCGTAGTTGTAGAAGAAGGTCTTGAGCTTCTCCTTGGTGGCGGCCGGCAGCTCCTTGTGCATCACCAGCGGGTCCAGCGGGATCAGCGGCGAGGTCCAGACCACGCGGATCTCCTTGAACTTCTCAGGCTGGCGTTCCTTGATCTTGTCGAGGTTCTCGCTGTTGTTGGTGGCCACGTCGACCTGCTTGTTGGCCACGGCCAGCGCGTTGGTCTCGTGGTTGGCGCTGCGCACGATCTTGAAGTGGGTCTTGGCGTCGATCTTGTTCTTGGCGAACACGTAGAAGCCGGGCACCAGGAAGCCCGAGGTGGAGTTTGGGTCGCCATTGCCGAAGGCCAGGCTCTTGCCGTTCTTGAGCACATCGTCCAGCGACTTGATCGGGCTGTCCTTGTGCACGATCAGGTGCGAGTAATAGCCCTGGCTGCCGTCGGCGTTGACCATCTGGGCGAACACCTCGCCGTTGGCGCGGTCCACCGCCTCCATGGCGGACTTGTTGCCCAGCCAGGCGACCTGCACCTTGTTGAAGCGCATGCCTTCGATGATGCCGGCATAGTCGGGCGCGAAGAACGCCGTGACCTTCAGGCCGGTCTGCTTGGCCATGTCGTCGATCAGCGGCTGCCAGTCGGCCTTGAGGTTCTGCGTGGCTTCAGTGGAGATGATGCCGAAGTTGATGTCCTGCGCCCAGGAGGCGCTCAGGGTCAGGCCGAGGGTGACGGCGGCGAGGGTCTGCTTGATCATGGGAGTGTCCTTGGGTGCAAGGTGGAGGGAAGAAAACCGGGCGCTCAGGCGGCCTGGGCCATCGGGGTCGGCCAGGCGACCACGCTGGGCGCCGGTGCGGGAGAGGGGACTTCGTGCAGCGACGAGCTGCCGTTGAGGATTTCGTCGGCCTGCATGCCGTAGAGGTTGCGCAGCAAGGCGGGTGTGAGTTCGCGCGAGGGACCATCGAACACCACACGGCCCTGGTGCAGCGCGACCACGCGCGGGCAGTAGCGCATGGCCATGTCGACCTGATGCAGCGACACCACCACGGTGCACCCGTCCTCGCGGTTGATGCGGGCCAGGATCTCCATCACCTTGCGCGAGGCCTCGGGGTCGAGCGAGGCGATGGGCTCGTCGGCCAGCACCACTTTGGCGCCCTGCACCAGGGTGCGTGCAATCGCCGCGCGCTGCTGCTGGCCGCCCGAGAGCGTGGAGGCGCGCTGTGCGTGGCACTCGGCGATGCCGACACGGCCCAGGGCCTCGATGGCGAGCGCGCGTTCCTGTGCGGTGAACCAGCGCGTCCAGGCGCGCCAGAACGGCATGCCGTGCAGACGGCCGACCAACACGTTGACCATCACCGGCAGACGGTCGACCAGGTTGAACTGCTGGAACACGAAGCCGATCTGCGACCGGATCTTGCGCACGTCGCGCTGGATGCGGCCTTCGCGCTGCACGCAACAACCTGCCACCTCGATCACGGAGCCGGGCGTGGCGTCGGCAGCCATCAGGCCGGCCACGTGGCGCAGCAGGGTCGACTTGCCCGAGCCGGAGGCACCGATCAGCGCCACCATCTCGCCAGGGCGGATGTCGAGGTTCACATTGTCCAGCGCCAGCTTGCCGCCGGCGAAACGCTTGCTGAGGTTCTGGATGCGCAGGGCTGAGGACATGGTGGGGCTCCGTGGTGCAAGTTATCTAGACAAGTTGCAGTGTCCGGGGCTTGTGTGACAGCTCTTTGAAGGCTGCGGGAAGCTTTGATGGCGCTCGTGGCCGTGCGGCTCAGAGCACGCGCTCGCCTTCGCGCCAGACGCCGCGAACGACCGCCTGGCGGCGGCCGTCGGGCAGGTCGACCAACTTCACACGCACCAGGTCGGCGCGCTGGCCAGTCGCGATCTCGCCGCGGTCGTGCAGACCACAGGCACGCGCCGGGTTGCGCGTGACCGTGGCCACCGCGCTGGGCATGTCCAGGATGCCGTCGTCCACCAGCCGCACCACGGCACTGAGCAGGCTGCCGGGCACGTAGTCGGACGAGAGGATGTCCAGCAGGCCCAGGCGCGCCAGATCGGCCGCTGCCACGTTGCCCGAATGCGAGCCCCCGCGCACCACGTTGGGCCCACCCATCACGGTCAGCAGGCCGCGTTCGTGCGCCGCGCGCGCCGCGACCACGGTGGTCGGGAACTCGGACACGCTGGCGCCCTCGGCGTGCGCCTGCTCCACATGGGCCAGGGTGGTGTCGTCGTGGCTGGCCATGGCGATACCGTGCTGGCGGCAGTAGTCCACGAAGTACTGGCGGTGCGGGTCGGCGTAGCGCGCCTGCAGCTCGGCCGCGTGCTCCACCTGGCGCAGGAACTTCTCCAGGCTCCAGCCCTTCTTGCCGGTGTAGTAGACCTTGGCGACGTCGATGTTCTCCCACTGGCGCTGGCCCGGTGTGTGGTCCATCAGCGAGATCAGCGACAGGCGCTCGTGGCCGTGGAAGGGTTCGAACAGGTCGATGGTGTTGGGCGCCGGCAGCTCGCAGCGCACGTGCAGATGATGGTCCGCGCGCAGCAGGCCTTCGCGGGCGCAGGTGTCGATGGTGTCGACCACGCCGTGCCAGGTGCTGCCGCGCAGGCTGTCGGGGTCGGCGTCGCCCACGCCGAGCGCGTCGAACACGGTGGTGATGCCGGCGGCGGCCACCTCGGCGTCGTGCGCCAGCAGGGCGGGCATCTCGGCCCATTGCACCGAAGGACGGGGCATCAGGTGGCGCTCGAAGTTGTCGGTGTGGATCTCGACCAGGCCGGGCAGCAGGTAGTCGCCCTCCAAGTCCAGGCCCACCGCGCCCTGGCGGTGGCCGGGGTCGATGGAGGCGATGCTGCCGCCGGCCGCCGCGAGGCTGCCTTCGACCACTTCGTCGCCCAGCACGAGGCGGGCGTTGCGGAATACGGTGGGGTTCATGGAGCACTCCGGAACTGCGCGATTTCGATGCGGCGGGTGGCCACGGCGGCTCCCACCTCGGGGTCGTGGAAGATGCCCATCAGCGCGGCGCCGCGGGCGACGGCCTCGTGGATGAGTTCGATCACGGTTCGGGTGTTGGCCTTGTCCAGCGAGGCCGTGGGTTCGTCCAGCAACAGCAGCGGGCGCGGCTGGATCAGGCTGCGCGCGATGTTGATGCGCTGCTGCTCGCCACCCGAAAAGGTGGCCGGCGGCAGCGACCACAGCCGCTCGGGTATGCGCAAGCGCGTGAGCCAGGCGCCGGCTTCCTGCCGCGCGGCCTCGACCCGCCCGGGCGACGGGGTGCCCTCGCCCAGCAGCGGCTCGGCCACCACGTCCAGCGCGCTCACGCGCGGGATCACGCGCAGGAACTGGCTCACATAGCCCACGCGGTCGCGGCGCATGGCCACCAGCTCGCGCGGCGTGGCCTGGGTGATGTCCAGCGTGCTGCCGTCGTCCTGGCGCAAGCCGATGGTGCCGCTGCTGGCGCGGTAGTTGGCGTAGACCAGCTTGAGCAGCGTGCTCTTGCCCATGCCCGAGGGGCCGTCGAGCACCAGGCATTCGCCCGGGTGCAGGTCCAGGTCCACCTGGTCGAGCACATGCAGCTGCGCGGCGTTCTGGTGGTGCAGGGTGAAGCGTTTGGAAACGCCTTGCAGGGTCAAAAGGGGTGTGGTCATGGCTGGAGCACCGAGGCGACGAGCAGCTGGGTGTAGGGGTGTTGCGGGTCGTCGAGCACCTGGTCGGTCAGGCCCGACTCGACGATGCGGCCGCGTTGCATGACGACCATGCGGTGCGCCAGCAGGCGCGCCACGGCGAGGTCGTGCGTGACGATGACGACGGCCAGCTGCATCTGCTGCGTGAGCTGGCGCAGCAGGTCCAGCAGGCGGGCCTGCACCGACACGTCCAGGCCCGAGGTGGGTTCGTCCATGAACACAAGGCGCGGCTGTGTGACCAGGTTGCGCGCGATCTGCAGGCGCTGGCGCATGCCGCCCGAGAAGGTGCGCGGCGCGTCGTCGATGCGGATCGGGTCGATCTCCACGCGCCGCAGCCACTCCTCGGCCTGGGTGCGCAGCTCGCCGTAGTGGCGCTGGCCCAGGCCCATCAGGCGCTCGCAGACGTTGGCACCGGCCGAGACATCCATGCGCAGGCCGTCGGCCGCATGCTGGTGCACGAAGCCCCAGTCGGTGCGCGCCAGCAGGCGCTGCTGCGCCTGGCTCATGGTGTGCACGTCCTGCAGCGCGCCGTCGCGGCCCTGGAACAGGATCTGGCCCTCGTCGGGACGCAGGCGCGCGGCCAGGGTGTTGAGCAGGGTGGTCTTGCCCGAGCCGGATTCGCCGACGATGGCCAGCACCTCGCCGGGCCAGAGTTCGAACGAGGCCTCTTGCAGGGCAGTCTGCGAGCCGTAGCGTTTGCCGACGCCGGCGGCGCGCAGCAGGGGTGTGTGTGACAGGGTCATGGGGTGATCACGAAGCTGATGCCGTGGCGCTGGAAGCCCAGCGATTCGTAGAAGGCGTGGGCACGCTCGCGCTTCTGGTTGGACGAGAGGGCGAGCTTGTAGGCGCCTGCCTCGCGGGCCAGCGTCCGGGCGTGTTCCATCATCCGGCGGCCGATGCCCTGGCTGCGGCAGGTCTGGTCCACCACCACGTCCTCGACGATGGCCGAGGGCGTGCCGCGGTGCGCCAGGTTGTGCATGACCAGCAAGGCGTAGCTGCCGAGCACGCGGTCGGCGGCGTCGCAGGCCACGAACAGGCGGTAGCTCGGGTAACGCGTGAACTGGGCGAAGACCTCGCGCGCCTGCTCGGGGCCGAGGACGTCGCCGTCGTCCAGGCCCGGCTGGGCGTAGAGCGCCAGCACGGCCGGCAGGTCGTCGGCCGTGGCTTCGCGCAGGCTCAGGGCGTCGCTCACGTGGCCGCCCTCGCACCGATGAGCGTCGCGTCGGCCTGTGCCGCCTGCCGTTCCTGGCAGTGGTCGGAGTCGGAGCAGACGTGCAGGCGCGTGCCCTGGTCGTCGGTGATGATTTCGTCGAGGAAGCTGTCGGTGGCGCCGCACAGTGCGCAGGGCACGTCCCACTTCTGAACCTCGAACGGGTGGTCCTCGAAGCCCAGGCTCTCCACCTTGGTGTAGGGCGGCACCGCATAGATGCGCTTCTCGCGCCCGGCGCCGAACAGCTGCAGGGCCGGGTTCATGTGCATCTTGGGGTTGTCGAACTTGGGGATCGGCGAGGGCGCCATGAGGTAGCGGTCGTTCACCATGACCGGGTAGTCGTAGGTGGTGGCGATGTGGCCGTGGCGCGCGATGTCCTCGTAGAGCTTCACGTGCATGAGCCCGTACTCGGCCAGCGCGTGCAGCGTGCGCGTCTCGGTCTCGCGCGGCTCCAGCCGCTGCATGGGTTCGGGCACCGGCACCTGGTAGACGATCACCTGCCCTTCGCGCAGCGGCGTCTCGGGAATGCGGTGGCGGGTCTGGATGATGTCGGCCTCGTTGGTGCGGGTGGTCACCTCGACACCGGTGGTGCGCTGGAAGAAGCGGCGGATGTTGACCGCGTTCACCGTGTCGTCCGAGCCCTGGTCGATCACCTTGAGCGTGTCGTCCGGGCCGATCACCGCGGCCGTGACCTGGATGCCGCCCGTGCCCCAGCCGTAGGGCAGCGGCATCTCGCGCGAGCCGAAGGGCACCTGGTAGCCGGGGATGGCGACCGCCTTGAGGATGGCGCGGCGGATCATGCGCTTGGTGCGCTCGTCGAGGTAGGCGAAGTTCACGCCCGGTTCGGTGGCCGGCGCGGCGGGGCTCAACAGTTCGGGGTGCAACGGGGCGTTCATGCGTTCTCCTCGTCGGGGTTGGCGCGGCGGGCGACTTCGGCGCGCATGCGGCGCACCAGTTCCAGCTCGGACTGGAAGTCCACGTAGTGCGGCAGCTTCAGGTGCTGCACAAAGCCCGAGGCTTCGAGGCTGTCGCTGTGAGAGAGCACGAACTCCTGCTGCTGCGCCGGCGCCTCGATGTCCTCGCCCAGTTCGGGGGCACGCAGCGCTCGGTCGACCAGGCTCATTGCCATCGCCTTGCGCTCGCTGTGGCCGAAGGCCAGGCCGTAGCCGCGCGTGAACTTCGGCGGCTCGGTCTTGCTGCCGGCGAACTGGTTGACCATCTCGCATTCGGTGATCTCGATCTCGCCGATGGACAGCGGGAAGTCCAGCTCTTCGGGTTCGAGCACCACCTCGACCTGTCCCAGGCGCACCTCGCCGACGAAGGGATGGGTGTGCGAATAGCCGCGCTGGGTCGAATAGGCCATCGCGAGCAGAAAGCCCTCGTCGCCGCGCGCCAGGTTCTGCAGCCGCGTGGCGCGCTCGGCCGGGAAGCGCAGCGGCTCGCGCGTCAGGTCCACCGGCTCGGGGTCGCCCTCGGGCACCGGGTGGGTCTCGATCAGGCCCTCCTGGTTCAGCAGGTCGACCACGCGCGGGGCCGGTGCCGGCACCGCGGCGGCCGGTGCCTCGCCACCAGGGGCAGCGGCGTTGGCCAGCAGCGTGAAGTCCAGCAAGCGCTGGGTGTAGTCGTAGGTCGGGCCGAGGATCTGCCCGCCAGGCAGGTCCTTGAAGGTGGCCGAGATGCGGCGGTCCGGCCGCATCTGCGCGGTGTCCAGCGCCCGCGTGGTGCCCAGGCGCGGCAGCGTGGCGCGGTAGGCGCGCAGCAGGAAGATGGCCTCGACCAGATCGCCCGCCGCCTGCTTGATGGCCAGCGCCGCGAGCTCGGGGTCGTAGACCGAGCCCTCGGTCATCACGCGGTCCACCGCCAGCTTCATCTGCTGGCGGATCTGGTCCACGCTCAGCTCGGGTTGCTGCGGGTCGCCGCGGCGCTGTTCGGCCAGCAGGCGGTAGCTGTTGAGGATGGCGGTTTCCCCGCCCTTGACGGCCACGTACATGGTCAGACCTCCACGGTGCTGGGGGCAGCGCATGCGCGCGTGCTGCGGGGCATGCCCGCGATGTGGGTGGGCGTGGCCAGGAAGACGTCCACGCCGCGCGGGAAGCGGCGGTGGTTGGCCTCCCATTGCGCGACGAAGTCCCCGGGCAGGCCGGTGGCGCACAGGGTCTGATCGGTCGCGATGCCGGGACCGGTGAGCACCACGCCGTCGGCGCCCGCAGCGCCCAGCGCCTGCAGCTCGATCACGCAGGTGGCCGACTGGTCGGGGTACGCGTCGGTGCCGGCGTCCAGCGCGGCCAGCGCCGGCAGTTCGTCGCCTTCGGCCACCCAGAGGAAGCGCGCGTCGGCGGGCGCGTCGGCCCAGCGGCAGCCGGTGTGGAAGCGCAGCCAGGCGGCGGCGTCGCTGGCGGCCAGCGCGGGCGAGAGCCACACCGCGCAGTCGTTGTCCACCAGCGCCTGCAGCAGCAGGGCCGCGGCACCGTGACCGTGGCGCGGCAACGCCGACACATCGGGCATCTCGATCACGCGGCCCGGGTGCGACAGCGCCGACAGGGCCGTGCGGAACACCGCCTGGCTGCCCAGCGCGGCGTCGTGGAAACCGGGGCGCACCTGTTGCAGGTCTTCGGCCTTCATGCCTCGTCTCCTTCGTCGGCTGCGCCGGACTCGCGGGCCACGGTGAAGAAGTTCACCTGGGTCGATTGCGCGCGCGCGGCGCGCTGCGCCTGCTGCCGCGCCAGGTGCTGGCGCACCGGTTGCAGCACCGTGTCGTCGATGCGTCCGTGCTGCGCCGGGTCCTGCAGCAGCGCGTCGGCCATGGCCGCAAGCTGGGCCTGCCGGTGGTTGCGGCCCATCACATAGGCCACGCCCACGGCACTGTCCTCGCCACCCACGCGCAGCGCGCAGCGGGTGACCGTCATCTCGCCCAGGTTGAAACGTTCGCCGGTGCCACCGGCGCGGCCCTGCACCATGTACAGGCCGGTCTCGGGTTTGCGCAGCCACTGCAGCGGTGTGTCCGCCCGATTCGCCAGCGCCTGCTCCAGCAGCGGCAGCGGCGCGCGGGACAGCAGGGCCATCCATTCGGGGCGCGGGGTGGGCCGGTTCGGCCCGGTGTTGTCAAACGCGTGAAACATCTGGGTGGTAGCCTGAAATCTGTGTAGACAACTTGTTGTCGACGCCCAGCTTAGGTTTGACCTGTGTCCCTTTCATGACAAGAACCATCGCCTCATCCGCCCTCCTTCTGCCCGAGCCCGACCACAGCTTCTGGGCCCGCATCGCCCACGAACTGGCGGACGCCATCGGCCGCGGAACCTACGCACCTGGCGAGCGTCTGCCCTCGGAGCACTTGCTGGCCGAGCAGTACGGCGTGAACCGCCACACCATCCGCCGCTCGCTGGCGAGCCTGGGCCAGATCGGCCTGGTGCGATCCACGCAAGGCAGCGGCACCTATGTCGAGGACTTTGCGGTCGACCTGGTGCTGGGACGCCGCACGCGCCACCGCCAGAGCCTGGCGCAGGCGGGGTTGCCCGGCGGCATGCGGGTGCTGGCCTCGCAGACCGTGCGCGCGAATGCGGACGTCGCGAAGGCGCTGGAGGTCCGCACCGGCAGCACGGTGCTGCACCTGCAGGTGATCGGTGACGGCGGCGGCCAGCCGCTGCACGTCAGCGACCGCTTCTTCCCCTGCCCGCGCTTCGCGGGTCTCGATGAACTGGTGCGGCAGAGCGGTTCCATCACCCAAGCCTTCGCTGCCTGCGGCGTAGCCGACTACACGCGGCGCCAGAGCCGCATCTCGGCGCGCCTGCCGGTTCCCGAGATCGCCGCCCACCTCAAGCAGCCCGCCGCCCACCCGGCGCTTTATGTCAGCAGCGTCAACGTCGACACCACAGGCGTCCCGATCGAATACGCCTGCACCTGGTTTGCGGGCGATCGCGTCACCCTCACCGTGGACCACGACCATGTCGCATGACGTTCTCGCACCGCACCGCGTCGCCATCTACGCCGCACCCGCACCGGACTCCGACTGGTGGGAGCGCGGCAGCGAGTGGTTGGGTCGTTGTGCGTCCCGCCGCTGCGCCCTGCCGATGCCGGAGATCGCCAGGGTCGACCCGGCGGTGCAGACCGCCGTGACCGCCGACCCGCGCCGCTACGGCTGGCACGCCACGCTCAAGGCGCCGTTCCGGCTGTCGCCGCAGTCCAACCTCTGGGCCCTGCGCGACGCGGTGGCCGCGATCTGCCGCGAGCACCGCGCGTTCGATCTGGGCGATCTGCAGGTGACGCAGCTGGGCTCGTTCCTCGCCCTGCAGCCCGAGCACGCCCCGGCGGCGCTGGGGGCGCTGGCCGACGACTGCGTGCGCCGCCTGCAGCCGCTGGCGGCCCCGCTGAACGAAGCCGAGCTGGCGCGCCGCCGCCGCGCGCCGCTCACCCCTGAAGAAGACGCGCTGATGCTGGCCTGGGGCTACCCGTGGGTGTTCGAGAAGTTCCGCTTCCACTTCTCGCTCACCGGCGCACTGGCCGGTGTGCCCGACGACGTGGTGGGCCGGCTGTGGGTGGCGGCCACGCGGCAGTTCGGCGCCCTGCCCCCGATGCGCCTGGACCGCCTCTCGATCTTCATCGAACCGTCCCCGGGCGCCGACTTCGTGCTGCTCGAACAGCTGGAGCTGGGCGCATGACGCACCGGCTGATCTATGTGGTCGGCCCCTCGGGCGCCGGCAAGGACAGCGTGCTGCATCGCCTGAGCGAGGCCTGGTCCGGCATGCCGCCCGCGCACTGGGCGCGCCGCACCATCACGCGCGCGGCGCAGGCCGGCGGCGAGGCCAACGAGTGTGTGGACCGGCCGCTGTTCGAGCGCCTGCTGCAGGCCGGGGCCTTTGCCATGCACTGGGCGGCCAACGGCCATGCCTACGGCATCCGCCGCCTGGAACTGGCCCCCCTGGCCAGCGGGCACTGCGTGTTTGTCAACGGCTCGCGTGCCCACCTGCCGCAACTTCTCGGGCAATGGCCCGAGGCCACGGTGGTGGAGATCTCCGCGCCGGCCGACGTGCTCCTGCAGCGCCTGCGGGCCCGCAACCGCGAGAGCGTGCAGGCGATCTCGGACCGGCTCGCGCGCAGTACCCAGTTCGAGTTGCCGGACGGGGCCATCCGCATCGTCAACGACGGCCCGCTCAACGAGGCCGTCGACATGCTGTTGGCGGCGCTGCAGTTGCGCCTGGGTGAGCACGCGGCGTGGGCGCGATGAGGCTGGTCTCGCTCAACACCTGGAAGGCCGAAGGCGACTATGTGCGGCGGATCGACGCCATGGCGGCGGGGTTGTCGGCGTTGTCGCCGGATGTGATCGCCCTGCAGGAAGACCTGCGCACCGCGGACGGGCTCACCCATACCGCCCTGGCGCTGGCGCGCGCGCTGGGCCTGCAGCTGTCCTGGGTGCCTGCGCGGTCCAAGCTGCGCAAAGTCGGTCTGCGCCGCACGCTCACCACGTCCGGCCTGGCCGTGCTCAGCCGCCAGCCGGTGCTGGAGCAGAGGCTGCTCGCACTGCCGGAAGATCCGCGGGACGGCGAGCGCGTGGCGCAATGCGTGCGGCTGCCGGGGCCGGCGGGCGACTGGTGGCTGGCCAACCTGCACCTGACACACCTGGGGGATCGCGCCGACCTGCGTCGGCAGCAGCTCGAAGCGGTGCTGCGAATGATGGGCGAGACCGCCCCCACTTGCTCGGTGGTTCTGTGCGGCGATCTCAATGCAAGCACCGAAGACGCTGAAATCGCAGGGTTCCTGCGCCAGGGCATGCTGCGCGATGCCTTTGCAGGGCGGCCCAAGGTGACCCATGTGGACGCGGCGGGCGCTGTCCGGAACCTGGACCACATCCTGTTCCGTCCAGGCGACGAGCAGACGGTGGCGGCGGGATTCGTGGGGGTGGTGCTCGACCGCCCGGAGGCGCACGGCGTCTGGCCCAGCGACCACCGGGGCGTGTGTGCCGAGCTGCTGTTCTCCGGCGCCAGAGCGCCGACGCCATAGTTCTTCAGAACTATTCAGCGCGCCCGCCCCGCGCCGAAGAACTCCGCACAAGGCGGCGGTGTGCGCGCGCCAGGAGTTCAGCATGTGGGGAGTGTCCAGGTTACGGATCGGGGCGCGGCTGGCGGCCGGTTTCGGTTTGATGTTGTTGCTCATCGTGGGGCTGGTGGCCTCGTCGCTGCAGTCGCTGCGGCTGATCGGGCAGGAAAACCGCCAGCTGATCGAACAGGAGCTGGTGAAGGTGGCCGCGGTGTCGGTGATCGACACGGCCACGCGGGCGAACGGCCTGAACACCGCCGAACTGCTGCTGGTGGAACCCTCTCAGCTGCCGGTGGTGCAGGCGCGCATCGACGCCAACCGCAAGGCCATCGACGAGGCCCTGCTGACGCTGGACCGGCTGGTGGTGCGGCCCGAAGGCAAGGCCGCGCTGGCCGAGCTGCGCACCTCCCGTGCGGCCTATGTGGCCTCCTTCGTCAAGGTCGGTCCGCTGGTGAAGAACGGCCGCATTGAGGAGGCGCAGCAGCTCCTGCGCAGGGAAACCCTGCCGGCGCTGGCACGCCTGCAGCAACCCATCGACACCCTGCGCGCGCTGCAGGACCGGTTGTCCCACGAGCGGGGCCAGGCCGTGGTCGACACGGTCGACGGGGCCCAGCTGCTGCAGATCGGCCTCGGGGCTGCGGCACTGGTGCTGGGCCTGCTGGCTTCGGTGGTGCTGGCACGCAGCATCGTGCGGCCCTTGCGCGAAGGCGTGGCGGTGGCCGGTCGCATTGCGTCCGGTGACCTCACCAAGGACGTGCCGGTGCAGGGTCGCGACGAGGTGGCCGAGCTGCTGCAGTCGCTGGGGATGATGCAGGACGGGTTGCGCCGCCTGGTGGGCCAGGTGCACCGCGGGGTGGACCATGTGGGTTCGGCCTCGGCGCAGATCGCGAGCGCCAACAAGGACCTGAGCGCCCGCACCGAGGCGCAGGCCAGCGCGCTGGAACAGTCGGCCGCGTCGATGGAGCAGCTCAGCAGCGCCATCGCCCTGAACGCCGACAGCGCGCAGGCAGCCCGCACGCTGTCCACCGACGCCTCTCAGGCGGCCGAAGCCGGCGGCGAGACCGTGGCCTCGGTGGTGCGCACCATGCGCAGCATCGAGGACGCCTCGCGGCGCATCGCCGAGATCATTGGTGTGATCGACAGCATCGCCTTCCAGACCAACATCCTCGCGCTCAACGCAGCGGTGGAGGCGGCGCGGGCCGGCGAACAGGGGCGTGGGTTTGCCGTGGTGGCGTCGGAGGTGCGGGCACTGGCCGGCCGCTCGGCCGACGCGGCGCGGCAGATCAAGCAGCTGATCGAGGCCAGTGTGGACCAGGTCGGCACGGGCGCCGCGCTGGCCGACCAGGCCGGCGCTGCGATGACCGGGGTGGTGGCGTCGATCCGCCGGGTGAACCAGCTGGTGGTGGACATCGCCGCCGCCATGCAGGAACAGAGCACCGGCGTGAGTCAGATGGGCGAAGCCATCACCCAGCTGGACCAGGCCACGCAGCAGAACGCGGCCCTGGTGGAAGAGACCGCCGCGGCCTCGCAGAGCCTGGACGACCAGGCGCGGGATCTGGTGGCCTCGGTGGCGATGTTCCAGATTCACCGCGGGACGCTGCAGGCCGCCTGAGGCCCGCAGCGCGGCGGATCACTTCACTTCGGTGACGAACTGCTCCAGCGGGCGGCGCACCTTCTTCAGGTTCACCAGCCAGTCGCCTTCTTCGGCGCGGTAGCCCAGCGGCACGATGGCCACGCTGCGCAGGCCACGCTCGCGCAGCTTCAGGATCTCGTCCAGCTTGGCGGGGTCGAAGCCTTCCATCGGCGTCGCGTCGACCTCTTCGAACGCGGCGGCGATCAGCGCGGCGCCCAGGCCGATGTAGGCCTGGCGGGCGGCGTGGTTGAAGTTCACCTCCGCGTCGCGCTGCGGGTAGCTGTTCAGCAGCATCTGGCGGTAGTTCTCCCAGCCCTCGTTGGTGAAGCCGCGCTCGGTGTTCACCAGGTCGAACATGTGGTTGATGCGCTCGGCGGTGTAGGTGTCCCAGGCGGCGAACACCAGCAGGTGCGAGCCGTCGGTGATCTGCGCCTGGTTCCAGGCGATGGGCTGGATCTGCTCGCGCACGGCCTTGCTGGTGACTACGAAGATCTCGAAGGGCTGCAGGCCGCTGGAGGTGGGCGCCAGGCGGGCGGCCTCGACGATGCGGTCCACCTTGTCCTGCGGCACGGCGCGGGACGGGTCCATCTTCTTGGTGGCGTAGCGCCACTGCAGTTTGTCCAGCAGGACGGGGGCGTGGGTGGGTTGCGACAGGTCGCTCATGGAACGGGTTCTCCGGGGAGGTGGGGCGCCCGCACCGTGCGGGCGCATGGTGCAAGTTTGCCGCGGTGCAGCAAAGCCCGCAGCGTGTCGCCGGGAGGACGTGCCGTGTAACGCCCATGTGCCGCGGCCTCAGCGCGGCGGCGGCAAATCGGCTATACGCTGCATCGTGATCGCATCGAACGGGCAGCGCACCGCGCACTTCGCGCAGCCGGTGCAGCCGGCCTCGTCGTGCAGCGTGCTTTTCTTCTGCCAGCCCGGCACCACCGCCAGCGACAGCACATGCGGCGGACACACCGCCACGCACCAGCCGCAGCCGGTACAGCGGGTCGTGTCGATGACAGGCAGTGCCTTGCGTTCGCTCGCCATGGCGGTATTGTGTCGGGCCATGCAAGACGACATCCCCACCCTGCGCCGCATCCTTGCGCGCGACCGCACCATTGCCGTGGTCGGCCTCTCGGCCGAATGGCACCGGCCCAGCTACTTCGCTGCCAAGTACATGCAGGAGCGCGGCTACCGCATCGTGCCGGTGAACCCGCGCTACCCCGAAATCCTGGACGAGAAGAGCTACGCGCGGCTGGAGGACATCCCGTTCCCGGTCGACATGGTCGACGTGTTCCGCAAGGTCGAGGAGATCCCGGCGATCGCGAAGAGCGCGGTCGCCATCGGCGCGAAGACGCTGTGGCAGCAGCTGGGCCTGATGAGCGAAGAGGCCGACCGCATCGCGACCGAGGGCGGGCTGGACTCGGTCTGGGACCGCTGCGTGAAGATCGAGCACGCGCGCCTGTTCGGCGGCCTCAACTGGGCCGGCGTGAACACCAAGGTGATTTCGTCGCACCGACCGAAGCAGGGCTGAGACCATGGCCGACCGCAACTTCCAGCCCGAGACGCTCGCCATCCACGCCGGCCAGATCCCCGACGCCGCCACCGGCGCGCGCGCCCTGCCCATCTACCAGACCACCAGCTTCGTGTTCGACAGCGCCGACCACGCGGCCAGCCTGTTCAACCTGCAGACCTTCGGCAACGTCTATTCGCGCCTGTCCAACCCCACGGTGGCGGCGCTGGAAGAGCGCGTGGCCGCGCTCGAAGGCGGCCGCGCCGCGGTGGCCACGGCCAGCGGCATGGCGGCCGAAGCGCTGGCACTGACCACGCTGCTGCAGGCCGGCGACCACGTGGTCGCGGCCGGCGCGCTCTATGGCGGCAGCGTGACCATGCTCGCGGTCAACCTGAAGAAGTTCGGCATTGAGACGACTTTCGTCGACGCCACCGACCCCGACGCCTTCGCTGCCGCGATCCGACCCAACACCCGCGCGTTGTTCGCCGAGACCCTGGGCAACCCCAGCATGGTGGTGCTCGACATCACCGCCATCGCTGACGTGGCGCACGCGCACGGCCTGCCGCTGGTGGTGGACAACACCGTGCCCAGTCCCTTTCTTTGCAACCCGATCCGTTTCGGTGCCGACATCGTGGTGCACAGCGCCACCAAGTACCTCGCCGGCCACGGCAGCACGCTCGGGGGCGTGGTGGTCGAGAGCGGCACCTTCCCCTGGGACAACGGCAAGTTCCCCGGCATGACCGAGCCCTCGCCCGGTTACCACGGCGTGAAGTTCTACGAGACCTTCGGCAACTTCGGTTTCACCATGCGCTGCCGCATGGAGGGCCTGCGCGTGTTCGGCGCGGCGCTCGCGCCCACCAGCGCCTGGCAGATCCTGCAGGGCGTCGAGACGCTGCCGCTGCGCATGGAGCGCCACTGTGCCAACGCACTGGCGGTGGCGCAGTATCTGAAGGACGACCCGCGCGTGGGCTGGGTCAACTACCCCGGCCTGCCCGACCACCCGCAGCACGACCTCATGAAAAAGCAGATGCGCGGCGCTTCGGGACTGCTCGCGTTTGGCGTCAAAGGCGGCATGCAGCAGGGCGTGAAGTTCATCGAGAGCGCCCAGTTCATGAGCCACCTGGTCAACATCGGCGACACGCGCACCCTCATCAGCCACCCCGCCAGCACCACGCACCGCCAGCTCGACGCTGCCCAGCAACTGGCGGCCGGCGTGCCGCCGGACATGGTGCGCATCTCGGTTGGCCTGGAGCACATCGACGACATCCTCTGGGACATCGACCAGGCGTTGGACCGGGCCACCGCCTGAAGCCGTCCTGCGCGGGGACGAAAAAAAACCGGCCCAGAGGGCCGGTTTCTTCGCGAGGAGCGGGAGGGCTCAGTAGCCGCCGCGTCCGCCACGGTCGCCATAGCCACCGCCGGTCGACTCTTTCGGGCGCGACACGTTGACGACGATGTTGCGGCCACCGACGGACAGGCCGTTCAGGCCCTTGATCGCGGCTTCGGCCTGTTCGGCCGAGCCCATTTCCACAAAGCCGAAGCCCTTGGAGCGGCCGCTGTCGCGGTCCATCATGATCTTGGCGGAAGCCACATCGCCGAACTCGGCGAAGTTGTTGCGCAACGAATGGTCGTCGGCGGAGTAGGGCAGGTTGCCCACATACAGTTTGGTGCTCATGGTGAGCCTTTCAGAGAGTGGCGCCGTGGTCGGGACTCAGCCCGGTGGCGCAGAGAGAAGCGGCTTCAAAGGATGCCGCGAGGACAGATGCCGCCAGAGCCGGAAGGCCGCAGGGCACGGAGACGGGCGGTGTGGCACAGGGGCCACCAGCCTTGGGGCTTCGGTTGGCGCATGCCAGCGAACCCCGCTCACCGGTGCATCATATGCCTTTTGCAAATATAAAGCCAGATTTTTATTTTCAATGGTTTTAACGTAGGCTCATTCCGCCGGCTTGAACGTGCGCGGAAACAGGGTGGCCTGTTCGCGATCCCGCAGCCGGTAGCCGACCGCCGGCCGTCCCTGCTCGCGGGCCAGCGTGCCGGCTTCGACCAGAAAGTCCGCATCGAGCATGCGCTTTCGGAAAGCGCTTTTGTCCAGGGGCCGGCCCAGCACCACTTCATAGATGCGCTGCAGCTGCGGCAGGGTGAAAGGCTCAGGCAGCAGGAAGGCCGGCAGCGAGGTGTATTCCACCTTGCCGCGCAGGCGGTCGATGGCCGCGCCCAGCAGGGTGTGGTGGTCGAAGGCCAGGCGCCGGCGCAGGGCCTGATCACAAGCCACCCACTCGGTGACGGTGCCGCTGTCTGCGGAAATCGCTGGCTGGGCGATCAGGGCAAAGTAGGCGTGCGTGGCCGACCAGCCGCGCGGGTCGCGTCTCGCATCGCCCCAGCTGCCCAGCTGCTCCAGATAGGGCGCCACCACACCGGTCTTTTCGCGCAGCTTGCGCTCGGCGCAGGCCAGCAGCGAGGCGTCGCGGTGCACGTCGACAAAGCCACCGGGCAGGGCCCAGCGGCCAGGGAATGGTTCGTGCTCGCCCTCGGGCCGGCGCACCAGCAGCACGCACAGCTGCTCGTCGACTAGGGAGAAGATCACCACGTCGACCGTGACCAGTGGGCGTTCGAAAGTCAGGGCGCTGGAAACGACGGGAGCAGGGGACATGGCTTGACACCTCCAGATTAAGTTGTACTATACAACTCACATAAGTTGTACAGTGCAACTTATTTGGATGATGAAGCATCCGCCTTCACCTACCATCGACCCAGGAGGACACCATGAGCAGCCGCACCACCCTGTTGATCATCGACCCGCAGAACGACTTCTGCGACCTGCCCGAGGGCTGGCGCGCCACCGACCCGCTGCGCAACGCTCCCGCAGCACCGGCGCTGCCGGTCAGCGGCGCCCACGCCGACATGCTGCGCCTGGCCGCGCTCATCGACGCGGGCGGCGATGGCATCGAGCGCATCGTCATTACGCTCGACTCCCACCAGCGCTACGACATTGCTCATCCCACCTTCTGGCAGACCGGCGAAGGCGAGGCCGTGAACCCGTTCACCGCCATCACTGCCGCCGAGGTGCGCGCCGGCCGCTACCGGCCGCGCGACGCCACTGCCCTGCCCCGCACCCTCGACTATCTGGACGCGCTGGAGCAGGCCGGCCGCTACACGCTGATGGTCTGGCCGGTGCACTGCGAGGTCGGCAGCTGGGGCCACAACGTGCACCCCGCGGTCAAGGCCGCTTACAACCGCTGGGAAGACCGGCGCCTGGGCGTGGTGCAGAAGGTCAGCAAGGGCAGCAACCCCTGGACCGAGCACTACAGCGCTTTGCAGGCCGAGGTGCCCGATGCGGTCGACGCCGACACGCAGCTCAACACCGCGCTGATCGCCAGCCTGGACGAGGCCGAGCGCATCGTGATCGCGGGCGAGGCCAGCAGCCACTGCGTCAAGGCCACCGTCGAACATCTGGCGCAGCACCTGCCCTCGCGTCGGCTGGACAAGCTGGTGCTGCTGACCGATGCGATGAGCCCGGTGACCGGTTTCGAAGCGCAAGCCCAGGCCTTCCTGGCCGACCTGCAGCGGCAGGGCGCGCGCCTGGCCACCTGCGCCGAGGTCCTTCCCCTTCTTCAGGCCGATGCCTGACCCTGGAGCCACCATGGAACCCGTCATCACCAGCCTGCTGGACACCGACCTCTACAAGTTCACGATGTGGCAGACCATGCTGCACCGCCACCCGCAGACGCAGGCGGAGTACCGCTTCGTCTGCCGCAACCAGCCGGCCTTCCCGCTGGCGCAGCTGCTGGACGAGGTCAACGCCGAACTGGACGCGCTGTGCGCCCTCTCGTTCACCGAGGACGAGCTGCGCTACCTCGGCGGTCTGCGCTACATCAAAAGCGACTTCGTCGACTTCCTGCGCATCTTCCGCTTCCAGCGCGCCTTCATCGAAGCCTTCGCCGAGGGCGATCAGCTGCGCATCGTGGCCAAGGGGCCGCAGGTGCACGTCATGGCCTTCGAGATCTTCGTGCTGGCCATCGTCAACGAGCTGTACTTCCGCCGCTTCGACCGCGCCGCGGCCGAGGCCGAAGGCCGCCGCAGGCTGGAAGCCAAGATCGCTGTCATCGGAGCCTTCGTGCAGCAGCCGGCCCTGCGCCACCCCTTCGAGCTGTTCGACTTCGGTGTGCGCCGCCGCTTCTCGCGGCCGTGGCAGCGCGAGGTGGTGCAGGCCTTCAGCACGTGCCTGCCCCAGGTGTTCAAGGGCACGTCCAACGTGCGGCTGGCGCGCGACCTCGGCCTGGTGCCCATCGGCACCATGGCGCACGAGTACCTGCAGACCTACCAGGCGCTGGGCGTGCGCCTGCGCGACTCGCAGAAGGCCGCGCTCGAAGACTGGGTGCAGGAGTACCGCGGCGACCTGGGCATCGCGCTGACCGACGTGGTCGGCATGGACGCCTTCCTCGCCGACTTCGACCTCTACTTCGCCAAGCTGTTCGACGGTCTGCGCCACGACTCGGGCGACCCGCTGGTCTGGGCCGAGAAGGCCCTGGCGCACTACGCCAGGCTGCGCATCGACCCGCACACCAAGCGCCTGGTGTTCTCCGACGGCCTGACGGTGGACAAAGCCATTGCGATCTACCGCGCGCTGGGCGACCGCACGCAGCTGGGCTTCGGCATCGGTACCCATTTGTCCAACGACGTCGGCCTGCAGACGCTGAACATCGTCATGAAGCTCACCAGCGCCAACGGCCAGCCGGTAGCCAAACTGTCCGACTCGCCAGGCAAGACCCTGTGCGACGACGCCACCTTCCTGGCCTATCTGCGCCAGGTGTTCAACGTGCCCGCGGAGGCCACATGATCAGCATCACCCTGGCCCAGCTCAACGTCACCATCGGCGACATGGACGGCAACGTGCGCAAGATGGTCGCGGCCGCGCAGCGGGCCCGCGACGACGGCGCCGATCTGGTCGTCTTCTCCGAACTCTCACTCACCGGCTACTACCCCGGCGACCTGCTGGACGAGCCGCACTTCATGGCCCGCGTGGACGCAGGCTTCGAGGCGCTGCTGCAGGCCTCGCGCCAGATGCCCGCGCTGCACTGGGTGGTCGGGATGCCGGCGGTGCACCCCGGTCCGGGCAAGCGGCTGCGCAACGTGCTGCGCGTCGTGCGCGCAGGCGAGCTGTTGCTCGAATACGCCAAGCAGCTGCTGCCGACCTACAACATCTTCAGCGAGCGCCGCCATTTCGAGCCCGGCCCCGACGTGGCCAAGGTGCTGCGCATCGGCACCGCACAGCTCGGGTTCCTGATCTGCGAGGACGGCTGGAACGACGACGGCAGCGGCTACGCGGTCAACCCGTTCGAGCGGCTGCGCGACGCCGCACCCGACTTGGTGGTGTCCATCAACGCCAGCCCGTCCCACATCGGCAAGCGCGAGCAGCGCCACCAGATCTTCGCCGCCGCCAGCCGCCGCCACGGCCTGCCCATCCTCTACGTCAACCAGGTCGGTGGCCACGACCAGCTGGTGTACGACGGGGCGTCCTTTGCGGTGGAACCGAAGGCTGGCGTGGTGTTCGAGGCGCAGCGCTTCGTGGAGGACGTGACCACGCTGCGCTTCGAAGCCAGCGGCTTTCGCGGTGCCCGGGGCGAAGCGCTGCCCCCCGTGTCGGCGCAGGGGCTGCCCACCATGGCCTTCTACCGCCAGCAGATCGTGCTCGGCCTGCGCGACTACGCGCGCCGCTGCGGCTTCACGCAGGCGGTGATCGGCTCGTCCGGCGGCATCGACTCGGCCATCACCATCGCGCTGGCCGCCGAGGCCTTTGGCCCCGACCGCGTGACCGCCATCACCATGCCCTCGGTGTTTTCGTCGGCGGGCTCGGTGGACGATTCGAAGACGCTCTGCGACAGCCTGGGCGTGCGCCTGTACTGCCACCCGATTGCCGACCTGGTGCGCGGCTACAGCGCCGGCTTCGAAGCGGCCTTCGGTGCGCCGCTGCAGGGCCTGGCGCTGGAGAACCTGCAGGCGCGCATCCGCGGCACCATCCTCATGGAGTACTCGAACACCTGGGGCCACCTGCTGCTGACCACCGGCAACAAGTCGGAGATGTCGGTGGGTTACTGCACGCTCTATGGCGACACCAACGGCGGTCTGGGTCTGATCGGTGATCTCTACAAGACCGAGGTGTTCGCGCTCGCGCGCCACCTCAACGACGCCGCCGGGCGCGAGATCATCCCGCAGGCCATCATCGAGAAGCCGCCCTCTGCCGAACTCGCGCCCGACCAGAAGGACACCGACAGCCTGCCGCCCTACGAGGTGCTGGACGAGGTGCTCAAGCACCTGATCGAAGGCCACGGCCTGGCGCGGGAGGAACGCATCGAGGTCGAGGCCTACGTGGCCCGCCTGGTGCAACAGCCCGAAGGTGCGGCGCTGGTGGACCGTGTGCGCCGCATGGTCGCGCGCAGCGAATACAAGCGTCGCCAGGCCCCGCCCATCATCCGCGTGCGCGCCCGCGCCTTTGGCTCCGGCCGCCAGATGCCGATTGCCGCCCAACACTTCTGAACACCATGAACCCTTCACCGCACTTCGCCGCCGCCGTCTGCATCGGCCGTTTCCAGGGCCTGCACCTGGGGCAGCTGGCCGTCATCCGCCGCGCCCTCGCGCTCGCCCCGCGCGTGGTGGTCGTGATCGGTTCGGCCTTCCAGGCGCGCAGCCCCAAGAACCCGTTCACCTGGGCGGAGCGGGTCGAAATGATCCGCCTGGCGCTGAGCGCCGAAGAGGCGGCGCGCGTGGGCTTCCTGCCGGTGCGCGACCACTACGACGGCCAGCGTTGGGTGGAAGCCGTGCGCGACGGCGTTCAGGCGCAGCTGGGCGCCCTGCCGCCGGGGCAGACCGTGCTGGTGGGCCACCACAAGGACGCCACCAGCACCTACCTCGACGACTTTCCCGGCTGGCTGCTCGACGACGTCGGGTCGCAGGGCGCGCTGCATTCGAGCGCCGTGCGCGATGCGCTCTTTGGCGCCGCAGGCCACCCGCTGGAGCCCGCGCTGGCGGCCCTGGTCAGCCAGGTGCCGCCCTCGACCATCCACTTCTTGCGCGCCTGGGCCCAGTTGCCCTGCTACCGCGAACTGGCGGACGAATGGGCCAGCCTGCGCGCGGAAAAGGCCCTGTGGGCCAGCGCGCCCTACCCGCCGGTGTTCGTCACCGTCGACGCGCTGATCCAGTGTGCCGACCGCGTGCTGCTGATCGTGCGCGACCGAGCGCCGGGCCAGGGCCTGTTCGCACTGCCGGGCGGCTTTCTGGAGCCGCGCGAAACGGTCTACCAGTCGGCCCTGCGCGAGCTGCACGAAGAGACGGGCCTGCACCTGCTGCAAGGCGATATCGCGCGCGCACTCAGGGGCGTGCGCGTGTTCGATCACCCCGACCGCAGCGCTCGTGGCCGCGTCATCACCCACGCCCACCATTTCGACCTGGGCCACCGACCGCTGCCCGAGGTGCAGGGCAGCGACGACGCACGCTCGGCGCAGTGGGTGCCCATCGCCGACCTGGCGGCGATGGAAGACCGCTTCCACGACGACCACTTCCACATCCTCGACAGCTTTCTCGGACTGACCGCGTCTCCATCCGTTTGATGAAACACCCGCGCCAGACTCATTCAGGCGAGGGATGACCCTGCCAGGGTCGGCTCCTAGCATGGCCCAGCCGTTCCATGTCGGGGCGGCACAACCCCAAGCAGGAGAGACACATGGCCACCATCAAGAAGACGCCGCAGGTGCGCGAAGTCCGGCTCGCGCTGTCCAACGACATGCCCTTCGACAAGATCGTCGACGTGCTCAAGCAGACCCTCACCATCCCGGAGTTGCCGGGCCTCAAGGGCTGCCGGCCCTGCCTCTCGGGGCTGGACCGCTTCGTGATCGAAGACATCGTCAACGGTCGCATCCGCTGAGCCGGAGGCCGCCATGCTGCCATTGCCCAAGCTCGGCGTGGGACTGGCCTTTCAGACCCCCCTGCGGGGTCTGATCGAACGGCCAGCCGGGGCCTTCGACATGGTCGAGGTCGTGCCCGACATCCTGTGGACCGACCTCGGCCTAGGCCACGAACCGCGCTACCTCGACGACACCGAGCACGTCGCCTGGCTCGATGGCATCGCGCGCGGCATGCCGGTCATCCCCCACGGCATCGGCCTGTCCATCGGCAGCGCCGCTCACTTCGACCCGCAGCACCTGCAGCAGCTGCGCCGCTGGCACCAGCGCCTGCGCTTTCCCTGGCACAGCGACCACCTGGCCTTTCACGTGGCCGATCACCGGGGCCAGGCGGTCAACGTCGGCATCACCCTGCCGCTGCCGCGCGATCTGGCCACCATCGACCTCATCCGCCCGCGCGTGCGGCAGGTGCAGGCGGCGGTGCCGGTGCCCTTCCTGCTGGAGAACAACGTCTGGTACTTCGACATTCCGGAAGCGGAGATGGACGAAGCGGACTTCCTCAACACCTTGTGCGAGCGCTGCGGCTGCGGCCTGCTGCTGGACCTGCACAACGTGCACACCAACGCGGTCAACCACGGCTTCGACGCGCGCGCCTTCGTCGACGCGCTGGACCTGAACAACGTGGGCGAGATCCACGTGGCCGGCGGCATGATGCTCGACGGCGTCTACCTCGACGCCCACAGCGACGCGGTGCCCGACGAGGTGTGGGCGCTGCTGGAATACACCCTGCCGCGCTGCCCCAACGTCGGCGCGGTGGTGTTCGAGCTGTTCGGCTCGTGGTTCGACGTGGTGGGCGAGGCCCGGGTGCGCGCCGACCTGCGCCGCATGAAGCGGCTCTGGCAGTCGTGCCAGCCGCAGCCTGCGATCACCTGCGAACTGGACTTCAAGGTGGCGGCATGAGCTTGGCAACATTCCAGTCGCTGATGGCCCGGCTGGTCATCGACCCGGCGTGGCGCGCGTCGGTTCTGGCGCAAGGATTTCCGGAGGACGCGGACCTGAGCGCGCTGGAGCGGCGCCGGCTCAACGCCATCGCCGCCAGCACCGGGCTGGACATCAACCAGACCCTGCACAAGGGGTTCCGGCTGGGCAAGATCAAGGCCCTGCTGCCGCTGACCACCACCCTGCTCAAGGGCGAGGCGCTGCAGGCCGCGCTGTCCGCCTTCTGGACGCAGCACCCACCCAGGACCTTCTACTTCCTGCCCGAGGCCATCGAGTTCTGCGATTTCCTGCTGGCCCGGCCGTCGCACGACCCCTACCTGCACGAGGTGGCGGCCTTCGAGCGCGCCCACCTGGAACTGCAGCGCGCGCGCACCGATGAGCCCGCTCCGCAGACCGTGCGATTCGTGCACCACCCCTCGCAGCTGCTGGGGCCGCTGGCCCAGGGCCGGCAGCCGGTATCAGTCGAGCGCCGCCCCTGCACCGCCGTGGGCGTGCGCGATGCGCAGGGCCAGGCGCAGTGGACCCTGCAGGAGTGAGCTTCCCGCGAAGCGGTCTTCAGTGAATCGACGCCAGGAACTGCTGCAGCTCCGGCGTCTTGGGCGCCGCGAACAGTTCGTCGGGCGGCCCCATCTCGTGCACGCGGCCCTGGTGCATGAAGATCACGCGGTCGCTGACCTTGCGCGCGAAGCCCATCTCGTGCGTGACCATCAGCAGCGTCATGCCCTCGTCGGCCAGCGACTCGACCACGCGCAGCACCTCGCCCACCAGTTCGGGGTCGAGTGCCGAGGTGATCTCGTCGCACAGCAGCACGCTGGGCTCCATCGCCAGCGCGCGCGCGATCGCCACGCGCTGCTGCTGGCCGCCCGAGAGCTGGTCGGGATAGGCGTCGAACTTCTCGCCCAGGCCCACGCGCTGCAGCAGCCGGCGCGCCTGCTGCTCGCCCGTGTCCTTGGCAGTCTTCTTCACCAGGCCGGGCGCGAGCATCACGTTCTTGCCCACGCTCAGGTGCGGGAACAGGTTGAACTGCTGGAAGATCATGCCCACGTGCTGGCGCAGCGCGCGCATGGCGGCGGCGTCCTCGTGCAGCAGCGGCTGGCCGTCCACCGTCAGTGCGCCGGACTGGAAGGTCTCCAGCCCGTTGATGCACCTCAGCAGCGTGCTCTTGCCCGAACCGCTCTTGCCGATGATGGCGATCACCTCGCCCTTCTTCACCTGCAGGTCGATGCCCTTGAGCACCTCATTGGTTCCGTAGGACTTGCGCAACTGCTGGATGTCCACGATGGGGGTGGCAGTGTCAGCGGACAGCATTCAATTTCCTTTCGAGGCGGCGCGCGGTCAGGCTCACGGGGAAGCAGAGCGCGAAATACATCAGGGCCACACAGCTGTAGACCAGGAAGGGCTGGAAGGTGGCGTTGGTGATCATGGTGCCGGCCTTGGTCAGTTCGACGAAGCCGATGACGGACGCCAGCGCCGTGCCCTTGATGACCTGCACCAGGAAGCCCACGGTGGGCGCGATGGCGATGCGCGTGGCCTGCGGCAGCACCACATAGCGCAGCTGTTCGGCAAAGCTCAGCGCCAGGCTTTGCGCGGCCTCCCACTGCCCCTTGGGCACCGAGGCCACGCAGCCGCGCCAGATCTCGCACAGGAAGGCGCTGGTGTAGAGCGTGAGCGCCAGCGCCGCCGACACCCAGGCCGAGGTGTCGACGCCGAACAGCGCCAGGCCGAAGTAGGCCAGGAACAGCTGCATCAGCAGCGGCGTGCCCTGGAAGAGTTGCACGTAGCCGGACACGAAGGTCTCCGCGCCCGGCCAGCGCGCGGTGCGCGCCACCAGCAGCGCCATGCCCACCAGCCCGCCGCCGATGAAGGCGACCAGCGAGAGCGCCACCGTCCAGCGCGCGGCCAGCAGCAGATTGCGCAGGATGTCCCAGAGAGAAAAATCAACCACGGGCACCTCCCCGGCCGAAGATAAAGCGCGGACCGGCCCAGTTCAGCAGGGCCCGCACACCGATCGCCAGCAGCAGGTAGATGCCGGTCGCGACGATGAAGGCTTCGAATGCGCGGAAGTTGCGGCTCTGGATCAGGTTGGCCGCGTAGCTCAACTCCTCGGTCGCGATCTGGCCGCACACCGCCGAGCCCAGCATGACGATGATGATCTGGCTGGTCAGCGCGGGCCACACCTTGCGCAGCGCGGGCGGCAGCACGACGTGGATGAAGGTCTGCGCCCGACTCAGTGCGAGACTCGCCGCCGCTTCGTACTGGCCCTTGGGGGTGGCCTCGATGCCGGCGCGCACGATCTCGGCCGCGTAGGCTCCGAGGTTGACCACCATCGCGATCACCGAAGCGATCTCGGGCGTGAGCTTCACCCCCGCCGCCGGCAGGCCGAAGAACACGAAGAACAGCTGCACGATGAAGGGCGTGTTGCGGATCAGCTCCACATAGGTGCCCACCACCCAGCGCAGCCACAGCGGACCGTGGCTGCGGGCCCAGGCGCAGGCCACGCCGACGGCCACGCCCAGCAGCGCCGAGATGGCCGTCAGCCCCAGCGTCCAGGCCACGCCAGTGGCCAGCAGCGGCCACTGCTCCAGCACGGCCAGGAAATCGAGTTCGATGCGCATGGCGCCCGTCCTTCGTGTGCGTCAGCGGTGCTTATTCAGGCAGCGTGCCGGCGGGACGGCCCAGCCACTTCTTGGCCATGGTGTCCAGATCGCCCGCCTTCTTCGCACCGAGGATGACCTCGTTGACCTTGGTGCGCAGCGCGTCCTCGCCCTTGGCCACGCCGATGAAGTTCGGGCTGTCCTTGAGCAGCAGCTTGTATTCGGTGTTCAGCTGCGGGTTGCGCGCCATCATGTTGCCGGCCACCGACGCGCCGGTCGCGATCACCTGCACCTGGCCCGAGACAAAGGCCGAGACGGTGGCGTTGTTGTCTTCGAAGCGCTTGATATCGGCGCCCGCCGGCGCGACTTTGCTCAGTTCCTGGTCTTCGATGGCGCCGCGCGTGACGCCCACCGACTTGCCCGCCAGGTCGGCGAACGAGGCCAGCGGCATGCTCTTGGGCGCGAACACCGCCTGGAAGAAGGGCGAGTAGGCGATGGTGAAGTCGATCACCTTCTCGCGCTCGGGGTTCTTGCCCAGGGTGGAGATGACGAGGTCGGCCTTCTTGGTCTGCAGGTAGGGGATGCGGTTGGCACTGGTCACCGGCACCAGCTCCACCTTCACGCCCAGCTTGGTGGCGATGTACTTGGCCATGTCCACGTCCAGGCCCTGCGGTTGCAGGTCGGTGCCTACGAAGCCGTAGGGCGGGAAGTCGGTCGGGATGGCGATCTTGATCGCCTTGGCCTTCATCACGTCGTCCAGCGCGGTCTGGGCGTGGGCGCCACCGGTGAGGGCGGCCAGGGCGAGGCTGGCCGAGAGGGCGAGCAGGTGGCGTTTGGTGGTCTTCATAGAACAGCTCCTAGGTAGGTGGGGGAGGAAGGGGAGTCGGGGTCGTTGCGCGGGCCCGAGACGGGCGCCAGCGCCGCGCGCAGGTTGGCCAGCGGGTCGGCCGCCGCGGTGTCCAGCCGCAGCGCCTGCTGCACGTGGCCGATGTGCTGGGCCATCAGCGCCTCGGCGCGCGCGGTGTCGCCGGCTTCGAGCGCCTTGACGATGTCCACGTGCTCCTGGCACGACTGCGCCGCGTCGTGCGTGCTCTGGTAGAGCATGGCAATGAGCGTGGTGCGCGCGGTGAAGTCGCGCAGCGTGTCGGCCAGCAGCTGGTTGCCCAGGCACTCGGCCAGACACACATGGAAGTCGCCCAGCAGGTAGCTGCGCCGGCCCACGTCGGCGCCCTTGAGTGCCTGCTTCTCTTCGCGGATATGGCGCTTGAGCTTGTCCAGCTTGGTCTTGTCCATGGGCGCGGCGCTGCGGATCAGCCCGGTCTCGATCACGCGCCGCGCCTCGAAGGCCTCGCGCGCCTCGGCCTCCGAGGGCTCCACCACGAACCAGCCGCGGCGCGAGCTGACGGTGACGATGCCGCGTGCGGCCAGCTGCATCATGGCCTCGCGCACCAGGGTGCGGCTGCAGTCGAACAGCATGGACAGCGCCTGCTCGCCCAGGCGCGCGCCCGGCGCCAGCTTCTGCGCCAGGATGGCTTCAACAATGCGGTCGGCGATGTCGCTGGAGGTCATGGTGGGCACCGGTGGTTGAAAACCATTGTTGCCAGAACCGTGCCAGCCTGTCTACAGGGCTTGTATGCAAGATTGGTGCATCAGCGTGGTGCAAAACGCGGGTTTCCGACAGCCGGACGCCCCGATTCGGCCCATGGCGCCGCCCGGTTCCGGTGCTTCGCTGAAAGAAGGGGTGCTCAGGCGCGGTGGCGCGCGAACAGGCGCTGTGCCAGCGCCACCGCCTCCGGCGCCACACCCTGCGGGGCGGCATCGGCGGCGCCCAGGCGGGCCAGCAGGTGGTCCAGAAATGCCGGCTGCGGCGGAATCGCACCGAGGAACAGGGCCTGGCCGCCGCGGGCGATCAGCACCGTGGGGAAGGTCTCGATGTCCAGCCCGACCTCGTCCATCAGTTCGGGCTCGTCCTCGATGTCCAGCCAGTGCCAGCGGTGCTGCGGGTGGCGCGCGGCGGATGCGTCCCAGTCGGGCCGCCAGGCCCGGCAGGCACTGCACCACTCGGCACACAGACAGACCACATCCAGCATCGCACGCTCCAGACCAGACATCACAATCGGGGGAGCATAGCCGCGCCCGAGCGGCTCCTGTGCCCCACACGAATCACCTGTTCCCATGCAAGGCCTGCGTCGCAAAGTCGTCTACGTCACCCTCTACGAACTGATCGCCATCGCCATCAGCAGCACCGGCCTGGCCGCCGGCTCCGGCGCCAGCCTGGAACGCGCCAGCGTGATCGCAGTGGTCACCTCGCTCATCGCCGTGGTGTGGAACCTGGTTTACAACACCCTGTTCGAGCGCTGGGAAGCGCGCCAGAGCGTGCGCGGCCGCGGCCTCGCGCGCCGCGTGGCGCACGCCGTCGGCTTCGAGCTGGGCTTCCTGGTGCTGCTGGTGCCGCTGTTCGCCTGGTGGTTCGGCATCAGCCTGCAGCACGCGCTGGTGCTGGAGGTCGGGCTGGCGCTGTTCTTCCTGCTCTACACCTTCGTCTTCAATTGGGCGTTCGACAAGGTGTTCGGCCTGCCGGCCTCGGCGCTGCCGCTTCAGGTCGCCGGGGGTGGGGCCTCCAGTCGGTAGCCCAACCCGCGCACGGTCTGGATCAGCGGGGTTTCGCGGCCCTCGTCGATCTTGCTGCGCAAGCGGCGGATATAGACATCCACCACGTTGGTCAGCGGATCCTCGCTGTGCCCCCACACGCTGGCCAGAATCCGCTCGCGGCTGAACAGCCGACCCGGCGAACTCATCAGCAGCTCCAGCAGGGCCAGCTCACGCGCCGTCAGTGTCAGCGCCTGCCCTGCGCGCGTGGCCTTCATGCTTTCGCGGTCCAGCACCAGGTCGCCCACCTGGAGGCGGGACAAGCGCCCCGGTTGCAGCGGGCGGGCGCGCCGAGCCAGGGCCTCCAGCCTCGCCAGCAGCTCCTCGAACTCGAAGGGTTTGCACAGGTAGTCGTCCGCGCCCATGCGCAGGCCGGCCACCCGGTCTTCCAGCGAACCCAGGGCTGTCAGCATCAGGATCGGCAGCGCCACCCCCGCCGCCCGCAGCGTCTGGCAGATCTCCATGCCGTTCATGCCTGGCAGCATCAGGTCCAGCACCAGCACGGTGGGCGGGTCGGCCGGCTGCGCGTGCCGCGCCGCATCCTGCGCCAGCGCCAGCCCGTCGTGGCCATTGGCGGCCCGCTGCACCTGGTGACCTTCGGCCCGCAGCCCGCGCAGCAGGAAGTCTGCGATGCGGGGATCGTCCTCCACCAGCAGGATGTTCACGGGCGCACCTCTTCGGCGAGGTCCTCTGGGCTGGCGCCCTCCAGGACCGGCGGGGGCACCTGCCACAGCGGCAGACGCAGCACCGCGCAGGTGCCCCGGCCGCCCGCCTCGCGGCAAGGGCTCACCAGCTCCAGCGAACCGCCGTGCGCCTGGGCGAGGGCGCGCGCGATCGGCAGGCCCAGCCCGCTGCCGCTGGCGCGGTGACGACGCGCCTGGTCACCCCTGAAGTGGCGTTCGAACACCTGCGGCAGTTCCTCGGGCGAGATGCCGATGCCCTCGTCCACCACGCGCACCTCCACCGCTCCGTCCTGCACCTCCATGCGCCAGCGCACCACTCCGCCAGGATGCGAATAGCGGATCGCGTTGTCCAGCAACAGCATCAGCAGCTGCGTCAGCCGCTGGGTGTCGCCGAACACCTGAACCGGCACCACCGGCTGCCCCTCGGGTTTGAGGCTTACTCCGTGCTCGGCAGCCAGCGCCGCCGCCTGGCTCAGCGCGTCCAGCAAAGGTGCCTGCAGCGCCACTGGATGGCGCGCCAGGCTGAAGGTCTCCATGTCGGTGCGGGCCATCGCCAGCAGGTCGTCGATCACGCTGCCCAGCTGCCGCGAAATCTCGACGATGCGCCCCAGCGCCTCGCGGTACTCGGCCACTGGCCGCTCGCGACCGCGCAGCGTCACCTCGGCCTCGCCTCGAATGGCTGTGGTGGGCGTGCGCAGCTCGTGGCTGATGTCGGCCAGCAGTTGGCGGCGGCGCACATCGGTGCGACGCAGCGACTCGTTGGCCTGGTGCAGATCGTCCGTGCGTTCGCGCACCGTGGCCTCCAGCACCTGGCGCTGCTGCGCCTCGCGCTGGCGGTGCTGCTCCAGCTCCTGGGCCATGGCGTTCATGCTGCCGGCCACCTCGGCGAACTCGTCGCCTCCAGTCAGATTGATGCGGTGCTGCAGCTGCCCCCGCTGCAGCGCCTGGGCGCCGGCCGACAAAGCGTTCAGCGGCCGGCGCAAAGCGCGACCGAAATAAACCGTGGCCGCCAGCGCGCCCAGCGCCAGCACCAGCGCCGTGCCCATCCACCAGGCGCGCATGCGCGCCAGTGATTGGTTGGCGGCGGCGCGCTCGCGCTCCATGGCCGCCTTCTCGCGTTCGATGCTGGCGGCCACGATCTGCCGCAGGTCGCGCCCATCGGACTGCTCAAACACATCCGACAGCGTTTCCCAGGCCTGGCGGGCGGGTACGTCGGGCGGCAACAGGGGCGTCTGCCGGATCGCTGCTGTCAGGGACGCCACGCTGCGCTCCAGCGCCTGCAGCGCTGCCTGGCGCGCTGCCTGCTCGTCCGTGGCCCCGTCCGTCATGCCGATGTCCGAGGCCTGCTGGGTCAGTGTGCTCAGCTCGCCCAGCGCGTTGCGCATGCGCTGCTCCAGCGCGTCGCGCTCGGCAGGATCGCCCGTGGTGCCGATCTGGTGCTGGGTCACCCAGGACCGCAGGCGCTGCTTGGTCGCCGACAGCTCCACGAAGCGTTGCAGGATGTCGCTGGCAATGCGGCCGCGCACCACTTGCCGCTCGGCCTCGCGCGCAGCGAACACGGCGGCCACCGCTTGCAGCACCACCGCAGCGGCCAGCACCACCAGCACCAGACTGAGTCGACGTCGGAACATGCCTCCATTGTCGGGGCGCCGCCGCGCGCGCCGCGTGGATTCATCTGGCGTTCATGTGGGCGTCAGGCGGCGCTCATGCGCGGTTCAACCGATGTTCAAACGCGCGCCGTCCAATGGCGCTGTGCAGCGCATCGCTGTGCGCCATCCACCCATTCATCAAGGAGTGAGCCTCATGAACGCACGTTTCCTCGTCCCCTTCGCCCTCGTCGCCGCCAGCGGCGCCGCTTCGGCCACCGTGGTCAACCAGGCCATCACCGAAGCCGAGGTGATCGCCGCGCAGAAGGCCTGGTGCCAGGCCCTGGTCGACATCAATGCCGCCTATGAGAAAGGCGGCCAGGCGGCCGCCAAGGCCCTGGCCGAAAAGGTCATCGACAGCGCCTACGGCTACCAGATGGGCGCTGTGCTGTTCAAGCCCACGCTGACCGTCGCACCCCAGACGTTCCGCACCACCCGCGACGGCGCGCTGGCCTACTTCGTCGGCGGCGACAGCAAGTACCCCAAGGACACCGGCTTCGCCCTCAAAGGCTGGAGGCAGTGTGAGGCCCAGAACGCCGCCGTCTTCATCACCGGCGACTCGGCCTCCAGCATGGGCAACGTGAAGATGACCGACAAGGCCGGCAAGGTCACCACCGTGGACAAGACCTGGAAGTACGTCAAGGACGACGCGGGCAAGCTGCGCATCGTGTTGCATCACTCCTCGTTGCCTTACAGCGGCACCTGATTCAGGACGTCCGGTCCAGCGCCGCGAGCGCCGCCTCGCGCTGCGGCACCGGCAGAAAGCTGTGCTGCGCCGCCTGCCGGGCCATGGCCCGCAGGTCGTCCGGCGTCAGCGGGGTGTGGCGCAGCAGCTCGGCGGCCTCCTGGCTGTGGCCGACCCGGCTCATCAGGCGGTTGTCGGTGTGGTAGCTCAGCGAAACCCCCGCGCGCCAGAGCTCGGTGATCGGGTGGGTGGCGATGCTGCGGGCCGCGCCGGTGTGCACGTTGCTGGTGGGGCACACCTCCAGGTGCAGTCCGCGTTCGATGGCTTCGTCCAGCAGGTGGTGACGGCCGGGGTCGCGCAGCGCGTCGACCAGGTGGATGCCGTGGCCGATGCGGGTGGCGCCCAGGCGCGCCGCCTCCAGCACCCGCTCCGCCCCGTCGGCCTCGCCCGCGTGCAGGGTGATGCCCAGGCCAGCCTCGCGCACCAGCGCGAGCGCCTGGGCGTGCTCGCCGGGCGGGTGCCCGCGCTCAGCGCCCGCGAGATCGAAGCCGACCACGCCCTGGCCCTGGTAGCGCAGGGCCAGCTGCGCGGCACGCAGGGTTTCGGACGGTGGCAGGTGGCGCATGGCGCAGACGATGAGGCCGGAGCGCTGGTTCAGTGGCAGGGCGGGGCTGTCGGCCAGTCCCTGCAGCAGCGCCTCGACGGCGGCGTCGCCAGAGAGGCCGTGCGCCTCGAACAGCAGCGGCGCGATGCGGAATTCGGCCAGCACGGCGCCATCGGCCGCCGCATCCTCGGCCGCTTCCAGGGCGACGCGGCGCAGCGCGGCGGGGCTGGCCATGGCGGCCACGGTCAACGCAAAGCCCTGCAGGTACTTTTCCAGGCTGCCGGCGTGGGCGTTGGCGTCGAACCATCGGGCCAGCTGGTCGACACTGGTGGCCGGGTGCGGCAGGCCGCGCGCGCGCATCAGCTCGAACAGGGTGGCCACGCGCAGGCCGCCGTCCAGGTGCTCGTGCAGCAGCACCTTGGGCAGGGCCTGGGCGGTGGCCCGCAGCGGGTCGGCGGACGCGTTCATCGGCGCATGGTAGGCGGTCGGCGCCTGTGTCGCTGGCCCAAAATTTGCTGGTCCTGTGGACCGGCCTCCGCTATTCTGCGGGGACCCCGTTGTGTCCAACCCAAGGAGAGGCTTGACCATGAACCTGCACCGTTTGCCGCTTTCCGTCCCGTCCTTCGCGTCGCTGGTGGCCATGGCCTCCCTGGCGGCCGCCGGAGCCGCGCACGCCGAACCCGCTGTGGTCTACGACATGGGCGGCAAGTTTGACAAGAGCTTCAACCAGGCCGGTTACGACGGCGCCGAACGCTGGAAGAAGGAAAGCGGCAAGGCCTACCTGGAGTTCGAGATCGCCAACCCGACGCAGCGCGAGCAGGCGATGCGCCGCATGGCCGAGCGCGGGGCCGACCCCATCGTGGGCATCGGCTTCAGCCAGGGCAGCACGGTCGAGAAAACCGCCAAGGCCTATCCCAAGCTGAAGTTCGCCATCATCGACAGCGTGGTGGATCTGCCCAATGTGCAGAGCATCGTGTTCAAGGAGCACGAGGGCAGTTTCCTGGTGGGCATGATGGCCGCCCTGGCCAGCAAGACCGGCAAGGTCGGTTTCGTCGGCGGCATGGACATCCCGCTGATCCGCCGCTTCCAGTGCGGCTATGAACAGGGTGCCAAGTACGTCAATCCCAAGATCGAGGTCACCGGCAACATGACCGGCACCACGCCCGCCGCCTGGGGCGACCCGGCGCGCGGCGCCGAGCTGGCCAAGGCCCAGTTCGCCAAGGGCGTGGACGTAGTGTTCGCCGCCGCCGGCGGCACGGGCAGCGGCGTCTACCAGGCCGCCAAGGACAGCGGCAAGCTCGCGATTGGCGTGGACAGCAACCAGAACCACCTGCACCCCGGCACCATGCTCACCAGCATGGTCAAGCGCGTCGACGTGGCGGTCTACAACGCCTTCAAGGGCATCACCCCGGGCATGACCTCGCTGGGCCTGAAGGAAGGCGGCGTCGATTACGCCATGGACGAACACAACGCCAAGCTGGTCAGCGCCGACATGAAGAAGAAGGTGGACGCAGCCAAGGCCGACATCATCAGCGGCAAGATCCAGGTGGTCGACTACATGACCGCCAACAAGTGCAACTGAGCCCCTGATCTCCGGGACACACTGAACGACGCATGCCTGCAGCGCCGGCGGTGGCCATGCGCCACATCGAGAAGCGCTTCGGCGCGGTGCACGCCAACCGCGACGTGACGCTGACCGTGGCACCGGGCACGGTGCACGGCATCGTGGGCGAAAACGGTGCCGGCAAGAGCACGCTGATGTCCATCCTGTACGGCTTTTACCAGGCCGACAGCGGGCAGATCGAGATCGAGGGCCGGCCCGCGCGCATCGAAGGCTCGGCGCAGGCCATCGCGCTGGGCATCGGCATGGTCCACCAGCACTTCATGCTGGTGGACACGCTCAGCGCGCTGGACAACGTGATGCTGGGCGCCGAGCCCGCCTGGCGCCTGACCCCGGCCCGTGCCACCGTGCGCCAGGGCCTGCAGGCGCTGATGGACAAGACAGGCCTGCAGGTGCGGCTGGACGCCCAGGTGCACGACCTGCCGGTGGGCGAGCGCCAGCGGCTGGAAATCCTCAAGGCGCTGTACCGCGGTGCGCGCATCCTGATCCTCGACGAACCCACCGCGGTGCTGACCCCGCAGGAGACCGAGCAGCTGTTCGGCACCCTGCGCGCGCTGCGCGACCAGGGCACCACCATCCTGCTCATCACGCACAAGCTCAAGGAGATCATGTCGCTGTGCGACAACGTCACGGTGATGCGCGCCGGGCAAGTGGTGCTGGACACGCCGATCGCGGGCACCAGCGTGAACGATCTGGCCCAGGCCATGGTGGGGCGCCTGGTGCACCTGGGGCGCGACGCCAGCGCCCGGGCCGTGGCGCCGGGGGCGGTGCTGCTGAGCGCGCGCGGCCTGTGTGCCACCGATGCGCTGGGCGTGCAGCGCCTGTGCGATGTGGGGCTGGACCTGCGCGCGGGCGAAATCGTCGGCATCGCCGGCGTGTCGGGCAATGGCCAGAGCGAGCTGCTGGACGTGCTCTCGGGCCTGCAGGTGCCCGTGCGCGGCGAGCTGGACGTGGGCGGGCGGCGGTTCACGCCCGCGCGCTGGATCGACCCGCACACCGCGCGTGCACTGCGTGTGGCCCATGTGCCCGAGGACCGGCACCGCCGCGGCCTGGTGCTGCCGTTTGTGGCCTGGGAATCGGCCGTGCTGGGTTACCAGGACCGGCCCCGCTACAGCGCCGCGGGCTGGATGCGCCAGGCCCACATGCGCCAGGACACCGCCGAGATGATGGCGCGCTACGACGTGCGGCCGCGCCAGCCGGCGCTGCGCAGCAGCAAGTTCAGCGGCGGCAACCAGCAGAAGCTGGTGCTCGCGCGCGAGGCTGCGACCGAGCCGCAGGTGCTGCTGGTGGGCCAGCCCACGCGCGGGGTGGACATCGGCGCCATCGAATTCATCTACGGTCGCCTGCGCGCCATGCGCGACGCCGGCGGCGCGGTGCTGCTGGTCTCTTCCGAGCTGGACGAGATCCTGGCGCTGGCCGACCGCGTGGTCGTGATGAACGCCGGGCGCGTGGCCGGTGAACTGCCGATCGACGACTGTTCCGAGCAGGCGCTGGGCCGCCTGATGGGAGGCGCGCAATGAGCCGGGCGGTCGAGCTGCCGCGCTGGATGGACGTGGCCCTGCTGCCCGTCGTCAACCTGGTCATCGCGCTGCTGGTGGCCGGCGTGGTCGTGTGGCTGGTGGGTTTCGAGCCGGGCCAGGTGCTGACCCTGCTGCTCAAGGGGGCCTTCGGTTCGCGCGCCGGCTTCAGCTACACGCTCTACTACGCCACCACCTTCGTCTTCACCGGGCTGGCGGTGGCGGTGGCCTTTCACGGCGGGCTGTTCAACATCGGCGGCGAGGGCCAGGCCATGATGGGCGGGCTCGGCGCCGGCCTGGTGGCGCTGGCCGCCGGGCCGCACCTGCCGGCCGCGCTGACGCTGCCGCTGGTGGTGCTGGGCGCGGCGCTGTCCGGCATGGTCTGGGGTGGCATCCCTGGCGCGCTGCAGGCCTGGCGCGGCAGCCACACGGTCATCACCACCATCATGTTCAACTTCATCGCCTCGGCGCTGCTGGGCTACCTGCTGGTCAACCCGCTGCGCGAGCCCGGCAACATGTCGCCCGAATCGCGGGCGTTCGCCGACAGCGCCCATGTGCCCGGTGTGCACGAGGCGCTGGCCTGGCTGGGCATCGACTGGCCCAGCACGCCGCTGAACCTGAGCGTGCTGCTGGCCGCAGCCGCCGTGCTCTGCACCTGGCTCGTGCTGTGGAAGTCGCGCGGCGGCTACGCGCTGCGGGCGGTGGGTTTCGCACCCGACGCGGCGCTCTACGCCGGCCTGCAGCCGCGCTGGACCACGCTGATGTCCATGGCGGCCTCGGGCGCGCTGGCCGGTCTGGTGGGCGTGAACGAGATCGCGGGGGTGCACGGGCGCCTGCTGTTCGACTTCGTGGCCGGCGCCGGCTTCGCGGGCATCGCGGTCTGCCTGATCGGGCGCAGCCACCCGCTGGGCATCGTGCTGGCGGCGCTGCTGTTCGGTGCGCTCTACCAGGGCGGGGCCGAAATCTCGTTCGAGGTCGACGGCTTCAGCCGCGACGTGGTGTTCATGCTGCAGGGTCTGATCGTGCTGTTCTCCGGCGCCATGGCGCAGGTGGCGGCGCCCTGGCTGCTGCGCCTGTGGCGCATGGCCGGCGGTGGCCGGTCCGCCGATACAAAGGCGGGGGCCTGATGGACGAGGTGCTGGTCGGGAGCCTGATTGCCAGCACGCTGCGCGTGAGCGTGCCGCTGATCCTGTGCGCGCTGGCCGGCGTGCTGTGCGAGCGTTCGGGCGTGATCGACCTCGGCCTCGAAGGCAAGATGCTCGCCACCGCGTTCGCCACCGCCGCGGTGGGCGTGAGCACCGGGTCGCTGCTGCTGGCGCTGCTGGCGGCGCTGGCGGTGGGGCTGGCGTTGTCGATGCTGCACGGCTACGCCTGCGTCAGCCAGCGCGGCGACCACGTGGTGCTGGGCATGGCCATCACCATGACGGCGGCGGGTCTGACGGTGGTGCTGGGCATCGCCTGGTTCGCGCTGGGTGGCCACACCCCGCCGGTGCCCGACAGCGTGCGCCTGGAACCCTGGTTCAGCGGCGCTGGCGCCTGGGTGGCGCAGCTGCCACTGGTGGGCACCGTGCTCTCGCTCGCGTTCTTCGGTCACAACGCCATGGTCTACCTCACGCTGGCGCTGGTGGCGGGCGTGTGGTGGTTGCTCTACCGCACCCGTTTCGGCCTGCGCCTGCGCGCCACCGGCGAGAACCCGGCCATGGTCGACGCGGCGGGTGTCTCGGTCACGGCCATGCGCTACCAGGCGCTGGCGCTCAATGGCGTGCTGGCGTCCATGGCCGGTGCCTACCTGGTGCTGGCGCAGAACCCCAACTTCATCCCGAACATGACGGCCGGGCGTGGCTACATGGCGCTGGCGGCGATGATCTTCGGCAAGTGGCACCCGGTGGGCGCCCTGTGGGCCTGCCTGCTGTTCGGTTTTCTGGATGCCGTCGGCATCCGGCTGCAGGGCGTGGCCCTGCCGGACCTGCTGGGCGGTGGCGCGGTGCCGGTGCAGGCCATCCAGGCCTTGCCTTATGTGATGACGGTGGTGCTGCTGGCGGGCTTCATCGGTACGTCGGTGGCGCCGCAGGCGCTGGGGAGGCCGTATGTCAAGGAACGTTGAAGAGCGGCGGGACGCGCTGGTGGCCGCGGCGCGCGCGGTGCGCGAGCGCGCCCACGCGCCCTACTCGCGCTTCGCCGTGGGCGCGGCGGTGCTCGACGAACAGGGCCGCATCCACGCCGGCTGCAACGTCGAGAACGCGGCCTACCCGCAGGGCTGGTGCGCCGAGGCCTCGGCGCTGGCCGTCATGGTCTCGTCCGGGGGCCGGCGCGTGCTCGCGGTGGCGGTGGTCGGTGTGGCCGACGACCCGGTCACGCCCTGCGGCGGCTGCCGGCAGAAGCTGCGCGAGTTCGCGGCCGGCGACTGCCCCGTCTGGGTGGCCGACCTGTCCACCCTGCGCGCCACCTTCACGCTGGACGAGCTGCTGCCGTGCAGCTTCGGCCCTGAGCACCTCAAGCCATGATCTCTGCGCCGAACGACCCCGTCGCTGCCAGCGCCGACGCATTGCGCCAGCGCCTGGGCACCCGCGCGCCGAAGATCGCGGTGCTGCTGGGTTCGGGCTGGGGGCCGTTCGCGCAGCAGCTGCGGGACGTGGTGGACGTGCCCTACGCCGACCTGCCGGCCTTCCCCGCGCTGGGCCAGGGCGTGAGCGGCCACGTCGGCCTGCTGCGGGCGGGCCGCCTGGGCGCGGTCGACGTGGTGGTGCTGGCCGGCCGCCAGCACGCCTACGAAACCGGCCAGCCCGACGGCATGAAAGGCGCCATCCGCACGCTGGCGGCCATCGGCGTGGAGGTGCTGGTGCAGACCAACGCCGCCGGCGGCATGGCGCCCGCGCTGCAGCCGGGCGAGCTCATGCTGATGAGTGACCACCTCAACGTCGTGCAGCGCTCGCCCCTGGTGGGCGAGGCTGGCGACGACCGCTTCGTGGACATGTCCAACGCCTACTGCCCGCGCCTGCGCGCGCAGGCACAGGCCGCGGCGCAGGCCGTCGGCACGCCGCTGCACGAGGGCGTGTACGCCTGGGTGCTGGGCCCGCAGTTCGAAACGCCTGCCGAGATCCGGATGCTGCGCACCCTGGGCGCGCAGGCCGTGGGCATGAGCACCGTGCCCGAAACCATCGTCGCGCGCCACGCGGGGCTGCGCGTGCTGGCGCTGAGCCTGATCACCAACATGGCCGCCGGCATGTCCACCGAAACCCTCAGCCACGCCCACACCCTGGCCACGGCGCATGCGGCCAGCGAACGCGCGGTGCGCATGCTGGTCGCGGTCGTGCAGGCCCTCGAGATCTGACCCCATGAACGACCAACCCCACCCTCCTGCCGACGCGCATGCCGCGCGCCAGGCACTGGCCTGCCTGGATCTCACCAGTCTGGTCGACGGCCACGACCGCAGCGGCGGTGAGGCCGACATCGAGCGGCTCTGCGCCCGGGCCGACGGTCGCTGCGGCCGCACCGCCGCGGTCTGCGTCTGGCCGCGTCTGGCGGGGCTGGCGCGCTCGCTGCTGCCGCCCGACATCCGCGTGGCCGCCGTGGCCAACTTTCCGGATGGCGGCAGCGACTCCGCGCGCGCCGTGCGCGACGCCGCCGCCATCGCCGACGCGGGCGCGCAGGAGGTGGACGTGGTCATGCCCTACCGCGACCTGGCCGCCGCTCCTGCGCTGCTGGCGGCGGTGCGGCGCGCCTGCGAGGGCCTCACGCTGAAGGTGATCCTGGAAACCGGTGAACTGGCCGACGCCTCGCTCATCACCCAGGCGGCACAGATCGCTCTGGACGCCGGCGCCGACTTCCTCAAGACCAGCACCGGCAAGCGCCCGGTGAGCGCCACGCCGGCCGCCGCGCGCCTGCTGCTGCAGGCCATCGCCGACCGCCCGGCGCACCGTGCGCGCGTGGGCTTCAAGCCCGCGGGTGGCATCCGCACCGTGGCCGACGCGGCGGTCTACATGGCGCTCACCGCCGATGTGCTGGGGCCCGAGGCCGTGACGCCCGCGCGTTTCCGGATCGGCGCCAGCGGCCTGCTCGACGACATCGAGGCCGTGCTCGCCGGCGCGCAGCGCCCCGCGGCCGGCAGCGCCTACTGACCTCCTCTCACCCACCCTGCTTATCCAACCGTTCGGGAGCCCACCATGCGCACACCGTCCCGCCTGCTGCTCCACAGTCTGTTGAAACCCGCGCTGGCGCTGTCCGCGGCCGTGGCGCTGCTGGCCGGCTGCGCCGGCCCGTCCAGCGGCCCCGGCGCGTCGGCCGAGCCGGTCCGGCTGCGGCTGATCGCCTTCAACGATCTGCACGGCAACCTTGAATCCACCGGCCTCACCCTGCCCTGGCCCGACCCGGCCCAGCCAGGCAAGGCCATTCGCCTCGCGGCCGGCGGTGCAGCGAGCCTCTCGGGCACCATTCAGGCGCTGCGCGCCGGTGCGCCCCACAGCCTGGTCATCAGCAGCGGCGACGCCATCGGTGCCACGCCGCTGATCTCTGCGCTGTTCCTGCACGAAAGCACGGTCGACGTGCTCAACCGCATCGGCGTCGACCTGGCCATCCCCGGCAACCACGAGTTCGACGCCGGCAAGGACGAGCTGCTGCGCGTCATGGGCGGTGGCTGCCGACCCAACACCGCCGAGGCGCTGGCCCAGTCCTGCCCGCTGGGCGAGACCGGCGCCAACCGCCACCCCGGCGCGCGCTTCCCGCATTTCGTGGCCAATGTGCGCACGGCCGACGGCAAGCCCCTGTTCCCGCCCTCGGTGGTCAAGACCGTGGCGGGCGTGCGCGTGGGCTTCATCGGCGCGGTCACGAAGATCACGCCGACCATCGTCGTGCCCTCGGGCGTGGCCGGCCTGCGTTTCACCGACGAGGCCGACGCCATCAACGCCGAGGCCGCGCGCCTGCAGGCGCAGGGCGTGCAAGCGCTGGTCGCCGTGATTCACGAAGGCGGCGACACCGGCACGCCCGGCCTGCCGCTGGAATGGAACGACGCCGCCTGCCCCAAGCCGCGCGGCGCCATCTTCGACATCGCCCAACGCCTCTCGCCCGACATCGACGTGATCTTCTCGGCCCACACCCACCAGGGCTACCGCTGCGTCGTGGACGGCCGTCCCATCATGCAGGCCACCGCGCTGGGCCGTGGCGTGAGCGTGGCCGACCTGGTGATCGACCCGCGCACCGGCGACGTCGACCGAGCCCGCACCACCCACCGCAACCTGCCGGTGTTCAACGAGCGCAGCGACGCGCCGCTGCGCGCGGCCATCGTCGCCGCCGAACCCGAGCCTTTTGCCAGCGCCCTGCGCGCGGCGAAGCCCGACGCCGCCGTGGCCGAGCGCGTGGCCACCTACGCGCGGGTTGCCGCGCCACGGGCGCAGCGCCCGGTGGGCCAGATAGGCGGCGTGTTCGAGCGCACCGCCAAGAGCGACGCCAGCGCCGGCCGCCTGGTGGCCGACGCGCAGTGGCGCGCCACCCGCGACCCCGCCCTGGGCGGCGCGCAGTTCGCGCTCATGAACCCCGGCGGCGTGCGCACCGACCTGCGCTGCGCCAACAACGCCGCGCCGCCCTGCGCCGTCACCTTCGGCGAGGTGTTCAGCATGCAGCCCTTCGGCAACAGCCTGGTGGTGATGACGCTCAGCGGCGCCCAGCTCAGGCAGATGCTGGAAGACCAGCAGCGCCCCGGCCGCCCGGCGCCGGTGCTGCTCATTCCCTCGTCGGCGCTGACCTACCGCTGGGTCGCCAAGGCCGAGCACGGCCAGCGCGTGCAGGACCTCAAGCTCGCAGGCGTGCCCATCGACCCGGCGGCGGATTACCGGTTCACCGTCAACAGCTTCCTCGCCGACGGCGGCGACGGCTTCGTCATGCTGCGCGAAGGCCGCAACCGCCTGGGCGGCGACATCGACCTCGACGCCCTGATCGCCCACCTCAAGAGCAACCCCAGCCCCGACCCGGTGCCGCGCATCACCTGGGTCGACTGAGCCCCATGAGCGCGGCGATCACCCCGGCCAGCGTCATTGCCGCCAAGCGCGACGGCGCGGCGCTGTCGGCGGCGCAGGTGCAGCACTTCGTGCAGGGGCTGGTGGACGGCGGTTGGGCCGACAGCCAGGTCGCCGCGCTGGCCATGGCCATCGTGCTGCGCGGTATGGACACCGCCGAGACCGTGGCGCTCACCGCGGCCATGACGCACTCGGGCGAGGTGCTGCGCTGGGACGACGCGGGGCTCGACGGCCCGGTGCTCGACAAACACTCCACCGGTGGCGTGGGCGACAAGGTCAGCCTCATGCTCGCGCCCATCGTCGCCGCCTGCGGCGGCGCTGTGCCCATGGTCAGCGGGCGCGGCCTGGGCCACACGGGAGGAACCCTCGACAAGCTCGAAGCCCTGCCCGGCTACCGCACCCAGGTCGACTACGCCACCCTGCGCACCGCGCTGCGCAGCGCCGGTTGCGCCATCGTCGGCGCCAGTGCGCAGGTGGCACCGGCCGACCGCCGCCTCTATGCCATCCGCGACGTCACCGCCACCGTCGAAAGCGTGCCCCTCATCACCGCCAGCATCCTCAGCAAGAAGCTCGCGGCCGGCCTGCAAGGCCTGGTGCTCGACGTGAAGGTCGGTAGCGGTGCCTTCATGGCCAGCCTGCCGCAGGCGCAGACCCTGGCGCGTTGCCTGGTGGACGTCGCCAACGGCGCCGGCCTGCCCACGCGCGCCCTCATCACCGACATGAACCAGGTGCTGGGCCGCACCGCCGGCAACGCGCTGGAGGTGCAGGAAGCGCTGGACTTCCTCGCCGGCCGGCAGCCCGAGCCGCGGCTGCTCGCGCTCACGCTCGACCTGGCTGCCGAGCTGCTGCACCTGGGCGAACTGGCGCCCACCCCCGAAGCAGCGCGCGCCGTGGCGCAGCGCGCGCTGGACAGCGGCGCCGCCGCCGACCGCTTCGCCCGCATGGTCGCCGCCCTCGGCGGCCCGAGCGACGTGCTGCGCGACGCGCAACTGCCCACCGCGCCGGTGCAGCGACCCGTGCCGGCGCCGCGCGATGCGGTGCTCAGCCGCATGGACGTGCGCGCGCTCGGCGAGTGTGTGGTGCAACTGGGTGGCGGCCGCCGCCGCCCCGGTGACGCGGTGGACCCGCGCGTGGGTCTGAGCCACGTGCTGCCGCTGCACACACCGGTGCAGACTGGTCAAACGGTGGCCATCGTTCACGCAGCCAGCGAAGCGGCCGCCGACCAGGCCTGCCGCGAGGTCCTGGCCGCCTGCGGCTGGGCGGAGGCTGCAAGCCACGACGCCGCAGCCGCCGCCGCAGCGAACCCGGTGCTGCAGCGGCTGGCTGGCTGACAGGACACCCGGCGCATGAACACCCCCGAAACCGTCACCCGCCACCTGTGCATCACCGGCCGCGTGCAAGGCGTGGGCTACCGCTGGAGCATGGCGCAGCAGGCCCAGGCGCTGGGTGTGAAAGGCTGGGTGCGCAACCGGCGCGACGGCAGCGTGGAGGCGCTGGCCTGTGGGCCGGCGGACGCGGTGCAGGCGCTCATCGACTGGGCGCAGCGGGGGCCTGAGCTGGCGCGGGTGGCGGGCGTGGAGGCGAAGGAAGCGCTGGGCGCAGCGGAAGAGCTGGACGGGTTCGAGCAGCGGGAGACGGTGTAGGGCGCTGTCCCCGCATAAGATGGTCTCCCACCCGAGGGAGCCCGTCATGATTGTTTTCCTGATCGATGCCGACAACCTGAGTTCACCCGCCTGGGTGAACGAAGCCATCGCCACCATCGAAGCCACCGAAGGCCCCATCGCCGTGCGGCGCGCCTACGGCAGCGCAGAAAACCTCAAGGGACTGGCCGACCCGCTGCGCGACTGGGCCATCCGCCCTTTCCTCAACGTCTACCTCACCAAGAACACCACCGACATGGCGCTCGCCGTGGACGCCATGGAGCTGGCCTGCCAGACGCCAGCCCCGAGGACCGTGGTCATCGGCTCCGGCGATGCCGACTTCGTGCCGCTGGTCGTGCGCTTGCGCGAGCGGGGTATCAAGGTGGTGTGTGCGTCCGAGTACCGCAAGATGGCCCCCGAAGCCGTCAAGTCCTACGACGGCGTGATCTACGTGGGCCGAAATGCGGGCAGCGAAAAGGCCGCCGCCAAAGCGCCGTCTGCTGCGAAGAAAGCCGCCGCTCCAGCACCGGCTGCAAAGATGGCACCAGCCAAGAAAGCGCCAGCAGCCAAGAAGGCAGCGGCAAAGCCAGCACCGTCAACCGCTGTAACGCCGGCCGACCATGTGACCAAGGACATGATCCTTGATGCTCTTCCCAAACTGCGCACCGGGGAATGGCTCCCCATCTCCGACGCCGCCAAGGCGTTGCACGACAAGAAGCTGCTGAGCAAGAGCGCCTCCAGCCCCAAGCTGTTCAAGCGCTTTCCGCAGAGTTTCGAACTGAAGCCGGAGCGGCAGCCGAATCAGGTGCGGTTGACCAGATCCGCAGACTGATTTGGGCCTTCGAGAACGAGCTTCTAGCGCTTCTAGGCGAAGCTCGCGCGGCAGGCCACACGGGTGAGGCCCCATTGAAAACCTAAGCCACCAGAAAGAGCGCATTTCCTGCGTCTCAGTGTCTGCATGAGAAAGCCAAAGTCAGTGAAGCTCAGTGTTGGCCACTATCCACAGACCACCTTCCAGAATAAGGCATCAAGTATTTCGAGATCTTGGACCTCGCACTCCCAGATGGTGAATGTCCTCCACCCAAGAGCCAGCAGAGACGCGTTCGCTCTTTCATCGCGTGCCAAGTTTGCTGCGAACTTGGCATTCCAGAACTCGACTCTGGTCGATGGCACCGCCGCCAACCTGCAGTCTCGGTGTCGATGCCAGAAGCATCCATGGACGAATACGGCGCACCGGTACTTCGGAAAGACGAGATCCGGACTGCCCGGCAAAGACCGATCATTCGCCTTGAACCGCAGACCGGCACGATGCAGGTAACTGCGGACCAGCATCTCGGCCTGCGTGTCCCGCCCACGAATCCGCCCCATCATCGAGGAGCGCTTCTCCGGGCTGACGATGTCGACCATGGAAACTCCGGCTTTCCGCCTGTGCCTTCAAATGAAGTCCGTGGTCTGGACCAGCTGGATGGCCTCCTCCATGCCGATGGCTGGCAAGTTGGCCAAGTCGATCGTGTATCGCAGCGACACCACGCCTGAAGGCGGACGGAACGACTCGGGAAGTCGAGGGAAGCTCTCGTCAACGGGATAGATGCCGTGGTCCCTGAGCTCGAATCGCATGAGCTCTCCGGACGCCCTCATCTCGTCACTCCACCCGACGTTCACCATCTTGGTCATGAAGTTGTCCAGCGCAAACGAATCACCGCGCAACAGGTCGATGACCGCATCAAGCTGCGTCGCGAGAGTCTCTCTCCCGGCCGAAGTTTCCTCAAGCTGGATCGAGACGAGAAGGAGGTCTTTGCCGGTGGGAACATGCAGTTGATCAAGCCGCGAGATCTCATGCTCGGGGTGGCTCTTCCTGGTCGTCTTGACCTCGATATGAAGGTGGTCGAGCACGAAGTCGTGGCGCTCGTACTCCGGGCCGCTCCAGCACCCCACAGCGCTTGGCCCCATTGCTGGGACGAGCAGATAGCGCAAGACGACCAGCTCGCCGAAAAGACCGACCTGCGTAGTCTTGTCCATCTCCGGTCGCACGGGCTTCCAGGCAGATTGCCAGGCGCGCACGGTTGCGGACAACGCCGGCCAAGCCTCTCGACCATCCTCGCAGACTGCGGAGATGATCTCTTTGCAGAACGGCGTGAAGACCCGTTCGTGAGATGGCGGAGCGGACAGTTCGATGAAGGAGCCCTCGTCAAGGGTGCGTTGACGAACCTTGAGGCAATTCAGGTCAGGCACTGTCTGACTGGGTGCCCCTGCGTCGCATGGCACCAGCAGATGCAGCCAACCACGGTTGTCCATGCCGATCGAAAGCGCCGTCGTTACTCCGTTGACTTCTACTGATACAACTGCCAGCGCGTCATCGGCCACTGGCCGCAACTGCCTCAGAGCGGACCAGTGCTGGTCGGTGGGAAATTCAACCATTTGCCACCATGCTGTTCACGATCCACTTGGTGGCCACATCCGAGGTCTGCGGCAGGCTCAGGGCGAGTGCGATCACGGGGGTTGCGCTGTTGAGCCCCATGTAGTCGGGATCCAGCGGATAGACGATCAGCAAGCCCTGTGTCGCAGGTCTGGCAGACCGCATCGCCTCCGCATCGTATTCACCAGACGGCCGCCGATAGCCGGATGCACCGCCCGGCAGGTCAACGCCTTCGTGGGCAGGATCCACAAGGATGCCGATGCTCTCCGACCCTACCCTTCGTCGCTTCACGAGGCCTACATCCCGTCCACCCATGGTCTGCGTCCGGCCCGCTGACGGCGATGCGACGAAGACTGACCAATCGGTCAGCTCGTCGGCCGCGCAACGCTCGGCGATCCAATCGGCAATCAGGTCTGCGCGAAACGCCACGGCGTCATCATGACCTTGGTAAGCGCGGAGGAAGTCAATGACGATTTCTGGCGTCACGTCACGCGCGAGCAGCCCACCGACAACCTCTCGGACCCCGCCAAGATCTCGTACAAGCTGCTCCGCTGCCTCGAAGTTCTGCTGCAGACGCGATGCATCGGAAAGCGGAAGGAGAACAGTCTGAGGATGCTCTCCGGACCAGGAATCCACGTTGGCAGCAGCAGTCGTCGCCTTGTTTCGTGCGGTGAGGAGAAGTTTGCTGTGCGCCCGGAGTCGGATGGCCATCTGATCTGGCCTGCGCCCTGCACGCGCGAGCGCGACGATTGAGTCGCGCAGGGACTGTTCGACCAATGCCAGTTCGGAAAACCAGCTGGCGATGCCATCGGTGGTCCAGATGCGGATCAGATCCTCATACCCGAGACGAAATCCATACCAGCGCGCCATCTGCAACAGCGTGTCGCACATGCTCGCTGTTCGAAGGAAGTAGGAGACAGTCAAGCCCTCCAGCGTCAGTCCTCGGGATAGACGATTGCCTCCGACTGCGACGATGTGTCGACCCGGCTTCGTGTCGTACTCCAGGTCTTCACCCGCAACACTGTTCAGCCGGACAACGACCAAGCCATGCAAGACTCGCGATGCCCCTCGCAGTACCGCAGCGTCGTCAGGCAAAGCGGTCATGCCGATCTTCATGTCGTTCCAGACCGGCGCGAAGAGCAAGGATTCGATGTCCTGTCCTTGCCGCGCGGCATCGCACCAGAGGGCGACCTGCTCTTCAATGGCACGCGCCACACGTTCCTGGTCAGTCGTCAGCTGACTTACATGCACGAGCATCGTGTTGGCTTGTCCCTCCATCCCGCGAGCTTTCCGGACCGCACCCGTCAGGCAGAACGTCAGGACAGCATCGGCAAGGGACTCCGGAAGTCCAGGCGCAGGATCCAGGCCGATGACTACCTCCTTACCCTGGCGCTTTCGCTTGGCCTTCAGCAGGGCCACATCGCCGGGGGGGACGATGTTCAGGACTCTGCGCCCTTGCGCAGACACACCAAACAGTTCCTCGGTGCCGGTATAGCCCTGGGGACGAGGCAACTGGACGACGAAGTCCTTCGGAAACAGATCCGCACCGACTCGCCTGTCGACAGCTTCCGGATTGATCAGCAGGTTGGCGAAGGGTGTCGCCGTATACGCCACATAACTCGCCTTCGGGGCGCGAGCAAGGATCGACCTGATGAGGTCGTTCGTCAGTGACGGCTTGGGACCTGACTCCTCGTCACCCTCATCGTCGTCCATGGCGGCGTCAACGGGTCTGTTGCCCTTGGTGTTGATCGAGGCTTGGTCAGCCTCGTCGTCGATGACGAGCAGCGGAATACCTTCCAGCCGGGGCCCTGCTTCAGCGAGCCACCAATCCAGCTTCTGCAGCACTGCGGTGTTCTTCTTGACGATCGCCAGGAAGGTCGCCTGCCGGTCGAGCAGTTCAAGTGCCGGCCACTTGAAATCCTCCGTCGAAGAGGTCAGGGGCAGCCACGGCTGCTCCAGCTCCGTCACATCAGAATGCACTGGGCAGTGAACAAGCTCGCGCTCCAGGCGACGCTGCGTCTGGTTTCGCAGAGAGTCATGGATACCGGACAGAACAATCACCATCCTGTACCCGGCGTCGGCCGCCCGAGCGGCTACGGCTGTGTAGTTGGCGGTCTTCCCGCTCTGCACGTAGCCAACGACCAGTCCTCTGCCCTGAAAAGCATCAGTTGAAGAGGGGTCAGGAAGTCGCGACAGGATTCGCAACGACTCGCTGGCAACAGATTCAACCTGCGCTCTCGGCCATTGCTGAACCTGAAGCAGGTAGGTGGCCAATGCAGCCCAGCGCCCCCACCCATCGCCAATCCTGTCGGTCCATCGAGGAATGGTTGAAGGACGCCCGACGATGCGAACGGCCGAAGACATCAGCGGACCTTCGTAGCTGGCGTTGCGCCCGAAGCGAGCAGCGCCCGCTGCACGTCAACGGTATCCAGGCGGCCGAGGAAACGCGCGAGGCTCGCCACTGCTTGGGGGTTGTCGCGGATCTCCTCCATCAGCTCTCCCAGGGTCGGATCGGACTCGCTGACCTGCACTTCAAGTCCGCCCGTGAGTCCGGTGGACACCTTCCAAAGGAACTTCTCCGTCTTGACTCTCTTGATGGCAATCTTGGGCATGGCCGCGCCACCGGTCTTGCCGGCTTTGCCGTCACCCGACACACCTGTGCCGGACCCGCCGCTGGACTTGGGAGCACCAGTACCAGTCGCGCCCTTTCCCTGACCAGGGTCGGGCTGAGGTTCCGGCTGTCGCGGACGGCGGTACTTCTTCTGGCTGTCCTTGCGGGCGACATCTGCCAGCTTCTTGATTTCCGCTTGCAGCTGCTGGGGAAGCTGGACCGTCTGCTTGCTGATGTTGATCTTGAAGATGTCGTCGAGACTCCTGTCGAAGTCGACGACCACCCGCGCGAGCTTCGTCTTCTCGTCGTTGGTTTCCCACATCTGCGCCCAGCCGCCCCACTTGATCAGGCGGCCGTGGCGATAGACGTAGAGACCTTGGGATTCGTTGCGCTTTCCGTACAGGCCGATTCGATCAAGCGCAAGCCGTGTGGCCTCAGGTCCCTCGGCATCATGGTGTGAAGCGAGCTCATCCTCGCTTGGGAGCAGAAACGCCTGGACCTGGACTCGACCCTCGCCTGAGTCGGTGGGGATCTTGACGGACTTGAGGTCGTAGGGAGTGACCAGCGGATGCCCAACCGGATTGTTGGCGGTGACAGGTACCTTGTTGATCGTGATCACGATCTTCTTGCGGCCGGACACCTTGCCCTCGATGAAACGATGGAACACCAACCCCAGGTGGCGCTCAAGGGCTGCGACCTCTGACGAGTACGGATCCAGCCCCTTCAAGGCGACGACGGACTGTGGCGGCTTCATGTCCTTCCACAGAACGACCGTCCCTCGACTCTTGAGCTTGGTGGCTTCTTGCTCCCACGATTCCAACGGCTCGCGCTTGACTTCCCAGTCACCCATGTCATGGGAATCCCAAGTCATGTGCAGCGCTGGTCTCCCCTCCTCCTTGGTCACGACGGTGAACATCTTGGTCTGTGACCACGACGCGCCCTTGAGGCCGAAGCCGTACTTGCCCAGGGAATCCTCGGCGTAGTCAGACTGCCCGCCGATCCTCATCGCTTCCGCGAGGCGCTCCTCGTCCATGCCTGAACCGTTGTCGGCGATCGCCATCCAGCGACCGTGCCCGCCGTCAGGTCGGCCAAAGGTGATGTCGATGCGCGTCGCATCGTGAGTGATCGAGTTGTCCACGAGATCCGCCACAGCGGCAGGCATCGTGTGCCCGACACTTCCCAGGATCTCGGCCAGCCGCGTCGGATCAGGCGGCAACTGCAGTCTGCCGGAGCTTTTTGCTGTTCTCTGCATGGAGGACTTCCTTTCCTTGTCGCTCTTGCCGGTGCGCCCCCCGATCTGGGGAAAGAGATCAGGACTTCCGGTGCTTAGCAACGACCTAATCTGTTCGCCCTCATCGCCATGGAGCGCGATCATCGACGCACCAGCCAGCCCGGCACTCTCCGCGTTGGCAAGAATCGCCTTTGTGGTGGGATCGCCAGCAGCGAACACGGCCCAGGATCCAGTCGCCGGATTCGTTCCTGAATCAACTTCCATTGCGAACAGGCAATCAGGGTCGACGAAAGAATAGATCTTGTCCTTGGGGCAGTTGCCTTCGAGGCGCCAGTTCTTGGCCTGCCGCTTCAGCCATTGACCCGCCACCGAGGTGCCGTTGTCCGTGGCGTAGCGCAACTCCAGACTGATCTCGTCCGAGTCTCTGGCTGCCGGGAAGACCCGGTCCACCACTTCAGCGTCGAAGTTGATAGCCCGCTGCTTGGACCCCTCCTTGCCGAGTCTGCGGAACTCATGAAACATCCCCAGCTCGCTTCGGGTCAACAGGCGCAGGATCAGGAATTTCATATCTTCTTCTCTCCCTCTGGTCCTTCTACTTTGGAGACCGGGCTTTCAGGCCCAGCAAATCCTCCCGCATGTCTGGCAGGACCTGGCAGCCGATCGACTTGCGAATCTCCCGGGCAATGGCGTAGGCCATCAACGGGGGAACGGCATTGCCCACCTGCTTGAATGCGGCGTTCATCGATCCGCGGAACACGAATCCATCTGGGAAGGACTGCAACCGTGCGGCCTCCCGGATCGAAATGGGTCTGGCCTGCTGGCTGTCGAAGTGGATATGGCTGTACGAGTCCTTGCCGAGATGGGCCATCAATGTTCGAACAGGCCTGTCATGCACCAGCTTCCACCACTTGTTCGGGAACTTCTTCGGGTCGTATGGGAGGGTCCACCCCTTGACGATTTCCTCCTCCCTCGAATTGCGCACCGCGCTTGGCCTCTGGCGCAGCAACCCCTCAAGCAAGCGCTGTCGCTTGTCCTCGACGAAGCTCCAGACTTCGGGGTACTGCCATCCCTCTTCCATCTCCCGGAAGATCTTGTAATCGCGGGGCAGATACCGGATCACATGACCACTGGTCTGATCGGTTGTGGCGAAGCCAGGCCATCCGCGCATCAGGCCCGACCATTTGGTCGATGGCTTTGAGCAGACGTAGCTCACTGGCTCCAGCGGACTCTTGGCACCCTTGCGGATCTTTCCTTCGGCCAACAAGTCCATGGCGTTGATGGCCGGCAGGTCGGCCAACGCATCAGCTGCCGTCGTAGCCCCCGGAAGACCAGCATCCGGCTTCGGATCGTCAACCCAGTGATGACCGTGCTCGTGGTCAAGTTCCAGTCCTCTTTGTGGAATGAACTTTCGAGCGGTCGCGCGCGTGCCCTCATAGCCGGTCGGCAAAATCGCGAAGTGGGTCGGCTCGGGAAACCGGATCTCCGCTTCAAGTTCGCGGTGAACTCCAATCAGGAACATCCGCTCACGTGTCTGCGGTACCCCGTACCACGCCGCGTTCAGCAGCGTGTACCGGACGACATACCCTTCACGGCGCAGCTCTTCAGCCACCATTTCGGCGACGTTCGTTCCACCGTGGTTCAGGATATCCGGTACGTTCTCCATGAGCAGTGCCAGCGGCTTTGTATCTCGCACGTAGGCGAGATAGTGCTGCCACAGGTTCACACGGCCATCCACCAGGAACGCCGAATCCGCGGTAACTTCCTCGCGACGTCGCGCTTCGTGCCGCAGCTTGGCCCGACCGACGCGCGTGAACGCCTGGCATGGAGGGCCGCCGACCAGTACGTCCACCTGCTCGTCGACTGCACCCGAGAGCCCGATGTCCTTGAAGATACCGGCAGGTCGCTCTTCGGTGACATTACGCGCCACGAAGTGGGCTTCTGAAATCTTGCCGTGACTGATGTGAGCGAAGTTCGCACCGTGTGACTCCGCGGCTCGCGGATCCAGCTCCACCGACGCGATGGGCTCAAATCCTGCCGTCGTGAAGCCGAGGGAGATCCCTCCGCAGCCCGAGAACAGATCAATGAATCGCGGTGGCTCCCCGGACCGAAGGCGGGCAATTTTTCGTTTGATTGCGGCTGGAGCGGCCATGGAAATATCGTCTTCAACGACCGGAATGGCTATATGAAGGCCTTCAACTTTTGAACCCAAGTAGGCAGCAGCGAGTTCGACGGCCAACTTGGAGTATCATGTCGGATGACAGAGAACGTGAAAAGTGACCCGTTGATCTTCAAGGGGGTTTTTCAGCAACCTTGTCAGCGACCAAGTCCCGTGTGACACAGATAGTGAAAAAAGCCGGAATCCTTGCCAGGAAAAGTGAAAAAAACGTGACGGCTCACTTTTCGACTCGTGACTGTCGATTTAGGCTACGAGCCGAGTCCCAGCCCACACCCCGTGTCCGGTCCACCTTTGAACTGTACGCCTACATGGCGAAGCCAGAGCCACGCTGATCTGCAAAGAACTGGGATAGCTCCGCGTCGGGGATTTGCTGGTCGGCGTATGAGAACGTTCCAGACGCGGCCATCTCTTGCGCCGCCCTTCGAATCAAGCCGAAAGTGGCACGTGCCAGGCTGCCGCCCACGGTGACCCGTCGAACGCCCAAAGATCCGAGTTGGAGCACGGTGAGAGGTGAACCTGTCAGGCCCATGACCACGGTGAGGGGGCCATTGATCTCCCGGACGAGCGCTTCGATGGTCTTGGGGTCGGATGCCCCCGGCACAAAGAGGCAATCCGCACCCGCCTCACGGTACGCATTGCATCGCTCGACGGCCTCTGCAAAAGCATTGCTCGCACCAGTCAGGTAGACATCGGATCGGGCCGTCAGAACAAAGGGAACTCCCGACGCGTCTGCGGCGCGTCTTGCTGCCCGAACGCGCGCGACAGCGTGCTCTCTGTCGAACAGGGCTTGCGCAGGATTGCCGCTGTAGTCCTCGATGTTCGCGCCCACCACGCCAGCGCGAATTGCGACTGTGATGGTTTCTCCAACCTCTTCTGGACTCGCACCGTAGCCCGACTGGAGATCGGCGGAGACAGGAAGTGGACTTGCCGCAGCGATGGACTCGACGCGATCCAGCATGGTTTCCCTGCTCACAGCAGCTTCTTGATCAGGGAAGCCCAGCGAGAAAGCCACGCCTGCACTCGTAGTGGCAATGGCAGGAAAGCCGCAGGAGGCGAGCATCAGCGCACTACCAACGTCCCAAGCGTTGGGCATCAGAAAGATGGCGTCGGTGGTGTGCAATTGCTGAAACCGCTGACCCCGTTGGATTTGGTTCATGACAGCAACAAAAAAGGCACCAAGACTACTTCTGGAAAAGGAATTCCCGGTGGTACTCGAGGTACTCCTCCAGTTGCTTGCTCGGTGGGTATCTGAGCGCGCGAGGTAAGCTGAAATCCTGGCGGACGTCACTGCCAAGCTTAGGCGAAAGCAGCATCTTGCCTGCCGAGTCAAACGACACCAGTCCCCTGTCGAAGAGGGCGTCCATGTGCGCGGCCAGCAACAAGCCGTTCTCTGGGTCGCGGCGCTGTCGTGAGTTGGAGTTCTTCCACGGCCTCACATGCGAAGCGCGAAGCAGCTCGGAACAGGTTAGGCCGGTGACTGCACAAGCCGACTCCCACCGCTGCTTCAAGGCCTCGCGGAAGGTGCCTTGACCTATGCGCTGCTGCGTGAGTGCAGCCCTGGTAGTCGCTGGGTCACTTTGCTCGCCCTGGAGAGGCATCGGACTATCGGGAGCGCTCAGTAACGCGTCCAACAAGCGAGCCCAGGTATCGGTGCGTTTTGGCGTTGGGACCTGATTGAGGATCAGCGCCGCCGTCTCGCGACTGATAGGCTGATACCCGGCAAACATCATCGGCAAAGCTTTCTTGTCTGTAAGCCGTTGTGAGTCTAGGGTGACTGGCTTTTCCAGCCAGAGGAAAAACTCTTCCGGGCAGATCCAATTCGGAATCCACGCAGCATCAGCGCTGAAGTGCTGCTGAAACGTGCCGGCGTTCTGAAAGCGGCGCTGGACAGCGGGCAGTCGCCAAGCGTCTGACCAGAATGAATCAATTTTTAGCAGCTTCGCCAATCGACGCCTTTCTGGGAGTTGATCTTCCGCAGAAAGACACATGGCGTTCCCAGCGACTCCTACCAGTTGCTGAACGCGATCGTGCGTTGCAGTCATGAAGACAAAGATCTGCCCTGCGTGCTCTTCAACCGGCGCCTTCTTTACTCCTTCCGTGTGGAAAGCGCACCACCGTTGCTTTGACTCAACAAATCGCAGCTTGGGCGAGTTGTTCCATTCTTCGTGACCGTAGCCATTCAGTCCCGGGAAGCTTTGTCCGGATGCGCGCACTCCGGATGGACGGACATAGTTCTCGGTGTTCCAAAGCACTGGTTTGAGCAGGTACAAGGCCACGGGAATCCTTCCCAGTATTCACGAACGATCACGACGCTGCCTTGCAGCGAAATAATGGGCTTTACGCCTATTCCCAGTCTCCATCATCGAAATTTTCCTCGTGTACGAATAGGTGGTTGTCGTCGATGGAGAAGTGAAGCTCCACGTGTGAGTACTCGATGGATCGGGTAGCGAAGAGCTTCGCACTGTCTGCGATGTACTCAACGGGAAAGCTAAAGTCATTTGTAGTCTCGCCTCCAGTTAGTGGCGGCGCGAACACTGGTCCGACGTTCGCGTTGTCTGCGTCTAGGCTGACTATTGGCGCAACGGCATCACGGCCAAAGAGGACTATGTTCGCGCCGCCTTGGCGCTGAACCGACTGAAAGATCACGCAGTCGAAAGCTGGCTGATGCACGTGCGCTAGGTACTCCGCCAGAGTCTGCGTGATGAGGTACTCATCTTCATGACCAGGCACGACTGGGCGGCTGATTAGTCCATGCAGGCGACGCAAGAATACGGCGCGCTCTCGCTGTTCGGAGTACTTTGAGTCGAAGTAGCTGAGTTTAGCGAGCACCCCGGCTTCGAGTCGGCGGAAATCAAGAACACGGAGGGTCTGCTTCGTCCTGAATTTGCCAACCAACACACGCCCCCCGATGGCAGGCCGCATCTCGGCAAGGCAGGTGTCCGCGTCCAGTGCTGCGTAGAAGACAGCGATTCCCGGCGCGTTCATGCGCCCGGCTACCGCCTTCTTTGGCGGAGGCGCTCCAAGTTCTCGAGAAGGGGCCTCTAAAAACGTTCGCAACTCTGTGTCGGCGCGTACCACCCGTGCGCGGAACACCTCTGTTTCGGCCGGCAGTTCACCCACCACCGGCAGCCAAGCAGCGGCGTCTTGGTCAAAGACTCTGGCATTGGCGACGTCTTCGAACAGCCGATTGAAGAGCTTCCGCGCCGTGTCGCTGAAGAACCTTCGCTTCTGCGCCAGTTCGCCCTGAAGGGCATGCCATTCGGCCATCCAGGCATGCGGCGTTGCCCTGCGCGCCACATAGAGTTGGGTGTCGTCGTAGAACGCGTCACCCCCGTCGCCCGGCCAAAAGTGTTCAGCAGCGATGAGAGCGTCGACAAGCGCATCCGGATCGTCGACATCTTGACCAAGAACCTCCTGGACAATGTAGGACAGTTGGTCACCTTCCTGCTCCCATCCCTCCTTGTCGTCATCGTAGAACCTGCGGACAGTTGGACCGACTTCGAAGTATTCGCGCAGAACCGGTTCCAGCTCCTCGCCTAGACGCTCATAGGTAAAGGCGTTGTTTTCGTTCTCACCGCAGCACTCGCAGAGCAGCGGTTCGCCCTGGCTTTCAACAATCGCACTGAGTACGTCGTCCTCAATGCATTGGAAGCAAATTGCGTGTTCGGTCATATGTGAGGCTCTATATGCTCAGCGCAGTATTCCGCCGCACGTCCATCCTTGCGCTTGTGATGGCAAATAGATCCGCTCGGTGGAAATCGCCCTTCCAGACTTCAGACAACTTTTGTCCGCCAAGTCGGCAGGAACCGGGTACGCCGTTGGCTGTATCTGCTCGCCGTAGTGAATGCTCCTACAGGCCTATGACCTCTGTCTCAAGCGCCTGGTCAGGGCGAGCAAACCCGAGTTTTAGGCCCTGCTGTTTTTTCTCAGTCGCGATGATGTAAAGCGTGAGGGCTTTGCGAACGACTTCAGACGCCGTGGTCCCCGTGTCAATGGCAATGGCGGTCAGGCGTTGATCGACCTCCGCCGGGATGATCAGCTGCTTGCGCACGTGTCTCGGTGTGGACATTGCTGGTTCCCTTCATTTCCTTGGGTTGTGTTGCGCTCGCGCCATGCAAGCGGACCGCATCCTCATTCTGCATGAGCGCGTGTTTCATGTGTGCCCATTCTTGGCGTGGATATGAGGCGCATGGTTCGTATGAAAAGCGGCCTGGGGAAATGGACCTCACGTGCCACGGCACGAAATGAGGGCTATCCCCTCTTCAGGTCCAAACAAGCGTCTGGGCGTGACCCACAGGGGGTCAAAACACGAAGCTTCGGTGGTCAGAACACGATGGTGAAGGGGTCAAAACACGATGATTCCGGGAGTTCGTATGCGTGCCGGCTGGCTCAGACGTGGGCATTCAAGGAGCGCGGTCCTCAGCCCGAAGGCACGGCATTTCGAGGCGACTAGCTCAAGTCCCAGGCATCGATGGTCAAGGTTGCATTGAGGGGGCAGTCTCGGATGTTGTCCAAACGGAGATTGGGTTTTCCCATCCAGCCTGGGGGCAAGGCGTATTCCTCGCCTTCGTCCACTCCGAACGTCCAAATGCCATCGTCGACAGGCTTCACTCCATCGCCTTGAATCAGCGGCAGAACGTCAGCCGCCAGAGCGGTGTACCGGTTCGGATACCCACCGCTTTTTAGCTGGGTGGCCTTGCCTGCTGTCCGCAGCGCCTCTACCCAGTCCAGACCGCCGATCCCTGCCTCCCATGAGGCCAAAACGAAGGGGGCGGTTGCCTCATGCCCGATAAGGCGGTCAACCCTTTCGGGTGGCAAATTAAAGACGCAAAACATCCAGCCCAGCATTTTTCTTTCCTCCACTTGCAGTCGGATTTTGCACGTGCCGCTCACCCCCGTTTCCCTTGATGTCTCCGGGTGATCCGCATGAGAGGCCCCGAGCACCGCTCGGCGCATCCCTCTCGAACTCACAGGGATTTGACTTCAGTCCGGCGATAGAAGTATTGGCGTGTGCCATCAATGGATGGCCCGCACACCGGTGAAGCGGAAAGCTCAGCCAACAGAGCTCGTGGCGAGCGGCGTGCCTGGCTGGCCAGACTTGCCAGAGAAACGTAGGTTGCCTGGAAGCGCTCAACATCATCGGGTGACACGCGATGGCCGAGCATGCCGACATTGGTTGAGTGCAGTATCCCCAAGCGCACCAGGTCGTAAGCCACTTGCTGTTTGATGCCCAGCTCCTTCGCAGCGGTGTCCACCGAGAAGTCCTTTCGTGCATGGGTTCGATGCCTGAGGAGCCACTCTTTGGCTCCGACTGCGCACAACAGCGCTTTGCCAACGGGCACTTTGCTCTGGCCATCGCCTTGCGCAGGCAAACGCCCATCCACAAGTGCTGCGATCAAGGCAACCGATTCATGCTTCTCAAGCCGCCAGTACTTCAAGATGTCGCGAGCGGGGATGCTGTCGCTGTCATCAGGCGACTGGATGGTTTGAACATGCAACCGGTTGATCTCCTTTTTAGGGATGAGCCACGCCGCTGCGTCCTTGTTGATTTGCCTGGACACCAGGGGGGTCAAGAGGCCACCCACGATGAGTTCCCTGACTCTGCGCCTGGGCAGCGAGAGCATCCGCGCCGTCTCTTCGAGTGACCTCGCACCGTCCGTGGCACTTTGGATGCCTTGCAGCTCAGAGAGGTGAATCGACCGCGCTCGACGACCTGACCTCAACTCCGCAGAGTTGCTGGGCACCAGTTCGGCTTGCACCATGTGGCGAACCACCGACGGCGGGACTCGTGCAGCCTTGGCCATCTGAGGCAGGCTCAGTCGTGGGTGGCCGTTGGCGGTCTCTGGCCGCAAGCGTCTGTTGCGCTTGCAAATCAGTCCCCACCAGTGGACGTGCAGGTAGTCTTCAAACGCATCGCGCAAGAACCGAAACTCGGCTTCCTGCAGGGCGTCGTACAGCACGCGGTACAGCGGATCAAACGTTCTGCGAACGCTTGGGCTCTCGGGTGCATCTGCTCTGAGCTCATCAATTCTCGTGTGAAGATTGGTGGGCCAATTTGCCAACAGACACGCAGCGCCAGTCACCAGGCCTATGGCCACGTCGAGTCGATGCACGTCCAAAGTCTGGCCAGGATGCAATGGCCTGGTGTTTGCCTGAAAAGGACCAAGGTACCGGACCAGCCGATGAATCGCAGGGGTGCTCAAGCCAGACAGGCATGCCAGCTTCGCAATTCTGGAGGCGTTGCCGCACAGCAAGAGCGTCAACGCCTGTATATCCGCGCCGGCGTCCTCGACATCGGCGTCCTTGAGGGGCGCCCCGCAGGGGCAACTCCCTTCAGATTGCACAATGTCACTCCAGCGGAGATGGGCACCGCACGTGGAGCAAGCTTCCTTCAACCAGGTGCCATGCTTTGGGCACGTGCAGACCAGCTTGAGAGTCCATTGCCCAGACAGTACCCCACCCTCCCGCAGGCACAGGGTGCACCAGCGCCCGTGCGTTGAATTGAAGTCGGAATGGGCCAGCCCAAACGGGATGTCCGTGTGGGCCCAATGAGCGGGAAGGGATCCGAACAGGAAACGCCGTTCTTCACTGCTCAGCCGCAGTCGGGTGCACAGTTCGTCGAAAGCGCCTTGTTGGCGAGCGTGCAGGGATGCAAAGAGTTGTCTTGTTGAACCGAGCCCGTTTGCGTTCGCCACTCTCTGCAAGTACCCAAGGGTGCTTTCGTCGGGCTGTGGTCGCGGTCGCATCGCCAAGGTGTGTGTTGGGTCAAGATGCATGGCCCCCACCTCCGACCGCTGATGGGGTCTTTTGAATGATGGGCAACACCAAGCTTCTTTGGTGTGCCGCGTCAAACAGGACGTTCAACAGGACGTTCAACAGGGCGATCGCCATCTCTGTTTGGTGGCCTGACAAAGCGCTCATCTGGCCACACACAATCTGATGCGGGTCCGGTCGTTGTTTCGAGCCATTGGAATCCTCATCCTCGAGGAGAAGACGCAGCCAGGCGGTCAGTTTCGCGAGGCGCGTGTTCGGATCAGTGCGACTCAAACGAGGGTTGAATAGCATCGACTCCTCCAGAGATCCCTGCATAGGGTTCGCGCCGCGCGCGTTCAATGGCATTGAGGATCGAACCGGCCATCGGATTGCGCTCAGCACTGAGCTCATGCATCAGCCGTTCCACGTCGCGCAAACGTTCGAGGCTGCGCAGATCAACCGGTGTGGTTTTGAACTCCTTGGAGAACCAACGAAGCGTTTGCCGAGCCTTGCGGTTGATGGTGTGTGGAGATCCCATCAACAAGGCTTTCTCCCATGACCCTGGCACCATGCGGGCACCACGTCTCTTCACCATGGGCCAGTATTTCGAGATGCCACCCTGGACTTTGTCGGTCAGTACCCTTCGCACCTTCAGCAGCCACCCGAGGGTTTCGTACACGTCTCGCGTCTTGTACGCAGCATCGATCGGCGAGGAACCGATGGCGGCACTCTTGACCGATGGAGAAACCAGCGCATCGGCAGCTGCACACAAGATCTTGCTGAAGCGGAGTTCGAGATCTGGCGCCTTCTGCTCAATACCTTCAGCAATCCTTGCGCCGCATACGCAGCGCCAGCCACGTTTCAAGGTTGGCCAACTCCAGTAGCGCCGGCACGAATGGCACCTGGTCGTCAGCAGGCAACCATGCACAGCACAGGCAGACACTAGAGGGAGGTCCCAGTACACAAGGTGGCACTCGCAGACGGCCGCGCACTGAACGCAAAATCGCGGTCGCTTGGACCACGCGTACCACCCCGGTGCTTGTTGCCCTGACCAAGGGTCGATGATGCTGTTCTCTCGTTCGTGGAGTGGCTTCAGGCGCTCGAACCCCATGAGCTGGCTCAGGGCGTTGTCAGCCTTCAGAATGCGAGCGGCTCGGATTAACAGCAAGGCAGATCGCGTGGCCGATGGAATCTGGTGCCCGTTGGCGGGATAGAGCTGCCAGCACCATCCGCCCAGGCTTTCGCCTTCACGCAGGACGGGACGGATGGGGAACGTCTCAGGGGCGACATGGTCGTTCATTTCGACCTGCGCTTTCCTGGGCTGCTCGCCACTTGGAACGGCTCACCACCGCGGTCCAAACGTCGGCATTCGAAGTCGGGATGGAACGGGTTGAGTTTTCCGACACCCTCCCACCAGATCTCGTTGGTGAACGACCTCTCCAGCATGGGGGCGTCGATGGCATCCAGATCCTGCTCCAGTGCTGAGCGCAGCGCAGCGAACAACAGCTTCTTGATGTAGGCCACCCGACCATCGCTGGCGTAGTACAGCCGTACACCCATTTCTTGAGCACCGTATGGATGTGGCAAGACGGGGATGTCGATCAGCGAGGTCAGCGAAAGGAACAGCTGCAGACACTCGGTCTCAATGCTGTCGGTATCGCTTTGACCGACCGCCAGCCGGCGCCGACAGGAGAAGCGCCTGCGCAATTGATCGTTGACCTGCAGGACGTTCTCCAGGCGAGGCAGACCCAACAAGACGGTGGGCACGGCCAGCTCGTCAATCAAGTGCTTGAGCCAGTCGCCCACCATGTAGTGGGTCTTGGTGTCACCGCGATCTTGAAGGTGCTGGGCTTCATCGAACAACAGCATCTCCACACCGCACCCTCGGCAAAGCGTGATCACCCGGTGGGTCTTCTGCGAAACCGTCCCCGTGCTTGCGTAAGGGTCTCCGAGGGCCTCCAGCATCGTGCTGGCGATGCTCGCAATGGAGGCAGCAGGTGGAATGGCCGTGACCAGGAGTTCGATCACGTCGCGTTCCGGCAGCACACGCAGTGGGTGTTGATGTGCCAACCATCGACACAGGCTGCTCTTTCCGGTGCCTGCCTCACCCGTGACCAGCATGTGTGTGGCCACCCCTGCCTCTCGATACATCTGCAGATTGGCTTCGATGGCGGTCATCGCTGCAACGAATGGTGGAAAGGGGATGTACTGCTCATCAAAGTGCTTCAGTCGTGAGTAGGTGTCAACTGTTGCCATCGCGACCTCGCTTGACTGGGCTCATTTGAAATGCCGGAAGAATCCGAGGCAGCTCAGGGGGCACCGAAGGCGTTTTGGCCGTTGGCTTGACGATCAGGACTGGATGACGCACTGGCACTTCTGCAACCTGATCCGCTTGTGTAGGAGTGCCGTTTGGCTTGCTGCTGCTCAAGCCGCGCAGATGGGCCGAGCGTTGCCGAGCTTTCTGTTTTCGACTGACCATCAGCTCTTCAACCGCCTTCGTCATGTCGTTTCGAGCGCGTTGCAGCGCCACCCGGTCTTCAACCTTGGCGCCCTCCTCGCGCAGTAGTTGGTGGATCAGGCTGTTTTGCTGCTTCGTCATTCCGCGCGCATAGCCCAGCTCAAGCGCCTGGACAGCTTTGGGCTCGGAATCCTCTGGACCCCACACATGGACGCTCCCCAGATCCTCCGGATCGAACACCACTCGGATTTCCACGCCCTCACCGAATCGCCGCAGGATTGGCGCGAGAACGTCACCGTTGTACCGAATGCCATTGAGTTCAAAGCCGTCCCTTCGGAGCTTTCTTGCTGCGCTTTGGCCGATCCGCTGCTGAAGAACCGAAAGGTCCGCCGGCAATTGCGGCTCATGCGCGGCCAAGCCCTCGTGCCACCGTTGCCAAGGCGTGGTGCCGATGCCTTTGTGGATGGTCTGCGCGTAGACATCGAGCACCCACTTTTCGAAGAGATGCTTGAACTCCGCGAGGGTCATCAACGCACATTTCTGCGGGTCGTAGTCGCCCCTTTGGTGAAAGCGCGCAAAGCTGGTGCCTGGCAGTTGGTGCGCGAAGTGGTAGTTGATGGTTTTGAGGTACCGCTCAATGGTTCCTTTGAAGCGCGGCTGGCGCTTCGGGCAAAACTCGATACGAAAACCAAGATCAACGGCGAGGCCTTCGAGGTCCACCCCGTGAAACTCCAAGCCGTTGTCAGTCACCACGGTCTCCGGAAGGCCATAGGTCGGCCAGCGGTGCTCCACTGCCAGGTCCTTGATGACGACTTCTGTTGGTGCTTTCGGCAAGATGCCGTGTCGCAGTGCCCCAACCACCGCTGCTGCAGAGGGACTCCCGAAGCTCAAGTAGTACCCCCATGGCATTCGACAGAAGGTTTCTATGGCCAATGTGAGGGTCGGTCGCCCCAAGGGTAGCCAGGTGCGTTCGTCCACGAGAAACAGGTCCATTGGCGTGTGATCGATCTCGATCCGCTCCAGGATGCGCGTGGTCTTGACGCCTGCCTTGCCGACCCGAAAGCGCCGATCCGCACTGGCCTTGCCCTCCTTGAGCACGGTCATCTCATAGAGGTCGGCTCTGGCCAACATCCGATACGCGGTTCGCTCGCTGGGTGGAACGCACGGTGTGGCTGACAGCGACTGCCGGTTCTCGATCTCGATCTTTGCCAGCAAGCGCGTATAGATGTTCTTTACCGTTGCCAAGGGCGAGGTGTTGTATGCCTCTGCTGTTGCCTCTGACAACAGCTCATGCACCCTTGTGCCTTGGCGTGGCCTCTTGCTGCCACGCAGATCGAACCTGGGAACGAGAGCTCGCGAATCTTTCGCCGCCATGAATCGCTTGTGCCAACGGTAGATCGTGATCACGCTGGGAGGCTTTGCGTCGCTGATCCTTTCCGCGACTTGCTCAATGATCGGTACCAGGTGGTCGGGCGTGAACACCGGCTTGCCCTCGGCGCAGATGGCCTCCAGGTAGCTGCGGCGGCGTTTGGCCTCCTTTTGCACCTCCGCAGGGAGTTGGTCCAGTGGTCTGGAGTAGGTCGGTATCGACTTGGGGGACCGTTCCTCGGTAGTCGAGGCAGAGATCAACCCTTGTGCAAAGTCATCCAGCAACTGCTGTCGCTGCACAAGGGATAGGGAGCCATCGGGGATGTTTTCCAGAAGTACTTCGCCGTTGGGCTGCAACCTGTCGATCCGAAAGGTCCCGCCTTGCCACTCAAAAACCATGTTCTTGCGCAAGCCAAAACCAGCCATCGTCTGCCTCCGTTGTGTGAGTCAATAGGGTCTCGGGCGAAAGGGGTGCATCAAGGCGGCAACGCAGCAGCCCGGCCATGAGCAAGCTGTAGGGATCAGCGCCGTGTGCTGCCAATACCTGGGTAGCCCGGGCCAGGCTCGCGGGAAGGTCCATCGCGCATCGGTGCAAGGCAGACTGTGCAAACGCGCTGGTCAGGCGAACGCGCATCGCCTGGTGGCAAATCGCTCGCACGTTGGTCTGTCTGGGTTCTTGCCGCAGCACTTCATCGGTCAGGACGACGAAGGCCTGGCCGCTGCGTTTGAGGTGCGCGGCCACGCATTGCAGCTTGTGCTGAATGTCTTCCCTCGCAAGAAAAACGGCAGGCTTCACTTCGACCCAGATGCTTGTGCCGCATTGCAGAGTCACTTCCAGATCGGGGGTGTATCTGCGCACACGACCCCCATCGGGGTAGGTGATGGTGGTCGGCTGCTCCCGATACCTGACCACTTGAGGTGAGGCTTCCAGAAGGTAGATGGCGTCAAGTTCGAGCAGACCCTCGTGGTGCACCAGGCGCCCGTTTTTTCTGCTGGGAAACTTGCCCCGCATGATCCCGCCGGAAGGGCTGATCACCTGCCGCGCACGACGGTGGTTGTCGCCCACGGGCGTTCGCCCGTTCCAATGACCGCTCCACAGGTTTGTGGCCATGGGTGCTCTCCTGGCCATGGAGTGGGCAGCACTGCGCCCTCCGCCATGGCAATGACAGTTGGATATGACTGTTTTTGGGCGTAGCTACGCCCGCATCGGGCTATCTCAGCCGATGAAAACAGGTGTCTGGGGAGGGGAGCGGTCTTGACGCTGGGAAATGCGTCCGCGATACTGAAGGTGCTATCTGAGGTATCGACAGATGCTTCATCCAACGGGGCAAGCCGCAAGGTTTGTCCCGTTTTCTACATGGGCGCCTCCATGCTGGTTCGGCGCTTCAGTCGGCGCGCTGGTTCGCGGGATTCGTGCATGGCGCCGCGAAATGCAAGCACCTCGCGGATCATCCGCACCTGCGCAGGCGTCAGGTGCTCGACCTCACCGCGCAAATCACGGAGGAGCCAGTAGATGTCGGCTGGGGCATCCGGCTCGATCACAAGCTTGCGGTGTGACGCCTGGGCTGCGGCGCGCAAGGCTTCTTGCTCTTCCTTGGTCAGTGGGACTGCCGCCGTCAGTCGCTCTACAAATTCTTCTGTGGGTGGCCCCTTCAGCCCAACTTCAAGTGCGGATATGTAACTTTGCTCGTAGCCGACGAGCTTGGCCAGTTCGACCTGGCGAAGGCCGTGCCTAACTCGGATGGAGTGCAAGAATTCAGAAAACGGGCTCATGTGACCCGAAATTCTGGACCTAACTCTTGGTCGTGTAAATATAAAAAAGTCGTTATAGATCAGTGAGATACGGGCGCAGGGCGCAAAAAGTTGAGCTTTTGTTCAATTGCTCACCTCAGCATTCCTGCATTTAATCATTAGTGCGTTTGATGCAATCTTGTGATTGCTGCGGCTGCGCTTTTCCTATTGCTATAGAAATGTGAACACAAGAACTGAGATTCGCACGAGGTTTCATAATGTAAAAGTCTCTGTTTTGCCGTAATTTCAGAAGAGCTGTCAATCCGGGGGGTGTTGGCGAATCGCCATGAGCAGAGCAGGTCAGTCCCTGCAGCGATGACCTGATGTGTCTCCGCACCAATTCGCAGCGCCACCCTTCGCCTTGACATTGGTCCTCGCTGGGCTGTACTTATGAGTCGCTTCCAGCGGCGGTTCAACAGGTTGAGGGGCGACTGTCAGCGTCGTGGGCTTCGCAGACATTGAGGGGGGTCTTCCTCAGTCGATCCGCTATCGACTCATCAAGGTGCTCTGCCAGCGAATGGCTGGTGGGCAGAGCGGCTGCTGCCCTTCGCAAGCCTGAAAGCGACTCCTGCAGCTGGTCGTCCAGCTGCAAGGGTCCTGCGCGGCAATTGAGGGCCCACCTACAGTCATCTATCATTTGCGGTGTATGCTGACCATTTGGATCAGCTCTGAATCCTGCCACGCAGCGCCGCCCGAATGTCGCGCAGCTCGATTCCCGTGCGTCCCAGCGCCAGCCGCATTTCGTCGGCGACGGGGGCGACACCTGTTGGGTCACTGATGGTCACGACAACCGCGACTGGCACGCCTTCAACGGGCATGTTGTCGAAGGTCTTGTCGCGTTCGAGGTACTCGACGCCGAAGCGCCAATTCCTCGAGACGCCCTCATCTTCAAGAACACCTTGGTACACCTTGATCGGGCTCCATTTCAGGGATTCGTTCATCAGGCTGGCTTCACGGGATTTCCCCTTCGGCGCGACCTGGGCATGGACAGGATCCACGCGTCCATCGAACGACATGTCCCCCTTCTTCGTCTTCTTGCCGTTGTGCTGCCGGACATACAGGTCGAGGTTCATCCGCGCGGCCTCGGCGCCGAAGCGATGCGAGGTGGGGGGTGACGAAACCATAGTGGCTCGCACGATCCCTGTGCACTCGCCGTTCGAGTTCGACAGGGACTGCGGCCATTCGAAATCGTGCTTGAACTCTTCGTTAACCTTCAGATGGTCAAAGAAGACGAACGTAAAGGAGCTACGCGAGTTGCTCAGGATCTCAATTGCAGTGCCGGGCAACCCGTACCCCACCAGCTGCTTGGCAGCTGACCTGAGATCCTTGTGATCGAGCGGGGCGTGCAGCTGGGCCGAGTGGTAGAGGAGCGCGAGCAGCACCTCGCGAGGCGCACGGCCGCCTGTTTCCAAGTCAAGCTTGGCCAGCGTCTTGGCAACCAGTGGCGCTGCATAGCTCGTGCCGCAGACATACCGGTACTCCTTGTTCGCGTCCGTGACCAGCAGGCCAGTCGGCTCGCCGTCACCGCGATGAGCACCGCCGAATTGGCACAGGTCCGGCTTGACCGTCCGTCTGGACGTGCCGCGCCGGCTGTACCTCGCGGGCGCCTTGTCCACGATCCTGGGCAGGCCAGGAGGATTGAGTGCTCCAACGGACACGTTGTTCATCGTGTCGGCTGGCTCGAACAGTTGGTCGCCGAACCCGATGAGTGTGTTCAGCGCGGCGGTGATCGAGGTAGGCCACTCTTGCCGCATATCCTCGTCCTCTGCATTCCCAGCAGAGATGACGAAGATCACATCGTGCTTTTGTGCGATCTCGTCGATCCGCTTGGCCGACTCGGAGATCTTGGCGTCCTGTACCGGCTTCTTGACGTTCAAGCTGAGGTTGATTATGCGAAAAGGCACCTCACTCTTGACGTCGCGGATCAAGCGGTCGAGCTGGTCCAGAAAGCCGGTGACGCCGGTCGAGAAGGTGGCTGCCGATATGCGGCGCGGCGCATTCATCGCGAAGTCGATCAGCTCGCAGCCATCGTCTTCGAGGTAGTTCGCGAGGGGTTCGTTGAGCGCCTTGCCCGCGACCAGAAGCGACGCGATGTTGGTGCCGTGATCCTCGTCTCGCACCGCGACGACGTTCTCCCTCCGGATGACCCAGTTGTTGAACTCGCTGTTGATCCCTCCGTCGACTAGGCAGATTCGAGGGTGGACCTGGTCTGGGTCCATGCCCGGCAGGCGTCGTCGAATCAGCGCCCTCACGGAGGCCTTGCTCACCGAGGCGGGTACCGAGTCGCTGCGCGAGGCGGTGAAGTCGTCTGGCGGCTCGACAGGGACTGGAAGACCGACGGACCTCACGAGTGGGTGACCGGTGAGGAAGCTCAGCAGCGCGTGGTGAGCGTCTGGTTTGAAGTTCGCTTGAGACACGAGCTGATTGTTCGTGCCCACGAAGTCCCGCTCCGGTCCAATCAACAACGTAGGTTCGCCGCGCAGCAGTGCGATGCCCATTGCGAGGCTGTCGCTGTCGACGTCATACGTGACCACGATGGCAAAGCGCTGTGCCAACCGCTTGAGCCTGCGCCAGAAATCTGAAACCAGGACATCGCTGCTGTCCTCGCCATCAACGACGCCATCACTCAGTCCGATGTCGGCGAACAGCTCGACACGGTAGTAGGCGGCAAGGTCTCGGCTCTTCAGGTGCGTGATGGCCTCGTCTACTGAGGGGGCGTTCCGCTGATCCGGACCCCACAGCACAACGGCTTCGATCGCGCCGGTCTCGGATTTGAGCTCGGGAACGATGATCCGAATCTTGCCGGTGTCGGGGTTCTTCTTTTCCTTCACATCCGGCTTGGCCGTCGCCATCGTGTCGGCGATCTTGCGAAGGTTTATGGAGCTGACCCGGAACACAAGATCGGCGATCTCGTTGCCACCCACCAGCGTGGCTAGCTCTGGCTTGAACAGCTTGTCGACTGGTCGGTGGCTCTTGGCCCACGCATCTTGTGTCAGGCGAACCTCGACAAAGCCCTCGCCCTTGAACGGAGCGTTCTCTTGGCGGAGCTGCTCGCTGATCTCCTTGAGCTCGGAGGACATCTGGTCGCGATGCTTGATGAAATCGGCATCGCGGCCCTTGAAGAAGTCCTTCTGGTTCCCGCCAGGATTAACGACGCGCGGTTGCTTTAGGCGTTGAGGGTTAGTGACGAGTTGAACTTCCCTTCGGGCGACCATCTATCTCCTCCTTGGACTGGTTTTCATCTTTTTTCCACCGGCTGATGGTGCTGCGATTGACTCCCAGCGCATCGGCAACGCGCGACTGAGATCTCCCGAACTCCTTCAGCAACAGATCGGCCAGCTCTTCCTTGTCGCTGGATAGCGCCGATCGAATGTCCGGATGTAGCCGGTCGCTGTGCGACGCAGCTATGCGCTGAAGGCGCTCCAGGAACGATGTGTTCGGTTCCAGGACCGAGCTCTTCTTCAACGCAAGCGCGATGTCTTCGATCTCCGAGCCTGAGCAGCCGACGAGCATCCATGTGAGCAGCTGCATTTGTCCCGCCGATACCTCTAGCGGTGGTAGGTAGCGTTCAAGGATCAGCCCGCGCTGAATGACGTCGGGAACAGGCAGCTCGAGCTGCAACTCGAATCGACGCCAGACGGCCGGGTCCAGCAGGCTGGCATGGTTAGTGATTGCGACGGTCAACCCTAGCTTCCTGCGGCGATCGAGCTCCTGAAGAAGCGTGTTCACGACCCGTTTGAGCTCCCCCATCTCGTTCGGATCGTCCCGCAGCTTCGCGATCGAATCGAACTCGTCGAGCAGGAGCAAGGCGCGATGGCGGTTGGCGAACGCGAACAGGTTGGCGATGTTCCGGGAGGTAGTTCCAAGGTAGGAGGACATCAAGCCGTCGAGTTTGGCAAGGATCACAGGGAGGCCAAGCTGCGAGGAGAGCCACAGGGCCAGTTGCGTCTTGCCTGTTCCCGGGGGGCCGAAGACCAGACAAGTCTTCGCCGGCGTGAGTCCCATCCGATCGAGCATTTCGGCATGTGTCCATTCGTTTAGGACAGACTGAACCGCGCCGAGCACGTGCAGAGGCAATGTCGGCGGCTGAACGGGAAGCCTGTCGATTCCAATGACCTCCGCTAGCGGTGCGCCTGAATCCTTGTCGACAGGGACATGCTTGTCGGAGACTAGGGGTTCGCCCGGAAATGCGATGTGGGCGGACGAGGCCCGACTGGGCTCAAAGCCACTACGCCCGCGGAGCCCCGGTGAGTCCAGCTCTTTCACCAACCGATCGAGCATGGCCGCGTCGTCTGTGGCGCCCTTGCGTTTGAGGGCAGCCTTCAGGCGATCTACTTGATGGCGCCCTTCAGCGCGATCTCCGGCGAGGGCTGCTCGGCAGACGGCGTATACGACCGAAAAGTTATCCATAGGAGCATTCGTTGCATTCTCTCCTTGCATTGTTGCACAAACATAAAAACACGTTGCGGAGAAATTATGAAATGCTGCAAAAAATTGTCGATCTGATGCGGATCTGAAAAATGCTGCTCCTTGGGGATCTCCAGCACCAGGTCTCGGCCTGTCACAGGTCTTTGAGGTATGTGAACCCTAGGGTGCGCGTACTCCGCCCCCTCTTGGCGACGACTGTATCGCTGGCTGATTCCGCTCTGCTTCTATGCATCGAACTGGCGCTGAAAATGTCGACGTCGTGACGCGAGTTCGCCAACTTCGAGTTGGCGCTCTTGGCCGGTGCTGCCGCAACAGAAGTCGACTTCTTCTGCTCGAGGCTGACTGGTGGGCCCTTGTGCCGCTGCGAGGAAGGTGTGCCCGGGTGAGTGCCTGTGAAGGCAAAGCTCGAGCCAATTCGCACGCGTGCAGACGCCAAATCCCAGCACAAATCGAGCACCATCTGATAGTACGGATTAGTCGAATCCGCAAATCGATCCGCAGAATTAAGCGCTCCTTGGAGGACGAACAGCATCTCCTTCAGGACACGGTGGCCTTCTTCGAACAGCGGATAGCCCCGCGCCAACGCGTCTTGAAGCTGGGTGAAAAATGCCTCAAACTGCTCAGGGCCGGAGATGCCACTGCGAGCTGTCACCGCACAGCGGATCAGAGCCGCGTCGCTGCTCCAAGGGAACCAGCTGTAGAGATTGTCGAACCACCGGTGGTCCGTCTGTTTCCAGCGACCCATGCGCAGCAAGAAATAGGCACCGATGACGGCGCTGATGGGGTCTTGGACCTTGCCATGCAAGAGCTCAGTCGCCACTTTATCGAACTTGCTGACCGAGTCTGCAGCCCGTAACGAATCCCGCGAGAGAAACTCCAGCAGTGTTTCTGCCTCCGGACGGAAGCTTGTAAGGATCACCTTGACCGGTAGGCTCGTGCTGTCCGGATCCGGGTTAGTCGTGAAGTACAGGCGGCAACGGGTCGGCGGCAAGGAGACGAAGGTCGCTGGCAGCTTGGCCCCTCCGAACTGCAGCAGTCGCGATTGCTTATTGGCAGCCGCGTCGAAGTCGACTTGCTTGGCGAAGTCGTTTGCGCGTGTGTTTGAACTGGGCAGGTCCGCAGCGGGCTGCCAGTCCTCCTCATCTGAATAGGCCCACAACCGCAACCACACATTGCCGAGCTCGGCGAGAGGTTGAGGGCTCGATTGGTTCAGCGCAGACCTTGTGACCGCCCATTTGGCCCAACTGTCGCCAGGCAGGCTGTCATCGCTGATGTCGACCTCCGCCTTGCCCGGTGCTTTCATATCTATCTGTTTGACGAAAGCGTTCCCACCTGGGAACACGACGCGAACAAAGACTTGTTGCAATTCAGGCGTACTCAGAATTCTCACGCTCGCAGCGTTGGCACTATCGGCAACCCCTTCGGCCAGGAGCTGTCCTTGGTTGTCCAGCACCTTGTACGGGAGTGGGATCGAGCGTTTCGACATAGGCTCGTCAGCACGGAATGCCTCGTCTATCGAGGCCATGCGGAGGTGAATTTTTAGCGTCTTCATGGACCAACCTCAAAGGTGAAGTCGTAGACGGGGGGCATGACGAATTGCTTCTCCATGACCTTGGGGGCGAACTGCCCCCCCTTGGCTTCAGCCCCAAGCTCATATAACCCAAGGCTAACGTCCGCGCTCAGCAACCCGGCACTGCACTGGTGCATGGTCTTAGGGTCGGGCGTGCCACTTGGCTTGTATGAAAGTTGACCATGGGGCCGCATGTTGTCCGGTTTCAGATCCAGCACCAGCCGAACCTTTGGTGGTGCGGTCAGCTCGATGATCGCCACGCCTTCCCCTGAACATTCGTGGCTGCAGTTTTGCCTATTCGACGCCGATTTGTTGTCGACTTTCAAAAAAGCCAATGTCGCTGTGTAGAGCTCTGTGGAGCTGGCTTCCCATGTGTTGCCAGGCATGCTCCTGGCGGCATAGCCTGAGAAGCTGTTGAGAATCGCCTGCGTGAAGCGGGCAGGGGCACCCTTCCTCGCGAACGCCAGTTTTCCCTCTTCAGTGGCTTGAAGGAAGGAAGTGGATCGCGCCACCGTTGGATCCGTAGCTGGGATGTCCAGCAAGGGCTGGGGGCGGCCTCTGCGGATCATCAGGTTCGCATCTGGTGCTCGGCAGGCGTCGAACCAGAAGTGGATATGCGAGTCCTTGGCGACCCTCATCAACGAGTACAAAGTGCTATCGACATCGAAGGCCATTTCGTACGCCGTGCCAGGATCGAAAAGGATGTCCTGGCAGAGCGCGTACTGAGCGCCGTCGCTGATGCCGTGGCCGCAGAAGTAGAAGATGCCCGTGCTGCCCGGTTCGTCTACGACTCGCGCTTTCCACGCATTGAAGGCGGCCTTTACCTCGGAGCGATTCGCACCATCAACCTTCTGGCCGCCCGCCGGCGTCTCAACCGACTCCTTCTTTTTTGCTCCGATCAGAACCTCGACGGAGGCCAGAGGCGATGTAGCGTTGTGAAAGCCGGGGCGCGCAGGATTCATCAACGGTCCCATGAACCACGAGACCATCGCTTTGGCCGAGATGGCGGGGGAAGTGAGCTGACCCATACCGAAGGTCTCGGCTCGGGCTTTGGTGCCGTCCGCCAGGTAGGGGTACGCCTCAATCCCGACGATGAGGACGTGTGTGCCTGGTTTGCCAAGTTTTTCGTTGATGTAGACGGTCGTCATCTCAGACTGGATCCTCTTTCAGAACGATGCTGTAGCCCGCTTCCTTGGCGCCATAGATGGCCGTGTACTTCCAATCTCTCTGCAAGCCTTTGTCCCGCCAGATTCTGTTGATGGTGGTGTCGTAGTTGAAGATCAACTCAGTGCCTTCGTTGTCTTTGTACCTGCGGATCACCCTGGCCACGGCCTCTCGATCCGGATGACCGAAGCGCTTTCCGTTGGTGGAGAAAACGATCTGCTTGGCATCCACCGCCTCCAGCAACCCGTTGGTAACGTTGGCCTTGCTGCCGTGGTGTGGCAGCTTGAAGACGTCCACCTTCAGACGCTCTTCACCGCAGTATTCGCGTATTCCCGCCAGCAGGTCGTCTGGGTGGGCATCGGCACCCAGCAGGATGCTCCAGTCCCCGTACTCGAACAGCAGGGCGATTGAGCTCCCATTGGCGGGAGCCTTGTCGTCCGTGCTCACGGAATCAGCTAGGCTCTTGATGTTGATTGGGCCGAGCGCTTCCTCACCATCCGCGATCTTCCCGGGTTCTGCAGGGGCGCTCGGATCCAGGCCAGCTTCTCTTATAGCCTTGTCCCAGGCGCCGAGCATCTCCGAAAGTTTGGTGCGTGACGGGGTCAGCAACGTCAAGGTTGCGCCGCCATGCAGCTTTACCTGCATCGCAGAACCATTGACAGCGCGAGCGACGGGGCCGTGATCGAAGTGCTCGTTCCAGGAGATGCCGCTCTTCTTAATAGCGGTCGTTAGCTTCTCGCCTTGAACGGGACCGAAATCCTCTTCTTCGGTGGCTTCCAGAAGATGCCTGCGCCCGTTGAACCAGACGTGTTCGAACTGCGCAGCTAACTTGGGGTCGCCGATCAGCTTGAGACTGCCTCCTATGTGGTCTTCATCGACGTGCGTGATGACCAGAAGCTCGTGGCTGGGGGTGTCTGACCGGACAGCTTCAAGCAGGGGTTTGAGCCGTTTGAGCGTTCCAGGCGTCCCGGCGTCCACCAGAATGCGGCTCGGCTTGGCCTGGTCGCCGTACTCGATCCACAGGCAATCACCGTAATCTGCGCCCAGCACGTGCAGCATCAACATCTTCGACATGTTCTTCCTCCCCACCCCTCTCCAACACGGTAAAGGGGAAAACAGCCGATACATCGCCGGCTATAACTTTGGTTTCGCCATGCGTCCTCTACACGGATTGCTCAGCCGCGCTGGGCACGTCAATCTAAACCGTGTCCTGATGCACGTGGATCACGCCTGCAACCCAAACCAGCCATTCCAACCGAGCGGCAACCAACTCGTAGTTCGCCCTCGCCAAATCGCAGACCAGCGCCAAATTTGGGAGCTCGCTTAGCCAAGCATTATGTATGGGCTCGGCATTCAGGGAGGCCAGAGAGCCGCGCGCTGAACAGCAGCAAAGCAGACGTTGGTGCGCTTCCGCTTTCAGCCGGCCACTGCCTTTAATTGGCGGGCAAGGGGCCCGTAGTAGCTTCTGAAAACGATAGATCTAGTAACAAAGAGGACCAAGAGGGGCGCTTGTGGATCTGCTGGTCCATCAAGGGCACCCCACCAAGATTTCCCGCAGCCCTGTCTGTACCGGTACTTGAGGAGCCTGCGGGGCCCAGCCGATTTTTTCAATAACTCTGTCAGTAGTTTTTCACTAACTTGGCAAAGTTTTCACTTTCTCTGTCATCCGACATATCAAACGTCGATATTCCCCGCCCGCAAGGCATTGGTTTCGATGAAATCCCGACGAGGTTCCACCTCGTCCCCCATCAGCATCGTGAACACGCGATCCGCTTCGATCGCGTCGTCGATCTGCACGCGCAGCAGGCGGCGGACCTGCGGATCCATGGTGGTTTCCCACAGTTGCTCGGGGTTCATTTCGCCCAGACCTTTGTAGCGCTGGCGGCTGGTGGTGCGTTCGGCTTCGCTGATCAGCCACTGCATGGCCTGGCGGAAGTCGCCCACCTTTTCCTCCTTCTGCTTGTCGCCTTCGCCGCGTTGCGCCTTGGCGCCTTCGCCGAGCAGGCCGCGGAAGGTGTCGGCCGCGGTGGCCAGGGCCGCGTAGTCGGCGCCGTGCACGAAGTCCTGCGTGAGGATGCTGCTCTTGACGTTGCCGTGGTGGCGGCGGCTGATGCGCAGGATGGGCTTGTCGCTGCGCGCGTCGAACTCGCCGGCCACTTCGGGCGGCACGCCGGTGGTGCTCAGCTCGGCCAGCTTGGCCTGCATCGCGACCGCGCTGGCCTCGGCCTCTTCCACCGTGTCGAGCTTGACGCTCACGCCGTCGGCGATGGCGCGCAGGGCCTCGGCGTCCATGAAGTTGGACAGGCGCTCAATCACGCGCTCGGCGGCCTGGTGCTTGCGCGCCAGTTCCGCCAGGGTGTCGCCTTCGAGCACGGTGTTGGCGGCGCCGCCGGTCTGCACCTTGGCGCCGTTCAGCGCGATGCGCAACAGGAACTGGTCCAGCGCGGGCGCGTCCTTGAGGTAGAGCTCTTCCTTGCCGTTCTTGACCTTGTACAGCGGCGGCTGGGCGATGTAGATGTGGCCGCGCTCGACCAGCTCGGGCATCTGGCGGTAGAAGAAGGTCAGCAGCAGGGTGCGGATGTGGGCGCCGTCGACGTCCGCGTCGGTCATGATGATGATGCGGTGGTAGCGCAGCTTGGCGACGTCGAAGTCGTCTTTGCCGTCACCGGCGGCGCCGCCACCGGCCTTGCCGATGCCGGTGCCCAGGGCCGTGATGAGCGTGAGGATCTCGTTGGAGGTCAGCAGCTTCTCGTAGCGCGCCTTCTCCACGTTCAGGATCTTGCCGCGCAGCGGCAGGATCGCCTGGAACTTGCGGTCGCGCCCCTGCTTGGCCGAGCCGCCGGCAGAGTCGCCCTCGACGATGTAGATCTCGCACAGGGCGGGGTCTTTCTCCTGGCAGTCGGCCAGCTTGCCGGGCAGGCCCATGCCGTCGAGCACGCCCTTGCGGCGCGTCATCTCGCGCGCCTTGCGGGCGGCTTCGCGGGCCTTGGCGGCCTCGACGATCTTGCCGCAGATGATCTTGGCGTCGTTGGGTTTTTCCTGCAGGTAGTCGGTCAGCAGGCGCGCCACCACGTCTTCAACCGGGCCGCGCACCTCGCTGGAGACCAGCTTGTCCTTGGTCTGGCTGGAGAACTTGGGCTCGGGCACCTTGACGGAGAGCACGCAGCACAGGCCCTCGCGCATGTCGTCGCCGGTCACTTCCACCTTGGCCTTCTTGGCCAGGTCGTTCTCTTCGATGTACTTGTTGATGACGCGGGTCATGGCCGCGCGCAGGCCGGTCAGGTGAGTGCCGCCGTCGCGCTGCGGGATGTTGTTGGTGAAGCAGAGCACCTGCTCGTTGTAGCCGCTGTTCCACTGCATCGCGACCTCGACACCGATGTTGGTGCCCTGGTCGCTCTGGCGGTCGCCGATGGCGTGGAAGCAGTTGGGGTGCAGCACCTGCTTGCCCTTGTTGATGAACTCCACGAAGCCCTTGACGCCGCCGGCGCCGGAAAAGTCGTCTTCCTTGCCGCTGCGCTCGTCCTTCAGGCGGATGCGCACGCCGTTGTTGAGGAACGAGAGTTCGCGCAGGCGCTTGGCCAGGATGTCGTAGTGGAAGTCGTTGTTCTCTTTGAAGATCTCGGTGTCGGGCAGGAAGTGCACCTCGGTGCCGCGCTTCTCGGTCGCGCCGATCACCTTCATCGGCGAGACTTCGACGCCGTCGCGTGCCTCGACGATGCGGTTCTGCACGAAGCCGCGCGCGAACTCGATCTGGTGCACCTGGCCCTCGCGGCGCACCGTCAGGCGCAGCCACACGGACAGCGCGTTCACGCAGGACACACCCACGCCGTGCAGGCCGCCCGAGACCTTGTACGAGTTCTGGTTGAACTTGCCACCGGCGTGCAGCTCGGTCAGCGCGATTTCGGCGGCCGAGCGCTTGGGCTCGTGCTTGTCGTCCATCTTCACGCCGGTCGGGATACCGCGACCGTTGTCGGTCACGCTGATCGAGTTGTCGGTGTGGATGGTGACGACGATGTCGTCGCAGTGGCCGGCCAGTGCCTCGTCGATGGAGTTGTCGACCACCTCGAACACCAGGTGGTGCAGGCCGGTGCCGTCCGACGTGTCGCCGATGTACATGCCCGGGCGCTTGCGCACGGCCTCCAGGCCTTCCAGGATCTGGATCGCGCCTTCGCCATACCCCTCGCTCGCGCCGGCCTGATTGGCGTCGATCTTGGGCTGGAAATTGGAGCTGTCGGCCCCGGCTTCACCGGTGTGGACGGCGTCTTTTCCGGAATCGGCGGGCTTGTTGGCTTCGGACATGGTGAATTTCTCTGACTTCTAGAAACGCCAAACCCGCTGATCAGCGGGTTGGCAAGCGAGGTGGCTGCGGGGTGTTGCGGATCAGATCCGCATCGGCATGACCACGTATTTGAACGCGTTGTCTTCGGGGTTGGTGATCAGCGCGGAGCTGTTGCCGTCCTGCAGTTCGATGCGAACCATTTCCTGGCCCATGTTCTGCAGCGCGTCGATCAGGTAGGTGACGTTGAAGCCAATCTCGATGGCGTCGCCGCCGTAGTCGATGTCGAGTTCGTCGACGGCTTCTTCCTGCTCGGCATTGCTGGAGGCCACGCGCAGCGTGCCCGGCTCGACGTTCAGGCGCACGCCCTTGAACTTCTCGCTGGTCATGATGGCGGTGCGCTGCAGGCTGGCCAGCAGCGGCTGGCGGCCCAGCGTGACGATGTTCTTGTGGTTCTTGGGAATGACGCGGTTGTAGTCGGGGAACTTGCCCTCGACCAGCTTCGTGACGAACTCCATGCCGTCGAAGCTGAACTTGGCCTGGTTGGCCGCGAACTGCATCTCGATCGCGCCTTCCTTGTCGGAGAGCAGGCGCTGCAGTTCCAGCACGGTCTTGCGCGGCAGGATCACTTCCTGCTTGGGCACTTCCACGTCCAGCTCGGCGCTGGCAAAGGCCAGGCGGTGGCCATCGGTGGCGACCAGGCTGAGCTTCTGGCCCTCGGCCACGAACAGGATGCCGTTGAGGTAGTAGCGGATGTCGTGCACCGCCATGGCGAACGAGACCTGGCCGAGCAGGCTCTTGAGCGTTTTCTGCGGCACGCTGAACACCGGGCCGAAACTGGCCGACTCCTGCACCAGCGGGAAGTCCTCGGGCGGCATGCTCTGCAGCGTGAAGCGGCTCTTGCCGCCCTTGAGAATGGTCTTGCCACCGGTGTGCTCCAGGCTCACGGCCTGGTCGGCCGGCATGGTGCGCAGGATGTCGATCAGCTTGCGTGCGCCGATCGTGGTGGCGAAGCTGCCGTCGTCGCCGCCCAGTTCGGCCGTGGTGCGGATCTGGATTTCCAGGTCGCTGGTGGTCAGCTGCACCTGGCCGCCGGTCTTGCGCAGCAGCACGTTGGCCAGGATGGGCAGCGTGTGGCGCCGCTCGACGATGCCGGCGACCGACTGCAGCGCGGCCAGCACCTGGGCCTGGGAAGACTTCAAAACGATCATGTCAGACTCTTTCGTCACTGGTTGACTGGCGCTCTGTCGCGGCGCTCTCCTCGGGCGTTCCTCGCCGCCCCCTCGAATCCCAAAACGTATCTATTTTCACCTGTTTTTACAGACCACCCCGGGCGCCCCCGGTCAGCCTTTCAGGGTCTGCTCCAGCACGTGCAGTTGCTGGTTCAGCTCGGTGTTGGTCTGGCGTTCGGCCGCGATCTTGCGCACCGCGTGCAACACCGTCGTGTGATCTCTGCCGCCGAACAGCTCACCGATCTCGGGCAGGCTCTTCTGGGTCAGCTCCTTGGCCAGGAACATCGCAATCTGGCGCGGCCGGGCGATGCTGGCCGGGCGCTTCTTGCTGTACATGTCCGCGACCTTGATCTTGTAGTAGTCGGCCACGGTCTTCTGGATGTTCTCGACGCTGATCTGCCGGTTCTGGATCGACAGCAGGTCCTTGAGCGCCTCGCGCGCCAGCTGGATCGAGATTTCCTTCTGGTTGAAGCGGCTGTAGGCCAGGATCTTGCGCAGCGCGCCCTCGAGCTCGCGCACGTTGGAGCGCACGTTCTTGGCGACGAAGAAGGCCACTTCCTCGGGCATGACAGCGTTCTCGGCCGCTGCCTTGTTGATCAGGATCGCCACCCGCATTTCCAGCTCAGGCGGCTCGATGGCCACCGTCAGCCCGGAATCAAAACGCGAGACCAGGCGCTCGTGGATGTCGGCCAGGCCCTTGGGGTAGGTGTCGCTGGTGAGGACGATGTGGCTCTTGCGGGCCAGCAGCGCCTCGAACGCGTTGAAGAACTCCTCCTGAGTGCGCTCCTTGTTGGCGAAGAACTGCACATCGTCGATCAGCAGCAGATCGAGCGAGTGGTAACGCTCCTTGAACTCGTCAAAGGTCTTGCGCTGGTAGGACTTGACCACATCCGAGACGAACTGCTCGGCGTGGATGTACAGAACTTTGGCGCCCGGTTTGTCGGCCAGCAGCTGGTTGCCGATCGCGTGCACCAGGTGGGTCTTGCCCAGTCCGACGCCGCCGTAGATGAAGAGGGGGTTGTAGAGCTGGCCGAGGCTGCCGGCCACGTGCATGGCGGCGGCACGTGCCATGCGGTTGGCCGAGCCTTCGACCAGCGTGGCGAAAGTCAGCGCCGGGTTCAGGCGACTGCGCGGTCCGGTGGCTGCGGTGGGTTCGGCGGGCGCGATGTCGGGCAGTTCGGCCAACACCTGTTCCTGCATGGTGCGAGTCGACGGCGTACTTCTGATGGTGGCTTCACGAGGAGCGAGCGCTAACTCCAGTGCCACAGGAGAACCCTGGATACCTTCCAGCAAGGCGGTGATGCGGGCCGCGTACTGCGCCCGGATCCAGTCCATCTTGAAGCGGTTGGCAACCGCCACGGTCACGCGCGACCCGTCAGGAGAGACCGTGGCCGTGAGCGGACGAATCCATGTGTTGAACTGCTGCTCGGGGATTTCCTGGGCGAGACGGTCGACGCAGGAGAGCCAGAGCGACGAGGCGTCACTGGCAGCAGAAAGTGGGGAATGGCCCTCGATCATGAAACGGGAAGGAAAGGTTGTTCTTGTGGACAAGCGGGTCGGGGCAGGACCGGCATTGTAGGCCCGTCGAAAAGTTATCCACACCCCGCCAGCGACTGTTACAAGTTCATGGGCGGTGCTGGCGGATCGACCGCGAATCCGCGGCGTGCGACGGTAGCGCTTGCCGCATTCGGTCTTTCTCGGCGATAATTGCGGGTTTCCCTCCAACTTGAATCGCCCTGGCCTTGCCTGGGCCGCACTGCCATGGCAATGAAACGCACCTACCAGCCTTCGAAGATCAAGCGCGCCCGTACCCACGGTTTCCTCGTGCGCATGAAGACCCGCGGTGGCCGCGCCGTCATCAACGCACGCCGCGCCAAGGGCCGCAAGCGTCTGGCCGTCTGAGTCTGATCCGCCCTGCCGAATCGATCAGTCCTTGGTCGGCCGGGCCCACGCTCTCCAGCGCGCCTGTGACACCGGTTGTCTGATGCAGCGCATCCGGACCCGGCCCCAGTTCCAGGCTGCTATGGCGGGTGCCATCGTGGCCAAAACCCCTCATTTCGCCCTGCACCGGTTGGCACTGCCAGGCCCGGAGCACGGGCGTTTGCTGTTTCCGGTGTCCGACACCTGGGTCGGTGTCGTGTTGCCCAAACGCTGGGCCAAGCGCGCCGTCACGCGCAACGCCATCCGGCGCCAGGTGTACGAAGCCACCCGCCTGGCCGCGGGCCAGTTGCCACAGGCAGCGCTGGTGGTGCGCCTGCGCAGCGGGTTCAGCCGCGAGCAGTTTGTGAGTGCCACGTCCGACGTGCTTAAGCGGGCGGTGCGCGCCGAACTGACCCAGTTGCTGGGGCGCATTGCCGCACGGCCGGAGCTTGCGGCATGATGCGCGACTGGCCGCGCCAGGCCCTCATCGGACTGGTCAAGGGCTACCGCCTATTGCTCAGTCCCTGGCTGGGCGGCAGTTGCCGTTTCGAGCCCACCTGCTCGGTCTACGCGCTGGGGGCTTTGCAGCGCCACGGTGCGCTGGCCGGCGGCTACCTGATGCTCAGGCGCATCGGCCGCTGTGGTCCCTGGTGCGAAGGCGGCTGCGACCCGGTGCCCGACGCGGCGCCCGCGCTGTTCTCTCACCTGATTCCTGTTTCCTCAGAAAAGAAGAACCCTTCATGAACGACATCCGCCGTTCCATCCTCTGGGTGGTCTTTGGTTTTTCGATGGTCCTGATCTGGGACAAGTGGCAGATCCACAACGGCAAGGCCCCGACGTTCTTCCCTTCGTCGGCCGCGACCGCGCCGGCTGAGCAGAAAGCGGCGCCTGCGGCCGATGCCAGTGTGCCGGCCGCCACCTCCGCCAGTGCCCCCTCCGTCCCCGGGGCGGCGGCCGCGCCAGATGCAGGTGCTCCCGCGCCAGCGGCCGTGCGCCACGAGGTGACCACCGATGTGTTCAAGCTGACCTTCAACAGCGAAGGCGGTTCGCTGATCGGCGCCACGCTGCTGCAGCACGCCAGCAAGCAGCTGGGCTCCGAGCCGTTCCAGCTGTTGGTCCAGAACGACCAGCACACCTACATCGCGCAGACCGGCCTGATCGGCGGCAGCTTTCCGACGCACAAGACATCGATGACGCTGCTGCCCGGGCCCGCTTCGCTGGCCGACGGCCAGGACTCGCTGGCGGTGAAGTTCGAATCGGCCGACGTCGGTGGCGTCAAGCTGGTCAAAACCTACACGCTCAAGCGCGGCAGCTACACCATCGACGTGGCGCACGAGGTGGTGAACACCGGAACGGCGCCTGTCACTCCCCAGCTGTACGTGCAGCTGGTGCGCGACGGCAACAAGACCGACAGCGAGACGCCGTTCTATTCGACCTTCACCGGCCCGGCGGTCTATACCTCGGCCCAGAAGTACCAGAAGATCGAATTCGGCCAGATCACCGACAACAAGGCCACCTTCGAGAAGAGCGCCACGGATGGTTACGTGGCCATGGTGCAGCATTACTTCACCTCGGCCTGGCTGCTGCCCGAGGGCACGGCGCGCGAGAACTTCGCCCGACGCATCGACAACAACCTGTTCTCCATCGGCGCCATCAGCACCCTGCCCGCCATCGCGCCGGGACAGAGCCAGAAGATCGATGCCCGCCTCTTCGTGGGCCCGCAGCTGGAGAAGGTGCTGGAAACCACGGCCCCGGGTCTGGAGCTGGTGAAAGACTATGGCTGGCTGACCATCATTGCCAAGCCGCTGTACTGGCTGCTGGAGAAGATTCACGGCTTTGTGGGCAACTGGGGCTGGGCGATCGTGCTGCTGGTGGTGCTGCTCAAGGCGGCCTTCTACTGGCTCAACGCCAGCGCCTACCGCTCGATGGCCAAGATGAAGGCCATCAACCCGCGCATCATGGAAATGCGTGAGCGCCTGAAGAACAACCCGCAGCTGATGCAGCAGGAAATGATGAAGATCTATCGGGAAGAGAAAGTCAACCCGCTGGGTGGCTGCTTCCCGATCCTGATCCAGATCCCCGTGTTCATCGCGCTCTACTGGGTGCTGCTGTCGTCGGTGGAAATGCGCAACGCGCCCTGGATGGGCTGGATCACAGACCTCTCGACCAAGGATCCGTTCTACGTGCTTCCGTTCGTGATGACGCTGACCACCATCGTGCAGACCGCGCTGAACCCGCTGCCGCCTGATCCGCTGCAGGCCAAGATGATGTGGCTGATGCCGCTGATGTTCTCGGTCATGTTCTTCTTCTTCCCGGCCGGCCTGGTGCTGTACTGGATCACGAACAACTTGCTGACCATTGCCCAGCAGGCGTACATCAACAGCAAGATGGGCGTGCCGCTGAAGATCACCAACCCGCTCACCCTGTTCAAGAGCTGAAAGGCCCCCCCTGCGCCGCTGCGCGGCTTCCCCCCTGAGGGGGGACGACACCTGAGGCCCGGCGAAGCCGGTTCCTCGGTGTCTCTGGAACAAGGCACTTCTGTCCACTGGGTCTGCGTTTGCGGACCCTTTCTTTTTTCCGCCTATCCTTTCGCCCATGCTTGCCGCGTCCCGTGACCCCATCGCCGCCATCGCCACCGCGCCCGGTCGCGGTGCGGTGGGCATCGTGCGGGTGTCGGGCCAGGGGCTGGCGGCGTTTGTGCAGGCGCTGCTCGGGCGCCCGCTGAAAGCCCGTGAGGCGACCTACCTGCCCTTTCCCGACGTGACCGGCCAGCCCATCGACCACGGGCTGGCGCTGTGGTTTCCAGGGCCGCACTCCTACACCGGTGAGGACGTGCTGGAACTGCAGGGCCATGGCGGACCGGTGGTGCTGCAGCTGCTGCTGGCGCGCTGTCTGCAGGTGGCGCAGGCTGCAGGAGAAGACGGCCAGCCGCTGCTGCGCGGCCTGCGTCCGGCGCGCGCCGGCGAGTTCACCGAACGTGCGTTTCTGAACGACAAGCTGGACCTGGCGCAGGCCGAGGCGGTGGCCGACCTGATCGATGCCAGCACCGAGGCCGCGGCGCGCAGCGCCAGCCGCTCGCTGGCGGGCGTGTTTTCCGAGCGCATCCACGCGCTGCGCGACGCGCTGGTGAACCTGCGCATGCTGGTCGAGGCGACGCTGGACTTCCCCGAGGAAGAAATCGACTTTCTGCAGAAGGCCGACGCCACTGGTCAGCTGGACCGGCTGCGCACCAGGCTGGACGCGGTGCTGGCCGAGGCGCGCCAGGGTGCGTTGCTGCGCGATGGCCTGAAGGTGGTGATCGCTGGTCAGCCCAACGCGGGCAAGAGCTCGCTGCTCAATGCGCTGGCGGGTGCCGAGCTGGCTATCGTGACCCCCATTGCCGGCACCACGCGCGACCTGGTGCAGCAGACCATCCAGATCGAAGGCGTGCCGCTGCACGTGATCGACACCGCCGGCCTGCGCCACGGCGCCGATGTGGACGAGGTGGAGCAGATCGGCATTCAGCGCGCCTGGGGTCAGATCGAACAGGCCGATGCGGTGCTCTTCCTGCACGATCTCAGCCGTGCCGACCAAGCCGCCTACCAGGCGGCTGACGCTGCGATTGCCGCCGAACTGCCCAAGGGCGTGGCGCTGCTGCCGGTGTGGAACAAGCTGGACCAGTGCAGCGCGGGTGCACTGCCGTTGATGGCTCGCGCCGAGGCGGCCGGCGAGCTGGTCATCTCGGCCAAGCAGGGCGAAGGCCTGGAGGCACTGCGCCAGCGCCTGCTCGACCTGGCCGGCTGGCAGCACGCGGGCGACGGCCTGTTCATGGCGCGCGAGCGGCACCTGCAGGCGCTGCGCCGCGTGGGCGAACACCTCGCGCTGGCACACGGGCACCTGGCCGCCCAGGCCGAATACCTGGACCTGCTGGCCGAAGAGCTGCGGCTGGCGCAGGGGGCGCTGGGCGAGATCACCGGCGAGTTCAGCGCCGACGACCTGCTCGGTGAGATCTTTTCCAGGTTCTGCATCGGGAAGTGAGCCGCGGCGGGCTGTTGGCTTGGGTACAGAATCTCACAGCTGTATCCACCGACCTGCAGGCCCCTGATGAGTGTTTCCGAGTTCAATGCCGGCGCGACGCCCGCGACCCCCACGCTGGAGGCCGTGCGCTTGCCCGTGATCTACGGATCCGGTGTGGTGTCCGCCCTGGCCGAACTGGGCCGCACCGAGGACGTGCACCTGTCGCCTGACAACCAGCGGCTGGCCGTCGCCGGTCACCTCAGCAACCGCGTGCTGGTCCTGAGCATCGACGTTGACTGGGGCGGGGAGGCTCCCCAGGTGCGCCTGCACAGTCCCCAGCCGTTCACGGCGCGCGAGTTTTCCTACCCCCATGGCCTGTTCTGGAGCAGCGACGACACGCTGCTGGTGGCCAATCGCCAGGGTGGTGTGCCGGTGTTCCGCATCCCACCGTCTGCGGTTGACGCGACGCCTTGCGAGCTGCAGCCGCTGCTGCGCCTTGAGGCGGCCCATCCGGGCCTGGTGGAGACGCCTGGGTCCGTCAGCGTCCTCCCCCTGTTGGGTGGCTGCCTGGATGTGCTGGTGTGCAACAACTACACGCACCAGGTGACGCAGCACCTGGTGGATCTGGGCGGTGCCCGGCCGTGCGCCGTCACGGGCTCATCCCTGCTGGCGCGAGGGCTGGAGATCCCTGACGGGGTGGCCCATAGCCCCGACGGGCGATGGATCGCCGTCAGCAACCACAACGAACATTGCGTGCGCCTGTACGACGCCAGCCGACCGCTTGGGCCCGACGCCGAACCGGTGGCCCGCCTGCTGGGCGTCGACTACCCCCATGGCCTGCGCTTTGCGGAGCACTCGCGGCGTGTCTTGGTGGCCGACGCTGGCGCACCGTTCGTGCACGTCTTCACCTGTCCCGACGGGGGATGGCAAGGCGAGCATTGGCACGACGGCCGATTGCAGGTGCTGGACGAGGACACTTTTCTGCAAGGGCGATCCAACCCGCAGGAAGGTGGCCCCAAGGGGCTGGACATCGACCTACAGGGGCGCCTGATGGTGATCACCAACGAGATGGTTCCGCTGGCCTTTTTTGACTTGGGTCCTCTGCTGGACCGCCTGCAAGACGGCGGGCGGGCAGACCAGGGCCAGGGCGCGGGCCGGTCGTTGCAGGACGCCCAGGTCTGGCGGCGCCAGGTGCAGGGGCTTGCGCGTGCCCAACAGTGCACGCAGGAGCAGCTGCAGGCGCAGACGACCCTGGCAGAAGCCAGGGCCCTGGAACTGACCCGCCGGGACGCACTGTTGGCCCAACAGCAAGGCCACCTCCAGCAGATCGAGAGGACGCTTGAACAGACGCAGGCCGCATTGGCCGACAGCCAGCGCGCGCAGGCCGAGCTCCGGGCCAGCCGGTCGTGGCGGCTGATGGCGCCGTACCGCCTGGCCGGCCGCGCGTTCCGGCGCTGGCTGGCGGGCGCCAAAGTGTGACGGGGCGTTACCAGACCCACCGCTGGCCTTCTTTGAGGAGCCATTGGGAACCAAAGCGTAAGCAACCGTAACCGTGGCTTGTGGTGCCATGGCACCCGACGTTATGGTGCAGGGATGAACGCCCGAGTTCCCACCGATCCGCGGTTCGACGTGCTGGCGCTGGCGCAAGCCATGCGTGCCAGCAGCGCGCTGGATGCGGTGCCGGTGAACCTTTCGGATGCGCAATGGCAGTTGCTGGGCGACTACCTGCAACCGGTGACCCTCAGCCAGGGGCAGGTGCTGATCGAGCAGGGCGTCAAAGACCGGACGGTCTACTTTGTCGAGAGCGGCAGCCTCACTGTGCACTACGAAGACGACAAGGACCGGGTGCGCATCGCCATGGTCGGCGCGGGTTCGGTGCTGGGCGAGGGCGCGTTCTTCAGCCACCTGCCCCGCAGCGCGACGGTCAATGCCGGTGGCCACAGCCGGTTGTGGTGCCTCACCCCGCTGCGGTTTCGCGAGCTGTCCACCCGTTTTCCCGTCATTGCGCTGGAACTGACCGTGGCCATGGCTGCGGTGTTGGCCCGGCGCATGTACAACAAGCCCAAGCGCGTGGCCGTCACCTGATGCGGATGCACGACATCCGGGTCCGGCGATGAGTGTCTGCCCCGCCGCTCCTGTCAAAAGTCAACGTTCCTGAAGGCATACTCCGCCCATGTCCCTCCTACGCTGGCTGCAAGCCAAAAAGTCCGATGCCGGAGCCACTGGCGGGCGCAAGCCCCGGCGCTCCTTTGGTCAGACCACGCTGCCCCTGATCTCCCCGCGGCGGGGGCGGCGCATCCTGCGCAGGGAACAGCTGTTTTCAGTCGTGCGCGAGTCCCTGATCCGCGCGGGCGTCCTGTCCACCAGCTACGAGTTCAAGGTGTTGGCGCTGGACTCGACGGGCGACGGCTTCCTGGTGCTGATCAACCTTACGCTGCCGGCCGACGTGATGCCCGACGAGTACCTCCTGGAGATCGAGCGCTGGATCCAGGGCAGCGCCCGCTCGCGCCATTCCATGCAGGTGCAGGCGGTGTACTGGCGCCGCCAGCCGGTGCACGATCTGCGGGGTGTCGCACTCAAGGCCTCGGTGGCGGCGCAGACCCGGCGCGAGAGCGCGGCGGCACCCGGTTCTGCGCGCCCGCTGGCCCCCGAACAGGTGGCGGCATTCCGCTCGGCCCTGGAGACCCCAGCGTTGCCTGCACACCGCATGGATGCTCCGGCCGTGGCCCAGATGGAGCAACCGCCGGAAGTCCACAGCGATTTCGCCGGACTGAGCGAAACCCAGTACGGCAGGCTCTGACCAGGCCCGCCGGGCCGCGCTCAATGTCCCTCGAAATGCACCAGCGTGAAGAGGGGCAGGCCGGCGTCGAGCAGTTTGCGTGAACCGCCGAGTTCCGGCAGGTCCACGATGGCCGCTCCTTCAATCACCTCGGCCCCCAGCTTCTCCAGCAGGCGGCGGCCGGCCATCATGGTGCCGCCGGTGGCGATGAGATCATCGATCAGCAGCACGCGGTCACCGGCCTTCACCGCATCGGTGTGCAGTTCCACCGTGGCGCTGCCGTACTCGAGTTCGTAGGTTTCCTCCACTGTGGTGAAGGGCAGCTTGCCCTTCTTGCGGATCGGCACGAAACCGACACCCAGCTCGTAGGCCAGAACCGAACCAATGATGAAACCGCGGGCATCGAGCCCCGCCACCACCGAAGGCCGGAGCGACGGGTCCATGTAGCGGTGCACGAAGGTGTCGATCAGCTCCCGGAAGACCCGGGGGTCCTGCAGCAACGGCGTGATGTCGCGGAACTGCACCCCTGGCGCGGGCCAGTCGGGCACGGTGCGGATGTGGCTCTTGAGGAAGGCGGTGGTGTCCATGGAAGCCATTATGAAGACACCACCGCAGCGTTCAGGCGACGGGTTTGAACTGGTAGCCGCTGCCCGCGGTCTCGATGGTGCCGAAGGCGGGGAACGGGAAGTGGTAGCCGCCGGCCATCGCCTTGTCCTTCACCAGCATGTCGAACACGCGGCGACGGGTCTGGCGGGCCATCTCGGCGTCCATGTCGAACTGCACCGCCCAGTCGGGGCTCCGGGCGAAAAGGGAGGGCACGTTGGTCAGGTCGGCCACGTACATGAATTTCTGCCCTTCGGACTGCACCGACACCATGCTCATGCCCGGCGTGTGCCCGAACGCCGCCTCGGCTTTGATGCCAGGCGCGAGTTCCTGGCCGGGCTCGTACTTCATCAGGATGTCGGCCGGCAGGCTGCCGATGACCTTGCGAGCATTCTCGAAAGCGCCTTTGGCTGCTGGGGGAGCTGCGTTCATCTTCGCGTCGTCGAACCAGAAGGCGTGTTCCGGTGCCGGCACGTGGACCTTGGCCTTGGGGAAGGCCAGTGAACCGTCCTTCTTGCGCAGGCCGTTGATGTGGTCGCCGTGGTAGTGGCTGATGACCACATGATCGATGTCTTCGGGCTTGAAGCCGGCGGCCGCCAGCTGGGCCGCGAGCTTGCCGGTGGTCGGCGGGCCGTTGTCGGCGAATCCGGTGTCGAGCAGGAAGCGGCCGGCCGGGCTGACGACGAGAAACGGTGTGAACGGGATGTCGACGTAGTCGGTGGGCAGGTTCTGCGACGCCAGCAGCGACTTGACCTGCTCCAGCGGCACGTTGCGCACGAACTCCTCGCCCAGCGGGCGGCGCAGCGCGCCGTCGTTGAGCGCGATCACTTCCATGGCGCCCAGCTTCATGCGCTTGACGCCGGTGGCCGGCAGCGTCGGCGGACCGAAGTTCGGGGTCGCCTGTTGCGACCACACGGACGAGAAGGTCAGGGCAGCGGTGCCGGCGATGCCGGCGCCCAGAAAGGCGCGTCGATCCAACATTTCGGTCTCCAGTGGGGTGGGGGCAAAGACCGCATTAAAGACCGACCGGTTGCAGGCGAAACCGTGTGGTCACAAAAACATTGCCGCAATCAGGCCTTTTGCGGTCGGCCGCCTCAGGTCTTGCCGGAGAGGAGCTTTTCCTCGGCCAGGGCGAGCGCGGGTGCCTTGCCGCTGAGCACCAGGGTGTCGCCCCCGTCGAGCTCGGTCTCGTCGTCGAACGGGGCGTTCTGGCCCCCCGCGCGCCGCAGGCTGGCGACGCGCACGCCCATCGCCTCCAGCGCGAGGCTGCCCAGCGTCCGGCCGACCTTGCGACCGCCGGGCGGGATGGTGACGGTGGCCAGCCGCTCGTGCTCGGCCTCCTCCACGCCGTCGTCATCGGCGCCGTGGAAATAACCCTTGAGCAGGTTGTAGCGCGCGTCGCGCTGGTCCTGCACCACGCGGATCACGCGCCGCATCGGCACGCCCACCAGCGCCAGCGCGTGGCTGGCCAGCATCAGGCTGGCTTCGATCGCTTCGGGCACCACCTCGGTCGCACCGGCGGCGCGCAGCTTGCCGTCGTCCACGTCGTCGATGGTGCGCACCACCACCGGCACCTGTGGGGCGTGCTCGTGTGCGTGGTGCAGCACCTTGAGCGCGCTGGCAGTCTCGATGTAGGTGATGACCACCGCGCTGGCGCGGTGCAGGCCGGCGGCCATGAGCGCCTGCAGCCGCGCGGCGTCGCCGAACACCACCGAATGACCGGCGGCGGCGGCCTGGCGCACCCGGTCGGGGTCCAGGTCCAGCGCCATGTAGGGAATGCCCTCGGCCTCCAGCAGCCGGGCCAGGTTCTGGCCGCAGCGGCCATAGCCGCAGATGATCACGTGCTTGTCCGCGTTGATCGAGCGGCGCGCGATGCTGGTCATCTGCACCGACTGCATCAGCCAGTCGCTGCCCACCACCCGGGTGACGATGTCGTTGGTGCGCAGGATGATGAAGGGCGTGGCCAGCATCGAAATCACCATGGAGGCCAGCACTGGGTTGAACAGCGCGGGCGGCACCAGCTGGTGCTGCCCGGCCAGCGACAGCAGCACCAGACCGAACTCGCCGGCCTGGCACAGGTAGAGGCCGGTGCGAAGGGCGGTGCCCATCGGCGCGCCGAACAGCCGCGTCAGGCTGGTGATCATTCCGATCTTGAACGCCAGCGAGAGCGACAGCAGCAGCAGCACGAGCGGCCAGCGCTCCAGCACCAGCCGCCAGTCCAGCAGCATGCCGATGGTGATGAAGAACAGGCCCAGCAGCACGTCGTGGAAGGGCCGGATGTCGGTCTCCACCTGGTGCTTGTATTCCGTCTCCGAGATCAGCATGCCGGCGACGAAGGCACCCAGCGCCAGCGACAGGCCGGCGTGTTCGGTCAGCCAGGCCAGGCCGAGCGTGATGAGCAGCAGGTTGAGCATGAACAGCTCGTCGCTCTTGCGGCGCGCCACCAGGGTCAGCCACCAGCGCATCAGCTTCTGTCCGCCGGTCAGCAGGAGGCCCAGCAGCACCGTGGCCTTGAGCAGGGCGATGCCGAGCGCCTTGAACAGCTCGTCGGGCGGCGAGCCCAGCGCCGGGATCAGCACCAGCAGTGGCACCACAGCCAGATCCTGGAACAGCAGGATGCCGACCACCCGTTTGCCGTGCTCAGACTCCAGCTCCAGCCGCTCGGCCACCATCTTGATCACGATGGCGGTGCTGCTCATGGCCATCACGCCGCCCAGTGCCAGCGCCATCTGCCATTCCATCTTCCACCAGGTCGGCAGGAACCAGCCCAGCGCCAGCGACGCCAGGGTGGTGAGCAGCACGGTCAGCACCACCTGGGACAAACCCAGCCCGAACACGTGGCGCTTCATGGCGCGCAGTTTGGGCAGGCTGAACTCCAGTCCGATCACGAACATCAGGAACACCACGCCGAATTCCGCCAGGTAACGCAGGCCCTGCGAGTTCTGGGCCAGCGCCAGCGCGTTCGGTCCGATCACCACGCCGACCACCAGGTAGCCCAGCATGGGCGGCAGCTTGAGCATGCGGCAGCCCACCACGCCCAGCACGGCGGCCAGCAGGTACAGCAGCGTGATGTCCAGTGAATTCATGCGCCCTGATGGTAATGGGTGCCCCACGCGATAATCCGCCCATGAGCACGGCCCTTCCCCTAGACGCCACGCGCCTGCTGGCGATGGCGCGCGAAACCCTTCAGATCGAGGCCGAGGCGGTGACGGCGCTGGCCGGCCGGCTCGACGAACGCTTTGCTGATGCGGTGCGTTGCCTGCTGGCCTGCACCGGCCGCGTGGTGGTCACCGGCATGGGCAAGAGCGGCCACATCGGCCGCAAGCTCGCAGCCACCCTGGCCTCGACCGGCACGCCCGCCATGTTTGTGCATCCCGCCGAAGCCAGCCATGGCGACCTGGGCATGATCACGCCGGCCGACGTGGTGCTGGGCATCAGCAACAGCGGCGAGAGTGACGAGCTGTCGGCCATCCTGCCCCTGATCAAGCGCATGGGTGTGCCCCTGGTCGCCTTCACCGGCCGGCCGGATTCGACCCTGGCGCGCCACGCCGATGTGGTGCTGGACACCGCCGTCGCCCGGGAGGCCTGTCCGCACAACCTCGCGCCCACGGCCAGCACCACCGCGCAGCTGGCGCTGGGCGATGCCCTGGCGGTGGCGCTGCTGAACGCCAGGGGCTTCAAGGCCGACGACTTCGCCCGTTCACACCCGGGCGGGTCGCTGGGCCGCAAGCTGCTGACCCATGTCAGCGACGTGATGCGCAGCGGCGACGACGTGCCGCGCGTGACCACCGACGCGCCGCTGATGGGTCTGATGCGCGAGATGAGTGCCAAGGGGCTGGGCATGAGCGCGGTGGTCGACGGAACCGGGCAGGTGCTGGGGATCTTCACCGATGGTGACCTGCGGCGCGTCATCGAGCGCTCCGGCAACAGCACCGACCTGAGGGCGCTGAGCGCCGGGGACGTGATGCATGCCAACCCGCGCACCGTGCGCGCCGACGCGCTGGCGGTCGAAGCCGCCGACCTGATGGAAGCCAGCCGCATCACCAGCGTGCTGGTGGTCGACGATACCGGTGCCCTGGTGGGCGCCCTCAACAGCAACGACCTGATGCGGGCGAAAGTCATCTGAGCCGGCCACCCGTTAGCATTGCCGGATGTCCGTGAACCTGCCGCCCTTGCGCCCCGTGCTGAACTTCGACCCCGAGCTGTTGCTGCGGGCGCAGCCGGTGCGCGTGGTGTTCTTCGATGTCGACGGGGTGCTCACCGACGGCGGCCTGTATTTCGGCGAGTCGGGCGAAGCGCTCAAGCGCTTCCATACGCTCGATGGCCACGGCATCAAGCTGCTGCAGCGCGCCGGCATCACGCCGGCCGTGGTCAGCGGTCGCGACTCCCTGGCGCTGCGGGCTCGCCTGTCCGCGCTGGGTGTGCGCCACACGCGCTTTGGCACCGAGGACAAGCGCCCCGCCGCCGAGGCCATCCTGGCTGAACTTGGTCTGGACTGGTCGGCCGCGGCCGCCATGGGGGACGACTGGCCGGATCTGCCCATGCTGCGCCGCGTGGCCTTCGGCTGCGCTCCGCCCACTGCTCATCCCGAGGTGCTGGCGCTGGCCCACCATGTGACGCAGCGCCTGCCCGGCGCCGGTGCCGTGCGCGAGCTGTGCGACCTGCTGCTGGTAGCGCGGGGCGCCTATGCGGCAGAGCTGGAGGCGGCGGCGCGATGAACACCGCAACCCTGCCGGGCCCTTCGCCGAGCCGCCGCAGCTTTTCACGCTGGTGGGACCAGATGTCCATCTACCTGCCCGTGCTGCTCATGATGCTGCTGGCGCTCGCCTCGTACTGGCTGTTGCGGGCGACGCCGATCCCCGAAGAGCCCGGGCCCAAGCCCGAGGTGACCCACGAGCCCGATTACTTCATGCAGCGCTTCTCGGTCAAGGTGTTCGAGCCCAACGGGGCCCTGAAGACCGAGCTGTATGGCACGGCGGCGCGGCACCACCCCGACGTTGGCACCCTGGTGGTGGATGCCGCCCGCGTGCGCTCCTTCGGGCAGCAGCGCCAGCTCTCCACCGCCACGGCCCGGCAGATCACCAGCAACGACGAGGGCACGGTGTTCGTTCTCGAGGGCAACGCCGCCGTGGTCCGTCAGGCCGGGCAAGGCGCCAACGGGGAGCCGCTGCCGCGGCTGGAGTTTCACGGCGAGTACCTGCGGGTGAGCACCGAGCCGGAGCACATCATGTCCGACAAGCCCGTGCTGCTGGTGCGCGATCAGGACCAGATCACGGCCGACAACCTCGACTATTCGGGCGATGCCCGTGTGGCGGTGCTCACCGGCCACGTGCGCGCCCTGTTCGCCCCCCGCCCATGATCGGCGCGCTAGCCACCAGCGCGCCGCTGGCCTTCATCACCGGCGCATCCAGCGGCATCGGTCAGGCACTGGCCTTGCGCTGTGCCCGCGCCGGCTACCGGCTGGCCCTGGTGGCACGCCGCAGCGAAGAGCTGCAGGCCTGGGTGGATGCGCAGGGCTGGGATGCCCAGCGCTGCCGCGTCTATCGTGCCGATGTGGCGGACATCGATGGCATCGTGCAGGCTGGCCTGAACTGTCTTGAGCAGCAGGGCGTGCCCGAGGTGGTCGTGGCCAACGCCGGCATCAGCATCGGCATGGACACAGCCGAACGCGACGACCTGGCGGTGATGGCGCGCACCTTCGCCACCAACAACACCGGGATGGCTGCCACCTTCCACCCCTTCGTGGCGGCCATGCGCGCGCGCGGCAGCGGGCGGTTGGTCGGCATCGCCAGCGTGGCGGCGATCCGGGGCCTGCCAGGGCATGGGGCCTACTGCGCCAGCAAGGCCGCCGTGGTGGCCTATTGCGAAAGCCTGCGCGGCGAGCTGCGGGGCAGTGGGGTGCGGGTGGTGACCTTGCTGCCGGGCTACGTGGACACGCCGCTGACCCGCGAGAACCGCTACGCGATGCCGTTTCTGCTCAGCCCCGAGGTGTTTGCCGACCGGGCCTTCGCCGCGATCGAGGCCGGCAGCAGCTACCGCGTCATTCCCTGGCAGATGGGGGTGGTGGCCAAGCTGTTGCGGTTGCTGCCCAACGCCTGGTTCGACCGGCTGCTGGCGGGGCGGGCACGCAAGCACCGCCAGGGGCAGGGCAAACCGGCGTCCTGATCTGTTGGCTCACGACGGCAACCCGAAATGAAAAAGCCCCTCGAAGAGGGGCTTTTTCTTGGGCTGCAGGCCCGATCGGTGCACCGGCCTGTTTGCGGGGAGTCAGTAACCGCCGCGACCGCCACCGCCTTCGCGACGGCCACCGTTGCCGTACGGGCTGCGGAAGCCGCCATCACCACCGCCACCGCCGTAGCCGCCTTCACGACGGCCACCGCCGAAACCACCGCCACCGGAGCGGGGGGGGCGCGGTTCCATGGGACGGGCTTCGTTGACCACCAGGCTGCGGCCGCCCAGCGACTGGCCGTTCATGCCCTGGATGGCGGCTTGAGCTTCGGCATCGCTGCCCATCTCGACAAAGCCGAAACCCTTGGAGCGACCCGTGTCGCGCTCCATCATGACCTTGGCGCTGTTGACAGAGCCGAAGGCGCTGAAGGACTGTTGCAGGTCTTCGTCGCGCACGCTGTAGGGCAGGTTGCCCACGTACAGTTTGTTGCCCATGGTTGGGACTCCTAGAAACACTGAAAAAGATAGCGATGGAGCCCCGGCAGCAAACAATTCTGTAGCACGCGAAACCAACCGATCACTTGTTTTGCGCGCGTTCTGGACGCTCGCCGGGCCATTATGCGCCGTTTGTCTGAAAGCGAGTTCTTTTTTTGGGGGGGCGTCAAGCCGCCTTCAGCGCTGGTGCGCATTTGCAACACCGGACCTCCGGCGGGGCCCCGTTGTGCGGCAGAACATGGCTGCAGCCTTCCCTCTATACTGTTTCCCAGCGCCGATTTGTCCGGATTGCGGGCGCTATACAAATACCGCTAAAGGGGGGACTCCCGGTCTCGCACCTTGCGGCACCGGGATTTCTGTTTTTGGGGCTTTGCCAGCCCCCGAGGTGAACCACCGTGATCGTCACACCACAAACCCAGCGCTTCGATGAGCCCCTGCCGCTCCGGAGTGGCGCGGTCCTGCCGGCCTATGAGCTGGTCTTTGAAACCTACGGCACACTCAACGCGGATCGATCCAACGCGGTGCTGATCTGCCACGCCCTGAACGCCAGCCACCACGTGGCCGGTCTGCACGCCGACGAGCGTGGCCAGCCGATCGCGCGCAGCGAAGGGTGGTGGCACAACATGATCGGCCCGGGCAAGTCGGTGGACACGAACCGTTGGTTCGTGATCGGCGTGAACAACATCGGCTCCTGCTTCGGCAGCACCGGCCCGACCCACACCAACCCGGCCACCGGCCAGCCCTGGGGCGCCGACTTTCCGGTGGTGACGGTCGAGGACTGGGTCGATGCCCAGGCACGGCTTCTCGACATCCTGGGCATCGAGGAGCTCGCCGCGGTCATGGGTGGCAGCCTCGGGGGCATGCAGACGCTGTCCTGGACGCTGCAGTACCCCGAGCGCGTGCGCCACGCTGTGGTGGTGGCCAGCGCGCCCAACCTCACGGCCGAAAACATCGCCTTCAACGAAGTGGCGCGCCGTGCCATCGTCACCGACCCGGACTTCCACGGCGGCCACTACCTGCGCGCCGGCACGCTGCCGCGCCGCGGCCTGCGCATCGCCCGCATGATCGGCCACATCACGTACCTGAGCGACGACGTGATGAACGAGAAGTTCGGTCGGACGCTGCGGGCCGCCGATGGCGAAGACCCGGCAGCTGCTGCCGAACTGGCCTATCGCTACTCGACGCAGGACGTGGAATTCCAGATCGAGAGCTATCTCAGGTACCAGGGCGACAAGTTCAGCGAGTACTTCGACGCCAACACCTACCTGCTCATCACACGCGCGCTGGACTACTTCGACCCGGCGCGAGAGTTCGACGGCAACCTCAGCGCCGCACTCGCCCGTGCGAAAGCCAAGTTCCTGCTGGTGAGTTTCACCACCGACTGGCGCTTCTCGCCCGCGCGCTCGCGCGAGATCGTCAAGGCCCTGCTGGAGAACCGGCGCGACGTGAGCTACGCCGAGATCGACGCACCGCACGGGCACGACGCCTTCCTGCTCGACGACCCGCGCTACCACGCGGCCGTGAAGAGCTACTTTGAACAGACCATCGCCGGAGGTGTGCAATGAGCGAACGCCACCTGCTCGAATCCATCGCCCGGCTGGTGCCGCAGGGCTCTCGCGTGCTCGACCTTGGTTGCGGCGACGGTGCCCTGCTGGCGCACCTGCAGGCCACGCGCCAGTGCAGCGGGTATGGCGTCGAGATCGACGACGCCAAGGTGCATGCCTGCATCCGCCGTGGCGTGAATGTGCTGCAGCTCAACCTGGAAGACGGCCTCTCCATGTTCGGCGACGACGCCTTCGACGTGGTGCTGCAGATCGACACCCTGCAGCACCTGCGCAACGCCGAGACCATGCTGCGCGAGACGGCGCGCGTCGGCCGCATCGGCATCGTGGCCTTTCCCAACTTCGCCCACTGGCCCAACCGGCTGGCGGTGTTGCAGGGCCGCATGCCCGTGACCCGGCGCCTGCCCTACCAGTGGTACGACACGCCCAACATCCGGGTCGGCACCTACGCCGATTTCGAGGTGCTGGCGCGCAGCTGCGGCCTGACCGTGGAGGACAGCTTCGGTCTGCAGGAGGACCGCGAGGTGCGCTTCGCGCCCAACCTGCTGGCCAGCACGGCGGTCTTCAAGTTCTCCAACTGAGTCGGCGGCTCAGGCCGCGCGTTCGCGCGCCGCATCCTGCGCAAAGTCGGCCGCACCCACGTCCGGCGCCTGCATCCAGAACGGGTAGATCTCGGCGAATGTGGCCCGGATGGCCTCCAGTGGCAGGTCGTCGAACTGCCCGCGCTCGTTCACATACTCCATGTGTCGCTGCCCGGCGCGGTCGTAGGGGTGGTAGAGCGAGTCGTGGATGCCGTCGAACTCCAGCGGCAGCAGGCCGAACTTCTCGCACAGCGACAGGTTGAAGGCCGGTGTGGCCTTGCGCCAGGCGCCGTCCAGCCAGAGCGCGGTATAGCCGTGCCAGGCGAAGACGTCGGTCTTCATGGTCTGGCGCAGCCGCTCGGTGGACATGTGGTTGCGCACGTCGGCAAACCCCAAACGGGCCGGAATGCCCGCTGCGCGCGCCACGGCCGCCAGCGCCACCGCCTTGGGCACACACCAGCCGAATCCTTGCGTCAGCGCCGTGCTCGCCCGCATGCCCGGCGCCGACAGGTCGATGCGGTAGGGGTCGTATCGCAGGCGGTCGCGCACCGCCAGGTACAGCGAGACCGCCCGCGCGCGCTCGGTCTGGCCGATGGCGTGTTCGAGGGCGAAGGCCACCACAGCGGGGTGGTCGCTGTCGATGGCGGCGGTGGGGGCGAGGGCGGCGGTGAGGTCCATGACCGCCTTGTACCAGAGCCTGTTGCGCCAAAGGGTAGCGCTTGTGACGGACCTGGTGACACATCGGATCACCGAAAAGCATTCATTTCATATGCGGTCGTAACCCCCTTCTTTTCTGCCCTATAGGCCTTGGGGTATTTGCCGATAGTGAACAGGACGCCGCGTGTTGTTCGTAGGGGAGGCGGTGCCGCATGCCGTTGGCGTAACAACGGTCCCCCACATCTCAAATAACCAACATGAACAAGAGCATTGGCTTCGGTATCGCCAAGCGGCTGTACCTTATCAGCGGGTTGATTACCGCCGCCTTGATCGCATTGGCGGTGTACGCACATTTCAGCCTCAACGACGCGGCCGCCCAGGCCGACCACACCAAGACCGACCGGGTGCCCCAGCTGCAGGCCATGTCTGAACTGGAACTCAATGTGACCCAGGTGTCGCTGCAAATCCGGCATTCCATCCTGGCGCGCAATCCCCAGGAACTGAACGACACACTGGGCTACATCAGCGACAAGCGCAAGCACATGGACGAGGTGCTGGCTGCTTTCGAAAAGCGCCTGTTTTCTCCAGCAGGCAAAGCCCATTTCACCAAGCTCCCGCCGGCCATGGCCGAGTTCTGGAAGGAGGGTGAAGCCAACATCGCCCTGATCAAGGACGGCAAGAAGGAAGAGGCTTTTGCCTATCTCGTGGACAAAACCATCCCGGCCCGCAACGCGCTGCTGAAGCTGCTTCACGAAGGGCTCGACATTCAGCAAGAGGGTCTGGAGGCCGAGATTGCCGACATTGAAAAGAGCACACAGACCACCGCCCTGGTGCTCACCGCGGTGGCGGGGGTCGTCGCCGTGGCCCTGATGGTCTTTTCCTGGTACGTGGCCCAGCTGCTGCGCCGCCGGGTGCAGGTGACCCAGGAGGTGGCGCAGCGGGTGCGTGACGGTGATCTCACGGTCGCGGTGGTCGACCATGCTCGCGACGAATTCACTCCGTTGCTGGCCGCCATGGGCGAGATGCAGGCTTCGCTCACCCGCGTGGTCAGCAATGTCCGGCAAAGTGCGGACAGCGTGGCCACGGCCAGCGTCCAGATTGCTCAAGGCAACAGTGACCTGTCTTCGCGCACCGAGCAGCAGGCCTCTGCGCTGGAGGAAACCTCTGCGTCCATGGAAGAAATGGGCTCGACCGCCCAGCAGAACGCCGACAACGCGCGCCAGGCCAGCCAACTGGCGTCCAGCGCCAGCGGCGTGGCCATCCAGGGTGGCGAGGTGGTCAACCAGGTGGTGCAGACCATGAAGGAAATCAACGAGAGCAGCCGAAAGATCAGCGACATCATCGGCGTGATCGACGGCATCGCCTTCCAGACCAACATCCTGGCGCTCAACGCGGCGGTGGAAGCGGCGCGCGCCGGCGAACAGGGCCGCGGCTTCGCGGTGGTGGCCGGCGAGGTGCGCAATCTCGCGCAGCGCAGCGCTGAGGCAGCCAAGGAAATCAAGGGTCTGATCAATGCCAGCGTGGAACGCGTCGAACAGGGCACGGCCCTGGTGGACCAGGCCGGCGCGACCATGCAGGAGGTGGTGCAGTCCATCCAGCGCGTGACCGACATCGTGGGCGAGATCAGCAGCGCCAGCCAGGAGCAGAACGCGGGCGTGAACCAGGTCAGCGAAGCGGTGAGCAACATGGACCAGACCACGCAGCAGAACGCGGCGCTGGTGGAAGAAAGTGCGGCGGCTGCGTCGAGCCTGCAGGTTCAGGCCCAGCAGCTGGTGCAGGCGGTGTCGGTGTTCAAGCTGTCACCCTCTTGATTCAAGGAGGTCGAGGCCGCGCCCCGATGTCTCGGGCATGACGCGGTGCACACCAGCGGCGTTTATATGAATTGCACCGCCATTCGGACTCAAGTTCCGAGATTGCGTGGCGAAAAAGCAATCAGCATGGCGTGGCGGCTTGAAGTTCCTGGGCAGAGCCTCTCTTGAGCGGAACAAGCAAACGGTGTGCAGACGCGGGCGCCAAGTTGGCATCGCGGACTGTTGTTGTCAGATCACTTATGTGAAGAAGGATCGATCATGTTTTCGAACTTGAAGGTGGGCATCAAGCTCGCACTGGGATTTGGTTTTGTGGGGCTGCTGATCGCACTGATCGCCGGCATTTCGTGGGTGAAGCTGGAGGGCGCGATTGCGCTGCAGAACAACGCGCTGGAGGACCGGTACCCGAAGACGGTGATGATCGGCGACCTGAAACAGGATGTCACGAAGCAAGGCGTGATCCTGCGCAATGCGCTGCTGGCCACCAACCGCGGGGACAACGCCGGAGTGAACGCCGCATTGGCGCAGCTGCAGGAGAGTTCCGCCGAAGTCGGCAAGGTGTACGACAAGCTGGAAGCCGTGATCAACAACCCCAAGGCCAAGGAGATGCTTGGTCGTATACAAGATCGCCGGGCCGCCTACATCAAGGAGCGCGATGTCATGCTGGCCATGATGCGCGAAGGCAAAAGCGCCGAGGCCGAGCAGCACCTCAACGGCGAGCTGCAGGCCCTGCGCAATGCTTACGACGCTTCGATGCAGGAGTTTTTGGACTTCCAGCGTGACCTGATGGACACCGCGGGCGATGCAGCGCGGGACAGCCTGGCGAGCACTTTGTGGGCCGTGGAGGGTCTGTCGTTGTCGGCGGTGGTGCTGGCGGTCCTGGCCGCCCTGCTGATCACCCGCGCCATCGTGCGCCCGCTCAACGAGGCGGTGGGCATTGCCGACCACATCGCCGCTGGTGACCTGACCCAGAAAATCGAAGTGCAAGGCCGTGATGAAACGGCCCAGCTGCTGACCGCCATGAGCAAGATGCAGCAGGCGCTGCGCGACCTCGTCACCGGCGTGCGCCAGAACGCCGAAGGCGTGGCCACGGCGAGCGCGCAGATCGCCCAGGGCAACCAGGACCTCTCCAGCCGCACCGAGCAGCAGGCCTCGGCGCTGGAAGAAACCAGCGCCTCGATGGAACAAATGGGCTCGACCGCACAGCAGAACGCCGACAACGCCCGCGCCGCCAGCCAGCTGGCCGCCAGCGCCAGCAACGTGGCGGTGCAGGGGGGCGAGGTGGTCAGCCAGGTGGTCTCGACCATGCGCGAGATCCAGCACAGCAGCCAGAAGATCAGCGACATCATCGGCGTGATCGACGGCATCGCCTTCCAGACCAACATCCTGGCACTCAACGCGGCCGTCGAGGCGGCGCGTGCGGGTGAGCAGGGCCGCGGCTTTGCGGTGGTGGCCGGCGAGGTGCGCACGCTGGCGCAGCGCAGCGCCGAAGCGGCCAAGGAAATCAAGCAGCTGATCAACGCCAGCGTCGAGCGCGTCGAGCAGGGCACGACCCTGGTCGACCGGGCCGGTTCCACCATGCAGGAGGTGGTGCAGTCCATCCAGCGCGTGACCGACATCGTGGGCGAGATCAGCAGCGCCAGCCAGGAGCAGAACGCGGGTGTGAACCAGGTCAGCGAAGCGGTGAGCAACATGGACCAGACCACGCAGCAGAACGCGGCGCTGGTGGAAGAAAGTGCCTCCGCCGCCGCCAGCCTGCGCCAGCAGGCCGACCAGCTGGTCAAGGCGGTCAGCGTGTTCCGTGTGCACGGTGGCGAGTCGTCTTCGGCGCCGGCTCCGGTGTCCAAGGCCACCCCGGTGGCGGTGCACAAGCCGGTCGCCGCGCCCAAGCCTGCCGCCACAGCCAAGGCACCGGCGCCCCGCCCCGCCCTGCAGACCCCTGCCAAGGCACAGCGCCCGGCCCCGGCCGCCGAGCCGACCCCTGCCCCCAAGACCGTGACCGCCAGCGCTGGCGCCAGCGACGACTGGGAAAGCTTCTGACCCCACCTTCGAGGACCCCACCATGGACATGCACAAAGACACCAGCCCCACCCAGGGCCGTTCGGTGGCCGGCCAGCCGGCCGTTACCAGCGAGTACCTGACCTTCCGCCTGGGCGCGGAGGAATACGGGATCGACATCCTGCGGGTGCAGGAGATCCGCTCCTACGAGGAGCCCACGCGGATCGCGAACGCGCCGCACTTCATCAAGGGCGTGGTGAACCTGCGCGGGGTGATCGTGCCGGTGGTGGACCTGCGCATCAAGCTGGGCTGCGAGAAGGTCGAATACAACGACTTCACGGTGGTGATCGTGCTTAACGTGCGCGGTCGCGTGGTGGGAGCGGTGGTGGATTCGGTCTCGGATGTGCTGGAGCTGGCCAGCGAGCTGATCAAGCCGGCGCCGGAGATGAACACCACGATGGACACGAGTTTCATCACGGGCATTGCCAGCGTGGGCGAGCGCATGCTGATCCTGATGGACATCGAGGCACTGATGAGCAGCCCCGACATGGGACTGATGGACAGCGGCTCGCAGAGCCTGCAGTAAGCCTGGACCTGCCAGGTTCCGTCCCAGGGCGCCCGTCGGGCGCCCTTTTCTTTGGACCCTTGGTGCATGGTCATACGGTCATTTGCGCGGATCCAGTGGCGCTTTTCCCGCCTTCAGTACCCGGTGGATCGGCCGATAGTTCATGAACCCCTATCTGTATTTCAAGGACGGCCTTCATGGACATGCATTCCCCCTCCACCGCCGCCGGCGATGCCCGACACGTCGCTGGCCAGCAAGGCGCCCACGCCGAGTACCTGACCTTCCGCCTGGGCGCGGAGGAGTACGGGATCGACATCCTGCGGGTGCAGGAGATCCGCTCCTACGAGGAGCCCACACGGATCGCGAACGCGCCGCACTTCATCAAGGGCGTGGTGAACCTGCGCGGGGTGATCGTGCCGGTGGTGGACCTGCGCATCAAGCTGGGCTGCGAGAAGGTCGAATACAACGACTTCACGGTGGTGATCGTGCTCAACGTGCGCGGTCGCGTGGTGGGAGCGGTGGTGGATTCGGTCTCGGACGTGATGGAACTGGCTGGCGAGCTGATCAAGCCGGCGCCGGAGATGAACACGACGATGGACACGAGTTTCATCACGGGCATTGCCAGCGTGGGCGAGCGCATGCTGATCCTGATGGACATCGAGGCACTGATGAGCAGTGCCGACATGGGGCTGATGGACAGCGTCTCGCAGAGCCTGCAGTAAGCCATGAAGACCCCGACCATCAACAACCGTTCGCTGGCACGGCGCGTCGCGCTGCTGGCGGTGGCCATGCTCTCCGGCGTGTTGGTGACGATCAGCGTCGTCATGAGCATGGTGGCCGAAGACCGCTCGCGCGAGCAGATCGTCCAGTGGGTGGGTGACAAGACCCAGTCGGTGGCCGATTCGGTGGACGCCTTCGACGCCACCGCACGCATGATGACCGACCGCGCCTACCGGCCGTTCCGGGCCAAGTTTTCCCAATTCTTCGAGCTGGACGAGGCCGCTGGCCTGATCAAGAGCTGGTCGTTCCGTCTCAACGGCGAAACGGGCGACGTGGACGACTTCAACAAGATGACCGGCGGTGTGGCCACCGTGTTCATGCGCAAGGGCGAGGACTTCGAGCGGGTGACCACCTCGCTCAAGAAGGAAAACGGTGAGCGCGCCGTCGGCACCCTGCTGGCGCGCGACCACCCGGCCTACCCGCTGATGCTCAAGGGTGAGAACTACACCGGTCGCGCGGTGCTGTTCGGCAAGCCTTACATGACGCACTACGAGGCACTGAAGGACCATACCGGCAAGGTGGTGGGCATCCTGTTCATCGGCTTCGATCTCTCGGACTTCCAGACCGCGCTGCAGAAGCTGGTGAGCGAAGCCCGCTTCTTCGAGAGCGGCTCCACCGTGATCATCGATCCGCGCAAGAGCGATGCGGACGCGGTGTTTGTCGTGCACCCCACGGCGGCGGGCAAGAAGGTGCTGGAGGTGTACCCCTCGGCCGGGCCGCTGCTGGCCAGCCTGCGGGCCACGCCCGATGCGTTCGTGGAGGACACCACGCCACTGGTCGCGAACGAGCTGTCCAGCCCCTGGGTGGTCAAGCGCTCCACCAAGGCCGGTGGCTGGTGGGTGGTGGCCGAGGTGTCGGACGACGAGGCCATGGCGGCGCACTGGTCCACCATGTACGCCTTCTGGGGCCTGCTGGCGGCGGCCACCGCCCTGCTGGGCCTGGGTCTGTACTGGCTGGTCCGGCGCAACGTCACCCGTCCGCTGGGCGATCTGACCGTCGCGGTCACGGCCGTCGCCCAGGGCGACCTGAGCCAGCGCTTCGCCACCGACCGCAGCGACGAAATCGGGCGCCTGGTGCTGGAGGTGGAAGACATGCGCCAGCGCTTTGTCGGCATGCTCGGCGCGCTGCGCACAGCCAGCGACAGCATCGGCACGGCCAGTGCGGAGATCGCCTCGGGCAACCAGGATCTCTCCAGCCGAACCGAGCAGGCGGCCAGCAACCTGCAGCAGACCGCGGCCTCCATGGAGCAGCTGACCAGCACCGTGCGCAACAGCGCCGACGCGGCACGCCAGGCCAACCAGCTGGCCGCCAGTGCGTCCGAGATCGCGGTGCGTGGTGGCCAGGTGGTGGACCAGGTGGTGCACACCATGCAGGAGATTCACCAGAGCAGCCAGAAGATCAACGACATCATCGGCGTGATCGACGGCATCGCCTTCCAGACCAACATCCTGGCGCTCAACGCCGCAGTGGAAGCGGCGCGCGCGGGTGAACAGGGCCGCGGCTTTGCGGTGGTGGCGGCCGAGGTGCGCAGCCTGGCGCAACGCAGCGCCGAGGCGGCCAAGGAAATCAAGGGCCTGATCAGCGCCAGCGTGGACAAGGTCGAGACCGGCAGCCGCCTGGTGGGCGATGCGGGTCAGACCATGGGCGAGGTGGTGGGTTCGATCCGCCGCGTGACCGACATCGTCGGCGAGATCAGCGCGGCCGCGGGCGAACAGAGCGATGGCATCGGCCAGGTGAACGTGGCGGTGACGCAGCTGGACCAGATGACGCAGCAGAACGCGGCGCTGGTGGAAGAGAGCGCGGCTGCCGCCGAGAGCCTGAAGGACCAGGCCGCCCGCCTGGCGCAGGTCGTGGCGACGTTCCGCACCGAATCCTGAACCTGCTTTCACTGGTTGAACCGACATGACACTCAACAACCTCAAGATCGGCCAGCGACTGGGCCTGGGCTTCAGCCTGCTGGTGGGCCTGCTGGTCGCGATCACGGTCACTGCCTTGTTGCGGCTCCAGGATTCGGCGGCGCAGACGCGCGCGATGATGGATGTGCCACTGACCAAGGAGCGCGCGGTCAGCGACTGGTACGCCAACGTCAACGCAGGCGTGCGCCGCACGGGGGCGATCGCGCGCAGCGCCGACCCCTCGCTGGTGGAGTTCTTTGCCGACGACGTGAAGGAGGCGAGCAAGATCTCCAGCACGCTGCAGAAGCAGATCGAAGGACTACTGTCCAACGACCGCGAGCGCGAGGTGTTTGCCAAGCTCGCGCAGTCCCGGGCCACTTTCATCCGCGTGCGCGACGAAATCACCGCGCTCAAGAAGGAGGGTCAGGCCGAACAGGCGCTGGCCAAGCTGAATGGCGAATTCCGTCCTGCCGCGGATGCGTATCTGGCGGGCATGCTGTCCCTTCAGGCGCTGCAGCGCGAAGAGATCGATCGCCTGTCGGCCGAGCTGCGTGAAAAGAACGACAGCAGCGCCTTCTGGCTCACTGTGCTGGGCGTGCTGGCCGGTCTGGTCGGTGCGGCGGCGGCGTGGGTGATCTCGCGCAGCATCACCACGCCCCTTGCCATGGCGGTGGCCGTGGCCCAGCGCATCGCCGGCAACGACCTCACTCAGCGCATCGAGACCCATCGCAAGGACGAGCTGGGTGACCTGCTCAATGCCCTGGGCACCATGACCCACTCGCTGGCCCGGACGGTGGGGCAGGTGCGCAGCGCGACCGATTCCATCAACACCGCATCCAGTGAAATCGCCGCCGGCAACCAGGACCTGAGCGCCCGCACCGAGCACGCGGCCAGCAACCTGCAGCAGACGGCCGCTTCCATGGAAGAGCTGACCAGCACGGTGCGCAACAGCGCCGACGCGGCGCGCCAGGCCAACCAGCTGGCCTCCAGCGCGTCCGAGGTGGCCGCACGCGGTGGCCAGGTGGTCTCGCAGGTGGTGTCCACCATGCAGGAGATCCACCACAGCAGCCAGAAGATCAACGACATCATCGGCGTGATCGACGGCATCGCCTTCCAGACCAACATCCTGGCGCTCAACGCGGCCGTCGAGGCGGCGCGTGCGGGTGAACAGGGCCGTGGCTTTGCGGTGGTGGCGGCCGAGGTGCGCAACCTGGCGCAGCGCAGCGCCGAGGCGGCCAAGGAAATCAAGGGCCTGATCAGCGCCAGCGTGGACCGCGTGGACGCGGGCAGCCGCCTGGTGGGCGAAGCTGGCCAGACCATGGACGAGGTGGTGGGCTCGATCCGCCGCGTGACCGACATCGTCGGCGAGATCAGCGCGGCCGCAGGCGAGCAGAGCGATGGCATTGGCCAGGTCAACACCGCGGTCAACCAGCTCGACCAGATGACACAACAGAACGCGGCGCTCGTGGAAGAGAGCGCAGCCGCCGCGCAAAGCCTCAGGGAGCAGGCCAATCGATTGGCTCAGGTGGTGGCGACGTTCCGCACCGAGGGTACGACCCACGCGTAACCGCGCCACCGACCACAACCCACGAAATAAAAGACATGAAATTCAACAACCTCAAGATTGGCCAGCGATTGGGCCTGGGCTTTGGCGCCGTTCTGTTGCTGCTGCTGCTGCTGACAACCGTGGCGTTCAACGCCGTGACCTCCGCGACCGCGGGACAGAAGCGCCTGCTCGAAATGAACCGTGTGGTGCAGCTCGCCGACGAGTGGGTGGCCAGCACGCAGCTGAACGTCAACCGCGTGATGGCGATGGCCAAGTCCGCCAACCACCCCGAGGTGGAGAGCTACTTCAAGCCGCTGATGGCCGAGACCACCGAGCGCATCAACACGCTGCAGAAAGATCTGGAGGTGGCGATCGAGTCCGAGCAGGGCAAGACCCTGCTGGCCGACATTGGCGCGCGGCGCAAGGAGTACATCGAGGTGCGCAAGACGTACTTCGATGCGCTCAAAGCCGCAGACCCGGCCGCCACGGCCATGCTGACCGAGAAGCTGCTGCCCGCGGCACAGCGCTACATCGGCACCATGCAGCAGCTGCAGAAGCACAAGCACGCGCTGGTGGCCCAGGAAGTGGAGCAGTCCAGCGCTGCGCTGTCCAGCCAGATGGGCTTCATCGTCGTCCTCTCCTGCGCTGCCCTGGCGGTGGGCGTGCTGGTGGCCTGGCGAGCGGCCCGCTCGGTGTCGGTGCCGGTGGCCGGCGCAGTGCGCGCCGCGCGGGCGGTGGCCGATGGCGACCTGACCCAGCCGCTGGTCGTGGACCGGGGCGACGAGCTCGGCCAGCTGCAACAGGCCCTGGCCGACATGAAGACCTCGCTGGTGTCCACCGTGTCGCAGGTGCGTGACGCCAGCGACAGCATCAACGTGGCCTCGCGCGAGATCGTCTCCGGCAACCACGACCTGAGCGCCCGCACCGAACAGGCGGCCAGCAACCTGCAGCAGACGGCCGCTTCCATGGAAGAGCTGACCAGCACGGTGCGCAACAGCGCCGACGCGGCGCGCCAGGCCAACCAGCTGGCCTCCAGCGCGTCCGAGGTGGCCGCACGCGGTGGCCAGGTGGTCTCGCAGGTGGTGTCCACCATGCAGGAGATCCACCACAGCAGCCAGAAGATCAACGACATCATCGGCGTGATCGACGGCATCGCCTTCCAGACCAACATCCTGGCGCTCAACGCGGCCGTCGAGGCGGCGCGTGCGGGTGAACAAGGCCGTGGCTTTGCGGTGGTGGCGGCCGAGGTGCGCAACCTGGCGCAGCGCAGCGCCGAGGCGGCCAAGGAAATCAAAGGCCTGATCAGCGCCAGTGTGGACCGCGTGGACGCGGGCAGCCGCCTGGTGGGCGAAGCTGGCCAGACCATGGACGAGGTGGTGGGCTCGATCCGCCGCGTGACCGACATCGTCGGTGAGATCAGCGCGGCCGCAGGCGAGCAGAGCGATGGCATTGGCCAGGTCAACACCGCGGTCAACCAGCTCGACCAGATGACACAACAGAACGCGGCGCTCGTGGAAGAGAGCGCAGCCGCCGCCGAGAGCCTGAAGGACCAGGCCGCCCGGCTGGCACAGGTCGTCCAGGTCTTCAAGGTCTGACGGTCTTCCAACCAACCCAGGTTTCCCCACCCACCCCACAGGAGATTCATCATGAGCTTTACCCGAACCCTTTTCGCCGTCGCAGCCACCGCCACCCTGGCTGCGGCCTCCCTGTCTGCCCACGCCGCGGCCACGCCCGACGACGCCACCGCCATGGTCAAGAAGGGCATCACCTTCATCAAGGCCAACGGCAAGGACAAGGGCTACGCAGAGATCAGCAGCAAAACCAGCCAGTTCAAGAAGGAAGACCTGTACCTCGTGGTCTACGGCCTGGACGGCACGGTGCACGCCCACGGCGCCAACGAAAAGATGATTGGCAAGAACCTGATCGACCTCAAAGACATCGACGGCAAGCCCTTCGTGAAGGAGCGCGTCGAACTGGCCAAGAGCAAAGGCACCTTCTGGCAGGACTACAAGTTCACCAACCCCGAGACCAAGAAGATTGAACCCAAGCAGATGTACTGCGAAAAACTGGACGAGACCGTGGTCTGCGGCGGGGTCTACAAGTAATTCCAACGGCCCGCACCAGGGCCTCGAACGTCGGTCTCTTCGGCAAGGACATCTCATGAAGCTCAGTCACAAACTCCTGCTGGCGCCCGTGGTCACTGCGGTTGTCGTATTGGCCACAGGTCAGATTGATTCGTGGCTGCTCGGCCGCTCCGGCGACGCGGCGGTCGCTTCCTTCGAGGAGCACATTGGCGAGGTCCGTTCGCTCGGTGGTCTGCAGTCCGATGTGAACCTGGCGCATGTCGAGGTCTACCGGATGATGACCATCATCGGGTCGTTGGACGAGGCCACGATCCAGGCCAAGCGCAAGGAGCTGGCGGGGCGCAGTTCGGGCGTGCTGACGCAGCTGGACCAGCAGATCGCCGCTGAGCCCGAGGGCAGCCTCCAACGCCAGGGCATGGTCGAGGCGCGCCGTCAGCTGGCCGAGTACTTCAAGAAGACCGATGCGGCGATCGATCTCGCGTCGGTCGACCCCAACACCGGTGTCGCGGCCATGCAAGGCGCCGACGAGGCCTACAGCGCTCTGACCAAGGCACTCACGTCCACCCAGGCCAGTCTGGTGGAGCACGCGACAGAAGACGCGCACGCCAAGGCCGACGAAGCCAACCGCATGCACTGGCTGCTGAGCCTGGTGTCTCTGTTGGCCGCTGCGGCCGTGGTGGCTTTGTTCTGGGGGGTGCTGCGAAAGGTGGCGCTGTCGCTGGAGCAGGCTTCGCGTGTCGCTCGCGCTGTGGCTGGAGGGGATCTGACCCAGACGGTGGACACCAGTCGCAAGGACGAGCTGGGCGACCTGCTCAAAGCCCTGGCGAGCATGAAGGATTCGTTGCTGAGCACCGTGGTGCAGGTGCGCACGGCCAGCAGCAGCATTGGCACGGCCAGCGCCGAGATCGCTTCGGGCAACCAGGACCTCTCCAGCCGAACCGAGCAGGCGGCCAGCAACCTGCAGCAGACCGCGGCCTCGATGGAGCAGCTGACAGGCACGGTCAAGAACAGCGCCGACGCGGCGCGCCAGGCCAACCAGCTGGCGGCCAACGCTTCTGAAATCGCGGTGCGCGGTGGTCAGGTGGTCAGCCAGGTGGTCTCGACCATGGACGAGATCAACCACTCATCCAAGAAGATCAGCGACATCATCGGCGTGATCGATGGCATCGCCTTCCAGACCAACATCCTGGCGCTCAACGCGGCCGTCGAAGCCGCGCGGGCCGGAGAGCAGGGCCGAGGCTTTGCGGTGGTGGCGGCCGAGGTGCGCAGCCTGGCGCAGCGCAGCGCGGAAGCGGCGCGCGAGATCAAGGGATTGATCGGCACCAGTGTGGACAAGGTCGAGACGGGTACGCGCCTGGTGGGCGATGCGGGCCAGACCATGGGCGAGATCGTGGCCAGCGTGCAGCGGGTGACCGACATCATCGGCGAGATCACGGCGGCTTCAGGCGAGCAGAGCGACGGCATCAGCCAGGTGAACGTGGCGGTGACGCAGCTGGACCAGATGACGCAGCAGAACGCGGCGCTGGTGGAAGAGAGCGCCGCCGCCGCTGAGAGCCTGAAGGACCAGGCCGCTCGCCTGGCCCAGGTCGTGGCGACCTTCAAGGTCGACGGCTCCTCCCACGCAGTTACACCCTTCTCACCCCTTGAGGCAGTTCCAGCGGCCCCTGTGGCCCAGGCCGCCGTTGCCCCTGTGCCGGTTCCCCGGACCACGGCGCCGGTTCCATCGCTGGACAAGGCGCCACCCAAGTTGGCAACCGCGAACCGTGTGGCGCGTGCGCAGCCACCCAAGTTCCCGGTCGCGACACCGCCGGCCACTGATGCCCGGGCGCCCGCGCCCGCCTCGGCACCCTCTGTCCGGGTGGTGGCCAGCGCCAGCACCGAGGGCGACTGGGAAAGTTTCTGAAACCATCTCCAACCATTGCGGCGAGTCTCATCATGTGGATCCGGTCTTTCATGCGTCACTTTTCCATCCGTTTCCGAATGATCGGCGCCATCGGTGTCGTGCTGGTCCTGCTGCTCACGGTAGGCAGCGCGGGCCTGTGGGGCATGCAGCGCCAGCAGGCACTGAGTCAGGAATTTGTCGATCACGCCTTTCATGAAACCGTCGAGCTGTCGAAGCTGCGACTGGCCATGGCGGACCTCAGCCGCCACGAGAAGGACATGGTGATTCACTACGAGTCGCCCGAGCAGCTGTCGCTGGCGAACATGAAGTGGGAGAAGACCCGCGACGAAATCGCCAAGCTGATGCAGGCTCTTCAGGAAGGCGAGGCCGACGAGGACAACGCGGTGTTGCAGCAGATGAGCGCCAAGCTCAAGGACTACTCGGCGGCGGTCGAACCCACGGTGACCAACATCAAGGCAGGGGGCTATGACAGCGCCACCGTGGCCAACCGCATGCTGGCGCGCGCCCACGACCGCTATGCCGACCTGCTGGTCGACATGAAGAAGATCGAAGCCATCATCGCCTCAGAAGCGGCGGCAGTGAAAGCCGAAGAGGTTGCCGCCTCGCAGCAGACGATGCTGCTGTTCGGCATCGCGGTGGCTGTGGCGGTGCTGGTGGTGGTGCCAACCACGCTGGCCAACATGCAGAGCATCTGTCGCCCGCTGGACCAGGCGCAGCAACTGGCCATGGCCATCACGCGCGGCGACCTGACCCAGCCGGTCAAGGTGGAGGGCAAGGACGAACTCACGCGGCTGATGTCGGCGCTGGGCGACATGCAGGCGTCGCTCGCACGCATCGTCAGCCAGGTGCGCCTGACCACCGACAGCATTGGCGTGGCCAGCGCAGAGATCGCCTCGGGCAACCAGGACCTGTCCAGCCGCACCGAGCAGGCCGCCTCCAGCCTGCAGCAGACCGCCAGCAGCATTGACCAGATCACCAGTACCGTGCAGCAGAGCGCCGAGTCGGCGCGCCAGGCCAGCGAGATGGCCCGGGCCAACGCGGCGGTGGCGGCGCGCGGCGGCGAGGTGGTGGGCGAGGTGGTGGCGACCATGCAGGAGATCAACCACCGCAGCCAGAAGATCGGCGACATCATCGGCGTGATCGATGGCATCGCCTTCCAGACCAACATCCTGGCGCTCAACGCAGCCGTCGAGGCGGCGCGCGCGGGCGAGCAGGGCCGCGGCTTTGCCGTGGTGGCTGGCGAGGTGCGCAGCCTGGCGCAGCGCAGCGCCGAGGCGGCCCGGGAGATCAAGGGCCTGATCGGCGCCAGCGTCGAGAAGGTCGAGGCCGGCACGCGCCAGGTCACCGAGGCCGGCGCCACCATCGGCGAGATCGTGGCGAACGCACAGAAGATTTCCGATTTGATCGGCCACATCACCACGGCGGCCAACGAGCAGAGCCAGGGCATCGGTCAGGTCAACGGCGCGGTGGGGCAGCTCGACCAGATGACGCAGCAGAACGCGGCGCTGGTGGAAGAGAGCGCCGCCGCGGCCCAGAGCCTGCAGGACCAGGCGCAGAAGCTGGCCGGCGTGGTGGCCACCTTCCGTCTGTCGGCCTGAGCGCGGTCAGAACAAAGCGTTTTCAGGGAGTGTGAAATGTTGAATCAGATGAGTCTTCGCGGCCGCATCGTGCTGCTGGTGGTGGTCGCGGTGCTGGGCATCGCGGTCATGGGGGTGCTGTCCGTGGCGCAGGCCAAGCGTCAGCTGACCGATGCCCGCCATGGGCAGCTCGTGACGGCGGTCGAATCGGCCCATTCGATCGTCGAGGGCTTCCATGCGCTGGAGAAATCCGGCAAGCTCGACACCGCGGCCGCGCAGGCAGCGGCCAAGGCCGCGGTCGCGCATGCGCGCTACGGCAAGGATGGCAAGGAGTACCTCTACATCTGGTCGCTCGACGGCGTTGGTGTGATGCACCCGATCAAGCCGGAGTGGCAGGGCCAGAACATGATCGGGAAGGTCAAGGACGGTGCGGGTGTGGACATCATCGCCGCCCTGGTCGACGGCATGCGCCAGAGCACCGACGGCCGGGCCTTTGTGCCCACCAACTTCCCGCGCCCGGGCGACACGAAGCCGGTGCCCAAGCTCCAGTACGTGATGAAGGTCGACGGCTGGAACTGGATGGTGGGCTCGGGTCTGTACACCGACGATCTGGACGCCATGGTGTGGCGCATCCTGGCGGAGGATGGTGTGCTGGTGGCGGCGGGGCTGCTGCTGATTGGCGGCATCGGTTGGCTGACGCTGCGCAGCGTGATGCGCCAGATCGGTGGCGAGCCGGCGCAGGCGGTGTCGGCGATGCGCTCGGTGGCCGGCGGTGATCTGACCGTGACACTGCCCGGTGTGCCCGCTGGCAGCCTGCTCGCGGCGCTGGCCGACATGATCGCCTCGCTGCGAGGCACCGTGGGCCAGGTGCGCACGGCGACCGACAGCATCAACACCGCCAGCACCGAGATCGCCTCCGGCAACCAGGACCTGTCCAGCCGCACCGAGCACACGGCCAGCAACCTGCAGGAAACCGCGGCCAGCATGGAAGAGCTGACCGGCACCGTGCGGCAGAGCGCCGAGTCGGCGCGCACGGCGACGCAACTGGCCGAGGCCGCTGCGGGCACCGCGCGCCGCGGCGGTACCGTGGTGGGCGAGGTGGTGCACACCATGCGCGAGATCAACGAGAGCAGCCGCAAGATCAACGACATCATCGGCGTGATCGACGGCATCGCCTTCCAGACCAACATCCTGGCGCTCAACGCAGCGGTGGAAGCCGCGCGTGCCGGCGAGCAAGGGCGTGGCTTTGCCGTGGTGGCTGGCGAGGTGCGCGGCCTGGCGCAGCGCAGCGCCGAGGCGGCCAAAGAGATCAAGGGCCTGATCGGCACCAGCGTGGACCGTGTGGAAGCGGGCACGCGCCTGGTCAGCGAGGCGGGCCAGACCATGGACGAGATCGTGGCCAGCGTGCAGCGTGTGACCGACGTCATCAGCGAGATCGGTGCCGCCACGGGCGAGCAGAGCCAGGGCATTGCCCAGGTTGGCTCGGCGGTGGCCCAGCTGGACCAGATGACGCAGCAAAACGCCGCGCTGGTGGAAGAGAGCGCCGCCGCGGCCCAGAGCCTGCGGGACCAGGCGCAGCGGCTGGCCGGCGTGGTCGCCACCTTCCGCCTGTCGGCCTGAGCGCGGTTTTCGGAAGCCCCGGCCGCCCTCCCAGGGCGGAGGTCTGCCTATACTGATCCTCTGTCGCACCGCCCGCGCCAAGAGGATCGCCATGAACGCCCGCCTGCCCGCTTCGGCCCTGCCGCTGGAGCCCCAAGCCCTTCAATCGCACGTCGACGCCGCCTGGCGGTCGTCCATCGTGCCCGAGCTGCAGCGCTACATCGCGGTGCCGGCCAAATCGCCGATGTTCGACCCCGACTGGGCCGCCCACGGCCTGCTGGAGCGGGTGCTTCAATCTGCCGCCGACTGGGTGCGTGCGCAGCAGGTGCCGGGCTTGCAGCTGGAGATCGTGCGCCTGAACGACGCCCAGGGTCGGCCGCGCACGCCGGTGCTGTTCTTTGAACTGCCGGCCAGCGAGGGCAAGGATGGCACGCCCGCTCCAGCCAGCGGCCAGACCGTGCTGATGTACGGCCACCTCGACAAGCAGCCAGAGTTCAACGGCTGGCGCAGCGATCTGGGGCCCTGGACGCCGGTGATCGATGACGGCAAGCTCTATGGCCGCGGCGGCGCTGACGATGGTTACGCCGTCTACGCCAGCATCACCGCCATCCAGGCCCTCAAAGCCCAGGGCGTGGCGCACCCGCGCATCGTGGGCCTGATCGAGACCTGCGAAGAAAGTGGCTCGGCCGACCTGCTGCCCTATGTGGACGCGCTGAAAGCCCGGCTGGGCGACGTGGGCCTGGTGATCTGCCTGGACAGCGGCGCCGGCAACTACGACCAGCTGTGGCTCACCACCAGCCTGCGCGGCATGGCCAGCGGCGTGCTCAAGGTCGAGATCCTCACCGAAGGCATCCACTCGGGCGACGCCTCGGGCCTGGTGCCGTCGAGCTTCCGCATCATGCGGCAGGTGCTGGACCGGCTGGAAGACAGCGGCACCGGCCGCCTGCTGCCCGCCAGCTTCCACTGCGAGGTGCCCGCCGAGCGGCTGGCGCAGGCGCAGGCCACGGCCGCCATCCTGGGCGACGAACTGTTCAAGCGCTTCCCCTGGGCGCATCACGACTGCGGCGGCGCCACCGTCTCGGCCCTGCCCACCACCACCGACCCGCTGGAGGCCCTGCTGGCGCGCACCTGGCGGCCTACGCTCTCCGTGACCGGCGCCGACGGCTTTCCCGACATTGCCAACGCCGGCAACGTGCTGCGGCCCTACACCGCGTTCAAGCTCAGCTTGCGCCTGCCGCCGCTGGTCGAGGCCGCGCCCGCCGTGCAGCAGCTCAAGGCCCTGCTCGAAGACAACGCGCCCTACCAGGCCAAGGTGACGTTCGAGGGCCTGAGCTCGGCCACCGGCTGGAACGCGCCGAGCACCACGCCCTGGTTCGAGCAGGCGCTGCAGGACGCCTCGCAGGCGCACTACGGCGCGGCCTGCGCCACCATTGGTCAGGGTGGCACCATCCCGCTGATGAACATGCTCAGCCAGGGCTTCCCCACCGCGCAGATGATGGTCTGCGGCGTGCTCGGACCGCGCAGCAACGCGCACGGCCCCAATGAGTTCCTGCACCTGGACTACGCACGCCGCCTGACGGCGTCGGTGGCGCAGGTCATCGCCCGCATGCCCTGACGCCGCGCCACCCATGTCCGACACCACCCAGGCGCCCTTCACCCTGCGCGACGGCCTGAACATCGCGCTCTACGACTGGCCCTTGCCGTCGCGGCAGCGGCCACGGGCCGTGGTGCTCATCGTGCACGGACTGGGCGAACACGCCTGGCGCTACGACGCGGTGGCACAGCGCCTGAACGAATGGGGCTTCAGCGTGCGCGCCTACGACCAGCGCGGCCACGGCGACTCGGGCGGTGACCGCGGGGTGCTGTCGGACGACGACGACCTGCTGGCCGACCTGCAGGAGCTGGTGGACGACACGCGCCGGCACATCGCCGAGCCCTGGGCCTGTCCCCTGGTGCTGCTGGGTCACAGCATGGGTGGTCTGGTGGCCTCTGCTTTCGTGCAGCGTGAGATCGCGCCGGTGGATGCTCTGGTGCTCTCGTCACCCGCGCTGGACACCGGCATGAGCGCGTTCCAGCGCCTGCTGACCCGGCTGCTCTACCGCTGGGCGCCCGACCTCACCCTGCCCAACGGGCTGGACCCGCGCGGCATCTCCCACGACCCGGCGCAGGTGGCGGCCTACCAGCGCGACCGGCTGGTGCACAACCGCATTTCGGCACGGCTGGCGCGCTTCATCGACAGCAACGGCCCGCGTGTGGTGGCGGCCGCGCCGACCTGGACCGTGCCCACGCTGCTGATGTACGCCGGTGCCGACCGGCTGGTGCGGCCCGAGGGCAGCCGCGCCTTTGCCGCGGTGGCGCCCAAGGGGCTGGTGCACAGCCGCCGGTTCGACGGGCTGTTCCACGAAATATTCAACGAGTCCGACCCGTCGGCGGTGTACGCCGAGCTGCGCGCCTGGCTCGACGCGCACATTTCGGCCTGAGTCTCAGCGCCGGCCCATCAGGCCGCCGAGCATGCCCATCAGGTCGCCCGCGTCCAGCCCGCCGTTGCCACCGCGCTGACCGCCGCCCAGCAGCGCCCCGAGCGCGTCCAGGCCGTTGTCCGGCGGCACCTGCCCCTGGGGGGTGAGCTGGTCGATCAGGCCGGGCAGCAGGTCGGCCATGGTGCCGGCGGCCTGCTGCTGGTTGCCCCCGAGCTGGCGGGCGATCATGTCCATCAGGTCCGGGCCCAGGGCGCTGCCCAGCGCGTCGGGCGAGACCGGCTGGTTGGCGCCCGTGCCCACCCAGGAGGCGGCGGCATCGCCCAGGCCGGCTTGCTGCAGTTTGCTCAGGATGCCCGAGAGCCCGCCCGCGTTGTTCATCAGCATGCCGATCAGACCGATCAGCAGTTGCGGGTCCAGACCACCGGGGCTGCCCTGCGCCGGCGGGTTGTTCTGCTGTCCCCCGAAGGCGGCGTTCGTGGCCGCGCCCACCAGTGAATCCAACAGTCCCATGTGAGCTCTCCTCTGAATGCGTGGCGTCCGGCGCCGACCGGGGCCGGTTCAGGCCGGATTGTGGGCTGCGCGCCGGAGCCAGGCAAGCCAGCCCAGCGCCACCCCGGTGAGGGCCACGGGCACCAGCGAACCCAGGTTCAGCAGGGCCCAGCCCTGGGTGGTGACGAGGGCGCCGGAGGCGAACGAGGTGACGGCCATGGTGGCGAAAACGAAGAAATTGATGGCGGCCTGCGCGCGGTCTTTTTCCTCAGGTCTGTAGGCTTGCAGCGACAGCGTGGTGCTGCCGGTGAACAGGAAATTCCAGCCCACGCCCAGCAGGAACAGCGCGATCAGGAACTGGTGCAGGTCCACACCGGTGAGCGCGATGGCGATGCAGGCCGCGTTCAGCAGTACGCCCACGCCCATGATGGTCAGCACCCCGAAGCGCTTGATCAGGTGGCCGGTGAAGAAACCCGGCGCGAACATGCCGATCACGTGCCACTCCAGCACCAGGGCCGCGTCGTCGAACTCGAAACCGCAGACCTGCATGGCCAGCGGCGTGGCGGCCATCAGCAGGTTCATCACGCCGTAGCCCAGCGCCGCCCCCGCAGCGGCCACGATGAAGACGGGCTGCCGCATGATCTCCGACAGCGGCCGCCCGGTGTCGGCGTTGGCCTTCTTGGGCGGCAGCGGCGGGAACTTCATGAAGGCCATCACCGCCATGGACAGCAGCGCCACCACGGCCAGCGCGAGGTAGGCGCCGGCGAACGGCACCTCCAGCAGGTTGCGCGTGCGGCTGGCGAGGTTGGGGCCAGCGACGGCGCCGATCAGGCCGCCGGCCAGCACCAGCGACACCGCCTTCTCGCGGTAGTCGGGCGCGGCCAGTTCGGCGGCGGCGAAGCGGTAGAGCTGGCCGTTGGCGCTGTAGTAGCCGGCCACCACGGTGGCGGCGACCAACAGCCAGAAGTTCTTGTCCATCGCCGCCCACCAGCACAACAGCGCCGAGCCCAGGGCGACCAGCAGACCGATCTGGAACGAGCCCTGGCGGCCGAAGGCGCTCTGCGTGCGGGCCACCAGCGGCGTGGACAGCGCGCCACCGACCACGTAGCCCATGACCGGGAGCGTGGCCATCCAGCCCAGCGGGGCCAGCGAGAGACCCACCAGCCCGTTGATGGCGATGAAGACCACGTTGTTGGTCAGGAACAGGCCTTGCGCGGCGGCCAGCAGCCAGAGGTTTTTGTTCATAAGTCGGTGTTTATACAGGGGCCTGTATTTGCCGCAGGGGCCTGTACGATGTGACCGCCCCGGACAGAGAAGGGGTTGCTACCACCAGGAGGACATGTGATTTCAGCGTGCACGCGCCGCACCGGCGCCCTGATTCTGTTGGCGTTCGCGACGGCTGGCCCGTCGTTTTCTGCGATGGCGGCCGGCGCCAAACCGGAAGAAGCGCCCCGCAAATACACCCAGGCCTACGTGACCGAGATCGCGGTCAAGCTGCTCGACAGCGAGCCCGACGAGAAGCGCATCGAAGACAAGAAGACCCTGGAGATGAAGCTGCCGCAGACCACCCGCAAGAAGCTGCAGGACGAGGGCCTGACCGTGGCCGACGCCGATCCCGGCGCGCTGGCTGGCGCAGTGCGACTGAAGATCGCCATGGACTACGACCCGGGCAACCGGGCCCTGCGCTGGGTGGGTGGCATGTTTGGCGCTGGAAAGGGCACGGTGTCTGTGAAGGTCGAGGCCATCGATGCAGTCACCGGGGCGTCGGTGGCGACCGAGGAGTACAGCGACTCCAAGGGCATGGGCGGTTTTGGCGGCGACTTCTACGGCTTTGCGACCGAGGCGGTCGATGAGGCGCTGGAGGAGCTGGCCGACAAGCTGGCGGCAATTCCCCGGCCGGTCCAGTGACGCGATGGGGGCATCGATGCTCAGGTGCTGGTTGACCGTCTTGTGCCTGGTGGGTCTGCTGCTGCCGGCGTCGGCGCAGACGCTCGCCCCCGGCAGCCGCGAGCTCTCCGTGGTGCACGCCGGGCAGGCGCGCGATTTCATCGTGCACGTGCCCAGGAGCTACCGGGCGGACCGCCCGGTGCCGCTGGTGCTGGCCCTGCATGGCGGGGGCGGCAGCATGGAGGTGATGGCCCGCGACCGGCTATATGGCCTGGTCGCGCAGTCCGAGGCCAGTGGCTGGATCGTCGTGTTTCCCAACGGCTTCAGCCGCCTGGGCGGCAAGCTGGCCACCTGGAACGCCGGCCTCTGCTGCGGGGCCGCGCGCGACCGGGGCAGCGACGACGTGGGGTTCCTGCGCGCGGTGGTGGCGGATGTGCAGCAACGCCTGAACATCGACCCGCAGCGTGTCTTCGCGACCGGCATGTCCAACGGCGGGATGATGAGCTACCGACTGGCCTGCGAAGCGTCCGACGTGTTCCGCGCCGTCGCTGCCGTGGCGGGTACCGATGGCACCACCGACTGTCGGCCAGGCCGGCCGGTGCCGGTGTTCCACATCCACGCCAGGGACGACGATCGCGTGCTGTTCAACGGCGGCTCGGGCAGCGACTCGAACACCCACGCCGACTTTGTCTCGGTGCCGGGCACGGTGGACAAGTGGGCCCGGCTGAACGCCTGCAAGGGCCCCGCCGAGACCGTGCTGAAGAGACCCGGGGTGGTGTGCGAGGTGCGCCGCGGCTGCCAGGACGGGGCCGAAGTCCGGCTCTGTGTCACCGAGACCGGCGGGCATTCCTGGCCGGGTGGGCGCAAGGCGCTGGGGGGCAAGGGCTCGTCGGCGCTGGACGCGACGACCGAGATCTGGGACTTCTTTGCGCGCCAGTGACGGGCTCAGGCCAGCGCCTGCACCAGCGCGGCCAGCGCGGCCGTCTCGGCGCGCAGCACCCGCGGGCCCAGGGTCACAGGCCGGAATCCGGCCTCGCGGGCCTGCGCGTCTTCCTGGGGGGACAAGCCACCTTCCGGACCGCTGAGAAACAGCACCGGCGTGCCGGCGGGGTGATCACCCAAGACCTCGGACAGCGGGCGTGAGCCCTCAGCCAGAGAGAGCACACAGCGCAGCGGGGTCAGGCCCTCGCTGCCGCGCAACCAGGCGCTCAGGTCGGCGACGGGCGCCACGGTCGGCACCCGGTTACCGCCGCATTGCTCGCAGGCCGCGACCGCGACCGACTGCCAGTGCCCCTGCTTCTTGGCTGCCCGGTCGCCGCTCAAGCGCAGCACGCTGTGCGCGGTGTGCAGCGGCTGCAGGCTGGCCACGCCCAGTTCGGCGGCCTTTTCCACCAGCCAGTCCATGCGCTCGTTGGCCGGCATGCCCATCGCCAAGTGCACGCGCCGCACCGGCTCGCGCTCCACGTCTTCAAACGCCTCGACCTTCACCGCCACGTCGCTGCGGCCCATGCGCAGGATGGTTGCCGACCACTGGCCGCCTTCTCCGTTGAACAGCGTGATCACATCGCCCGGCTGGTGGCGCAGCACCTGCACATGGCGCGCGGCAGCGGCCGGCAGGTCCAGCTCGGTACCGGCGCTCAGCGGGACGGGGCAGTGAAAGCGGGGCACGGTGGAGCGGCTCAGACGCGGCCGAAGGCGAAGCCGCTGGCGGCCTGCAGGCCTTCCACTTCGTCGATCAGTTTCAGCAGCGGGCCGAGTTCGCGGTAGCGGTGCGCGGTGGCCCGGATGTAGGCGATGAAGCGCGGCGCATCGGCCAGGTACTTGGGCTTGCCGTCGCGCAACGTGAGCCGCGCAAAGATACCGGCCACCTTGAGGTGGCGCTGCAGGCCCATCCATTCGACGGCGCGGTAGAACGCGCCGAAGTCGCTGTGCCAGTCCTCGAAGTCCATCAGACCGGCCTTGCGCGCCTTCTCCCAGTAGCGCACGGTGATGTCGATGACGAAATCCTCTTCCCAGCTCAGGAAGGCATCGCGCATCAGGCTGGCGATGTCATAGGTGATCGGACCGTGCACCGCATCCTGGAAGTCCAGCACGCCCAGCTGCTGCGCGGGTGTGCTGCCCGGCTGAGACGGAATCATGAGGTTGCGCGGCATGAAGTCGCGGTGCACATGCGCCGTGGGCGCGGCCAGGTTGCGCGCCACGATGGTGTCGAAGGTCTTTTGCAGCGTGGTGGCGATGGCGCCTTCTACCTTGATCTGCCGGTGCTGCACCAGGTACCAGTCGGGGAACAGCTGCAGCTCGCGGCGCAGCAGGGCCTCGTCGTAGGGCGGAAGCTCGCCTGGCTTGGAGGCGAGCTGCCAGGCCAGCAGCGTGTCCACCGCCTGCAGGTAGCGCGCGTGGTTGGCCTGCGGGTTGTTGGCGTCGATCTGCTCCATCATGGTCTGCGTGCCCAGGTCGGGCAGCAGCATGAAGCCCTGGGGCTCGTCCCAGGCCAGGATGTCGGGCACCAGCAGACCGGCGGTCTTCATCAGGCCCGCCACGTGCACGAAGGGCCGGCAGTTTTCCTTGTCGGGCGGCGCATCCATCACGATGCGGCTGCCGCCGTCCACGGTGTCCACGCGCAGGTAGCGGCGGAAACTGGCGTCGGCCGAGGCCGGGCGCAGCGTTTCGGGGCGCAGGCCCTGGACCGTGGCCAGGCCTTGAAGCCAGTGGTCGAAGGCGGCGTGGCGGGCCGGATCGGCCCAGGTGACTGCGGGGGTGTTCGGCGTCATGGAAGCGGGGGGAGACGGAGGCGCCGGCATGCTGGCGGGCCGGGCGGGAGGCATAGGATAATGGCCGGAGATTCTACAAATCCCCCTTGTCGTCGGTCACCTCCGCCGGCAGTCCGAGGCCCGGTCGACCGACAGCGACAGGGCATGTGTCACCGAAATCAGAGACGGCCGTTTCGCCACACACCGCCTTGAAACCTGATTCCTCCTCCCTGAACAGCCCCGCCCGTCTGCCGCGCATGGCGCGACTTCCGGAACCCACCACCCTGGCGCGCGCTGTGCAAGGGGCGTTGGCCGTGCTCGCACTGGGCGGCGCCTGCGTTCCGTCCTGGGCCCAGAACCAGAACACCGGTCCCGACGCGGCGGCCATCCGGCTCAAGCCCGGCGAGTCGCTGATCCAGCAAGTGCCCACGGAGGTTCGCAAGCAGCTGCCCGTCTTCATCTGGGGCGAGAGTCTGGAAGGCGAGATGGACGGCGTGACGGTCATGCAAGGCGGCGCCGAACTGCGCCGGCACGACACCGTGATCCGCGCCGACCGCATCGAGCACGACAAGCGCACCGGCGAGACCAAGGCCCAGGGCAACGTGCTGATCAACCGCAACGGCGACCGCTTCACCGGCCCCGACGCCGAGGTCAACGTCAACAGCCACTGGGGACACTTCAACCAGCCCGAATATTCGCTGTTGAAGAACGAAGGCAAGGGCGACGCACGCCGGGTCGACTTCATGGGCGACGACCGGACCATGGTGCACGATGGCCGCTACTCGACCTGCCCGCGGCCGCCCGGCTCGACCTGGATGCCCGACTGGATCGTGCGCGCCTCGTCCATCGAACTGGACCGGGTGGAGGACGTGGGTATTGCCAAGTCGGGCGTGATCGAGTTCAAGGGAGTGCCCATCCTGGCCGCACCCATCCTGAGCTTCCCTCTGTCGGACCAGCGCAAGACCGGTGCCTTGCCACCCAGCCTGAGCATCAGCACACAGAGCGGCGTGGAGCTGTCGACGCCCTATTACTTCAACATTGCCCCCAACTACGACGCCACGGTCACGCCCACGCTGATGACCAAGCGCGGCCTCGACCTGTCGGGCGAGTTCCGTTACCTGCAGCCCGGTTACACCGGCAACCTGCGCACGTCCTACATGCCCTCGGACAAGCTGCGCGACGACGACCGCTGGGCGGTGGCCTACCGCCACAACCACCAGTTGACCCGCCCGATCGGCGGTGGCAGCCCGATCGGGCTGCGCGTGAACCTCAACAAGGTCAGCGACGACAACTACTGGCGCGACTTCCCGCGCACCATCACCTCGCTGACCTCACGCCTGCTGTACAACGAAGTGGCGTTGGGCTGGGGCAAGGGTCCCTGGTCCGCCAGTGCTGGCATGTACCGGTACCAGACCCTGCAGGATGTGAATGCGCCGATCACGCCGCCGTTCGACCGGTTGCCGTCCATGGGCTTTTCCTACGAACAACCCAACCAGACCCTGTTTGGTGCACCTGGATGGGATTTGTCCTTCGCTACCAACGCGACACGCTTTCAGCGGGCTGTGTTGAGTGCGGGAGTCCCCACCGGGCGGGAGATCGGTGGTGACCGTTCGGTGGCGGTGGCCCAGATCGCCCGGCGCTGGCAGGCCCCCGGCTGGTACGTCACGCCCAAGGCGCGCGTGCACATGGCGCGCTACAGCAACGACAACACGACCGGGTCCAATGTGTCGGCCTCCCGCACCGTGCCAACGGTCAGCATCGACAGCGGCCTCGTGTTCGAGCGACCCACCGAGTTCCTCGGTACCAGCTACATCCAGACCCTGGAGCCGCGGGCCTTTGCGACCTGGACACCGTTCCGCGACCAGAGCGATCTGCCCAACTACGACTCGGCAGCGCGCAGTTTCAACTACTCCAGCATGTTTGCCGAACATGCTTTCAGCGGCAACGACCGCATCAGCGACACCCGGGCGGTGACGGTGGGTGTGAGCTCCCGTCTGCTGGATTCGGAGACCGGGGCCGAGGTGGTGCGCCTGGGCGTTGCCCAGAGGGCCCTGCTGGCCGACCAGAACGTGACGCTGCCAGGTGGCGCACCGGTCACGGAGCGCCTGAGCGATACCCTGCTGTCGACCCGTGTGCAGTGGGACCCGCTGTGGTCGCTCGATGCCAACGTGCAATACAACACCAAGACCAGCGAGTCCCGCCGTACCACCATCGGTGGTCGCTACACGCCGGGTCCCTACAAGGTGCTCAGCGCGGCTTACCGTATCCAGAAGGGTGTGAGCGAGCAGCTCGATCTGGGCTGGCAGTGGCCGCTGTCCGGCATCTGGGGCCGCACCCCCGAGCCGGTGCCGGGACGGGCCCTCGGGCCGGGGCAGTGGTACGGGGTCGGGCGCCTGAACTACAGCATGCCGGACCGCAAGCTCATTGATGTGATTGCCGGTTTCGAATACGACGCCGGATGTTGGCTGGGGCGTGTTGTCCTGGAGCGCCTGCAGACCAGCTCGACCACCTCGGACCGCCGCATCCTGTTCCAGCTGGAGTTCAACGGCTTCTCGAAAGTCGGCGGCAGCTCCTTGCAGAGCATCCAGGCCAATGTGCCCAAATACCAGTACCTGCGTGAAGAAGTCGTCCAGCCCAACCGTTTCCAGCAATATGACTGAACGTCCAGGTATTCGCCGCACAGGCTTGCAGATCCTGTTGGCCGGGGGGCTGTTGCTCGGTGCCTGGTCGGCGCAAGGCCAGGCCCTGCGCCCGGCGCCGGAGTTGCAGCGCCCCGCAAGCGCTCCCTCGACGCGCACCGTGGACTACATCGTCGCGCTGGTCAACTCCGAGCCCGTGACCAACTTCGATGTCCGGCAGCGCATGTTGCGCGTCGAACAGCAGTTCGCGGCCCAAGGCAGGGCCCTGCCGCCCCGCAGCGAACTGGTCCAGCAGGTGCTGGAGCAACTCATCGTCGAACGGGCGCTGCTGCAGCAGGCCACCGAACAGGGGGTTCGGGTGGACGAGGCCACGCTGGCGCAGGCCGAACAATCGCTGGCAGCGCAGAACCAGCTCAGCGTAGAGGCTTTCCGGCAGCGGCTGGCTGCCGAGGGCATGGACATCAACAAGCTGCGCAACGAACTGCGCAACCAGGTGTTGCTGCAGCGCCTGCGCGACCGTGAGGTGGAGGCGCGCGTGCGCGTCACCGAGGCCGACATCGACCGCTTCATTGCGGAGCGGCAGGCCGCCCGTCCCGAAGGGCTTGAACTCAACCTCGGACATGTGCTGGTACAGGTGCCCGAAGGGGCCAGTCCCGACAAGCTGCGCGAGCTGGAAGCCCGGGCCCAGGGTGTGGTCGACCGTCTGCGCAAGGGGGCCGATCTGGCGGTTCAGGCGCGTGAGTACTCAGAAGCGCCCGAGGCGTCCAGTGGCGGTCTCCTCGGGTTCAGGCCGCTGTCGCGCCTGCCCGAGCTGTTTGTGCAGGCCACACGCAACCTGCCGGTGGGTGGCGTTTCCGGGCCCTTGCGCAGTGCGGCCGGGCTGCACGTGCTCAAAGTGGTGGACAAGCGCCAGTCTCCGTTGCCCGAACTGAGTGTCGTGCAGAGCCGTGCGCGCCACATTCTGCTGCGCCCGGGCGCTCAACTGAGCCAGGACGAAGCCATTGCAAGGCTGAACAGCTATCGCCAGCAGATTGCTGCAGGACAGGCCAGCTTTGAGGATCTGGCCCGTCAGTACAGCCAGGATGGTTCTGCCCGCCAGGGCGGTGACCTGGGCTGGGTCTCACCAGGCCAGTTCGTGCCCGAGTTCGAGCAGGTGATGAATGCGCTGCGTCCCGGCGAGGTGTCGCAACCGGTGGTGTCCCGGTTTGGCGTGCACCTGATCCGTCTGGAGGAGCGCCGCCAGGCCGCGCTCAGCGAGCGCGAGCAGCGTGACATGGCGCGCGAACTGGTGCGAGAACAGAAGGCCGACGACGCGATCAACGCGTGGACCGAAGAGGTGCGCAGCCGCGCCTTTGTCGAGATGCGCGAAGCGCCGCAGCCTTGAGTCTTCATAGGCACGCCTGCGCATGAAGCATGTCGCGCGAAAGCGCTTCGGTCAGCATTTCCTGAGCGACACCGCCATCATCGATGCGATCGTCGCAGCGATCGCGCCGTCGCCATCGGACGCCATGGTGGAAATCGGTCCGGGTCTGGCGGCCTTGACCCAGCCGCTGGTCGAGCGCCTGGGTCGCCTGACGGTGATCGAGCTGGACCGGGACCTGGCGGCCCGCCTGCGGGAGCACAGCCTGCTGGACGTGGTCGAGTCCGACGTGCTCCGCGTGGACTTCACCGCGCTGTCGGCGCGCTGGCAGGGTCGCAAGATCCGCGTGGTGGGCAATCTGCCCTACAACATCTCCAGTCCTATCCTGTTTCACCTGCTCGATCATGTGGCGGTCGTTCAGGACCAGCACTTCATGCTGCAGAAAGAGGTCATTGACCGCATGGTGGCCGCACCGGCCACCGCCGACTACGGTCGTCTCTCGGTGATGCTCCAGTGGCGCTATGCCATGGAGAACGTGCTGTTCGTGCCGCCCGAGAGCTTCGACCCACCGCCCCGGGTCGACAGCGCGGTGGTGCGCATGGTGCCGTTGGCGCAACCGCCAGCGATGGATTTCAGGACCTATGGCGACCTGGTGCAGACGGCGTTCAGCCAACGCCGCAAGATCCTGCGCAACACCTTGGGCCGGTGGTTGGAGGAACGGGGCTACATGGGCGACTTCGACTTGCAGCGCCGGGCCGAAGAGGTGCCGGTGGCGGAGTACGTTGCGCTCGCGCAGGCCGTTCGGACATGAAAAAAGCCGCTGCATGAGCAGCGGCTTTTAGAGGTTCCGAGGTTGATCAGGCAGCGGTCAGCCAGTAACCCGCATTGAACGGGCTGCTCATACGCAGCGCCATCGGGCTCACGTCCAGGATCTTGTCCGTGGGCATGGGCTCTTCGTTCTCCACCTCGATCGGCTCTTCACCTTTTGGGGCGCGCGCGACCGAGAAAGAATAGAAGCAGCGGAACGGAATCTTGCGATCACTCCAGTAGTCGGCCGCGTCGCGGAAGATGTCCAGCAGTTGCTCGCGCGCTTCCTTGTCGAACTTGGCGTGCGCCGGGATGTGTTCGAGCACGACGATGAAACCGGTCTGCGGACCCGACTTGTGGACCAGATCGGTCATGCAGTCGTAGAGGGCGTCAAAGTTTTTGCCGAAATGCGGCGGCAAAGTGTACTGTGCTGCGATCAGTTCGAGCACGTCCTGCTTGCTCTGGGCCTTGGCCAGGTTGGCGTACAGGAAGTGGTGACCCAGCTGCTCGGCGGCAGCCTGCAGGTCTTTCACGCCGAAGGCGCGGATCGACTGAACGATGTTGGTACGAACGTTACGAAGTGGCGTGTCCATCTCCGCGTCTCTTTCTACAGTCAAAGTTGAAAACGAAATCCACTCACATCACCGCGGGTCACTGCACGATCAGCCGGAAACTGCTGTAGTGATCCTCGGTGTAATAACAAGCATCCGGCGAACGTGGCTGCTGGCCTCCGCACACGATCCGCCTGGCCCCGCGGTGCCTCAACCCCGGCGTGGGCACTGTGTATTCCCGGTAATAACCCCGCTTCTGGCTGGGCAGCAGGCGCTCGCGGTTGCCGAACACGGTGCCGTCCTTCTCATACCGGAACGGTCCCCCCTGGCGAATCTGCTCCATGACAGCCTGTCCCTGTGGCGGCAGGCCGGTATAGGCCACCGAAGCCACCGCTGAACCGGGAAGTACGGAAGAGGGGGTCCGGGCCTGCACCAGCATGGTGCTCAGCGACGTCGCCAGAACCGCGGAAAGGGCCAGCCCCACGACCAGCCCGACACGGCTCTTTGTTGCCCGGATCGGTTGCAGACCCATCAAAGTCCCTGTGTTCCTCAAGCCATCCACCTGTCCCGGGGCGTCTGCTCAGCGCAGATTCCTCCCCTTTTTGGGGTGGGTTAACCCTGAAATACAAGCGCGCAAGTGTGCCTGATGCGCTGCAAAAAAGCAAGTTGTTGCTGATTAATTGAGCAGGTTCAGCAGGGGCAATTGTGAAAATTAGTTAGTGCTTGCTATATGCATCAAGCTTGACGCTGCGCGTTGGCTTCGGCAACGGTGAGGGCGGTCATGTTGACAATGCGGCGCACGGTGGCGCTGGCGGTGAGGATGTGCACAGGTTTTCCCACACCCAGCAGCATCGGGCCGATGGCGATGTTGCCTCCGGCCGCAGTCTTGAGCAGGTTGTAGGCGATGTTGGCGGCGTCGATATTGGGGCAGACCAGCAGGTTGGCGTCGCCCTGCAGGGTCGAGCGCGGCATGATCGACACCCGTGCATCGGCATCCAGCGCCACGTCGCCGTGCATCTCGCCATCCACCTCCAGCCACGGTGCATTCGATTGCAGGATGGCCAGGGTCTCGCGCATCTTGACTGCGCTGGGTTGGTTGCTGGAGCCGAAGTTGCTGTGCGAGAGCAGAGCCGCCTTGGGCGTGATGCCAAAGCGCATCATCTTGCGGGCCGCCATCTGGGTGATCTCGGCCAGCTGTTCGGCCGTGGGGTCGTAGTTGATGTGCGTGTCCACCAGGAACACCTGGCGGCCGGGCAGCATCAGGGCATTCATGGCCGCGTAGCAGATGGCGCCTTCACGCTTGCCGATCACCTGGTCGATGTAGTCCAGGTGCAGCTGAGTGTTCCCCCAGGTGCCGCAGATCATGCCATCCACGTCGCCGCGGCGCAGCAGCATGGAGCTGATCAGCGTCAGGCGTCGGCGCATCTCGATCTTGGCCAGCTGCTCGGTCACACCCCGGCGCTCCATGAGTTGGTGGTAGGTGGTCCACAGCTCCCGGTAGCGCGCGTCCTGCTCGACGTTGACCACGTCGTAGTCCAGGCCTTCCTTCAGGCGCAGGCCGAATTTTTCGATGCGCTCGGCGATGATCGCCGGGCGTCCCAGCAGCGTCGGGCGGGCCAGGTTCTCGTCGACCACGATCTGGCAGGCGCGCAGCACCCGCTCCTCCTCACCCTCGGCGTAGGCCACGCGCTTCTTCAGCGCGGTCTTGGCGGCCGCATACAGCGGCTTCATGATGGTGCCGGAGGCGAACACGAAGCTCTGCAGGCGCTGCTTGTAGGCGTCCATGTCGGTGACCGGGCGCAGGGCCACGCCGCTGTCGGCTGCCGCCTGAGCCACGGCCGGCGCAATCTTCATCATCAGGCGCGGGTCGAAGGGCTTGGGGATCAGGTACTCGGGGCCGAAGGCCAGCTTCTCGCCGGCGTACGCCGCTGCCACCACTTCGCTCTGTTCGGCCTGGGCCAGCTCGGCAATCGCGTGCACCGCGGCGATCTCCATCTCGTCGGTGATGGTGGACGCGCCGGCGTCCAACGCGCCGCGGAAGATGTAGGGGAAGCACAGGACGTTGTTGACCTGGTTCGGGTAGTCGGTGCGGCCGGTGGCCATGATGGCGTCGTCGCGCACCGCCTTCACGTCTTCGGGCGCGATCTCGGGGTTCGGGTTGGCCAGCGCAAAAATCAGCGGCCTGGCGGCCATCTTGGCGACCATGTCCTTCTTGAGCACACCGCCGGCCGAGAGGCCGAGGAACACGTCGGCACCGGCGATCGCCTCGCTGAGCGTGCGCTGCGCGGTCTTCTGAGCGAACACCGCCTTGTCCGGGTCCATGAGTTCGGTGCGGCCTTCATAGACCAGGCCGGCCAGATCGGTCACCCAGATGTTCTCGCGCGGCAGCCCCAGCTTGACCAGCAGCTGGATGCAGGCCAGCGCCGCGGCGCCGGCGCCCGAGGTCACCAGCTTGACCTCCTTGATGTTCTTGCCCACGACCTTCAGGCCGTTGAGCAGGGCCGCGCCGACCACGATGGCCGTGCCGTGCTGGTCGTCGTGGAAGACCGGAATCTTCATGCGCTCGCGCAGCTTGCGTTCGACGTAGAAACAGTCGGGCGCCTTGATGTCTTCGAGGTTGATGCCGCCGAAGGTGGGTTCGAGCGACGCGATGATCTCGACCAGCTTGTCGGGGTCCTTCTCGTTGATCTCGATGTCGAAGACGTCGATGCCCGAGAACTTCTTGAACAGCACCCCTTTGCCTTCCATCACCGGCTTGGCCGCCAGCGGGCCGATGTCGCCCAGACCCAGCACGGCGGTGCCATTGGTGATGACCGCCACCAGATTGCCACGCGCGGTGTATTTGAAGGCGTTGACGGGGTCTGCCACGATCTCTTCGCAGGGCGCGGCCACGCCGGGCGAGTAGGCCAGCGCCAGGTCGCGCTGGTTGGTCAGCTGCTTGGTGGCGGCAATGGCCACTTTGCCGGGGACGGGTTTCTCGTGGTATTCGAGGGCGGCGCGGCGCAGCTCTGCGCGCTTGTTCTGGGCTTGTTCGGTGCTCATGGGCTGTCTCCGGCGTGTTGATTCTGCAATGCGAAACGCTGTTGCGCATTCTAAATCTTGGTGTTCGGCATGACCATCGTTTTTTGCGAACGGATGGTTCGGGCGCCTGTGACATTCTGGGCCGTAATCCGGCGCGCGCAAGCTCGGTTTTCCACAGCAAAAAGCCGCCCGAGGGCGGCTTTTACTGCAAGGGGTAATGAATCAGGCCGGGACCGGCGCCTCGGTCTGCAGTTGCAGATGAGCGGTGGGCTGGGAGGGGCGGCACTGCATCCACACCGCGCGGGCGCTCGACTCGCATTGCCCGCACTGGGTGGCCACACCCATGTCGATCTGGATGTCGTCGAAGCTGGCGCCACAGCGCGCAGCCTGGGCGATGGCTTTGTCGTTCACACGGCGGCAGACACAGACGATCATGATGGCAAGGGGATCGGAGGAAGAACAAGCAAATGATAATTGCTCGCATTCAAACCTCAAAGTCCCCTGTGCACCCAGGGGTTTGACCCCCGTGTCCGGGGGATCTCCGGTCAGCTCTCGTCGCCCATCTGGCTCTGCAGGTAGTTCTGGATGCCGACCTTGTCGATGAGTTCGAGTTGGGTTTCGAGGAAGTCGATGTGTTCCTCGGTGTCGTCTAGGATCTTCATCAGCAGGTCGCGCGAGACGAAGTCGCGCACCGACTCGCAATAGGCCACACCGTCCTTGATGGTGGCCTGCGCGCCGCGCTCCAGCGCCAGGTCGCTGCCCAGCATTTCGGGCACGTTTTCGCCGATGTTGAGCTTGCCCAGGTCCTGCAGGTTCGGCAGGCCGTCGAGCATGAAGATGCGGTCCATCAGCCAGTCGGCGTGCTTCATCTCGCCGATCGACTCCGAATATTCCTTCTTGGCCAGCTTGTCCAGGCCCCAGTGCTTGAGCATGCGGTAGTGCACGAAGTACTGGTTGATCGCGGTCAGCTCGTTCTTGAGCTGGGCCTGCAGATGGGCAATGGCTTGTGGGTCGCCTTTCATGGGTCCGTCCTTTCCTGTTTTGTGTGGGAACCGCCATTGTGGTCAGTCCGGACGCCCCTTGCGGACTCAAAATCACAAACACTATACTTAATGCGAATCATTCTCATATAATCAACACTCACCACCCCTGCCAGCCAAGCATGCGCCGCTTCTGTGGCCTGTGTGCAGCCAGCCCGGGAAGACGTTCTTCTTCTTCAGGCCTGTCCATGCACCCTTGTTCCGCGTTCCGTTCCGCCGCACTCCGGCCTCCTGTCGCCGCCATGGCCCCTGTGGCGCTGGCGGTGCTGGTGCTCTCTCAGTCTGTCGCCCTGGCCCAGCAGGCCCCGGCCGCCGAGCCCGAGGCTGCCAGCCTGCCCACCGTGGTGGTCACCGGATCGCGCAGCGAGCGCGACCCCGCCGAGGTGCCGGTGGTCATCGACGTGCTGGGTGCCCAGGCGCTGGACCCGGCGGGCGTGCAGGACATCCGGGACCTCGTGCAGACGCTGCCCAATGTGTCGGTGAAGCGCGCGCCCACCCGCTTTGGCGCGGCGGTCGGCTCCACCGGCCGTGACGGCAACGCCGGCTTCAACATCCGCGGGCTGGAAGGCAACCGGGTGCTGCTGACGGTCGATGGCGTGCGCATGCCGAGGGAGCTGACCAGCGGTGTGTTCGGCTCGGCCGCCTTCGGTCGCGACTACTTCGAGCTGGGCCACATCTCGCGCGTGGAGATCCAGCGCGGTGCGGGTTCGGCGCTGTACGGCTCGGACGGCCTGGCCGGTCACGTGGCCATGTTCACCGCCGAGCCGAGAGATCTGGTGAAGCCGGGGCAGACCACGCTCACGCGGTTGAGCCTGCAGGCCGACACCGAGGACGACGGGCGCCGTGCCGGCCTGATGGTCGCGGGGACACCCAACGAACGCCACCAGTACCTGGCGAGCCTGCACTACGGTGTGGCTGGCGCGCTGGACAACCAGGGCCGCAACACGTCGGCCAGTAGCGCCCGCACCGCCCCCAACCCGCAGGACGACCGCTCGCTGGGCGCGCTGCTCAAGTGGATCGCGACGCCGGGCGGCGGGCAGAAGCACAGCTTCACGGCCGAACACATCGACAAGCGCAGCGAGGTCGAGGTCTACAGCGGCCGGGGCGCGGCCAACGGCTTCTTGACCACCGACCTCGATGGCACCACCGACCTGCGCCGCAGCCGCCTGGGCTGGGATGGCCGCTTCCGCACGGACGCCCCCTGGGCCGACGAGCTGCGGGCCACCGTGGCGCTGCAGGACGCCGAATCGCGGGAGTTGGCCCTGGAGCAGCGCCGCAGCCTGGCCGGTGGCCCGGTGACCGGCCGCAGCCGCGACGTCACCTACGAAGAGCGCCTGCTGCAGACCACGCTGCAGGCAGAGAAGTCCCTGTCCTCGCCCGCAGGCGGCTGGGCGCAGCGCCTGGTCTATGGCGTGGACCTGGTGCGCAGCGAACTCGACAACCTGGTCACCGGCACCGTGCCGCCGGTCTACGAGCGCTACCCGCTCAAGCGCTTTCCCGAGACCACGGAGAACACCGTGGGCGCCTTCGTGCAGAACGAGTTCCAGACCGAGCGCTGGACCGTGGTGCCCGCGCTGCGCTACGACCATGTGCGCCTGGACGCCGAAGACGACGCCTTGTACCCCAAGCAGCCGGCCGACCTGAGCGCGTCAGCGCTCTCACCCAAGCTGGGCGCGATCTACCGCGCGAACGAACATTGGGCCCTGTTCGGCAACCTGGCCGCTGGCTTCCGCGCGCCCTCGGCGCTGCAGCTCAACAACTATTTCGACAACCCGCTGGGCTACTACCAGAGCATTCCCAACCCCGACCTCAAGCCGGAGAAGAGCAGGACCCTGGAACTGGGCGTGCGCGGTCAGGGCGATGGCGTCCAGTGGGAGGCCAGCGCCTTCACCGGCCGCTACAAGGACTTCATCGAAGAACTGGTGCGTGTGAACGGCACGGGCGTGCCCGGCGATCCGATCCAGTACCAGGCGGTCAACCGGGGGAAGGTCAGCCTCAGCGGTGTGGAGCTCAAGGGGCGCTGGCAGCTGGCGGCAGCGACCGCGCTGCGCCTGGCCCTGGGCCGCACCCAGGGCAAAGACACCAGCACCGGCCGGCCGCTGAACTCGGTCAACCCGGCCGAGCTGCACGCGGCGCTGGAGCAGAAACTCGGCGCCTGGACCGTCGGCCTGGGCCTGACGCACGTGGCCGCCAAGAAGGCCAAGGACGTGGACTTCAGCGCCACCCCGGCCCAGTTCGTGCCCAAGGCGTACACCACGCTGGACCTCAAGACGAGCTGGCAGCTGAGCCAGACCACCCGGCTCAGCGCCGCGGTGCGCAACCTGACCGACCGGACGTACTGGCAGTGGACCAACGTACGCGGCGTGGCCGCCACGTCCCCCGTGCTGGACGCCTACACCGCTCCCGGCCGCAGCGTCTCGGTGGCGCTGGTGACCGAGTTCTGACCCATCCCCAAGGAGGCCCCATGGACGCCCTGCACCCGCAACCCGCTCCCGACGATTCCACCGGTGACGAGGAGTACCTGCTGCCCTCCGTCGACGCGCTGATGGCCGGCACCTTCGCCCTGATGACGGGCTACGCCCAGGCCGGCGCCGAGTGCCCGAACCGGGGCCTGATTGTCAGGAAGCTGGTGTCCAACCTCTTCTTCCTGGCCAACCACCCGCAGGTGGCGCCGCCCATGCGCTGCATGCTGGGCAACCTGCGCACGCGCTGGCAGATCCTGCTGGAGGAGGCCGGCGCCCAAGGGCCGCGCGAGCCGGTGCCGACCGCTCTGTGGCACACCGCCCCCGGGGCGCTGCAATGAGTGCGGCGCCCACGACCATCGAGGAGCCCGCGATGAACATCCGCACGACGGCGGTCGAACTCCGCCAACGGTTCGCTGAAGCCCGCTCCCGCGGTCTGCGCGCCCGCGAGGCCGCCGAGGCCATCGGCCTGAGCGAGGGTGCCGCGGTCGCGGCGCACGTGGGCGGGCACGACCAGCCGCTGCGCGCCGTGCCCCTGCAGCCCCGCTGGCTGGAGATTCTCCAGTCTCTGGAAGCCTGCGGGCCGCTGATGGCGCTGACCCGCAACGACAGCACGGTGCACGAAAAGACCGGTGTCTACCAAAACCTCTCGGCTAGCGGCCCGGTGGGTCTGGCGGTGGGCGAGGACATCGACCTGCGGCTGTTCTTCCAGCACTGGCACGCCGGCTTTGTGGTCACCGAGCGGCAGGCGAACGGCAGCGAACAGGCCAGCCTGCAGTTCTTCGATGCGCATGGCACGGCTGTGCACAAGGTCTACCCCCGGGCGCAGACCGTGCAGAGTGTCTGGGAGCAGGTGCAGCAGCGATGGGCCGATCCGACGCGCGAGCTGGCCTTCCAGCCGGGGCGTGCGCCAGTGGCCCCGCCCGCTGCGGCCGATGTGGCGGCGCGCTGTGCCGACGACTTCACGCAGGCCTGGGCGGCGATGACCGACACGCACCAGTTCTTCGGCCTGCTGCGCCAGTTCGGGTTGGAGCGCCAGCAGGCCTTCGGTTTGGTGGAGGGGCGCTTCACGCAACGTGTGGACAGCGGGGCTGTGCGCCAGCTGCTGCTGGCCGCATCGCTCGATGGCACGCCCATCATGGTCTTCGTCGGCAGCCCGGGCTGCATCCAGATCCACACCGGTCCTGTGCAGCGGGTCGAGCCCATGGAAGTGCACGGCAAGACATGGCTCAACGTGCTCGACCCGGGCTTCAACCTGCACCTGCGCGAAGACCTGATCGCCAGTGCCTGGATCGTGGAAAAGCCGGGTGACTTTGGCACCGTGACCTCGCTGGAGGTGTTCGATGGCGACGGCGGGCTCATGGCCATGTTCTTCGGCGCGCGCAAACCCGGCCAGCCCGAACGGGCGGACTGGCGCGCCCTGCTTGCGCCGCTGCGCCACACCGGCGAGGTGGCCGCATGAACGGGCCGACCACACTCAAAGCCATCGAACTCAAGGCCTTCGTGCCCGCGAAGGACTTCGAGCTGTCCAAGCGCTTCTACGCCGACCTCGGTTTCGAGCAGCGTTCCGAAGGCGGCGGCGTCGCCTACTTCCACGTCGACGGTTGCCCCTTCCTGCTGCAGGACTTCTACGAACCCACGCTGGCGGACCACCTGGTGATGCACCTGCTGGTGCCGGACGTGCAGGCCTGGTTCGCGCACGTGCAGGCGCAGGATCTGGCCGCCCGCTACGGCGCGCGCGTCACGCCGCTGGTGGACCAGCCCTGGGGCATCACCGAATTTGTCGTCATCGACCCCGCCGGCGTCTGCTGGCACATCGGCCAGAACACCCCCGGCTTCGCACCCGTCGGCCGACTGGCCGACTGACCCCCATGCCACCCCGACACCACACCCATGGATTCACCGCTGTCACACCCCCGCCGTCCCGCGTCACCGCCCGCGACCGACTGGTCCGCCAACGTGCCCAGGCGGCGGGCGCTCGTGTGCCTGGCTGGCTCGGCGCTGCTCGCCGCTGGCAGGCCTTCGTGGAGCCAGACTGCCCCTGCTGCCGGCTCCCGGACGCCGGGCGCTGAGCGCCGGCCGCGCCTGGTCACGGTCGGCGGCGGCATCACCGAAGTGGTCTTCGCGCTGGGCGCGCAGGACCTGCTGGTGGGCACCGACACCACCAGCCTCTTTCCCGAAGCCGCGCAGAAGACGCCCAAGGTCGGCTACATGCGCCAGCTCTCCGCCGAGGGCCTGCTGGCCTTGCGGCCGGATGCGCTGGTCGCCGGCACCGACGCCGGCCCGCCGGTGGTGCTGGACCAGATCCGCAGCGCAGGTGTGAGGGTGGAGCTGATCGAGTCCGACCACCGCTGGGACGAGGTGCGGCGCAAGGTGGCGGCCGTGGGCCGTGCCACCGGGCGCGAGGCCGAGGCGCGGGCCCTGCAGGAGCGGCTGGACGCCCGCTGGGCCGCGGTGCAGGACCAGGTGCGACGGGGCAGCCAGGCGCGCCCGCCGCGCGTGCTGTTCGTGCTCTCGCACACCGGCAGCCCGCTGGTCTCGGGCGAGGCCACGGCGGCCGATGCGGTGATCCGGTTCATGGGGGCCACCAATGCGCTGGGCGGCTTCAAGGGCTACCGGCCGATGACGGCCGAGGCCATGGCCCTGGCGGCGCCCGACCTGATCCTCATGACCACCCAGGGGCTGGAGGCCGTGGGCGGGGCCGAGAAGTTCTGGCAGCGGCCCGAGCTTGCGCTCACGCCGGCCTACCGCCAGCGCGCGGGCGGGCGCTCGCTGCTGCACCTCGACGCCCTGGAACTGCTGGGCTTCGGCCCGCGGCTACCGGAGGTGATCCTGACGCTGCACGAACGGGTGGTGATGTCATGAGTGCCGTGCTGCGCACCCCCGATTTGCCGCGTTCGCTCGCCGACTACACCGGCCGCCTGGGCTTCGAGTGCCTGCAGCACGTGCCCGGCGCGCTCGCCCTGCTGCGCCACGGGCCGCTGCAGCTGCAGCTGTGGGCCTGTGCCGCGCCGCCGGGGCGCTTCGAGCGTCTGGGGCCGTCCGACCTGCCGGCGGCGCGCTTCGTGCCCGCACAGCAGAGCGTGGTGGTGCACCGCATCGAGACCCTGTACACCAGCCTGCGGGCGGCGCTGAAGGCCGCCGGCATGGACCCGCTGGCCCGGCTGTCGGTGGGCGGGCCGATGCTGCGGCCCTGGGGCGCGCGCGAGTTCGAGCTGCGCGACCTGCACGGCAACCGCATCCACTGCGTCGACTGGGGTGTCTGCGCCCACGATCCGGCGCTGCTGGCCCGCTTCGAGCTGCTGGACGGTGACTGGCCGGAGGACGCCGGGTGAGCGGCACCGCCGCCCTGCGGGGTCCGGTGCACGAAGGCGCCATGCCGCGCCGCCTCACCGGCCCGGCGCTGCTGGCCGCATTGGCGCTGCTGCTGCTGGCCACCCTGCTCTGGTCTGCCGGCCGTGGCGCCTACGGTCTGCCGTTGTCCGAGCTGCCGGGCGTGATTGCGCGTGCTCTCACCGGCACCGGCGACGCGGTGAGCGAAGGCGCCGACCTGGTCTTCTTCAACATCCGCCTGCCGCGCCTGCTGCTGGGCCTGTGCGCGGGGGCCGCGCTGGGCATGGCCGGGGCGTTGATGCAGGGCCTGTTCCGCAACCCGCTGGCCGACCCCGGTCTGATCGGCGTCAGCAGCGGCGCCGCGCTGGCCGCGGGCGTCACCATCGTGCTGGGTGCCGCCTGGTTCCCCGAGCTGCCGCGTGCCCTGGGCAGCTGGACCCTGGTGTTGATGGCCTTCGGTGGCGGGCTGGGCGTGACGGCGCTGGTCTGGCTGCTCTCGCGCGGCGAGGGCGGCACCCGCGTGGGGCTGATGCTGCTGGCCGGCATCGCGGTCAACGCGCTGGCCGGCGCCGGCCTGGGGCTGCTGAGCTTCCTGGCCAGCGACGAGCAGCTGCGCAGCCTGCAGTTCTGGCTGCTGGGCAGCCTGGGCGGCGCGCGCTGGAGTGCGGTGCAGCTGGTGGCCGCGCTGTCGCTGCTGGCGCTGGCCCTGGGCCTGCCGCTGGCGCGCACGCTCAACGCGCTGGCGCTCGGCGAGGCACAGGCCGTGCTGCTGGGCGTGCCGGTGGAGCGCGTGCAGCGCCGCGTGATCGTGGTCACCGCGCTGGCGGTGGGCGTGGTCACGGCCACCACCGGCATCATCGGATTCATCGGCCTGGTGGCGCCGCACATGGTGCGCCTGGCCGCCGGGCCGGACCACCGCTGGGTGCTGCCCGGCTCGGCCCTGCTGGGCGCCAGCCTGGTGCTGGCGGCCGACGCCGTGGCCCGCACTGTGGCCGCGCCGGCCGAACTGCCGCTGGGCGTGCTCACCGCGCTGGTGGGCGTGCCCTTCTTCCTGTTGCTGCTGCGCGGGGCGCACGGGAGGCGGCTGTGAACCTGCGCCTGCACGAGGCTGCGTCGCTGCACGCAGACCACATTGGCGTCCGGGTGGGGGGGTCCCAGCTGCTCGACGGTGTGTCGCTGCGGCTGTCCCCTGGCGAGGTGGGCGCGGTGCTCGGCCCCAATGGCGCCGGCAAGTCCACGCTGCTGTCGGCGCTGGCCGGGCTGCGTCTGCCCGACGCCGGACAGGTGGTGCTGGGCGGGCGGCCGCTGTCCTCGCTGGCCGCTGCGACGCTGGCGCTCGAACGCGCCGTGCTGCCGCAGGACACCGGCGTGGCCTTCGATTTCAGCGTGCGGGACGTGGTGGAGCTGGGCCGCTACCCGCATCGGATGGCCCCCGCGCGCAACGAGGCCGGCATCGTGCAGGCGGCCATGGCGCTGACCGGCGTGGACCACCTGGCCGGGCGCGCGCTCAACAGCCTCAGCGGCGGCGAGCGGGCGCGGGCGCAGCTGGCGCGCGTGCTGGCGCAGATATGGCACCCGCTGCCCGACGGCCGCCCGCGCTGGCTGCTGCTGGACGAGCCCACTGCCGCCCTGGACCTGCGCCACCAGCACGCCACCATGGCCACGGTGCGGCGCTGGGCGCGCGGGCAGGGCGTGGGCGTGCTCGCGGTGCTGCACGACCCCAACCTGGCCCTGCGCTACGCCGACCGGGTCTGGGTGCTGGACGGGGGGCGGCTGCAGGCCAGCGGTGCCCCGGCGCAGACCCTCACGCCCGCGCTGCTGCAGCGGGTCTGGGGCGTGCGGGCGCGGCCGGTGGTGGACGCCGACGGCTGCGTGCAGCTGCTGATGGCGCCGGGCGAGGATGCAATCAAACACAAGGAGGACGCAGCATGAACAACAGACTGGTGGTGGTGCGGGGGCGCGCGCTCTCGGCGGCGCAGGATCTGGCGCAGGAGCACGTGGCGCTGGTGGGGCGGCTGGGCCGGCTGCAGCAGCGCGTCACCGAACAGCTGAAGGCCGGCGCACGCCGGCAGGCGGCACTGGAGGCCGAGAACCTGCGCCTGCGCTGCGAGCTGGTGCGCATGCGCACGGCGGTGGCCTGGGACCTGCGGCCCGCAGCGCTGCAATCGCCCCCCAGGCCGGGCCCCCGGGCCGTCGCGCCGCGCCTGGACGCAGAGATGCGCGAGGCCCAGGCCGTGATCTGCCAGACCGGCTGTGCCGGCCACGCCCACCCCTGGCTGGAGCCCGACGGGCAATGCCGCCGCACCGGGCAGGCTTGCGACCGGCTGGAGGACGCGGTCGTGTCCACCGCCGCCCGCGGGGCCGGCCCGTCGGATCCCGCTTGACCCTGCCTGCAGTGGTCGCATCGGGTGGCGCCGGGGCGGGGCCCGGCTCACGGGCGCAGGATGGCATCCCGGCCCTGCGGCCATCTGAAAGCCACCCATGAACCCGCCCCACCCCGCGCCAGAAAGCGGCGCCTGGCGCACCGAACACGATTCCATGGGGCCGGTGCGCGTGCCGGCCCAGGCGCTCTACGGTGCACAGACCCAGCGCGCCGTGCTCAACTTTCCGCTCAGCGGCCGGCCTATGCCGGCGGTCTTCGTGCGCGCGCTGCTGCAGCTCAAGGCCGCCGCCGCACAGGCCAATGGCGAGCTGCAGGCCATTCCCGCCGCCGAGGCCAGTGCCATCGACCACGCCTGCGCCGCCTTGCTGGCGCTGGACGACGCGGCGCTGATGCTGCACTTTCCGGTCGACGTCTTCCAGACCGGCTCGGGTACCAGCAGCCACATGAACGCCAACGAGGTGATCGCCACGCTGGCCAGCCGCACGCTGGGCTCACCGGTGCATCCCAACGACCACGTCAACGCCAGCCAGAGCAGCAACGACATGGTGCCCAGCGCCATCCACGTGGCCGCCGCACTGGCCCTGCACCAGCGCCTGCTGCCGGCGCTTGAGCATCTGGTGGCCGTCACTCAGGCCAAGGCCGCGCAGACCCACGCCCACGTCAAGACCGGGCGCACCCACCTCATGGACGCGACGCCGGTGCGCATGGGCCAGGCGCTGGGGGGCTGGGCGGCGCAGCTGGAGGCGGCGGCCGAGCCTCTGCGCGCCGCGAACACCGCGCTGCAGCGGCTCGCGCTGGGTGGCACGGCGGTAGGCACCGGCGTCAACGCCGACCCACGCTTTGCACCGCTGTGCGGCGCCGCGCTGGCACGCGCCACTGGCCTGCCGTTCGCACCGGCCGCCAACCGCTTCGCGCTGATGGGCGCGCAGGACACGGCGGTGGCCACCTCGGGGGCGCTCAAGACACTGGCGGTGGCGCTGATGAAGATCGCCAACGACCTGCGCTGGATGAACTCCGGCCCGCTCGCGGGCCTGGGCGAGATCGAGCTGGAGAGCCTGCAGCCGGGCTCGTCCATCATGCCCGGCAAGGTCAACCCCGTGATCCCGGAGGCCACGGCCATGGTGGCGGCGCAGGTGATCGGCAACGACACCACGATCACCGTTGCCGGGCAGTCGGGCAACTTCGAGCTCAACGTGATGCTGCCGGTGATCGCGCGCAACCTGCTGGAGAGCATCGGCCTGCTGGCGAACGTGATGCCCCTGCTGGCCGACAAGGCGATCGCCGGTTTCAAGGTCAACGAATCGCGGCTGCAGCAGGCGCTGGCGCGCAACCCTATCCTCGTGACGGCGCTCAACCCGCTGATCGGCTACGCCAAGGCCGCCGAGATCGCCAAGCAGGCCTACCGCGAAGGGCGGCCCATCCTGGATGTGGCGGCCGAGCAGACCGACATCCCACGCGAGGAACTGGAACGGCTGCTCGACCCTGCGCGGCTGACCGGAGAGGACTTATAGCCCCCACGCTCCACCGCTGCTCGGGTCGCTGCCCCCCGAGGGGGTGCGAATTCAGCTTGGGGCGGCCCGGCGCTGAATTCCTTGGTCCCCACGCTCCACCGCTGTGTGCCGCGCGGTCTTTCAGGCCATCGCGCGCTCGGGCGCGGCGTGGGCCGTCGGTGCCGCGGCGGTCCGGGCGCTGTCTTGCGCCTGCGTCTGCGCATGGGCCGTCTGGTGCGCCTGCGCCAGGTGCTGCTCGGGGCTGCGCGCCTGCGCCTCGCGCACGCTGAACTCGCTCAGCGGCGCGCCCGCCTGCACCATCGCGATCCGCTCGCCGTCCTTGCTCAGATGAAAGGCGCGCACTTCGCCCCGGTGGGTGTGGGCCTGCGCGTGGCTGACGGCGGCGGCGCTCACGCGGTCGATGCGCTCGTCGTCCAGTCCTCGGGCGCGCAGGCCCGGCGCCAGCTGCTCTGCTGCCAGCGCGTGGTGGCGCTGCTGCTCGGGCGTGAGCGAGGTCTGGCCCGAGCGGGTCGGCGCTGCCTGAGGGTCCTTGGGCCTCAGCTCGGCCGGCAGCTCCGGTGCCTGCAGGCCGCGCTCCTTGTAGACCTCGCGGATCGCACCCAGGTGGCCGATGTCCCGCCACAGTTCGTTGGCCCCCTCCTGCACGCGCCCGGCCTGGCGCTGCTGCGCCAGCGCCTTGGGCCAGCCCTGGTCGACGTTGTTGTGCGAATCCCGGTTCGTATGCAGCGCCTCCAGCGTGCGGCGGCCCTGCGTCACCTCGCCCACGTACTGCCGGTGCTTCTCGGCCAGCTGTGCGTTGCTCAGCGTGCGGTAGTTCTCCAGCGGCTCGTGGGGCAGGGCTCGCGGGTACTTCTCGTGCACCGCGTCGCTGTAGGCGCCGCGCACCGCATCCAGGGGCTTCTTGCCGGCGTCGATGTGGCGGGCCAGGGCCTCGTTCACATCGTCCTTGTCCACCTTGGGAAAGCGCGCATGCATCTGCTCCCAGGCCTTGTCGATGCCGGCGCGGCCTTCGAAGTAGCGGCCGTTGCGCTCGGCTTCCTTGCCGAAGGCGGCGCTGGCCGCATCCAGCCGGGTCTGCAGGCGCGCGCGCTCGGCCGGGTCGGTGGCGTGCTGCAGATCGTGCTTGAGGCCATTGACCTGGCGCAGCAGGCGGCCCTCCTTGGAGATGTACTCGTAGCCGAGCGCACCCCCTTTGCCGCCGAGGTACTTGCTGAACTGCTGCACGCGCGAGTCCTCGTAGAGCTTCTCGGCGCCATAGGCGGCGGCGCCCCCGGTGGCCACACCACCGACCACCGGCCCGACCGGCCCGGTGACGGGGCTGGTGAGCGCGCCGGCGGCCGCGCCGGGAATGGCGCCCACCGTGGCCGCCCCACCGGTGACCACGGTCTTGACGGCCTGGTTGGCGGTCTCCTCGCCGCCGCGCACCCACTGCTCGCGGTTGGAGCGCGCGGTGTCGATGGCGGCGTCGACCTGGTGCTTGGCGTCGTAAGCGCCGTAGGCTGTGCCGAGCACGCCGGCGGTTTTGGCGGCGGGACGGATGCCGTGCTGGATGGCGGTGGAGAGGGGCAGCCGGTTGTCGATGGTTTTGACAAGTTCCGCGGGTTCGTAGAGCTTGCGGTTGGGCGTCAGAAACTGCCTTGCGCCGCCGGGTTTGTTGACCTGGCCGTCCAGCTCACTGGTGGGCGCCACCGTGTTGACGAAGACTTCTGTGGGCGCTTTGGGTGTGATCTTGTAGACGTCGTATTGAGGCGATTCGCTGGCGATGGGGAGGGCAAAGTGCCGCGAGAGGTTCTTGCGCTGTTGGATGGCTGCGTCGAGGTCGGCTTCCTTGGCCCAGAAAGGGGAGAAGGAGGAAGGCTGCTGGCCTTTGGGGACGATCTTGACCAATGGGCCGTCGAGCATCTCCATGCGGGGGAGTTCGCGGCCGGAGGTGATCTGTTCGATGGCGCGCTCGCGGAGCTTGTCTATGGAAGCGTCGGGTGCGGCCTCGTTGAGCCTGGTCAGATACTTGATTCCGTCAGGACTATTCAGGTACTTTTTGGCCTCCTCTTCGCTGACGCCCTGGGGCTTGAAGGTCAGCGCTTCCCTGATGGTCTTTTCGTTGTAGCGCCGCTTGAGTTCGTCAGGCGTCAGATCCGGTTCACTCATGACGGAGTGCCTTTCCTGATGTTCTCAATGATGGCGTTGATGTCCTGGTCATCTTGAGACAGCCCCCCTTGCATTTCTATCGCGAACGCCACATAGGCGCCCTCAACGTCTGGATCTTTGTAGTCTCGGTATAGGCCCTCGCCGGAGACAGCCCATCTGGCTGGGATGTCGTGCCGATCAGCGATGGGTGCGTGGACCCTGCCTGCCTTGGCGTCCTCTATCAACGGGCGCATGCTCTCCAGCAGGCCCTGCACCCGCTCCTCGTTCGGATACTGCTGGCACACCCATTCAAGGCGCTCGGCGGCGGCCTTGAGCTTGGCGGGGTCGATCTTCTGTGTCATGGTGGCTTCCCTGGAAACGGTTGTTGTGAACGACAGGTCGGGATGTTCCCACACCCCGGAGCCACCCGGTTCAACTGCTTGCGGTCTGCAGCAACCATCCTTGGACCGCTTGGTCCGGCTCAGCCGTTCAGGCCAGCGGCACCCAGTGGTTGTCGAGCTGCAGCGGCGCGGATGTGGCCCGGGCTTCGCCCTGGTCGCCGAGCACGCCGGTGGCGCCGCCCAGCCACCAGTGGCCTTGGCGGCTGGCCAGGGCGCAAGCCTCGCGGTGCGCCAGTGCGCTTTGCCAGACACCGCGAGCGTCGTACAGCGCAAGCTGGTTCACGCGCGGGCAGCTGACGGCGAAGCCGCCACCGGGCCAGGCGCAGATGTCGCCGCCGTAGCCGGCCACCGGCGGCTGGCCCTCGGCGGCGCGTAGCGCGCGGCCGTCCCATACCGCGAGCACCGGCGCGCCGGCCTTGTCGGTGGCCTGCGGGTGCTCGGCCTGCAGTGCGATGCCCAGCGTGCCCGAGACGGTGTCGAAGGCCAGGTGGCGCAGGCTCAGGAACGGGTCGGCCAGGCGCCACTGGCCCAGCAACTCCCCGGTGCCGGGGTGCAGCGCGACCAGGGACGAATCCATGCGCCCGAGTTCGCGCTTGCTGCGCCCGGTTTCGGGCAGCGTGGGAATGCCGCCATTGGCCACCATCAGCGTGCCGGCAGGCAGATCGCCCACCGCCTGCGGCAGCGCCAGCAACTGGTGCGGGTCCATGCCGTGCGTGGCCCACTCGCCGGTCTTCTCCAGCGAGCGCGCATCGCGCACGCCGATGCGGCCCATCGCGGTGTCGAGGTCGGTCTCGGTGGTCCAGAGCGTGGCGCTGTCGGCGCGCGCGATCACGTGGCCGTTGAAGCGCCGGTCTTCACCGATCCAGTGCCACTGTGTGCGACCTGTCGCCGGGTGCCAGCGCAACAGCCAGTCGCCCGGCCGCCGCGCGACCGCGAGCACCGATCCGCCCGCCTCGGCCCACAGCCCGTGCGCCCGCGTGGGCACCGCGAGCGACCGCTGCACCGACCACGGCGTGTCACCGACCGCCAGCAGCCCGATGCGCTGCTCATCCTGCTGCTGCCAGGCCGCGAGCAGGGTGGCGTCGGCACCTGCAGCATGCACAGATGGCACCAGCACAGCGCCCACGCCCAACAGACACAGCCGCCGGCGCGAGATGCCTGCTTCCAGCGGCCACCGCGGAACCGGCTTCGCCGGGCCGCCAGTGGCGTCCCCCCTCAGGGGGGAAGACGCCGAAGGCGGCGCAGGGGGGATCCTTTTAGTCTCCGTCCGCATCCGAGAACCCGAGCGGCACGTCCAGCGCAGCCGCCACCTCCGTCTGGAACAGCGTGGTCACGCCCTTGAGTGTTTTCGACAGCGCCATCAGCTCCTTCTCGCCCGCCTTCGCGGGCAGCGCAGCGATGGCGGCGTCGGCGCGGTCCAGCGCCTGGCCCCAGCGCTGCGCCAGCGCGATCTGGCCCTTGCCCATGAGCAGGGCCTCGATGGGCACCAGGCCCTGGCCCGGCTGCGGCGGCTGTGCGCGCTGCGCAGCGGTCAGGCGCGCCTGCGTGCGCAGCGCCTGCCACTGCGCGCGCCATTCAGCGGCGTTGTCGGCGGCAGCCAGACGCGCGAACTCGGGCGCATGGCCTTGGCCGGCCGTGCGGGCCTTCTGCAACGGCTGCTCGATGTGGGCCCAGCGCAGGCGCTCCAGGCCGCCCAGCCACTGGTTGATCCATTCGGCGAAGGCGCTGCGGGCGGCGTCCTCGTCGCTGGTCCAGTCGCGCGCGGCGAGCGCATCGAAGCCCGTGCGCAGCGCGACCGCCTCGACCTCGATGCCGTCGGCCAGCAGCACGAGATACGGGCAGTGGGCCGGCGAGGGTCGGGCGGCCAGCAACTGCTCCATCGCCGGAAAACCCTTGGCCGGCGTGCCGACGGATTCCATGTCGGCCAGCGTCTGCGGCGCGCGCTCCAGCGCCTTGGCCAGCAGCGCCGGCCGCGTGGGCCAGAAGTCGATCTGCCGCTGCGCGCGGCGCTCGATCACCGGGCCCAGCGCGGGGCTGGACAGGGTCTGCCACGACAGCAGGGCCCGGCGCCAGGCGTCCTTCAGCGCCGCGGTGGCGGCGGGCCCGGCGCAGTGCCGGCGCGCGGCGGTGCTCAGGGCTTTGGCCTGGGTCTCGAAATCGCGCGCCAGCGGAGGCAGGTGCTGTGCGTACAGGCCCTGCAGCGCGTCCTCGCCGCTGTAGTAGGGGAAGGCGAGCGCGCCACCGGTCTGCGCTTGCGCGCCTCCAACCAGCAAGCACATGCCAGCCAAGGTGGCACGCATCCAGCGCACACCGCGGAACCGGCTTGGCCGGGCCGCTGGTGTGGTCCTCCTCCCGCCGAAGGCGAGAGAGGGGGAAGCCGCGAAGCGACGCAGGGGGTGTGTGCTCATAGTGAGTTCACGAACGCGACCAGCGCGTCGCGGTCCTGCTTCGAAAACTTCAGCACCTGCTCTTTCGAGCGCTGCGCCTCGCCGCCATGCCAGAGCACGGCTTCGAGCACGCCGTTGGCGCGACCGTCGTGCAGCAGGCGCTGGTGGCCATTCACGTCCCGGAACAGACCCACGCCCCAGAGCGGCGGCGTTTTCCACTGCCGGCCGCTGGCCTGGAAGTCGGGCCGGCCGTCGGCCAGTCCCTCGCCCATGTCGTGCAGCAGCAGGTCGGTGTAGGGCCAGATGCGCTGGCCGGCCACCTTGGGGCTGGTCAGGCGCGGAAACAGCGGCTCGCCGGTCACATAGCTCGGGCGGTGGCAGGTGGCGCACTGGGCCTGGGCGAACAGCGCCTGGCCGCGCAGCACCTGCGGGTCGTCGGGCTTGCGGCGCGCCGCCGGGGCCAGGGTGGCGGCGTAGAACACCACGTCGCCCAGGGTCTGGTCGTCGATCTCGGGCACCTGCGCGCTGGCCTGCGACGAGGGCATCAGCCCGTCGTGGCCGGTGCGTTTGCCGCCGCCGTGCGGTGCGGCCAGACAATCCTTCTGCGCGGGCGTGCAGGCCTCGCGCCAGTTGACGCTGCTGGTGATGCCCATGTCGCCCAGGAAGGCCCCGGCGCTCTGGTGCGCCAGGCTGCCGGTGTTGGCCTTCCAGCCGAAGCGGCCGATCACCTCCTTCTGCGCGAAGGCGTCCCAGACGCGGTTGGGCTGGCCCTTGATGGGGCCGGGTGCGGCGGCCTGCTCGCGCGCATTGGCCAGGATCTCGCTCTCGGGAATCGCTTCCAGCAGGCCCAGGCCAGCCATGTGCGGCGCGATGCGCGGGCTGACCATCACGTCCTTGGCCATGGGGCCGTAGCCGAGGTCGGTGAAGCTGTAGACGGGTTGGTGCAGCGTGTAGCGCGTGCCGTCGGCGAAGCGGCCGTGCACCGGCGTGCTGCGGATGCGCACCGTGCCCTCGGCTTTCACGCCCTGGATCGCGGCGTTGTTGAACTGGTCACCGTAGGTCGGCTCGGGCACCACGCCGTCGTGCGGCGCGGGCGTGCCGGGCACCGAGAGGCGGAACAGCAGCGCGACCGTCGGGTCGGGCTCGGGGCCGAGCGTCTTCTTCCAGTCGGGCGGTGCGCCGCGGCCGTCCATCACGTGGCAGCCGGCGCAGGAGCGCGCGATGAAGTGCGGGCCCAGGCCGTCGCGCGCCGTGGTGGACGCGGGGGCCTCGACCCAGTTGCGCTTGAAGAAGGAGTTGCCGATGGCAAAGCGCGTGCGCTCGGCGTCGTCCAGGTTGGCCAGCGGGAAGGAAAACGAGTTCTTGCCCGTGGTGTGCACGGTGGTGGCACCGCCGGTGAATTCGCCCAGTGGGTCCGGGTCGGCATCGGCGGCGGCGGGCCCGATCAGGGCCCAGACCGCCGCGCCGATGGCGGCGGCCCCCATGGCTGGCGCGAAGCGCTTGGCTGTGGGAAGGAGGTTCATGAGGGATCAGGGCTCCACGAGGGTCAGCTTGGCGATGCCGACGGCCGAGGCGGATTCCACCAGCAGCTTGGACTGCGACACCAGGCTGGCGATGGTCTTCTCGATGGCGGGGCGGCCGGCCGAGCCTTTGACGATGGCGCGGTCGAACGGCGCCGGAATGGCTTCCGCACCCTTCACCGAGTCGGCGATCTGGGCCGTGGTCTTCTCGGCCAGGGCCGGGTTCTTCGCGGCCACCAGGTCGCGCACGCCCGGGCCCTTGAGCACGCTGCCGTCGCGGCGCGTGTACTCGCCGGTCCACACGTTCTGGATGCCCTTGGCGTTGGTCACCACGTCGCGGTGGGTGTTGTCGGAGAAGCAGGAATGTTCGTCTTCCTGGTCCTGCGAGTTCAGCGCCACTTCCATGCGCTCGCCCGAGAGTTCACCGCGCGAGAGCGAGCCCAGGCCGACGATGATCTTGCGCACCGACTCCTTGCCGCCCTTCTCGAACTTCGCGCGGTAGTTCTTGGCGTTCGGCTCCCAGGCCTTGGTCACGGCCGTCAGGTCGTCGATCAGCAGCTCGGTCGCCACGGTGAGGTACTGCGCGCGGCGCTCGGCGTTGGCGCCTTTGCCCACCACATAGTCTTCAAACGAGCGGTTGCCCGGGCCGGTCTCGCTCTGGTCCTGGCCCCAGAGCAGGAACTCGATGGCGTGCCATCCGGCGCTGATGTTCTCCTCGCCGCCGCGTTCGTTGGCCTTGGCCAGCGCGGCCTTGGTGATCTTGAACTTGGCGTTGTTGACCATGCCGGCGTTGGGCTTGCCGGTCACGTAGTCCACATAGGCCTCGTCCAGCGGCCAGGCATTGATCTGGCCCTCGGGGCCCTTGTCGTCGTCGATGGGGCCGCCGTAGAAGCGGAAGGCCTCGGTCTGGCCGTAGAACTCGCGCGCCTCCAGCCAGGCCTTGCGGGCCTTGGTCAGACCGTCGGCCGACGGCGCCTTGGTGAACTCGGCGATGGCGGCCTGCAGGTCCTTGGCGGCGGCCAGGGTGTCGGCGTAGTTGGCGTGCACCAGGGCGGCGTAGTGGGCGGCCACGGCCTTGTGGTCGACGGCTGCGGCCGCCGCGGCCGCGGGTGCGGCGGTCTGGGCGTGGGCCGGCAGCGAAGCGGCGGTCAGGGAAGCCAGGGCCAGCACGGCGGCGGCGACGGTGTGCAGTTTCATCGGTGGTTGCTCCAGTTGAAAGTAAATGAGAACGATTCTATTTTAGATGTGTTCGGTGGGGATGCTGACCACCGACCGGACTTGATGCAGATCAAGCTTTCAGAACCGGGCCTGCAGGCTCAGCGACACGTTGCGTGCCTCCCCCAGGTTGCCGGCCGACCAGCCGCCGCCCGCCCAGTACTTCTTGTTGAACAGGTTGTAGACGTTGCCCAGCAGCGTGAGCGCCTGGCCGCGGACCGAGAAGTCGTAGGCGAACCCGGCGTTGACCACCGTGCGGGCCGGGATCTGCAGGGTGTTGGCGTCGGTGGTGTAGGACGCCCCGGCGTAGCGGGCGGTGCCGTGCAGCTTCAGTCCCCGCACGGCCGGCACCAGGTACTGGACGTTGGCCGCCACCTGCCACCTGGGAGCAAACGACGGCGCATGGCCCTGGAGCGCGGCGTTGTCGATGGAGACCTTGTCGATGGTGGCGTCCAGATAGACCGCCGACAGGCCGACGCTCAGGGCCTTGCCCAGCGGGTAGGCGCCATCGAGTTCCAGGCCCTGGTAGACCAGCCGGCCGTCCTGTGTCAGGTGGCGTTCGCCGCCCCGCAGGGCGTCGATCTGGTTGGCGCGCTCGACGCGGAACAGCGCCGCGGCGTAGTCGACACCACCGTGCTCGTGTTTGGCGCCGATCTCGTACTGCTTGGACACCGTGGCCTTGAGCAGCTCGCCAGCGTTGGCGTAGGGCGGGCTGACGCGGGTGCCGGGCTCCAGCCCCTCCACATAGCTGCCATAGAGGCTGGTGTGGGCGTCGGGTTTGTGGATCAGGGCCAGGGTGGGGCTGGCGTTGCTGATCCGGTAGGCAGAGTCGATGGCCGGGTCACCGTCGAGGTCCTTGATGCGGTAGCGCGTGAACCGCAGCCCGGCGATGGCCTGCCAGCGCTCGTTGAAGTGCAGCGTGTCGCTGGCAAAGGCATAGGTCTGGCGCGTGTCGGAGCTCACCGGCAACAGCGCGAAGTCGGGCGTGCGGATGGAGCGGTAGGTCTGCTCGCGGTAGAGGTTGCCGTCGAAGTCGTTCGACCAGTAGAACTCGCTGGCCCAGCGGTCGCGGCTGGCCTGCACGCCAGCCCCGGCCACCAGCTCGTGCTTCATGCCCGCTGCCTGCACCGTGCCCTGCAGCACCGCCTGAGAAAACACGTTGTCCAGCTGGCCGGCGAAGTTGTACATCGCGCCGGTGTAGTCGCCCGCGCGGTTGAGCAGGTTGGCAAAGGCCTTGTTGGACCGGTGGTCCTTGCGCGAGAAGCCCAGCTGGGTCTTCAGCGTCCATTGGTCGTCGATCTTCCAGTCGATGCCGGTGGACGCCAGCAGGGTCTTGGTCTCGTAGTAGGCGTTGTCGACGTTGAGCTGGTCGTAGTCGTAGGTGACCGCGGGCAGCTGCCCGCCGCTGCCCACGTGGTCGTAGGCTTCGAGGTACAGCTGGATGGGCTCGGCCTGGTTGCGGCTGTCCTCGTAGGCCAGCGTGCTGCGCCACTGGACCGAGCTGCTCAGGGCCTGGTCGAGCGCGAGGGACGCGACCGTGCGGTCGATCTTCGCGGCGTTGTAGGCCGTGCCGTTCTCGGTGGCGACATTGGCCCGCAGGGCGGTGTCTTCCGAGAGCCGCCGGCTGGTGTCCAGGTGCACCGAGGCCAGGCCCGGGTTGCGGTAGCCCAGCTGCACCATGGTCTCGTTGTCGGCCTTGGGTCGCTTGAGCTGGTAGCTCAGCGCGCCGCCGGGTTCGCCGAAGCCGTACGTGAAGCCGGTCAGGCCCTTGAGGGCGGTGACGCTCTCGGTGATCTCGGTCGGGAAGTCGCCGCCCCAGTAGAGCAGCATCGGGATGTCGTCGATGTAGGTGTTGCGCACCGGCAGGCCGCGGATCTGCGTACCCCACCAGTCGGTCGCGAAGGAGTTGGTCGGGGTCGAGACGGCGGCGTCCTTCGCGAAGATCTGGCCGATCGACTTGGCGCCGCGTTCGGCGATGTCGTCGCTGTCCACCGTGGCCACCGAGAACGGTGTGTCCAGCAGCTTCTTGTCGCCCAGCGCGCCGGTGCTGCTGCGCTTCGACAGGTAGCCCAGCGGGGAGGCCGGGCCGATGGCCTTGGCGGTGACCCTCACCTCGGGCAAGGCCGCGTCGGAGCTCGGGGCCCTGGGCGCAGCAGGCTGGATGCTGACCGCCTTGCCGTCCACCGTGGCCGTCAGGCCGCTGCCGGCCAGCAGGCGGTCCAGCGCCTGGCGAGCGGTGAGAGGGCCGGCGACAGCGGGGGCGGTCTTGCCCGCCACCAGCGATTGCTGCACGACCAGTTGTGCGCCGGCCTGGCGCGCCCAGGCGTTGAGCGCCTCGCCCAGTGGCTGGGCGGGCAGGCTGATGGGGATGGGCGCGGCATCGGGCGCCAAGCTGGCGCCCTGCGCCCAGAGGGCGCCGGAGGCGAAGACCAGGGACAGGGCGAGGGCCAGCGGGGCGGGCCGGGGGGTGAAGCGGTGCATGGGAACTCCAACGACGGATTGAGAAAAGCGGTCGTTCCGGTAGACGCACCAGCCGCGGTGTTGCCGGAGTGGGCGTTCAACTTTTTTTTGCGTGGCCGGTGACCGCCGGTCAGTGCGCCGGCTTCAGGTGCACGCCGGTGGGCCCGGGAACCAGCCGCAGCGGCAGCGCCGCCGTCAGCAGACGGCGGGTGGTGGTGGCGTTGTGCGGGTCGAAGGTACCGCTCAGCCGCAGGCCGGCCACAGCGGGGTCGACCGACGCGATGCCCTGGGGTGCATAGCGCTCCAGCTCGGCCAGTGCTTGCCCCAGCGGCTGGTTGTCGAAGCTCAGCAGGCGTTCGCGCCAGGGTGCCGCGCCCCCGGGTGGCAAGCGCTCCACCGACCGCAGCCGGCCCGCGGTGTCAAAGACCGCCAGCTGATCGGCCTCCAGCAGCAGCGGCTGCCACGGTGCCGCCACACCATCGCCAGCGGCCACGCGCACGCGCCCGTGTTCGACCGCCACCTCCACCCCGTCGCGCCCGGGCACCTCCGGAGTGAGCCGCACCGAGAACCGCGTGCCCACCACGGTCACGTTCACCGTGTCGGCGCGCACGTTAAACGGCCGTGCGCTGTCGGGCGCCACGTCGAAGAAGGCTTGACCCTGCAGCAGCCGCACGTGGCGGTGGCCGCGGTGGAAGGCGACCTCGATCCGCGTGCCGGTGTCCAGCCGCAGCTGGCTGCCGTCCGGCAGGGTCAGCCGCTGCTGCTGGCCGCGCCGGGTGCTGAAAGCCTGCTGGTACAGGGGCAGCGCCCGCCAGTGCGCCCAGCCGACCCAGCCGCCCAGGCAGGCCAGACCGCCCACGCTCAGCATGGAGGTGATGGCGTGCCGGCGCGACGACGCGCGGCCCGGCAGGGCCTGCGCGCAGGCGCGCATGGCGACCTCCAGGTGCGATTCCACCGTCTTCACGCTCACCCCCATGGTCTGCGCCACCTCGGCGCGGCTCAGGCCATCGATCTTGGCCAGCACAAAGGCTTCGCGCGCCCGCGGCGGCAGGGCGGCCAGGGTCTGTTCGAGCCGCTGCAGGCGCTGGCGGCCGTCGAGGATGACCTCGGGCTGGTGGGTGTCGGGGCCCGCGTGCTCGTCGCGTTCGGGGTCCACCGGGTTGAACGCCACGGCTTCGCGGACGTTGCTTCGTCGGTGGTGGTCGGTCAGCAGGTTGCGCGCCGTGGTGTAGAGCAGCGCGCGCGGCTCCATCACCGGGCGGGCGCCGGCGACCGAATACACGCGCGCAAAACTCTCCTGCGTCAGGTCGGCCGCGAGGTCGCGGTTGCCCACCCGCCGGGTGAGGAAGTTCAGCAGTTCCGGGTAGTGCTGCTCAAACACGTGTGTGCGGAATGGAGCTGGCGTCCGTTCGGGGCTGCGGCTGCCACGCGGCGTGTCACGGCCGCGAACCCTTCGCCCAGAGTTGGCGCAGAGCAATCCACGCAGGCACTGCCAGACCCAGGGCGGCCAGCGCATCCCCCCAGTCGTCGGACGTCAGCCCGGCCAACAGGCCCACGATGGTCAACAGCCCGATGGCCAACGGCCAGAGAAACACCTTCCAAAGGCTCATGACGCTCTTCCTTCCCCCAGCGGTTGTCCTTGTGCCGGCTCCGGCAGATCAGGTGCCTCGGAGAGCCGCTGCCGCGATGACGTCCGGCGACGCTGCAGCCACAGGTAGAGCCCGCTGCCCAGCACGAAGATGGTGATGACATCCAGCACGGCCCACAGGATCTGCATCGGCCGCCCGCCGTAGTCGCCGAAGTGCAGCGGCTGCGAGACCAGAAGCCCGGTCACATACCACGGCAGGTCCAGTCGTGCGGTCACTTCAAGACTTTGCACATCCACCAGCACCGGCTTGAACAGTCGCGCAGTCAGGGGCTCGGTGCCGCGCATGAACACGGCAAAGTGGTGCGGGCTGGACAGTTGCGTGCCGGGGAAGGCGACGAACGCGAGCTTCATGTCGGGCTCAGCCGCCTGGGCCACCGCCGTGGCTGCCTGCAGCGAACCATGGCGTGTCGGCGGGGGCGCGCTCTTGTAGGGCGCGAGCACCGAGCCAAGCTGGTCGAATTGCCAGAGCTTGATCACCAGATCGGCCCAGGTGTTGATGACACCGGTGAAGCCCACCACCAGCGCCCAGCTGAGCGTGACCACGCCCAGCAGGTTGTGCAGGTCCAGCCATTTCAGGCGGGCGGAGCGGTCGCGCCGCACCGTGCCGAAGGGCAGTTTGCGCATGAACGGTGCATACAGAACCACTCCGGAGACGATGGCGATCACCATCAGCAGGCCCATGAGGCCCAGAAACAGCTTGCCCGGCAGGCCGGCGAACAGGTCCACGTGCAGCTTGAACATCACGTAGATGAAGCCCTCTTCGGCCGGCGGTTCGCCCAGCGCCTCGCCGGTGCGGGCGTCGACCACCACCATGCGTGTACCTTCCTGCGCCAGCGGCTCGGGAGCGAACCCGACGAGCCAGGTGTCGGGCTCGTCGGGTTCCTGGAACGCGAACGTGGGCACGAGATCGGGTGCGCGCGCCTGGGCACTGGCCAGCACCTTGTCCATCGACGCCATCGGGGTTCCGGGAGGCATCTCCGGCGCTTCCACCTCGGTACCCAGCAGGTGCCCGATTTCGTGGTGGAAGATCAGTGGCAGGCCGGTCAGGCACAACAGCAGCATGAACACGGTGCAGATCAGGCTGCTCCAGGTGTGCAGCCAGGTCCAGATGCGCAGGGTGCGGGGTGTCATGGCGGATCACTCGCTTGGGTTGTCGGTCGGCCGGTTAAGGCTCAGAAATCCAGTCTCAGCTTCACGCCCACAGTGCGTGGTGCGTTGACGTAGGCCTGGTTGAGTGCTGTGAACCGGCTGGTCTGCACCAGCTTGTCGAACAGGTTGTTGATGTAGCCGGTCAGGGTCGCGGACTTGCCAATGCGGTACTGGGCCTGCACATTGGTGAGCACGTAGCTGTCCAGACGGTCCTCCGGCAGGTTGTCGAAGTCGGTGAACCGTTTGCCCACGTAGGACACGTTGCCACCGAGGGTCAGGCCGGCGACCACTTCCACACTGGCGCCGAGGCTGGCACTCACCCTGGGGGACAGACCCAGTTCGTTGCCGTTGCGGTGGTTGTTCGCCGCCGATCCAAAGTCGACGATCTCGGTATCCAGCAGGCCCAGCGCCGCCGTGAGCCGGGTCTTGCGGTCGGGCTGGTAGGCGAGGTCGACCTCCAGCCCGCGGGTCCGGGCTTTGGCGATGTTGAGGTAGATGCCGTCGTTGGGACCCCCAGGACCGACGCCGCTGGCCTGTGCGTTCTTCAGATTGGTGAAGAAGAGATTGGCATTGGCGGTGAGCTTGCGGTCCAGCCACTGCGTTCGGGCCACCAGTTCGATGGTGTCCGAGGTTTCCTTGCGGTAGGTGTAGGGCGTGAAGCTCACGAAGCTCACACCACCGCCGCTGGCGTTGTAGCCCTGGTAGGCCAGCAGGCTGAGGGAGGCGTCCGGGCTCTGGTGGAAGGTGGCGCCGATCTTGGGCAGGAAGACCGTGTTCTTCTCGTTGAAGTCGTAGGTCAGCAATCCGTTGAACGCGGAGAAGTCGCGCTTCTGGCGATCGTTCTGGTAGCGCATCGCAGCGATCAGGTCCCATTGCTTGTCCAGCTCGATCGTGGCGTCGGTGTACAGCGAGCGGCTGCTGGCCTGGTCGTCGGCCGTCAGGGCGAAGACAGACCCCGGTTGTCCGATGTCTTCGCGGTCCCGGTCCTTGAAGAAGGCTCCGAAGACGGCACCGGTGCGGCTGCTGCCCGACTTGAAAACGAACTTGGGCTCGAACGCTGTTTCCGTGGACTTGAACTGGAAGTCCAGGAATGCGGAGGGATCGGGCTGGCCCACCACCGGTGGTCCGAAGTTGGTGTCGGCCTTCTGCTGCGAAAGCACCGCATCGAAGCTCCAGCCCTGGCCCAGCTCGTACACCGAGTTGAGTGCCACCACGTCGTTGACGGAATCGAAGTAGCCATAGCTGGTGCTCACAACCTCGCGGCGTGCCGAGTTGGACGCCAGGTCGCGGGTGTATGGGTTGCGCCGGTCCTCGCGTTCCATGGTCAGCTTGAGCAGCAGGTCGTCGGTGGGCACGAAAAGCGCCTTGAAGCGGTAGCGACCGTACTTGATGCGGCCCATCTCATCCCGGTCGGCGGCGGTCAGGCCCGTCCCCTGAAAGCCCGAGTAGTCGATGTAGTTTTTGCCATCGATGGTCTCGCCGGTGAAGCGCAGGGCGACTTTGTCGTTGATGACCTTGTTGACCATGAAGGCTGCTTCGTAGGTGGTCTGCTCGGAGTGCACGCCCGCTTGTATGGCGGCTTCGTCCTTGAAACGGGGGTCGTTGGTGGTCTGGACGATGGCACCGGCCATCGAGTTCTGGCCGAGCTGTGTGGACTGGGCACCCCGGTAGAACTCCAGCTGCGACATGTCCCAGAAGCTGCCCTGACCGTCCGGGGTGGCGCCATAGGTGCGTGCCACGCCGTCGATGTAGTTGGAGACGCGCGGACTGGCGCCAGTCACCGCGCCACCGCCACCGGTGGCCACGCCATTGCCGTCCAGGCCACGGACTGTGGGCAGGAAGCCTTCGGACTGCTGGGCCACGTTCGGGATCCGGCCCAGGTACTGAGGGACTCCCGAGAGGCCCAGGGTGTCCTGCTCGGACACCACTGTGATGCTTTGTGTGGTCTGTTGCTGCCGCTGCGACCGCTTGGTGCCGGTGACCACCACCTCGGGAAGCTGTGCCGGTGCCTCTGCAGCGGAAGGGGGATTGTCCGGCGTTCCAGACAGGGTCTGCGCCTGCGCGAGCGTGGCGGTCATCAGCAGCGCGACGGCGATGCTGATGGGGGTGAGGGTCCATCGTGTCATAGGGAACAACTCCGTGGTGTCGACTAAAAGAACAGGCCGCTGGGGCCGAGGGGCGAAGCCGGTGGTGCTCAAGAGGGGAGGCGCTCTACAGCAATCACGATGCGACTTTGTTCGTCGGTCGGAATCCCCAGCAGGGTGAGCCACTGCTGCAGCCACTGGGCTGCACGGGTGTCGCCGACCGGTTCGCAGCCACCGTCCCGAACCAGTTCCACGCGCGGGAGGTTGGCTTGAGTCGCCGACATGGGCGCGCGGTAGTACAGCCGCCTCTCGCCAGTTGTGGACACCCTGACCACCAGGCCAACCCGCTCCAGGTCCGACAGGGCGTGCGCGATGCTGCTGACGTTGAGCGAGCGCCGCGAAGCCATCGCGAGTCGGTACAGGTCTTCGCAGCACCGCGGCTGACCTTCGGCATTCAGCATCAGGCCCAGTACGGTCTGCCGGCCGATGGTGGGGCGCAGGCCCGCGTCCCGTAGGCGGGCGCCGATATCCGGCGGCCTCATTGGAGCGTGGAGTGCAGGTCGCCCGCCCACGGCGCCAGCCACCGGGGCCGGCGGCTGAGCACCATGGCCACGCCGACCGCGCTGCCGGCCAGCAGCATGGTCCACACCAGCACCGCCATCGACGGCCGGTCGGCCGACAGACAGGCCAGCAGCGAGAGCAGCAAGGCCGCGGCGCCCAGGGCCCGCAGCCGCCGGCGCGGGCCCTGCGCCTCGTCCGCGTGCCGGTGCATCACCTGGCCCCAGTGCACCTCCATCGCCAGCGCAAGCCAGGCCATGCCGCTGAAGCTCAGCGCCGCGGCCAGCAGCAGCCACAAGGCTTCAGACATGGGCCACCTCCGCCACCGCATCGCTGCCTGCCGGGGCGGCTGGCGCGCGAGGCGCCGCCTGCTCGCGCCGGGCCAGCTGGCGCGCGGCCCAGGTCGCCACCCACGCGCAGGCCAGCAGGCTCAGGTCCACGCCGGCCACGGCCCAGTAGGTCTCGGTGAACACGGTCTTGACCAGGTGGTCGCCGGTGGTGATCGCGTTGAGCACCACGGCCGCCACGGCCAGCACCGCGATGGCCCAGCACTGCTCGCGCCAGGCCGGGTTCATGCGCGCCCGAGCCACCGGGGCGCTGCGCACCAGCGCGTGCGCCAGCGCCAGGGCCCAGAGCCCGAAGAAGGCGGTCTTTTCCCAGTCGCCCTTGCCCGCCAGGTCGGGCGGCAGCAGGCGGTTGGCCACCAGCATGCCGATGGCGGCGATCACCATGCCGGTGACCGTGGTCACGGCCAGCGCGTCGACCACGCGGCTGCCCTGCCCGCCCGCTTTCGCGTGCTGCTGCTTGCGTTTCTCGACGAAGAAGACGAAGCCGGTGGCGATGCAGACGCAGCCCAGCAGGCCGCCCAACACATAGAGCCAGCGCAGGAACCAGTGTTCGAAGTGCTGCAGGTGCAGGCCGGTGAGGAACTCGTTGATTTCAGACACGGCGCTGCGGGGCGGGTCCTCGCGCAGCAGTTCACCGGTGCTGCCCTTGAAGTGGATGCCCTCGCCCACCAGCGCCACGCGGTCGCTGCCGGCGCGGTAGACGCTGACGTAGCTGTTGGCGTCGCCCACGTGGTGCACCATCAGGAAGCCCACCTCGCCCGCCATGTCGCGCGCGGCCCAGCGGCGTTTGGCCTCGGCCACCATCGCGTCCACCGAGGCCAGCGGCGCAGGCACACCGGCGGCCTGGTGTGGCAGGCCGGTTTCCTGGGCCTCCATCACCTCGTGGCGGTCGTGCAGGCCCTTGAGCTGGAACTGCGAGACCGGCAGGAAGTAGAAGGCCGCAAAGATCACCAGGCCGGTGAAGGCGAAGAAGAAGTGGAACGGCAGCGCGACCACGCCCGTCATGTTGTGCAGGTCCAGCGCGCTGCGCTGGGTGTGCTTCTTCGGCCGGAAGGTGAAGAACTCGCGGAAGATCTTGCGGTGGATCACCACGCCGCTGACCAGTGCGGCCAGCATCACCAGCGCGGCCAGACCGACGAGAAAGATGCCCAGGTTCTTCCACTGCCAGTTCAGGCTGTAGTGCATGGGGTAGAACCAGTCGCTGCCGATCTTGAGCTGGTCGGCGCGCACCACGGTGCCGCTGCGCGGGTCGATGGTGGTCTCGCCGTGGATGTGGTTGTGGCCGTCCGGGTCCTTGGCCAGCGGCACCTTGAAGCCGACGCCCATGCGCAGCACCGGGTCGCGGTGGGTGGTGTAGGCCCAGTACTCGTCGGCCGGCAGCTCCAGGCGCGGCGTCATCGGGCCTTTGGCCGGGTCGTGCAGCGTGGCCATGTTGGCCGCGTAGTCGGCGGCGTCGGGTTCGATCTTCCTGAACGCCGGCAGCAGCAGTTCGTCGAACGAGGGCATGGGCTGCGGGTCGAAGCGCGTCTGCGGAATCGCCCAGCGGTCGATCTCGCGGTCGAACACCGAGAGCGAGCCGAAGAAGAACACCACGACCAGCACAAAGCCGATCACCAGGCCGAACCAGGTGTGCAGCCAGGCCATGGACTGCCGGAAGTTCTGGAACATGGGGTTTCCTTTCAGGACAGGATGGCGCGCTGGAGGGCCCAGGCGGTGGCGAACAGCAGGGCCGCGCCCCCGGCCAGCACGGCCCAGACGCGGGCGATGCTGGCGGCGGCGAAGCTCCAGAGGAACAGGCCCAGGAACACCAGGAAGGCGAGCATGAGCACGCCCATCTCGGCGTCGTGGTACTCCACGCCCAGACCCACCAGCGCGGCCACGCCCGCCGCCGCGAAGCCCCATGTGAAGGCGTAGGCGCCGAAGACACCGGCGGTCACGCGGGCGGTGACCGCCGGCCAGCGAAGCGACTTGGCCCGGGCGGTCACAGCTTGTACTCCAGCGTCAGGGCCGCGCTGCGCGGTGCGCCGTAGATGGCGCCGTAGGTCACGGAGCGGATGTACTTCTTGTCCGCCAGGTTCCTGACGTTCAGGCGCAGCGTGGCCTTGTCGGTCAGCTCGTAGGCGGCGAAGGCATCCACCACCACGTAGGCGTCCTGGCGGGCGCCGGCCACCTTGGAGACGCCGGACTGCCAGCGCAGGCCGGAGCCCACGCGCAGCTTGGGCACGGCGGCCACGCGGGTGTCGGCCTGCAGCTTGAGGGTGCGGCGCGGAATCCACTCGTAGATGTCCTTTCCGTCCGGACCCTTCAGGCTCATCGATGTGAAGCCGGCGGACACTTTGGTGTCAGCACCGATGCGGCCGCTGGCCTCGATCTCGAAGCCCTGGGTCTTCACGTCCTTGGGTTCGTAGTAGTCCTGCTGGGTGTTGGTGTTGAAGCCGGCCACGGTGGCCAGTCCGCGTTGTTCGGCGCTGAACAGGGCGAAGGTGGTCAGCAGCTTGCGGTCCAGCCATTCGGCCTTGAGGCCGACCTCGGCGTTGACACCTTTCATGGGCTTGAGGGTGACGCCGTTGTTGTCCACCTGGTCCTGCGCCTGGAAGATGTCGGAGTACGAGGCGTAGGCCAGTGCGTCCGGCGTCAGGTCGTAGGTCAGGCCGACGTAGGGGCTGACTTTCCGGGTGGTCTCGTTGTTGAGCTGGACGCCGCTGCCGTAGATGGCGGTGCCGTCGCGCACCAGCCGGATCGCGTTGATGCCGGCGATGCCCTTGAGGGCATCGGTCAGCTGCAGGCGGCTGGCGGCGTACAGGCGGGTGAGGTTCTGGTCGCCGTCGTTGGAGACGGTCCTGGTGCCCCAGGCCGGCTCGGCGAACACGTCGCCCGCATAGGGGAACGCCGGCAGCACCGGGAAGGTGGCACCCGCGTAGGTCCAGGTCGTGGTCTTCTGCTTCGAATGGCTCAGGCCGAACAGCGCGTCGTGCTGGCGGCCGAAAGCGCCGAACTGACCCGAGAGGTTGACATCGACGATGTCGCTGCTGGAGCTGCTGTCGCTGCGGTAGGGCCAGCCGTAGAGGCCTGTGTTGTCGTCGTTGAGGTAGCCGGTGAAGGTGTAGGCGTAGAACAGTTTGGTGGCGTCTTTTCCCTCGGCGTGGTTGAGGGTGAGCTTGGCCTCCCAGTTGTTCGGCAGCGTGTGGGCGTATTCGGCGAACACGCTCTGCCGGCGGTTGTTCCAGAGGGTCCAGTCCTGCGAGGTGGAGGCCGACACGTCAAACTCTGCCAGCGAGCCGTCGGCGTACGGAAGGGTCAGCGAGCCCCACATCGGCGAGCGCTGCTTCGAGTCCTGGTAGCTCAGGCCCAGTGTCAGCACACCGTTGAGCCCGATCTGTCCCTCGACGATGGCCGAGAGGGCGGTGCGCTCGGTGCCCAGTGCACGCAGGTAGGAGTCCTTGTCGTCGTGTGCCACCACCAGCCGGCCGGCCCACAGGCCGTCCTTGGACAGCACCTTGTTGTAGTCCAGCGCCACGCGCTTCTGGCCGAAGGAACCCATGGTCAGCTGCGCCTCGCCACCGTCTTTGCTGGTGGGGCGCTTGCGCACGTAGTTGATGGTGCCCGAGGCCGTGCCCACACCCGTGAGCAGGCCGTTGGCGCCCCGGATCAGTTCGATCTTCTCGAACAGGTAGGTGTCCATCTGGCTCTCGGCGATGCCCCAGTCGTTGGTCATGCCCAGGCCGTCGATCTGCGTGAGCATGATGTCGAAGCCGCGCGTGCTGTAGGACGTGCGGTTGGTCTCCCACTCGTCCACCGTCAGGCCGGTGCCGAAGCGCAGCGCGTCGTTGGCGTCCGTGGCGCCGAAGTCGCGCAAGGTCTCCTTGTCGATGGTGCTGATCGATTGCGGCGTGTCCTTGACCTCCATGGGCAGGTTGGTCGCGCCCTTGGAGACGCGGTTCTCCCGCTTGGCCTTGATCACGACCGTGGACAGTTCGGGCTCCGGCGTGGTGGTGGTGCCATCGGTGCCGGTCCCAGCGGACTGGGCGCTGGCCGGGGCGCTGGCAAGGAAGCCGCTGGCGAGCAGGGCCGCGGCGATGGCCACGGAGCGGTGGGGTGGTTGTGTTGTTTGAGCCATGGTGTGTCGTTGGCGGGGATGAGAGAAGCGGGGAAGTCCGGCTCAGAAGCGGTGCTTGAGTGCCACGGTGAACTTGCGGGGCTCGCCGTAGGTGTAGCCACTCCAGGAGCTGTTGTAGTAAGCCTTGTCCAGCAGGTTGCTGATGTTCAGTTGCACGGTGGTGCGCGGGGTCAGGGCGTAGGCCGCCATGACATCCACGATGGCGTAGGCGGGCTGGCCCACCTGCTCGTCCAGGCCGGTGGCGGGGTTGGTGGCCGTGACCGGGGGTCTGCTTTCCCACACCAGGCCGCCGCCCAGGCTCAGGCCTTGCAGCGCGCCGTCGAGGGTGTGCCGGGTGAACAGCTTGAGTTGCTGGCGGGGGTGCTCGGTCACCACATGGGCGCCTTGTGCATCGCGGGCGCTGAACTGGGTCCAGCCCGCGCCCATTTGCCAGCCGGGGGCCACTTCACCCGACACCTCCAGTTCGACGCCCTGCGACTGGACCCCTCGCGCAGCGCGCGAGGCCACGGTCGCCGTGCCCGGTACGAAGTAGCCCGGATCGGGCGTGGCGAGCTTGTCCTGGTCGATGCGGAACACGGCGGCCGAGGCGTTGAGCCTGCCGTTGAAGTACTCGCCCTTGATCCCGACTTCCGAGCTGTCGCCTTCCAGCGGATCGAGGTACTGGCCGTTGCGGTCCTTTTCGGTCTGAGGCTTGAAGATGGTGGTGTGGCTGGCGTAGACCGACAGGTGGTCGTTCAGGTCGAACACCACGCCTGCGTACGGCGTGAGGACGCCGCTGTGCCGCAGGGTGTAGGCCACGGGGTTCCAGGCGCCGACCGCACCCTGTCGTTTCCAGTCGCTCACCCGTCCACCGACGATGAACTTGAGGGCGTCGGTGACCTGCAGGCGCGCCGCCGCATAGGCGCCGGTCTGGGTGGTCGTGTCCCGGCTGGCCAGGTAGAACGGCGACATGGCTGGTTCGGGGTAGCTGCCGTCCCATTCGTTGAAGTTGCCCACCTCGGGCGGGCCCGAGATGGCGTCGCGGTTGTCCCAGCCGTCCTTGAGCCGGCTGTGCATCACACCGACACTGAGCTCGTGTTCCCGCCCGCCCAGGCGGAAGGGGCCGGTGGCCGAGACGCTGGCGTGGTCCTGCGTGGGCTCGGCGTGGTAGTGGTAGGGATAGGCGGACAGGCCCAGGCCGGTGGACCGGTCGGGTGTGCCCATCACCCACAGCAATTTGGAGTCTTCCACCTGCTTGCGGTGCGCGAGGTCGGCGCGCACCAGCCACCGGTTGGCCAGCCGGTGTTCCAGGCTGGCGAAGGCCGTGGTCTCTTCGGTGTCCCACTGGTTCCAGCGCGTGGCGTTGGTTTTGGACCGGTCCCATTGGGAGCGCCCACCGTCGGCGTACCAGTAGGTCAGCCCTCCCCAGTAGACGCCGTTGCGCTTGCGGGTCTCGTGGCTGGCGCCCACGCTCAGGCGCGTGCCGGGGGCCAGGTCGGCGTCCACCACACCATAGAACAGGCTGCCCCGGGTGTTCTCCAGGTCGATGAAGGCGTCCTGGGCGTCGGCGCTCAGCACCAGACGCCCGCGGACCGAGGCGTCGCTGTTCAGGGGTGTGGTCATGTCCACGGTCCCGGCGCGGTGGTTCCAGCTGCCGAACTCGGTCTCCACCGTGGCCGTGAAGGTCTTGCTGTTGGCGTGCTTGCGCACCAGGTTGATGGCCGCGGACGGGTCGCCCGCGCCGTTCAGCAGACCGGTGGAGCCGCGCACCACTTCGATTCGGTCGAAGGGGGCTGTGCTGCTGGTTTCTGCGCCGATGTTGCCGGTGAACATGGGCACGCCGTCGAACTGGTAGTTGGTGATGAGGAAGCCGCGGGCCGAGAGGCCGTTGCGCCCGCGGTCCATGCTCTTGAGCGAGACACCGGGGGTGGCGCGCAGCGCATCCTCGACCGTGTCCATCGCCTGGTCCTGCATGCGCTCGTGGGTCACCACGCTCACCGACTGCGGTGTGTCGCGGATCGAGAGTGGCAGGCCGGTGGCGGTCGACGTGGCCTCCGTCGTGTAGGAACCCGAACCCTCCGAGGTGGCGTCGGGTGTTCGCTGGGCCTTGACGGTGACGGGCGCGAGCGTGGCCTCTTCGGTGGGCTGGGCGTAGGCCGGCAGGGTCAGCAGGCAGGCGGCGGACAGCGCCGCGCAGAGGGATGTGAGCGGGTGGTGCATGGCGGATCGGGACGGTGTGGGTGGGCGAGGCTGGGCGTGTGACTTCAGTACGCCCAGTTCAGCGTCACCGAGGCACTGCGTGGCTCGCCGTAGTAGTTCTGGTCCCACAGCAGGCTGTTGAGGTACTTCTCGTCGGTGGTGTTGCGCAGGTTGGCCGTCAGGCTCCAGTGCTTGCTCAAGCGGTAGCGCGCCATCAGGTCCAGCAGGGCGTAGGCGTCCTGCGCCGATGTGATGCCGCCGCCCTGGTCGCGCGAGATCGCGCTCTGCCACTTCAGGCTGGCCCCGAGTTCGAGGCCGGGCACGGCGTCGATGGCGACCGTGGTCGACAGGCGCAGGGTCTGGCGCGGCACGAAGGTGCGCACGTTCTGCCCGTCCTCGCCCTTGATGCGGTTCTGCGCGTAGCCCGCGCTCAGCTGCCAGCCCGGGGCCACGGTGCCGGCGATCTCGGCCTCGAAGCCGCGGGCGGTGGCATCGACCCCGCGGTAGTAGGAGATGCCGTTTGCAAAGCCGGCGTACTCGGCGGTGTTGTCCTGCTGTGTGCGGAAGACGGCGAGGCTGGCGTTCAGGCGCTTGTCGGTCGACTCGAACTTCAGGCCCAGTTCGCCGGTGCGGCCCTCCACCGGGTCGAGCACCGCTCCGCTGGCGTCCAGTTCGATCTGCGGGTTGAAGATGCTGGCGGCGCTGCCATAGACCGAAACGTTCGGATGGACGTCGTAGACCAGGCCGGCAAAGGGCAGCGTCTTGCTGGCGCGGTAGTTGTGGTCGACGCCGTACTGCACGCCCGCGCTGCTGGCGCGCGTGGCGTTCAGGCCGGCGATCAGCTTGAGGCTGTCGGTGAAGCTGAACTTGCCGGCGCTGTAGACCGTGCGGCGCTTGTCGATGCGGTGGCCGAAGGCGGAGACGCCCTGATCGAAGTCGGGCATCGCGAAGCTGCCGTCCAGCACCTGCTGCAGCGTCAGCGCCTGGCCCAGGTCGTCGTAGCTCGACGCCATGTCCACCTTGTTGCGGCCTGCCGAGGCGCCGAACACGGCCTCGTGCCGGCGGCCACCGAGCTCAAACGGACCCTTCACCTGCACGTCGGCGATGGTCTGGCGCTCCTGGTGGTCGTAGGTGGAGGGCCAGCTGAACAGGCCTGCGCCAGTGGCCCGGTCGGGCGTGCCGTAGATGTAGAGCATGGCCGTGTCCGAGCTGATGCGGCGCTGGTTGAGCGTGGCCTTGGCGCTCCAGCCGTTGCCCAGGTCGTGCAGCAACTCGGCGAAGCTGCGGCCGTCGTTGGTGTCCCAGCGCGCCCAGGCGGGCGCTGAACTGGCCGAGCGGTCGTAGTCGATGGCCGAACCGTCGCTGAAGTACAGCGGCAGCGCGCCCCACATCAGGCCCTGGGGCCGGTTGTTCTGCTGCGCGTGGCCCAGGGTCAGCACGGTGGCGTCGCCCAGGTCGGCCTCGACGATGCCCGAGGCCACCTGCTTGTGGGCGCGGTAGCGGTCGAGGTAGGAGTCCTTGTCCTCGTCGGCCACGATCAGGCGGCCGCGGATGCTGCCGCTGGCGTTCAGCGGGCCGGCCAGATCGGCGTCGACGCGCCGCAGGTTCCACGAGCCGAGGGTCAGGCCGGCGCTGGCCTGCAGCTGCGCCGTCGGGCGCTTGCGCACGAAGTTGACCGTGGCCGAGGGGTTGCCGGTGGACGAGAGCAGGCCGTTGGCGCCGCGCAGCACCTCGACGCGGTCGTAGATGGCGGTGTCCATGTCGCCGTTGAGCAGACCGGAGGCGAAGGGCAGGCCAATGCCGTCTTCCTGGAAGTTGGTGATGTCGAAGCCGCGGGCGGAAAAGTAGGTGCGGTCGGTCTCGACCTTCTCGACCTGCACGCCGGTGACGCCGGACAGCAGGGTGCGCACCTCGTTCAGGCCGAAAGCCTGCATCTGGGCCTGCGAGGTCACGCTGATGGACTGCGGCGTCTCGCGCAGGCGCAGGTCCAGGCCGGTGGCCGAGCTGGACACCGGCGCACCGAAGGCCGGTGACTGTTCGGTGGGGGCGGCGACCGCGCTCTCGCGCACGACCACCGTGCCCAGTGTGGGCTCGGGCGCAGCGGGTGCCGTCTGGGCCAGGGTGGACGGGGCCAGTCCGAACAGGACCGAACTGGCAATGGCGATGCGGGAGGCGAGGGCGAGCGGGCTGAGCGCTGCCGGGGCAGACAGGTGGGCGTTCATGGATCAAGAGACAGCGAATCCGTCGGGCGACGGGACATTGGCTGGCTCTTGAGGGCGTGCGCAGACGGACACGCCAGTGGCTGGCTGGTGTTAAATGATAACCATTATCAATACATGTTTCAAGATGCACGCCCTGCGATGGGTGTGCAGGGCGTCTCGCGGCCTCAGGTCACTGGGCGGACCCGGACCTGGGCGAACAGCCGCCGAACGTCTTCCGGTCGCGCCAGTCCGGTGCCGGCGGTCAGCAGCGCGGCCGAACCGGCGGCCACGCCCCAGGCGAAGGCCTGGTCCATCGGCATGCCGTGCTGCCAGGCCCAGACCAGGCCGGCCACGAAGCTGTCGCCCGCCCCGACCGCGCTGGCCACCGGCATGTCCAGCGGCGGCGCGAACCACATCGCGTCGCGCGTGACCAGCAGCGCGCCCAGGTGGCCCAGGGTCAGCGCGACGATCTCGGTCTTGCCGTCCTGCACCAGCTGGCGCGCCGCGGCTTGCCACTGCTCGGGGGTCTCCAGCATCTGGCCGCTGAGTTCGGCCAGCTCCTTGAGGTTGGGCTTGAACAGGAACACGCCCTCGGCCAGCGCCGCTGCCAGCGCGGGCCCCGAGGCGTCGAGCACCAGCTTGGCGCCGCGCTGGCGGCACAGCCGCGCGACGCGGGCGTAAAAATCGGGCGGCACGCCTGGCGGCAGGCTGCCGCTGGCCACCACCAAGTCGGGGAACTCGGTCAGGCCTTCGAGGTGCTGCAGGCAGGCCGTCCACTCGGCCTCGCTCAGGTGCGGGCCGGGCATGACGAAACGGAACTCGGCGCCCGTGCTGTGCTCGTGCACGGTGAAGCTCACGCGGGTTTCGTCGGCAATGGGCAGGAACACGCTGTCCAGCCCCTCGTCGCGCATGCGCTTTTCCAGCCAGTGGCCCGGGGAACCGCCGGTGGGGCACAGCGCCACGCAGCGCCCGCCCAGGCGCGTGAGCACACGCGCCACGTTGACGCCGCCACCGCCTGCGTCGTGCAGCGTGTCGCCGCAGCGCAGCTTGTGCGTGGGCACCACGGATTCGGTCTCGGTCGCGAGATCGACCGAGGGGTTCATGGTCAGGCAGAGGATGCGGGGCGGGGTGTTCATGGGGTGGTTGTACCGCATGGTCCGCCCGGCGACCCTGCGCCGGATCAAGCGCGCATCAGCGCTTCGATCTCGTCGGCCTTGACCGGCACATCGCGGGTGATGAGTTCGCAGCCGGTTTCGGTGACGATGGCGTCGTCCTCGATGCGGATGCCGATATTCCAGAACGCTTCGGGCACGCCTTCGCCGGGCCGCACATACAGGCCAGGCTCGATGGTCAGCGCCATGCCGGGGCGCAGGATGCGGCTGGGCCGGTCCTTGATGATTTCGCCCGACAGCGGGTCCTTGCGTTCGCTGACCTGGCCCACTTCGCTCGGCTCGACATAGCTGCCGCAGTCGTGCACGTCCATGCCCAGCCAGTGGCCGGTGCGGTGCATGTAGAACGGGAAGTAGGCGCGGTTGGCGATCACGTCCTGCGCACTGCCGACCTTGTTCTTGTCCAGCAGGCCGACGTCGAGCAGGCCCTGCGCCAGCACGGCCACCGTGGCTTCATGCGGGTCGGTGAAACGGTTGCCCGGTTTCGTCGCGGCCACTGCCGCGTCCTGCGAGGCCAGCACCAGGTCGTACAGCGTGCGCTGCGGGCCGGTGAAGACGCCGTTGGCCGGGAAGGTGCGGGTGATGTCGCTGGCGTAGCCGTCGAGCTCGCAGCCGGCGTCGATCAGCACCAGTTCGCCGCTGCGGATGGGCGCGGCGTCGGCGCGGTAGTGCAGCACGCAGGCGTTGGCGCCGGCGGCGACGATGCTGCCGTAGGCCGGGTACTGCGAGCCCTGCTGGCGGAACTCGTGCAGCAGTTCGGCGTCCAGGTGGTACTCGCGCACGTCCTGCCCGGCGCGCAGCATGGCGGCGCTGCGCTGCATGGCGCGGATGTGGGCGCGCGCGCTGATCTGCGCCGCGCGGCGCATCACGGCCTGTTCGTGTGCGTCTTTGAACAGGCGCATCTCGTCCAGTGGGCCACACAGGTCGCGCTGTTGCTCGGGGCAGAGCGCGCCGTAGCGCACGCGGGCGCGCACCGGTTCCAGCCAGCCGTTGATGCGGCCGTCCAGGCCCTTGTGGGTGGCAAACGGGTACCAGACCACGCTGCGATTCTCCAGCAACTTCGGCAGCCGCTGGTTCAGCTCGGTCACCGGGAAGGCGGCCTGCACGCCGAGGGCGTCGGGTGCGGCGGCCGGACCGAGGCGGATGCCGTCCCAGATCTCGCGTTCTTGGTCTTTGGGGTTGCAGAACAGCGTGGCCTCGCCTTCGGCGGTCAGCACCAGCCAGGCGTTGGGCTCATTAAAACCGGTCAGGTAGTAGAAGTAGCTGTCGTGCCGGAACAGGAAGTCGCTGTCGCGGTTGCGCTGCTGCTCGGGCGCGGTGGGCACGATGGCGATGCCGCCGGGGGTCAGCTGCGCGGCCAGGCGGGCGCGGCGCTGTGCGTAGAGGGTGAATGAGGTCTGGGCGTCCATCGCCGCATTGTGCGGCTTTTGATTGCGCGCGTGCGGCGCAGGGTCAGCGGTTCAGCTCGTCCAGTCGCTCGGGCGTGCCGACGTCGGTCCAGGGCCCGCGGTACAGCTCGGCGCTCACGCGGCCGGCGTCCATGGCCTTGCGCAGCAGCGGCGCCAGGGGCTCGGCGGTGCCTTGCGGGTTGCCCGGGATGGTGTCGCACCACGGGGCTTCGAACAGCGCGCGCCGGTACAGGCCGATGGTGCTGTAGGTGAAGCGCTCGCCGTCGGCGGTGTTCAGCGCACGGCCGTTGGCCGAGAGCCCGAAATCCCCGCGGGGGTTGTGGGGCGGGTTGGGCACCAGCCAGAGGTGCGCCAGGTCGTCGCAGGCGAGGAAACGGTCCACGCTGTCCTGGCTGAAAACGAAATCCGGCGCGTACACATCGCCTGCCAGCACCCAGAAGACCTCGCCCAGCAGCGGCAGCGCGCGCGAGATGCCGCCCGCCGTCTCCAGGGCGTAGCCGAAGTCCTGCCCTTCGTGCGAGAAACGCAGCTCGGCGCCCGGGTGCTGCTGCGGCCAGCCGGCATAGTGCTCGGCGATCTGTTCACCCAGCCATGCAGTGTTGATCACCAGCCGTTCAAAGCCGTCCCGCGACAGCGCCTCCATGGCCCACTGCATCAGCGGCTGGCCGCGCAGCGGCAGCAGGGGCTTGGGGGTCGTGTCGGTGAGCGGCCGCATGCGCATGCCCCGGCCGGCGGCCAGGATCATGGCGGGAATGGGCGTGTGGAGGGTGGAGTCCATGGTGGGTGCGCGTTCGGTGAACCGCCGCGCGCATTATGGTCCGCCGACCGGGGCCGATAAAATCCCTGGTTTCGGCACGCGCCGACCTCATCTCTCCTCCCTCCCCCGCACCATGTCCGACGCCACCCCCAGCACCGCCCCCGCCCCTGTTTCCACCGTGAGCGCCCAGACCCAGGCCAACGCCATCCGCGCGCTCGCCATGGACGCGGTGCAGGCCGCCAACTCCGGCCACCCCGGCGCCCCCATGGGCATGGCCGACATGGCCGTCGCGCTCTGGGGCCGCCACCTGCGCCACAACCCGACCAACCCCGCCTGGGCCAACCGCGACCGCTTCGTGCTGTCCAACGGCCACGGCTCCATGCTGATTTACGCGCTGCTGCACCTCACGGGCTACAAGCTGCCCATCGGCGAACTCAAGAACTTCCGCCAGCTGCACAGCAAGACCGCCGGCCACCCCGAAGTGGGCGTGACCCCGGGCGTGGAAACCACCACCGGCCCGTTGGGCCAGGGCATCACCAACGCGGTGGGCATGGCGCTGGCCGAGAAGCTGCTGGCCGCCGAGTTCAACCGCGAAGGCCACGCCATCGTCGACCACCACACCTACGTCTTCATGGGCGACGGCTGCCTGATGGAAGGCATCAGCCACGAGGCCGTGGCCCTGGCCGGTGCCTGGAAGCTCAACAAGCTGATCGCCCTGTACGACGACAACGGCATCTCCATCGACGGCCAGGTCGCGCCCTGGTTCATCGACGACACGCCCAAGCGTTTTGAAGCCTGCGGCTGGAACGTGATCCGCGCCGTCGACGGCCACGACGCCGACGCCGTGAGCGCCGCCATCGCCGCCGCCAAGAACAGCGCCGACAAGCCGACCCTGATCTGCTGCAAGACCAGCATCGGCAAGGGCAGCCCGAACCGCGCCAACACCGCCAAGGCCCACGGCGAGCCGCTGGGCGCCGAAGAAATCAAGCTCACCCGCGAAGCCCTGGGCTGGAGCCACGAGCCCTTCAAGATTCCCAAGGACGTGTACGCCGCCTGGGACGCCAAGGACGCTGGCAAGGCCGCCGAGGCCGCGTGGAACGCCCAGTTCGCCGCTTACAAGGCCGCTTTCCCCGAACTGGCCAAGGAATTCACCCGCCGCATGAAGGGCGAGCTGCCCAAGGCCTTCAACCAGGTGGCCGTCAACGCCGCCGTCGAAGCTCACACCAAGGCCGAGACCGTGGCCAGCCGCAAGGCCAGCCAGATCGCGCTGGAGCATTTCACCGCGGCCCTGCCCGAGCTGCTGGGCGGTTCGGCCGACCTGACCGGCTCCAACCTGACCAACACCAAGTCCACGCCCAACCTGCGCTTCGACCTGGCCGGCAATGTTGTGAAGAACGAGGCCGGCGTGGGCGGCCGCCACATCAACTACGGCGTGCGCGAATTCGGCATGGCCGCGATCATGAACGGCGTTGCCCTGCACGGTGGTTTCATCCCCTACGGCGGCACCTTCCTCACGTTCAGCGACTACAGTCGCAACGCCATCCGCATGGCCGCGCTGATGAAGCAGCGCGTGATCCACGTGTTCACGCACGACTCCATCGGCCTGGGCGAAGACGGCCCGACCCACCAGTCGATCGAACACGTCGCCAGCCTGCGCCTGATCCCGGGCCTGGACGTCTGGCGCCCGGCCGACACGGCCGAAACCGCCGTGGCCTGGGCCGTGGCCCTGCAGACCGCCAACCGCCCCAGCGCGCTGTGCCTGTCGCGCCAGAACCTGCCGTACGCACCCAAGACCGACCTGGCCGACATCAGCAAGGGCGGCTACGTGCTGTCCGAGCCTGCCGACGTCGGCCTGAAGAAGAAGGCCCAGGCGGTCATCATCGCCACCGGTTCCGAAGTGCAGCTGGCCCTCAAGGCCCAGGAAGCCCTGGCCAAGGAACACAAGATCGCAGTGCGCGTGGTCTCGCTGCCCAGCACCAGCGTGTTCGACCGCCAGAGCGCCGACTACAAGGCCGCCGTGCTGCCCAAGGGCCTGCCGCGCGTGGCAGTCGAGATGGGTTCGACCGACGGCTGGTGGAAGTACGGCGTGTCGGCCGTGGTCGGCATCGACACCTACGGCGAATCGGCACCGGCGCCGGTGCTGTTCAAGCACTTCGGTTTCACCCCCGAGAACGTGGCCGACACGGTGCGTGCCGTGCTGGCGAAGTAATCAGAGTTCGGTTTTTTTCATCCATCCACAGGAGCAGAAGACATGGCTATCAAAGTCGGTATCAATGGTTTTGGCCGCATCGGCCGCAACGTGCTGCGCAGCGCGATCCAGAACTTCCCGGACATCGAGATCGTGGCCATCAACGATCTGCTCGAGCCCGACTACCTGGCCTACATGCTCCAGTACGACAGCGTGCACGGCCGCTTCAAGGGCACCGTTTCGGTGGAAGGCAACACCCTGGTCGTCAACGGCAAGAAGATCCGCCTGACCGCCGAAAAGGACCCCGCCGCCCTGAAGTGGAACGAAGTCGGCGCCGACGTGGTGATCGAGTCCACCGGCATCTTCCTGGACAAGGCCGGTGGCGAGAAGCATCTGGCCGCAGGCGCCAAGAAGGTCATCTTCTCCGCCCCGTCCAAGGACGACACCCCGATGTTCGTCTTCGGCGTGAACGACAAGACCTACGCCGGTCAGGCCATCATCTCCAACGCTTCCTGCACCACCAACTGCCTGGCCCCCGTGGCCAAGGTGCTGCACGACAAGTGGGGCATCAAGCGCGGCCTGATGACCACCGTGCACGCCGCCACCGCCACGCAGAAGACCGTGGACGGCCCGTCCAACAAGGACTGGCGCGGTGGCCGTGGCATCCTGGAAAACATCATCCCGTCCTCCACCGGCGCTGCCAAGGCCGTGGGCGTGGTGATCCCCGAGCTGAACAAGAAGCTGACCGGCATGTCCTTCCGCGTGCCGACCTCCGACGTGTCGGTGGTCGACCTGACCGTCGAGCTGAACAGCGAAGCCACCTACGAAGAGATCAAGGCCGAGATGAAGGCGCAGAGCCAGGGCGCGCTCAAGGGCGTGCTGGGCTACACGGAAGACAAGGTGGTGGCCACCGACTTCCGCGGCGAGACCTGCACCTCGGTGTTCGACGCCGACGCCGGCATCGCGCTGGACAAGACCTTCGTGAAGGTCGTGAGCTGGTACGACAACGAGTGGGGCTACTCCAACAAGTGCCTCGAAATGGTCCGCGTCGTCGCGAAGTAAGGCCCACCCCCGCGCCGCGCCTGCGGCGCGTCACCCCCTCAAGGGGGCATCACGTGCGGCCCGGCGAAGCCGGGACCAAAGTGATTGCTGGACGAGAAAAAAGCCGCTGTTTTCACAGCGGCTTTTTTTATTCGCAGGCTTGGAGTTTTTTGCCGGCGAGGGGCTCGCCCAGGCTCTCGATGGCCGTGCGCTGCTCGTCGGTGATCGCGGGCAGGCGCAGGGCCCACGAGACGCTTTCAGGGCGTTCCAGGGCGGCGCGTGCGGTGCGCACGCCCTTCCTGGCAACGTCTTTGAGCGCCTGCTGCACCGACTCCTCGCTGGAGAAGGTGCCCAGGGCCAGGCCCGGCCCGGCCGTGGGCAGGTTGACTTCGCGGAACTCGATCTTGAGTTCGCGCAGCTCGCCCTTCTTCTTTTCCATCTGCTCGTCGTTGTAGCGCCCCATGTAGACGATCCAGCGTCCGGAGGACTTCGCCTCGCTGAACTGCCAGAGCGCTTCGTTCAGGCCGGTGCTGCCCAGCGCGGCGCGCAGCGCGTCGGCCTGTGGCGCCGTGAAGCCGCTGGCCTGCCAGCAGGACGTGGCGGGTGCGACCTCCGTTTGCGCGCCGGTGGCCGATGCGTCGGTGGCCTGCGCCAGGTCCTCGGCTTCTGCGCGGGGGCCGTTGAGCAGTCGCAGCGTGCCCGGTTCGATCTGTGCGTTCAAGCGTTCGGGTTCGCTCTGCTGTACGGGCGCCATGCCAAGGCCGGCCAGGAAGCCCTGGGTCCAGGCGAAATAGACGGCGTTGGCCAGCAGCAGGGAGATGGCCACCAGTCTCAGCATGGGCGCACGCTCACTTCTGCGCTGTGCACGGTGCGCAGCCCCTGTGCCGTCCGCACGCGCAGGGCTCCTTGTGCGTCGACACCTTCGGCGGAGCCTTCCGTGCCGTCGGTCAGGCGCACGGCGCGGCCGAACAGGGCGTCGCGCTGCGCGAAGCGGTTGGCAAAGGGGGCGAACCCGTCCGCCCCGAAGCGCAGCACGTCGCGCACCAGCGCAGGCGCGACCAAGGCCAGGGTTTCGCCGGCGGTCACGCCGATGCGCACCTCGGCCAGCCCCGCCGGCGGCATGGCCGCCACCGCGCCAGGCGTGGCGAGCGACTGCACGACCGCTGCCTCCGGGCGCGCGATGTTGATGCCGACCCCGATCACCACGGTGCGCGGTGCAGAGGCACCGTCACCGGTGCCTGCCGTCTCGACCAGGATGCCGCCCAGCTTGCGCTGCTGCAGCCAGAGGTCGTTGGGCCACTTCAGCCGCACATCGGGGTTCAGACTCTCGGCCAGACTCACCCCCACCGCCAGCGACAGGCCCGACCAGTCGGCAGGCGCCAGCGGCAGCGCCAGCGAGAAGGTCAGCGACTGGCCGGCCTTGCTGTGCCAGCCTTTGCCCATGCGCCCCCGACCTGCGGTCTGCTCTTCGGCGGTCAGCAGCACCGGCTCCAGCAACCCGTCCCGGGCGCGGCGCATCAGCTCGCTGCTGGTCGAGTCGATGCTGGGCAGCACCTCGACGGTGAAGGTCGGCAGGTCGGTGACGACCGACTGCCAGACCGATTCGGCGTGGGCGAGCAGGTCGGTCATCCCAGCTTGGTGGCTTTTCCGCCGCGTTTGGGGGCCAGCAGCGTGCCGCGGCAGCTTTTCGCACCGCACCAGCATGGGTACTGCTTCTTGAGGGCCGGCGTGTAGGGCTCGTCGATCACCAGGCCGTAGTCGTAGAACAGCTCTTCGCCGGCCTTGATGTTGCGCCGTGCGCGGATGAACACCCGGCCCTCGTCGGTCTCGGCCTCGCAGTTGGGGTCGCAGCTGTGGTTGATCCAGCGCGAGGAGTTGCCACCGTATTTGGCATCGATGACGTGGTCCTCGTCGATGTGGAAATAGAAGGTGTGGTTCGGGTCCTTCGGGTCGTGCGGGTGGCGGCGCAGCGCCTCGTCCCAGGTGATGACCTCGCCCACGTACTCGATCACGGTCTCGCCTTCGGCCAGATCGACCACGGCGTACACGCCCTTGCCATGGACGCCCGAGCGGCGGGTCTGGATGCGGCGTGCGGGGGCGGTTTTCTTCACGATCGGGAATTTTGGTAAGGTTGTTTCATGCAGGTGCGCGCGTGTGTGCGTGTGCGCCCCCGTGCGCGTGTACACGCGCGTGAAGCCCAAATTGTAGAGATGAACAAAACACTGGTCATTGCAGAGAAGCCGTCCGTGGCCCAGGACATCGTGCGCGCGCTCACCCCGGTGGCGGGTAAGTTCGACAAGCACGACGACCATTTCGAGAACGAGCAGTACGTCGTGACCTCCGCCGTCGGCCACCTGGTGGAGATCGCTGCGCCCGAGCAGTTCGACGTCAAGCGCGGCAAGTGGAGCTTTGCCCATCTGCCGGTGCTGCCGCCGTTCTTCGAGCTCAAACCCATCGACAAAACCAAGTCGCGCCTGTCGGCCGTGGTCAAACTGGCCAAGCGCAAGGACGTGGGCCGGCTGATCAACGCCTGCGACGCGGGCCGCGAGGGTGAGCTGATCTTCCGCCTGATCGAGCAGTACGCCGGCGGCCAGAAGAACGGCCAGTACCAGGGCCTGGGCAAGCCGGTCCAGCGCCTGTGGCTGCAGTCCATGACGCCGGCCGCCATCCGCGATGGCTTCGAGAAGCTGCGCAGCGACGAGCAGATGCGCGGCCTGGCCGACGCGGCCCGCAGCCGCTCCGAGGCCGACTGGCTGGTGGGCATCAACGGCACGCGTGCCATGACCGCCTTCAACTCGCGCGACGGGGGGTTCTTCCTGACCACCGTGGGTCGGGTGCAGACGCCCACGCTGTCCATCGTGGTCGAGCGCGAAGAACAGATCCGCGCGCACCGCAGCCGCGACTATTGGGAAATCCACGCGTCCTTCCTGGCCGAGGCGGGCGAGTACCCCGGCAAGTGGTTCGATCCGGCGTTCAAGAAGCCCACGGGCGACGATGCCGACGCCGACCTGCGCGCCGACCGCCTCTGGGACCACCGCGAGGCGCTGGCCATCGTCGAGGCGGTGCGCGGCAAGGCCGCCAGCGTCACCGAAGAGAGCAAGCCCACGACGCAGGCCAGCGGCCTGCTGTACGACCTGACCAGCCTGCAGCGCGAGGCCAACGGCCGCTTCGGCTTCTCGGCCAAGACGACGCTGCAGCTGGCGCAGAGCCTGTACGAACGCCACAAGGCCCTGACCTACCCCCGGACCGACTCGCGCCACCTGCCCGAGGACTACCTGGGCACGGTCAAGCAGACGTTTGAAATGCTGGCCGACAGCGGCATGAAGCACCTGGCGCCGCACGCGCTGACGGCACTCAACGGGAACTACATCAAGCCCAGCAAGCGCATCTTCGACAACAGCAAGGTCTCGGACCACTTTGCCATCATCCCGACGCTGCAGGCGCCCAGCGGCCTGAGCGAGGCCGAGCAGAAGCTCTACGACCTGGTGGTGCGCCGCTTCCTGGCGGTGTTCTTCCCCAGCGCCGAGTTCATGGTGACGACGCGCATTTCGAAGGTGCTCAATCACCACTTCAAGACCGAAGGCAAGGTGCTGGTCAAGCCGGGCTGGATGGCGGTCTACGGCAAGGAAGCCGCCGAAGACGTGGAAGGTGCGAAGGACGGCGACAAGGGCCAGAACCTGGTGCCGGTGCGCGAGGGCGAGACCGTGCGCACCGAGACCATCGAGGCCAAGGGCCTGAAGACCAAGCCGCCTGCGCGCTATTCGGAAGCGACGCTGCTGGGCGCGATGGAAGGCGCGGGCAAGTTCATCGAGGACGACGAGCTGCGCGAAGCCATGCAGGAAAAGGGCCTGGGCACCCCGGCCACGCGCGCGGCCATCATCGAAGGCCTGCTGAACGAAAAGTACATGCTGCGCGAAGGCCGGGAGATGATCCCGACCGCCAAGGCCTTCCAGCTCATGACCCTGTTGCGCGGCTTGGAGGTGGAAGAACTCTCCAGGCCCGAACTGACCGGCGAGTGGGAATACAAGCTGGCGCAGATGGAACACGGCAAGCTCTCGCGCGCCGCCTTCATGGCCGAGATCGCCGCCATGACCGAACGCCTGGTGAAGAAGGCCAAGGAATACGACCGCGACACCGTGCCCGGGAACTACGCCACGCTCGAAGCGCCCTGCCCCAACTGCGGCGGCGTGGTGAAGGAAAACTACCGGCGCTACGCCTGCACCGGCGCCGACGGCACCAGCGAAGGCTGCGGCTTCTCGTTCACCAAGTCGCCCGCGGGCCGCACTTTCGAGGTGGCCGAAGCCGAGGCCTTCGTGCGCGACAGGCACATCGGTCCGCTCGAAGGCTTCCGCTCCAAGGCGGGCTGGCCCTTCGTGGCCGAGATGACGCTCAAGTACAGCGAAGACGACAAGAACTGGAAGCTGGAGTTCGACTTCGGCGACGACAAGAACGCCGAAGAAACCGGTGAGCTGGTGGATTTCGCGGACCAGGAGGGACTGGGTGCCTGCCCGGTCTGCGGTTCGCCAGTGTTCGAGCATGGGGCCAACTATGTCTGCAGCAAGGCGGTGCCCACGGCCGCCCAGCCCACGCCCAGCTGCACGTTCAAGAGCGGCAAGATCATCCTGCAGCAGCCGGTGGCGCGCGAGCAGATGAGCAAGCTGCTGGAAACGGGCAAGACCGACCTGCTGGACAAGTTCGTCTCCATGCGCACGCGCCGCAGCTTCAAGGCCTTCCTGGCCTGGGACAAGGAGGCGGGCAAGGTGAACTTCGAGTTCGAGCCGCGCGAGAGCAAGTTCCCGCCGCGCAAGACCGCCGGTGGCGCTGCACGACCGGCGGCCAAGGCCGCGCCTGCGAAGAATGCCGCCGCAGCCAAAAAGGCGCCGGTCGCGAAAAAGACCGCAGCGCCCAAGGCCCCGCGCAAGACCACGGCCGCCACCGGCAAGCAGCCCAGCGCCGCGCTGGCTGCGGTGATCGGCAGCGAGCCGGTCTCGCGCCCCGAGGTGGTCAAGAAGCTGTGGGACTACATCAAGGCGAATGGCCTGCAGGACGCGGCTGACAAGCGCAAGGTCAACGCCGACGCCAAGCTGCGCCCGGTGTTCGGCAAGGACCAGGTCACGATGTTCGAGATCGCCGGCATCGTCGGCCAGCACTTGGCAGACTGAGCTTCCACTTCAACACAGCAACAGGAGACACACCGCATGAGCCTCCAACTCTTCTTTGCCCCCGGCGCCTGCTCGTTCGTGCCGCACGCCATGCTGGAGCTGGCCGGCGCACCGTTCGAGCCGGTCATGGTCAAGCTGCACAAGGGCGAACAGCGCAGTCCCGAGTACCTCGCGATGAACCCGCGCGGCCAGGTGCCGGTGCTGGTGGACGACGGCGAGGTGATCACGCAGATCGTGGCCATCCTGCTGCACCTGGACGCGAAATTCCCGCAGGCCGGCATCCTGCCCGCCTCGGGTCTGGCGCGCACGCGCGCCCTGTCCACGCTGGCCTGGATGAACAACACGGTGCACCCGACCTTCACCCACGTGTTCATGCCGCACAAGTTCACCGACGATGAGGGGGCGCAGAAGATCATCCGTGCCTTTGCGGCGAACAGCTACAAGGGCCTGCTCGGCGAGATCGAGGCCATGGCCGCCCAGGCCGCGCCCTGGCTGTGCGGCGAGGCGCCGTGTGCGCTGGACGCCTACGCGCTGACCTTGCTGCGCTGGGGCGGCTACGCCGGCATTGACCCGACCACGCTGCCCGCGACCTGGGACCTGGCCCAGCGGTTGGCGGCATTGCCGGCGGTGGCCCGCGTCATCGAGCGTGAGCGGCTGCAGTTGAACGTCTACCAGCCCGCCATCGCCTGAGGTCACTCATCGGCACGGCGGCGTGCCGCGAACCGGACCGACACGCGGAGCCCTCGCCGCGGAGCGTCCGGGTGGGTGTCTTCCATCATCACGGCGGCACCGTGCTGCTGGGCGATCTCGTGCACGATGGCCAGCCCCAGCCCTGAGCCATCGACGTTGGTTCCCAGCGCCCGGTAGAAGGGCTGCAGCACCAGCTCGCGCTCGTTCTCGGGGATGCCCGGCCCGTTGTCCTCCACCTGCAGGATCTGCACGCCGCTGAAGCGGTCGAACAGGACGCGCGCGGTCACCACGCCGCCGCGGCCGCTGTAGTTGATGGCGTTGTCGACCAGGTTGCGCGTCATTTCCTGAAGCAGCGTCGGGTTGCCGTCCATCAGGCAGATCTCGGGCATTTCGTCCGGGCCTTCGTAGCCCAGGTCGATGCCGTGTTCCAGCGCACGCGGCACCGAGTCGCGCACCACGCCGGTGACCAGCTGTGCCAGATCGATTTGCGCCGTGGGCAGGGTGCGGCCCGTTGTTTCCGCACGGGCCAAGGCCAGCAACTGGTTGACGGTGTGGGTGGCGCGCGTGCTGGAGTGCGCGATCTGTTGCAGCGAGCTGCGGATTTCCTGAGGGTTGGACTCGCGCTGCGCCAGCTCGGCCTGCATGCGCAGGCCGGCCAGCGGTGTCTTGAGCTGGTGCGCGGCGTCGGCCAGGAAGCGCTTCTGCGTGGTGAGCGAGGCGGTCAGCCGGGCCAGCAGGTCGTTGATGGACGACACCAGCGGGGCCACTTCCTGCGGGATGAAGGACTCTTCGATCGGGCTGAGGTCGTCGGGCTTGCGAGCCCGGATCTTCTGCTCCAGGTCGGACAGCGGCCGGATGCCGCGCACCAGCGCGAGCCAGACCAGCAGCACCGCCAGCGGCAGGATCACGAACTGCGGCACCATCACGCCCTTGATGATTTCCGTGGCCAGCGTCGAGCGCTTGCCCTTGGTCTCGGCCACCTGCATCAGCACCAGCTGGCTGGGATCGTGGTGCCGCTCCAGCCAGGTGTAGGCCACGCGGACCTCGTCGCCACGCACCTCGTCGTCGCGCAGCAGCACGCGTCCTGCGGCCGGCACGTCGGTGTCCGGTGGCGGCGGAAAATCAGCCTCGCCGCTGATCACGCCCTGCCGGGCATCCCGGAGCTGGTAATACACCAGGTCGCTGTCGTCGGCCTTGAGCAGGTCGCGCGCCTGCGGGGTCAGGTTGAAGCTGACCTTGTTGTCCTTGGTGACGACAAACTGGGTGAGCGCCTGCAGGTTGAACTCAAGCGCGCGGTCAAAGGGTTTGGACGCAATGCCCTGGGCCACGAACCAGGTGAGCGCCAGCGACAGCGGCCACAGCAGCAGCAGCGGCGTGAGCATCCAGTCCAGGATCTCCCCGAACAGGCTGCGCTGCTCGCGCTGGAACAGTCCGAAGGAGGTCCGGTGGCTGCCCTGCTTGTGATCGGTCATTTCGGGGCAGAAGGGCGCTCAGGCGCTCAGATCTTTTCGAGGCAGTAGCCCAGGCCCCGCACGGTGGCAATGCGGATCGGACCTTTCTCAATTTTCTTGCGCAGGCGGTGGATGTAGACCTCGATGGCGTTGTTGCTCACCTCTTCGCCCCATTCGCACAGCCGCTCGACCAGCTGGTCCTTGCTGACCAGGCGGCCGGCGCGCTGCAACAGCACCTCCAGCAGGCCGAGTTCGCGTGCCGAGAGTTCGACCATCTTGCCATCGATGGTGGCCACACGGCCGGCCTGGTCGTAGACCAGCGGGCCGTGCTTGATCGTGGAGCTGGCGCCGCCCATGCCACGGCGGGTGAGCGCGCGCACGCGGGCTTCGAGCTCCTGCAGCGAGAACGGCTTGGCCATGTAGTCGTCGGCGCCATAGTCAAGCCCCTTGACGCGCTCGTCCACGCTGTCGGCCGCGGTGAGGATGAGCACAGGCAGCGCGGAGCCTCGCGAACGCAGGCGCTTGAGCACTTCGAGTCCGTGCAGTTTGGGCAGGCCGAGGTCGAGGATCAGCAGGTCGAACTCGTTGTTCGTCATCAGGGCCGCGTCGGCCTCGCTGCCGTTGGCCACATGGTCGACCGCGGCACCCGCGGCCCGCAGACTGCGCAACAGACCATCGGCCAGGACCTGGTCGTCTTCTGCAATCAGGATGCGCATCGGTGTCTCCTTACGGGGTCTGGGGTCATTGTAGGTGGCGCGCCTAGCGCGAAGCATACGCCTCAAGCCCCAGCGCGACCACGGTCGCCACCTCGGTGCCGACCTGCGCCCGGAACTCGGTTTCAGCGCGCGCCACAGCCAGCCGGAAGGCTTCCAGCCACAGCAGGCCGGTTTCGGTGAAGACGATTCGCCGCGCGCGCGCGTCCAGCGGATCGGGTTCGCGCCGCACCAGTCCCCAGGCCTCGCACTGTGTCACCAGGTCGCCCATGGCCTGCTTGCTCATGCCAGCGGCGGCCGCCAGATCGGTCAGGCGCGAGCCCTTGAGGGCGAGGTGGCGCGTGATGTGGATGTGGGCAGCGCCGATCTGCTCGCGCGCCGCCAGGTTGGACAGGGCCAGGGGCACATTGGCGTCGTGCGCCATCAGGAACAGAACACGTTCGTCAAAGCGGCGCAGCGCATGACCCATGATGCGGCCCAGGTGGGTGGCCCGCCAGCGGTCGTCGGTGGTTGTGGAGGCGGTTGAGACAGACACGGCAAATAGTAAGGCAAACTGACCATTTATTGGCTTGCGAAGGATTTATGTGGCGATACACTCCTGTTCAGACATCCAGCCTGTACATAAATCCACAGACTGATGCAAGTACCCACTCACACACAGGAGCGCCGCACATGGACAACGCCACCAACACCGAAAAAGCCAAAGCCCTGCAGGCTGCGCTGGCCCAGATCGAAAAGCAGTTCGGCAAAGGCACCATCATGCGCCTGGGCGAAGGCGAGGCCATCGAGGACATCCAGGTGGTTTCCACAGGCTCGCTGGGCCTGGACATCGCCCTGGGCGTCGGTGGCCTGCCGCGTGGCCGTGTCATCGAAATCTACGGCCCGGAATCCTCGGGCAAGACCACGCTGACCTTGCAGGTCATTGCCGAAATGCAGAAGCTCGGCGGCACCTGTGCCTTCGTCGACGCCGAACACGCGCTGGACATCCAGTACGCACAGAAGCTGGGCGTGCACGTGCCCGACCTGCTGATCAGCCAGCCCGACACCGGCGAGCAGGCACTGGAAATCGTGGATTCGCTCGTGCGTTCTGGTGCGGTTGATCTGGTGATCATCGACTCGGTCGCCGCGCTCACGCCCAAGGCCGAAATCGAAGGTGAGATGGGCGACAGCCTGCCCGGCCTGCAGGCCCGTCTGATGAGCCAGGCGCTGCGCAAGCTCACCGCCACCATCAAGAAGACCAACTGCACCGTCATCTTCATCAACCAGATCCGCATGAAGATCGGTGTGATGTTCGGCAGTCCCGAAACCACAACCGGCGGCAACGCGCTCAAGTTCTACGCCTCTGTTCGCCTGGACATCCGCCGCACCGGTACCATCAAGAAGGGGGAGGAGGCGATCGGCAACGAGACCAAGGTCAAGGTGGTGAAGAACAAGGTCTCGCCCCCGTTCAAGACGGCCGAGTTCGACATCCTGTTCGGCGAAGGCATCAGCCGCGAGGGTGAGATCCTCGACCTCGGCGTGCTGCACCGCGTGGTCGAGAAGTCCGGCGCCTGGTACGCCTACAACGGCGAGAAGATCGGCCAGGGTCGTGACAACGCACGCGAATTCCTCAAGGAGAACCCCGAGCTGCGCGTGGAGATCGAGAACAAGGTGCGCACCGAGCTGGGTGTGCCGCTGCTGCCGGTCGATGCGGGCGCCGAAGAAGCGGCCCCGGCCGCTGCCAAGGGTAAAAAGGCCAAGGCCGCCGAAGCCGAGGCCACTGAATAAGTCTTGCGGTGGGGTTTGACAAGACTTCGCTCAAGGGCCGCGCGCTGCGGCTGCTGGCCGGCCGCGAACACTCGCGCGCCGAGTTGGAGAAGAAGTTGGCTTCTCACGAGCAGGAGCCCGGTGAACTGCAGCGCGCCCTGGACGAACTGCAGGCCAAGGGCTTCATCAGCGAGCAGCGGGTGGTCGAGTCGTTGATCCACCGGCGGTCCGCCCGGCTGGGTGCGGGCCGCGTGAAACAGGAGCTGCAGGCCAAGGGCATCAGCGCCGAGGCGGTTACCGAGGCGGTCGACCGGCTTCGACGCACCGAGACCGAGCGAGCCCGGGAGGTCTGGCGCAAGAAGTTCGGCGAGACCGCGGCGGATCCTGCCGGTCGAGCTAGGCAGATGCGGTTCCTCGCATCGCGCGGCTTTAGCGCCGAGGCGATTCGCCGTGTGGTCCGCGGTGCAGACGACGACTGAAACGGCTGGCGTTACAGCCCCAGCATGAGTTGCAGGTTCTGCACGGCCGCTCCACTGGCGCCTTTGCCCAGGTTGTCCAGGCGCGCGATCACGACGGCGTGGCGGTGTGTCTCATTGGCGAACACGCGCAATTCGAGTTTGTTGGTGTCGTTCAGGGCGGTGGCGTCCAGCTTGCCGTCGGTGGTGGCGGGCAATACGCTGACCCAGCCGCCTTGCGCCGCGCTGGCCGCGTAATGGGCCACCAGCGCGTCGTGCAGATCGCTGGCCTTGGGGCGGCTGGGCAGTTCGTCCAGGTGCAGTGGCAGCTGCACCAGCATGCCCTGGCGGAAGTTGCCGACGGCAGGAATGAAGATGGGGCGACGGCTCAGGCCGGTGTAGCGCTGTATTTCCGGAATGTGTTTGTGCGACAGGCCCAGCGCGTAGGCCTCATGCAGTGGTGCGGTGCCGGCTTCGTAGGCCTCGATCATCGAGCGGCCACCACCCGAGTAGCCGCTGACCGAGGGCAGCGACACCGGAAAGTCCTTGGGTAGAAGGCCCGCGTCGACAAGAGGGCGCAAGATTGCGATGGCGCCTGTGGCGTAGCAACCGGGGTTGGCCACACGGGCAGCCTTCTGCACGGCCTCGCGCTGGCCCGCACTCAGTTCGGGAAAGCCGTAGACCCAGCCGTCGTTGCAGCGGTGCGCGGTGGAGGCATCGATGATGCGGGGCTTGCGGCCCGGCAGGCTGTCGATCATCGCGACCGATTCGATGGCTGCGTCGTCGTGCAGACACAGGATCACCAGATCGGCTTCCGCCATGAGGGCCTTCTTGGCTTCGGGGTCCTTGCGCCGCTCGGGCGCAATGCTCAGCAACTCGATGGCGGGCATCCGTTGCAGGCGCTCGCGGATCTGCAGGCCCGTGGTCCCGGCTTCGCCGTCGATGAAGATTCTGGCCATGGCAGCTCCTGTGGGTGTCAGTCAGGGTTCAGCGACGGGCTTGATAATTATGCATTACGTAAGCCGTCACTTATGTATTGGTGCGTCGCAGCATGATACAGTCATCGGTTGCCGTGTCCACGAGTCCGCGCACCGGCTGTGCCCTTTGGCCGGATCGAACAACCCCAGTCCGAGAGAAACCTCATGAAGATTCACGAGTACCAAGGCAAGGAAATCTTGCGTCAGTTTGGTGTGCCGGTCCCCCGCGGCATTCCCGCGTTCACGGTGCAGGAAGCCGTTGAAGCCGCGCAGAAACTCGGCGGCCCGGTCTGGGTGGTCAAGGCCCAGATCCACGCCGGTGGCCGTGGCAAGGGCGGTGGTGTGAAGGTGGCCAAGTCGATCGACGACGTCAAGGCCCGCGCCACGGACATCCTGGGCATGCAACTGGTCACGCACCAGACCGGTCCCGAAGGCCAGAAGGTCCGCCGCCTGTACATCGAAGACGGCGCTGACATCAAGAACGAACTGTACGTGTCGCTGGTCACCGACCGCGCCACGCAGAAAGTGGCCTTGATCGCCTCCAGCGAAGGCGGCATGGACATTGAGGAAGTGGCCCATTCCACGCCCGAGAAGATCATCACCGAGATGATCGATCCGCTGACCGGCATCACCGAAGCGCAGTCGCGCAAGGTGGCCACAGCCATCGGCCTGACCGGTGGTTCGGTGGACCAGGCGGTCGACCTGTTCGCCAAGATTTACAAGTGCTACATGGACACCGACGCGTCCCTGGTGGAGATCAACCCGCTGAACTGCGACTCCAAGGGCAACCTGATGGCTCTGGACGCGAAGTTCAACTTCGACGCCAACGCCCTGTTCCGCCATCCAGAGATCGTGGCGTTCCGCGACTTGGACGAGGAAGACCCGGCTGAAATCGAGGCCTCCAAGTTCGACCTGGCCTACATCAGCCTGGACGGCAACATCGGCTGCCTGGTCAACGGTGCCGGTCTGGCCATGGCCACCATGGACACCATCAAGCTGTTCGGCGGCGAGCCGGCCAACTTCCTGGATGTGGGCGGCGGTGCCACCCCCGAGAAGGTCACCGAAGCCTTCAAGATCATGCTCAAGAACCCCAAGGTCGAAGGCATCCTGGTCAACATCTTCGGCGGCATCATGAAGTGCGACACCATCGCCACCGGTGTGATCACCGCTTGCAAGGCCGTGAACCTGAACGTGCCGCTGGTGGTGCGCATGAAGGGCACGAACGAAGAGCTGGGCAAGAAGATGCTGGCTGAGTCCGGCCTGCCCATCATCGCTGCAGACACCATGGCCGAAGCTGCGACCAAGATCGTTGCTGCCGTCAAGTAAGACCGGAGAACACACATGTCGATCTACATCAACAAAGAAACCAAGGTCATCACCCAGGGCATCACGGGCAAGACTGGCCAGTTCCACACCGAGAAGTGCCAGGAATACGCAAACGGCAAGAACTGCTTCGTGGCCGGCGTGAACCCCAAGAAGGCTGGTGAGTCGATCTTCAACATCCCGATCTACGCCTCCGTCAAGGAAGCCGCCCAGCAGACCGGCGCCACCGTGTCGGTGATCTACGTGCCGCCCGCAGGCGCTGCCGATGCCATCTGGGAGGCGGTTGAAGCCGACCTGGACCTGGCCATCTGCATCACCGAAGGCATTCCGGTCAAGGACATGCTGATGGTGCGCAACAAGATGAAAGCCAAGGAAGCCGCCGGCGGCAAGAAGACCCTGCTGCTGGGCCCCAACTGCCCCGGCCTGATCACGCCCGACGAGATCAAGATCGGCATCATGCCTGGTCACATCCACCGCAAGGGCCGTATTGGCGTGGTGTCCCGTTCGGGCACGCTGACATACGAAGCGGTGGCCATGCTGACCGAAGTGGGCCTGGGCCAGTCGAGCGCTGTCGGCATTGGTGGCGACCCTATCAACGGCCTTAAGCACATCGACGTGATGAAGGCTTTCAACGACGATCCAGACACCGACGCCGTGATCATGATCGGCGAAATCGGCGGTCCGGACGAAGCCGAAGCCGCCCAGTGGTGCAAGGCCAACATGAAGAAGCCCGTGGTCGGCTTCATCGCGGGTGTGACCGCCCCTCCCGGCAAGCGCATGGGCCACGCCGGCGCACTGATCTCCGGTGGTGCCGACACCGCCGATGCCAAGCTCGCGATCATGGAAGAGTGTGGTTTCGTGATCACGCGCAACCCGTCGGAACTGGGCAAGCTGCTCAAGGCGCAGCTGTAATCAGCTTCAACGAGGGGAGAAAAGGCCACGCATTCGTGGCCTTTTTTGTTCCGTTGGCGGCCGATGGTTCAAAGTCCCATGCTTGGTGTGAAGCTGTGAAAAGACGGGTGACTGTCTTCAAAGTGTGACAAATGTCTCAGGGGGCAACTGTCGCGGAATCTGTTTCAAGCTATAAAACCGATCTACATGATCTTCGAGTACTACAGCCAGACAGATCCCGGCCTGATTCGTGAAAACAACGAAGACTCGGTCGCGCTTGATCCCGCCAACCAGGTGGTCGTTCTGGCCGATGGCATGGGTGGCTATAACGCTGGCGAAGTGGCCAGTGCCATGGCCACCGGATTCATTCACAACGAACTGGGCCGCTGGATGACCGAGGGAGGTCATGAGGCGCATGCGCGCGAACTCAAGCGGGCCATGGAGATCTGTGTCGACAACGCCAACCGTTCGATCTTCAATGCGGCCAACTCCAATCCGCTGTACGCAGGGATGGGCACCACGCTGGTCATGGGGGTGTTTCAGGGCGCCCGCGCCATGATCGGGCACGTGGGCGATTCGCGCTGCTACCGCCTGCGCGGTGGGGTCCTGCAGCAGATCACCCGCGACCATTCGCTGCTTCAGGAGCAGATCGACGCCGGGCTGATTTCGGTGGAGCAGGCGCAATTTGCCACCCACAAGAATCTGGTGACCAGGGCATTGGGCGTTGAAGACACCGTGCTGCTGGAGGTCAACGAATTCCGGGTCGAGGATGGCGACGTCTACCTGTTCTGTTCCGACGGTCTGAGCGACATGGTGCCCGATGAACGCATCGCTGAGATCCTGCTGGAAGACGCAGGGTTAGAGGCCACAGGACGCAACCTTGTCGACTGTGCCAACGTCAACGGGGGCCGCGATAATATTTCGGTGATACTGGCCCAGGCCCGCGCCAAACCGGTCAAGAGGGGCCTGTTGTCGCGTATGCTGGGGCAGCCGTAAACAATTGGCATTAGTTATTAGGTTCCAGAGGAGTCGGCCATGCCGAAAATGATCGTTTCCATCGACGGCGTCGTCATCAAGGAAGTGCAGCTCACCAAGGATCGCACGACGCTGGGCCGTCGGCCGTACAACGACATCGTGATCGACAACCTGGCGGTCAGCGGCGAACACGCCGTCATGCAGATGTCGGGTGCGGATGTGTTTCTGGAAGACCTCAACAGCACCAACGGAACGTACGTCAACGGCAAGGCGATCAAGAAGCAGCAGCTGCAGAACGGCGATACCGTCGAGATCGGCAAGTACAAGATCAAGTTCTTCCACGACGGAGCCTCTGATCAGCAGGAAAAAACAACCGTGATCAATTCGGGTGCGGTGGTGGCATCCGAGTCTTCGACTGTGGGAGATGCCTCCATCCGGGTCATGTCCGGCGCGGCCGCTGGCCGCGAGGTGCCCCTGGTCAAGGTGGTGACGACGATCGGCAAGCCCGGTGTTGCTGTGGCGGCCATCACCCGTCGTCCGCACGGCTTCGTCGTGGCGCTGGTGGAGGGGGCAGTCAAGCCCACGGTGAATGGCAGGCCCCTGACCACGGAGGCTGTGAACCTCCAGAACGGTGACCTGATCGAGCTGGCCGGCACCCAGATGCAGTTCGTCCAGGCCTGACGGGCCTGTCTGCGGGCGTCGCCGGGTTCTTGGCGCCCCGTCTCCAATGCAACGCTCCATGCAGGCCTTGAGCAGACATGGCCGGCGCGTGGCCGTTTCCCTGTTGCCGCTGTTGCTGGGCGTGCTGCATGTCCTGGGGATCTTGCCCATGGACGGCCTGCTGCGGCTCGACGACCAGATCTACGACGCGCGCCTGCGCTGGACGATGCCGGCCACGCTGGACGAGCGGGTCGTCATCGTGGACATCGATGAACAGAGCCTGGCCGAAGTGGGGCAATGGCCATGGCCCAGGAACCGCGTGGCGGAGCTGGTGGACACGTTGTTTGATCGCCACCAGATCGCCTTGCTGGGCATGGACACGGTGTTTGCCGAGCCCGACGCAAGTACCGGTTTGCCGCAACTGGAGCGGCTGGCTCGCGAGGACTTGAAAGATCTTCCAGCGTATTCAGCGGCGCTCACACGACTGCGCCAGGGGCTGGACCACGACCGGCAGCTGGCCGATGCCCTGCGCGGGCGGCCGGTGGTGATGGGTTTCTATTTCAGCAACGAATCCGGCGGGCGGAGGTCCGGGGCCTTGCCCGAGCCTGTGCTCAGGCGCAGCGACCTGGGGGGGCGTACTCTTCGGGCCACACAGTGGACGGGCTACGGCGCCAATCTGCCTGGCCTGGCGGCTGCGGCGCCGCTGGCGGGGTTTTTCAATGCTGTACCCGGTGACGACGGAATGGTCCGCTCCCTTCCCCTGCTGGCCGAGCTCGACGGGGCTTACTACGAATCCTTGTCCCTCGCGATGTTCCGGACGATCACCGGCATGCCGACGGTGGAGCCGCGTTATCCGCCACAGCCGCCGGTGGGCGACCGCTATGACCTGGCCCACAGCATCGCATTGCGCAAGGAAGGCGGAACACTGGAGATCCCGGTGGATGACCGATTGGCGGTGCTAGTGCCTTTCCGCGGGCCTGGAGGTCCTCAGGGAGGGGCGTTCCGCTATGTTTCGGCGTCCGATGTGCTGGCCAACCGGGTCGCGCCCGAGGTCCTGCGGGATCGCATCGTGCTGCTCGGCACCACCGCACCCGGTTTGCTGGACCTGCGCGCCACACCCGTGGGCGAGGCCTATCCCGGTGTCGAAACCCACGCCAACGTACTGACGGCGCTGATGGATGGGCGCATGATCGCCCGGCCCGACTACGCCGCGGGGTATGAACTGGTCGTGCTGCTGGTGGCTGGTCTGGTGCTGGCGTTCGGACTGCCCCAATTGGGCGCAGCGGGTGCCGTAGGCTTGAGTCTGGCGGTATTCGCCGCCGTGGCGGGGCTCAACACCTGGCTGTACCTGGGCCACGGCCTGGCACTTCCCATGGCCGGAACCCTGGTGATGGCTGGGCTTACCTTCGTCATCAACATGAGCTACGGCTACCTGGTGGAAAGCCGGGCCAAGCGGGAGCTGGCGCAACTGTTCGGCACCTACGTCCCGCCGGAGCTGGTGGACGAGATGGTCAGGGACCCCGACAGCTACAGCATGGAAGCCAGCACCCGGGAGCTGACCGTGCTGTTCTGCGACATGCGCGGTTTCACGGCCATCGCCGAAACCATGCCGCCCACGGGGCTGCAAGCGCTGCTCAACACCGTGTTCAGCCGACTCACACGGGTGATTCGCCAGCACCGCGGCACCATCGACAAATACATGGGCGATTGCGTGATGGCCTTCTGGGGAGCCCCTGTCGAAACCCGGGGGCACGCCGCACTGGCCGTGCTGACTGCGCTGGACATGGCGGCCGAGATCGCGGCCATCAACCGCGAGCGCGCGGCGGTACATCTGCCCGACATCGGCGTGGGCATCGGCCTGAACACCGGTGACATGTGCGTGGGCGACATGGGCTCGGACGTGCGGCGCAGCTACACAGTGGTCGGCGACGCTGTGAACCTCGGAGCGCGGCTGGAGGGGTTGACCCGTGTGTACGGCGTCGATGTGGTGGCCAGCGAATCCACGCGCCGCCAGGCGCCCGACTTTGTCTGGCAGGAGCTCGACCGTGTGCGTGTCAAGGGCAAGGCACAGGCCGTGGCCATCCACACGCCGCTGTGCGCTGCTGATCAGCTGACGCCGGAACTTTCAGACGAGTTGAAAGAATGGGAGCAGGCCCTGAAGGCCTGGCGCCAACAGAACTGGGACCGCTGCCTTGCTCATTTGGAGAAGCTGCAGCGGAAGAATGCCAAAAAAGTCCTTTACCGGCTCTACGCCGAACGGGTAGTCTCCATGCGGGTCGAGCCTCCGCCCCCGGACTGGGACGGCTCCACCGCGTTCGACACCAAATAAACCGCCCGAACGGGCCACCAACTCCTGGAACATTGATGAGGGTACGCGTACTGGGCTGCTCAGGCGCCATTTCGCAAGGCTGCCGGACCACCTCCTTCCTGCTCGATGACGACGTGCTCGTCGACGCCGGCACCGGGGTGGGCGACCTCAGCCTCGACGAAATGGCGCGGGTCGACCATGTGCTGCTCACCCACTCCCACCTTGACCACGTGGCCAGCCTGCCCCTGATGCTCGATGCGGTGGCCGCGCGGCGGCTGGCGGCCGGCGCTGCGCCGCTGGTGGTGCACGCCCTTCCAGGCACGATCTCCGCGCTGAAGGTGCACATCTTCAACAACCTGATCTGGCCCGATTTTTCGACCATTCCCAGTGCCGAGACCCCGCTGATGCGCTTCGTGCCGATCACCGTGGGCGAGCTGCTGTGCGTGGGGGGCAAAGACATCGAAGTGCTGCCGGCGGTGCACACCGTGCCCGCGGTGGGTTACGCGGTGAACAGCCCCAGCGGCCACTGGGTGTTCAGCGGCGACACCGAGCGCAACCCGGCGTTCTGGCAGCGCGTCAACCGGATCGATGTGGCCATGCTGATCATCGAGACCGCCTTCAGCGACCGCGAGCGCGAACTGGCCCAGCGAAGCCTGCACCTGGCGCCCAGCTCGCTGGCCGACGAACTGGACCAGATCGACCGCAGCCGCCGCTTCCCGATCTACATCACGCACACCAAGCCGGCCGAGACCGGGCTGATCATGGAAGAGATTCGCCGCTTCGACGACGCGCCGAACCGGGCCGATGACGTGCGCCACGACATCCGCTGGCTCAGCGCTGGGCAGACCTTCGACCTCTGACAAATTTTGTCCCGCGAACGGCGGGTGACAAAAATTGTCAGTGACTGCCGGCGACAGAGGACACAAATCGTCACTGGTCGGGGGCGGTGCGTGAAAAAGCACGCAAAAAGCAGGGCAAATCGGGTTGGCACGCTCCATGCGATGACACACCCGTCCTCAACCCACAACCCCCTCCAAGGAGTTTTTCAATGAAGCGTTCCCTGCAAAAAGGTTTCACCCTGATCGAACTGATGATCGTGGTGGCCATCATCGGTATCCTGGCTGCGGTGGCGCTGCCGGCGTATCAGGACTACACGATCCGCGCCCGTATCACTGAAGGTCTGTCGGTTGCCGCCGATGCAAAAACTCAGATCGGCACCAGCGCGACCACCGCGACCGAGCTGACAGCACTGGCCACTTCGTGGAACGCGCAAGGCGGTAGCACGGGCGCGACCAGCAAGTATGTGTCCAGCGTGCGGATGGATGCCACCACGGGTGAGATCACGGTGACCTACAACCGGGAAAACGTGGGTGCCATTCCCGACGGCGCGACACTCAATCTGAAGCCCTTCATGTCCGTGGGCACCAGCAACTTCGTGGCGCTCGATACCGCATTGGGTGCCGGCTACTCCGGCGAGACCGGTGCCATCGATTGGGCCTGCGCATCGGTTGCCAATACCGTGGCAACGGCTCGTGGCATGGCCACCGGCCTCACGGCGGGTACTCTGCCTGCCAAGTTCGCGCCCAGCGAGTGCCGCTGATAGAAGCACATTGATCTCAGGTTGACTGATGTCAAGGGGGCACTGCGGTGCCCCTTTTTTTGTCAGTTTCTGATGAGTTAAGTCGATACTGAGCCTGTCGATTGTGTGAGAGCGTCAATGGGATTAATGAACTGCTTGCGGATGGAATGACGTATCTCTTTGGAGAAGTCTTAGCGCCTGGCATGCAACCTGCTTATTTTGGAATCACGAAAATACATTCTTTGAGGTGCAAATGAATTCCAACTACCATCGAGGATTCACGCTGATTGAATTGATGATCGTGGTTGCGATCATTGGCATCTTGGCGGCTGTTGCGCTACCTGCATACCAAGACTACACCATCCGTTCACGCATTGTCGAGGGGCTTTCACTGGCTTCCGATGCTAAGCAGGCGGTGGCCACTGCTGCATTGACACAGACTGAGTTGGCGGCTGTGGCTGGCTCCTACAATGAGGCCAATGGAAGCAATGGGCTTACGAGTAAGTACGTGAGTGGTGTTCAGATTGATGCGACAACCGGTGAAATATCGATTACCTTCAATCGTCAAAACGTCGGTGCAATTCCTGATGATTCGGTGATGATGCTCAAGCCTTTTGTATCTGTTGGCAGTGATTTTGTGGCGCTCGACACCGTGCTGTCTTCAACCTATTCCGGCGAGACCGGTTCCGTCGACTGGGCCTGCGCATCTTCTGCAAATACTGTAGCTACAGCCAGGGGAATGACCATCAGTATTCCCGCCAATGCGCTGCCCTCCCGGTTTGCGCCTACCGAATGTCGATGACGCCTGCATCGTCGTTGCACAATTTCAGGGAAGTGTGAGGTTCGCGTAGGATTGGGGGACTGGACTTGTTGTTGCTTGTGTGTGCGAATGACTGACTCGCGTTTTCTCAATACATTGGGCACCAGAGCCAAGGCAGCAGGAGTGCATCTGGTGCTGTCTGCATCCGTGGCTTCGGTGTTGGCTGTGCTCGTATTCGGCTTCTGGTACCCGGCTGATTACCGTATGTTGGCAGGGGGAACAGACCTCTTCCTGATTGTCATGATGGTGGATGTCGTGCTCGGGCCACTTCTGACATTTGTCGTTTTTGACCGCTCAAAAGGCTGGCGTCATCTCAAGCGGGATCTTGCGGTCATTGCGCTCCTTCAGGTACTGGCCTTGTCGTATGGGCTTCACGCGGTGTACCTGGGGCGGCCAGTCGCGCTTGCATTCGAATTTGATCGCTTTCGAGTGGTTTCTTTTGCAGAGGTGGTGGAAGACGAGCTGCCTCAGGCCCTGCCCATGTTTCAGCGTCTGCCCATGAATGGGCCCATGCTGCTTGCAGTGCGAAAATCGCGTACACCGGAAGAGCGCTCCGATGCATTGAATGCTGCGATTCTCCAGGGAATCGACAACAGTCAGCGCCCGAAGTTCTGGGTTCCGTACGATGAAGAGGCTCGAGCCGCAGCGGTGTCTGCCGGACGGACACTGGACGTTCTGGTGTCCAGATATCCAGCGGCTAAGGCCGCTGCTGAGCAGCTGTCTGCATTGACTGACACTCACGAAGAACAAAGCGGTTTGCGCTTTCTGCCCGTTCGTGCCAAACACGATGCGGTGGCCGTTTTGCGTCGAGATGGAGAAATTGTCGGTATCCTGCCATTTGATGGGTTTTTTTGATGAACCTGCAATCCCCGTTATTGAACCGTTCCGCTTGGTATAAGACAGGCTGGCTCAGGATCGTGCTGGCGGTCATTGCTCTCGTCTTTTTGAACGGCATTTTCCAGTATGTGGCACTCCGTTTCGGATACACGCGCTATTTTCTCGGCTTCGAGCTGCTGGCGGCCGTTGTCGTCTTTGCGCTTGGATACCGGTGGTCTGGTCTGCTTCTTTTTTTTGTCGGCTTGGTATTGGAAATAGTTCTTGGGCTGACCGGATTGTTTCATTTTATGAATATCCGGGAGGCGTTGGACATGGCAGAGTTTGCGCTTCTTGCGCGCCCTGAAGATATATTTGGGTTTGTCGTTTCGTTCGTTTTGGTTGTGGGGTGTTTTTGGGTGGCGGGTACGCTGCTTTCAGGTGTTCGCTCTAGTCGAATGGCGTTGATTGGTGGGGTGTTCGTTGTCGGATTGACCTACGGGCAGTGGTCGGTTTCCGAAGAGCGGGGTGATTTTTTCACGCCAGTTCTTGCCAGCCAGGACGCTCTGTTGTTTGGAAGCGCTTCCTTCCTGCTGAAGAATACGCTGGATCTGAACCGAGTCAAGCAGGCGGTCGATGGCAATCCTGACGTTGAATATCACAAGATTCAGCACCCTTCGGCGGCAGATGGAGTCATGTGGGGGGGGGCACCAGATTCCCGGAGAATTCTCTTTGTGATCAGCGAGGCATGGGGCTTGCCAAGGGACCCGAACATTCTGGAGAAGCAGATTCTCTCCCTGCGCAACAGTGTTCATGTGCAGGATCTGGAGCTGAAGAGCGTGTATGCAAGAGGAGCAACGGCTGCAGGCGAGTTGCGCGAGTTATGTGGCCTGATACCCAGTCGGATGAATTTTGGAAAAATGTCATCCGAATTGGTTGGGGAGTGCCTTCCCAAGAAATTGAAGGCTCTTGGGTATCGAACGGTCGCAGTCCATGGCGCTGACAGCGGCATGTACAGAAGAAGCCGATGGTACCCCGTGCTTGGGTTTGAAAAAATGTTTTTCAAGAACGACATGCCTGCGTCCGAGTCGAACTGTTATTCCTTTCCAGGATATTGCGATCGGAATATTTTTCCGGTGGTGCGGGATCAACTGAAAAATGAGCAAGTGTTTGTATATTGGTTGACCCTCAATACCCATGTTCCTTATGATCGGCGCGATATATCGCACTATCGTGATGATCTTTGCAGTGAATTTTCTAGAGAAAATACCAATGAGATGCTCTGCAACTATCAAAACCTACACGCCCAATTTTTTGACGGGCTGGCCCATCTCATCAAGGATGACGCGTTGCGAGGTGTGGAGGTTGTGGTGGTTGGGGATCACGCGCCAATATTTCTGGATGGCGAGACGCGTGAGCGCTTTGAACGTGAGCGGGTTCCCGTGCTGCATTTCACAGTGAAGTGATGGGGTCGCCCAGCGCGCGCGCCCAGTACGCCCAGGCCCCAAGTGTGAGGGGCCTGCTTGCATTGGCGGCTTATCTTCTTCTGGGCTTGCTCTTTCAGTGGATTTCACTGCATTTCGGCTTCAAGCGCTACCTGTTGAATGCTGAAATGTTGATCGCCATGCTCCTGTTTATGGCGGGATGGCAGGGATTGGGTGTTTTGGCTTTTCTCGTCGCGGTCTGCTTGGAATTGACCCTTGGCGCCACCTCTGTTTTTCGCTTGATCGACATCGCTCAAGTGGGAGACATGGCCGGGTACCTTCTGGAGGCAAAGGGGACCTACCTTGTGATGCTCGCTGCGCTGGCGGTGATCGCTGCGGCAGGCTTCTGGGCTGCGGCGGGAAGTTTGAAAGGCGTGCGTTGGCGATGGCTCTGGCTTTTTGCCTCAGGACTATTGCTGATTCAATGGCAGCTGTCGTTTGCTGGTGCCACTTTTTTTTCGCCGCCATTCGCTGAGCGAGACCGGCTGTTGTTTGGCAGTTCGGCTCATTTCGTCCACCAAGTGCTTGAGGAGAACCGCAGGCGGCATGTGCACATTGGCGCCGATGCCGAGGATGCTGAATACCTTCCGGTTGCTCATCCATCGGCAGCCAGTTTGATGTTGGGCGAGCAGTCCAGATCGCCGCGTATCCTGTTCATCATCGCCGAATCTTGGGGGAAACCTCATCAGCCAGTTGTGCTTGAGCAGCAGATTTCGGCATTGCGCAGCAGTGCGCACGTGCATGACCTGCAGGTGGGAAGTATCAATGCTGTCGGAACGACGGCGGCAGGGGAGTTGCGCGAGCTTTGTGGACGTATCCCGACGCGTCTGAATTTTCAGCGGATGACGCCAGAGGTTGTTGGCGAGTGCCTGCCAGCCAAGCTCGCCAAGCAGGGATACAGGACAGTGGCGCTGCATGCGGCCTTCGGCGCCATGTACCGCAGAGTGGACTGGTACCCGGTCATCGGCTTCGACGACCTCGTCTTCAGGGAGAACCTGCCATTTGAAGGAACACAGTGCTACTCGTTCCCAGGCTACTGCGACCGTCACCTTCTGGATGTGGTGCGCAAGAAGCTGGACCATGAGAAAGTTTTTCTCTACTGGTTGAGTTTGAACTCGCACATACCGTACGACCGACGCGACGTGGCGAACTACCGAGACGCGATGTGTCGCAGCGCGTTCGGCGACGCACACAGCGACCAGCTATGTCGATACCAGAACCTGCATGTGCAGTTCTTTGAGGGCTTGGCCAAACTGGCCGAAGCAGAATCTCTCAAGGGAGTGGAGGTGGTCGTTGTGGGGGACCATGCGCCCATCTTCAACGACTCAGCGTCTCGTGCCAGGTTCGAGCAGGAACAGGTGCCGATGCTTCATTTCACAGTGCAATGAGGGTTTCTGTCCTTCGGTCCGGTCCGGACACCGGAGCTACTCGCAAGCCGTACGTTCTTGTCGTGTATCAATGCAGAAGGGCTGTGACATGCAAGCGATATTGGGTCGTTCTGTGGGGCTGCCCTGGCGCTACTGCTTTCTTAAGTGAAGATCGAATCGCCTGGCCTCTGACAGATCGGCGACGGTGTCCACTTCCCGAAGGTTCAGCTCTGAGCAGGGGATTGGCAGTTGCTGCTCCAGTCGGTTGAAGACGTAGCGAACCTCTCCGTCAAGGGCGTCTGCCGGACCTGCAAACACATTGGCCCACTCCAGCGGCGTCGCCTGCGTGCGGGTGAAACCTGTCACCAGCGTTTCCCCACGAGCCTGGGTTCTTGTGGTTACGTAAACCGCGTTCTCGCTGCTCGAGGGAGTGACACCGATCAGCAGCGGATGGCACGCGGCTTCGGTGACAAAAGCCTGGAGCGATTCGGGTTCAATCAGCAGGTCTCCATCAAGGAACAGCACCTTCCCATGGCAACCACGCGCGCCCAGTGCCATGCTCTGCGCCGTGTTGGTGGTTCGGAACTGGGGGTTCCGGACCAGCACCACATCTCGGTGCCTCCTCGCAACGAGGTCCACGATCATCTCCTCGCGATAGCCGACCACCACATGGATTCGCCGCACCAAGGGGGTCAGCGTGTCGATGAGCTTGCTCAACAGCGTGCTTCCGCCAATCTCCAGCATGCACTTGGGGATGCCGTATCCCAGTCTGGAGCCAAGACCAGCGGCGGCGATCACAGCGAAGTCAACAGGCTGCATAAAGTCTTTCCATCATGAATCACGTAGTCGGCAGCACCGATGGCTGCCGCGGTCGGGCTGTGCGTTCCACCGTAGGCGATGGCCACGTCGGCTGCGCGCAGCATGGGGACATCGTTGGAGCCGTCACCCACGGCGATGATCCGGGAGTGGCCCAGCGCCCGGAGATGGTCGACGGCATCGCCCTTGTTGAGTATGTTGTCGAGGCGCACCTGACCATCCACCAGACTGGCCGAAGAGAAGTAGCCTGAGCAACCGAGCGACTCAACCACAGGGCGAGTCCAGAGATCCAGGTTGCCTGTCACGACAAAGCATGAGTCCGACCGCTCTCGAACGAATGCGAGAAGTGTCTCGTCCATGGGTATGTCGGCGATGATGGAGTGCACCCTGTTTGCAGGGACGCGGCCCAGGATCGCAACCCGCAGCGCCAGCGACTCCTCAAAAGTGATCAGGCCTTCCATCGTGATGCGTGTCAGCGTCGCGATTTCCTGAGAGATGCCCAGCTCGGAGGCAATGCAGGGGAGGATCTCCGTTCGGGTGAGCGTTCCGTCTAAGTCAAAGCAGAAGGCCGTACTCATGAGGCGCGCTCCACCACCAACCACCGCTGCCGGGTCTCTGCCCGGTTGTTCAGTGTCTGGTCACCGTAGACATCCCCGCTGTCCGTGAGTTGGCAACCCTGGACTCCCATCGCCTGGGCCATGAAGGTGCGCAGTTCGCTGTCTGTGCGGTAGATCGCGTGGTAGTCCTGCTCCAGTTCTTCGGAAAAATGGTCCTTGATGGTCAGTCGCTGTCCCTGGGCCACCGGCTCCCGAAAAACCGCTCTCCCGCCGGGTGCCAAAGCGTCGGCCACGCAGCTCAGGGCGCGCAAGAGTTCGTCGTCGTTCAGATAGATCAGTACCCCCGCACACAGCACGCGATCGAAGGGAAGACCCTCCCCGAGCGACGCCAGAGAAAAATCGTCCATTGATGCGACGGAAAACCTGCATGTGCTCTCCGCGCCGTATCGAGACCTGGCGTACGCCACCAGATCACTGCTGAAGTCCAGGCCGTGATAGGCACGGCACTGACCTAGCAGGCTGCCCACCCAGCGGCCAGTGCCACAACCGACATCCAGCACCCGCTGGGAACCGTCCAGCAGCAGTAGGGGTAGCAGACAGGCTTTCTCCGCCTCGTCGCGGCGTTCCGCAAGGTCGGCATGCTTGTCCTGATAGATGACAGCCCTTACTGGGCCTACGCGCTCGATACGGCGGGCCCTCTCAGCAAAGAAGTCACCTACTTTCGAGCGATCAATCCGGGGAGGATCGCTGCTCTGGTCGTCGGAAAAGATACGGCTCATGATTCGTAGTGAGTGTTGTGCGACTCAGGGAGCGGAGCTGCTCCATCCTTCGCGGTTGAAGGGGTCCTTGCCTGTGAGCATCAGCTGTTTCCTAACGACAAAGGCATCGGGTTTCTGAAGGCTGAACTGCCAGGGGACCAGCGACACGGGAAACGGGTCGTCGCGTCCATCGGTCGCAATCGGCTTGTTGTCCAAGTATGGGTTGATGCATCCACCGATGGACCTGCACAAGATGATTGGCACCTCAGCGTTGGGCATGAACGTTTCGGACACTTTCATTGCACCCTTGGCGCCCGCGTCCTTGACCATCACGAGGGGGCGTACGCTGACATAGGTGTTGTCGGTGGCTCCCCCCGCAACCGCTCGGCTGGAGCTGTCCTGCACCGATCCCACAATGCCGTGGTCTGACGCGATGACGATGGTTGTCTGATCGTAGACACCGGCCTCTTTCAGATGATCCAGGTATTGGGCCACCAGTCGCAGTGCGCACCGGGCGGTGTTGGCGTGCTGGAGAGAGAACAGGCTCTTGTGACCCAGCTTCTGGAGTTCTTCGGTGGACACATTCAGCTGGGTGGCCTTGGGAAGACAGTCGAGACCCATGTAGTAGGGCTCGTGGGGCAGGATGTTGGTGATCACGTTGAAGGCAGGTGCAGCGTCATCGACCACCGTCAGGTCCTTCAGAGAATCGAGCTCAGCCCACTCTCGGAACGTGGTACCCGCTGAATGGTCGAGAAAAGGTTGCCACGGGCCCTTGGCATAGATCGCCTCCTTCATGGCATACGGCGCGACGCGCATGGCACCCAGCAGCGATAACAGGTTGGCGTAGTTGGCCTCCGCGAGTGCGTGGACCGGAAAGCCCATCTGCTGGGCCTTCTGTCGCGATACACCTGCGGGGATGTGCGAACAGACCACACCGTCCCAGTTCAGAAAGCTGCAGTCCCCCATCATGGTGAAACCCAGTCCCCGGGGGTTGACCACGTTTGTGCGGTATCCCTTCTGAGCGAAGTTGCGAGGGAGGATGGAAAAGGCCTCAACCGACAAGTCCTTCAGCGGTCGGCCCCGGGCGTTCATTTCGACGGGAAGGTAGTCGTAGCCACCCATCAGGGGATGGACGCCTGCGATCGAGTTCTCACCGGCCGAGACGCTGCGTGGGTACCAGGTAAACCCGCTCAAGCGGTCTGCGAGCTGAGGTTCGTCTTTCAGGGCCGATTCCACATGAGAGCCCATGAAGCGGTCGAGAAAGATGAACAGCGTGTTCGGCTGTGTTCGAGAGAACACCATGGGCCTGGAGTGCGTTGGTGTTTCGTTGATGTCTCCGGCCAGACCCACCTGATCGCGGGACGCACTGAAGCCTACGGCCAGGGCAATTGAAACGTTGGCCATCATGACCGCGCCCAGAACCGATCGAGAGCCAAACCGCAGCCAGCAGTACCGCAGCGCAAACGCGACCGCGAGTACGACCACCAGATCCATGGCGCTTCTGAGCAAGATATCCTGCAGCGGGCGCGCAAGCTGCTCGAACGCAAGCCCGGTCAGCATGGGGTAACCGAACGGCAGCACAAAGGCGTACATCCAGCCAAGGAAGAACGCGCCGGTGGCCACCACCGCCATGGCGGCGCGCAATCCAGGGACAGCGGCCAACAGGTAAATGAATGCCGCGCTGTACACAATCACCATCACGTCCCGCACATTCACCTTGAGCAACCGATCCAGGTGGATGCCCAGCTCTCCCGGTGAAGTCAGAAAGGTGGTGATGGGAATGGCGACCAGAACCAGCAGCGCAATGCCAAACATGGACAACAGGAACAGCGCAAGCCTGTATCGGCCCACGAAAACCGCCAGCGCGCTGTGGGACGGTTTGTCCGCCACATACCAGCCCAGGACCGAGGCCAGCCCTGACGCGACAATCGTCCCGACGGAACACTCGTGCCAAAGGGACAGGTTTGCCACGAGAAACAGCAGGCTCACCTGAAGAGAGAACACGACGCCCGCGTGCTCGCCCGAACCCGTCCGTTTCAGCAGAGTCGTCGCTGTGGCGACGATGAAGAACCCGACAACAAAGACAACCAGAGCTTCCATCGGATGTACTGTTCAGCGTCGCCGAGCGACCATGTTGCGGACCAAGGACCAGAGGTTGTTGATGGTCCAGTACAGCACGAGGCCCGAGGGGCTCGCGTACAGCAAGACCAGAAAGACCAGCGCCAGTGCAATGCCCTGCCCGCGCTGCCCTTTGTCTTTCACGTAGTAGGTCACCGACAGCACATTGATGGCCGTCATCAGCAAGGGCAGGAGATGCAGGCCACCGAGAAGGCCGTCGGGCTTGCCCAGGTCGCTGATCTGTCCGAATGCGTGGCCGTTCAGCAAGTGGGAACCGGAGAGGAACTGGAACACGGTCGCAAACACCAGAATCTGCAGCAGCAGTTCGTTGGAGGAGAACAGGGCGTGAATGGGATGGTGCCCAAACTGCCGGTGGACGGCACGGATGTAGAAGTAGCGCTCGCGACCCTGAAAGTTGGCTTTCATGCGCGCAACCTCCTTGTTCATCGCGGCGAGTTTTTCCCGTCCAGCCTTTGCTCGGGCCTCCATCTGCCGGTAGGCCGGTGCCAGCAGCAGGTTCAGCAGAAGCGCAAAAACGATGATTCTCGGGCCTGAGTCGAGCCCGGGGACTGCGTCAAAAAGCCACCGGTAAATCACCATCAGTGGCTGCAGGAAAAGGATGTCGAGGATCTCGAACATCACGCACGAACCTCGCGTGTGCTGATCGATGCGCCAGTCTTTTCGACGGCGTAGAGTTCTGCCAGCTGGCGTGCTGCCACATTGCCCGCTTGCCCAAAGTTGTAGACCAGCTGGCTGCGCACTTTCTCCAGTGTTTCGACAGAGTGCGAGCGCAGCACCCTTTCCAGATGATCCGCGATGTGGTCGATCTCGGTGGGTTGCACCGGGACGATGAAATCGCGGCACTGTTGCTTGAGTTCGCTGTCGCCACCGAGCAGCTCGCCCTCCAGTCCTCCCGTCTTCATCTGACGATCAATGACCACCACTGGGCGCTCGTAAATGAACGCGAATTCGTGCGCGATGCCAGAGATGTCGCTCAGAAGAATGTGGGCACTCGACAGCGCCGACACGGGTGTTCTGTCCGTGCTGACCTCGACGCCGTCCAGTCCGAGAATCTCGCTGTAGAGCTCTGGTTGGGAGACTCTCATCTGGGGGTGGGGGCGAACGATCACACGGAAGCGCCTGGCAATGGTTTTCACAAAGCCGGTTCCAAACGCCTCGAACATGCTCAACGGTCCCCAGCTCGGGGCGATCAGCACGACGGGCTCCCCTTCGAGAGGAGGTGCTTGCCGTGCAGCCTTGGTCATTTCGTCGTAGTGCGGAATTCCGGTTTCCAGCAGGTTCTTCGGGCTTGCCTGTCGGATTGATTCGATGCGCCGGATATTGGCTTTCACAATGGGGCCGCAACACAGTACTGAGTCGAAGTGGTCGTAGGCGTATGGGCGCACGAAGCGGGACTCTCCCAGCGCGTGTTGCACCATGGCGTAGTGCCGGACACGCCGCGAGCGGCGGAAGGTCATCACATCCAGCTGCGGTGTTGTGGTCACCAGGAGCGTGGCCTCGATGTTGTTGAGGTAGGCGTAGCCCATCATTCCCTCAGGGATGGCGCGATGCACCGTTCGGTTGGGGAGGGCTTCGAAGGAGGTATCCCTGGGATACATCGTGAAGAAGGTTACCTCGATGCCTTGTGCATCCAGCGCACGGACGATCGGGAGGAATGTGATCTCATAGCGCGGGTCCTCGCAGTGAATCGCGATCTCGCACCGTTGATCCCGGCGCCGCACGCGAAAGAACCAGTCGATCGCCCGGTAGTAGATGCCACGCACTGCGAAGTAGACAGAAACCACCAGTCCCGTGACCACATAGAAGAGCGCACTGCCTGTGCCGGGGTCGATGTAGGCAGCAGCCGGAGACGAGTACAAGACCAGGGCCACCGCTGCCAACAGGACGTGCGAGCGGTGCTGTCGCCAAAGGGGGGGCTGGTGCATACAGTTCTATGGAAAGCGTGTTCAGGCGACCTGGGCCAGCGTGCGCCGCAGGTTCATTGGCTGTTGGTTTCCGCCACAAAACTCCCGCTCTTCCCCCCCCGCTTCTCCATCAGCCGCACCCCGCTGATGGTCATGCCGCGGTCCACAGCCTTGCACATGTCGTAGATCGTCAGCAGTGCCACGCTGGCGGCGGTCAGGGCTTCCATCTCCACGCCCGTCTGGCCGGTGCATTCGGCGGTGGCGCGGCACAGTACGCTGCTTGAAACCTCGTCCACCTCGAACTCCACCGCCACCCTGGTGAGCGCAATCGGATGGCACAGGGGTATCAGGTCGCTGGTCTTCTTCGCGCCCTGGATGCCCGCGATGCGGGCAATGCCCAGCACGTCGCCCTTTTTCGCTGTGCCGCTCTGGATCAGGGCCAGCGTGGCGGGAAGCATGGTGATACGGCCCTCCGCGATGGCCACCCGGTGGGTGCTGGCCTTGGCGGACACGTCGACCATGTGGGCCTGGCCCTGGGCGTCGAAGTGGGTGAGCGGACTGGCGGGTTGAGCGGGTGTGTCGGTCATGGCGGCGGTTCTTTGCGCGGTCTTTACAGAAACCTCTGGGGCTTGGCGGCATCATACGGGGATGGTTTTCCACGCCCGCACCCCGCTGTCGCCGTCTTCCCGCCGCTGGTCTGTCGCCGTGCTCGCCGCCGCGCTGCTGCTCCCGCCCTCTGCGGTCACGCAGGCGCAGTCCGGCGTCAACCTGCCGTCGCTGGGCGACGGCGCGGGCATGTCCATCGCAGCCGAGCGGCGGCTGGGTGACAGCATCGCGCGCGACCTCTACCGCGACCCGGACTATCTGGACGACCCGGTACTGGTCGACTACCTGCAGACGCTCTGGCAACCCTTGCTGGGCGCGGCGCGGGCCCGGGGCGATGTGCCGCCCGAGTTGTCGGAGCGCCTGGCTTGGCAACTGCTGATCTCGCGCGACAAGCGGGTCAATGCGTTTGCTCTGCCTGGCGGGTATCTCGGGGTGCATCTGGGGCTGGTGGCAGCGACCGAGTCGTCTGCGGAGCTGGCCAGCGTGCTCGCGCACGAGCTCAGCCACGTTTCGCAGCGCCACATCGCGCGCATGCTCACCAAACAGGACCAGGCCGCGCCCTGGCTGATGGGGGCTCTCATCCTCGGGGTGCTGGCGGCGCGGGCCAATGTGGATGTGGCCAACGCCGCCATCGCCGGCAGCCAGGCGGTGGCGATCCAGAATCAGCTCAACTTCTCGCGCGACATGGAACGCGAGGCCGACCGCGTCGGCTTCGGCGTGCTGACCGGCGCCGGGTTCGAGCCCCTGGGCTTTGTGACCATGTTCGAGAAGCTGCAGCAGGCGGCGCGGCTCAACGACGATGGCTCGTTCCCCTATCTGCGCAGCCACCCGCTGACCAGCGAGCGCATGGCCGACATGCGGGCCCGGGTGCCGCTGGCCGAGGCGCCACCGACCGGTCCGCGCGTCGGCGCTCCGGTCACCGGGCCGGCGGCATCGCCGCCCAAGGCCTTGCACGCGCTGATGGCAGCGCGGGCCCGGGTGCTTTCGGAGAACGGGCCCGACCGCCAGCGTGCCTGGCTGCAGGCCGGACAGGCGCCCAACGCAGCGCCCGCCGCCCAGTACGCGGCGGCCCTTTCGGCCCACCGGCTCGGGCAGTCGGCGCAGGCGCTGTCCATCGTGCGCCAGGCCCGTGCCGCCGCCGCGCCGGGTACCCAGGGGGCCTGGGACCTGCTTCAGCTGGAAATCCTGATCGGGCCGAACGCCCGTGCGCTCAACGACGCTTCGCTGGGCACACTGCGGGACCAGGCACTGGCCGGCAGCACGCGGGCCGATCTGCTGTTCGGGGCCCAGGCGGCGCTGACCAGCCAGGGCGCACTCGTCGGCGCCGCCGCCCGTCTGCAGGCCTGGGTGGTGGCACAGCCGAAAGACGCGCAAGCCTGGCAGACGCTCTCACGGGTGCAGGCCGCGCTGGGGCAGCGCCTGCGTTCGGTGCGGTCGGAGGCCGAGGCGCGGGCGGCACAGATGGACTACGGCGGGGCGCTCGACCGCCTGCGCGCCGCCCAGATGCTGCCGCCGGCAGAACGCAACGCCGACCCGATGGAGCTGGCCATCGTCGATGTGCGTCGGCGTGAAGTCGAGGAGCTGCTGCGCGACTCAGCGCGACAGGAGTGACTTCACCGCGGCGTCCACCACCAGCATGATTGCCGAGTAGATCAGCGAGCCGAGCAGCGCGGCGCCGAAACCGTTGACGTGGAAGCCGTCCAGCACGCTGGCCGCGGCCCAGAACAGCAGTGCGTTGATCACGAACAGAAAGAGGCCCAGCGTGATCAGCGTGACCGGCAGCGTCAGCACCACCAGGACCGGGCGCAGCACCATGTTGAACAGCCCGATCACGAAGGCGGCGATCAGGGCCGAGGTGAAACTCTGCACCTGCACACCGGGGTACAGATAGGCCACCAGAAGCAAGGCGCAGGCGGCAAGCAGCCAGGTCACGAGTGTTTTCATGCGGCCAGCATAGCACCGGCCATGAAAAAGGGCGGCCCCCTTTCGGTAGGCCGCCCCGGGGCGTTGAGAGCTCGGCCGATCAGGCGCCGGCTTCTTCCGCGGGCTTCTGGCGCGAGGCCACGAACTTGCCGATGGCCAGCACCAGCAGCGCACCAGCGACGTGGGCGGTCCAGTACAGCGTGTCGGAAATGACCGCCAGGCCCTGGCCGTCCACCGAACCCAGCTTGGGCATCCAGGTCCACTTGTCCGGGTTCACGAAGGCGGGGTCGGTCACCAGCATGCCGCCGGCGATCCAGCCCAGCAGCATGCCGCCGGCCACGATGATCACCGGGAAGCGGGCCATCAGCTTGATGACCAGGGTGCTGCCCCAGACGATGATCGGGATCGAGATCAGCAGGCCCAGCACCACCAGCAGCAGCGAGTGCTCACCCGCGTTCTGTGCGGCGCCGGCGATGGCGATCACGTTGTCCACGCTCATCACCAGGTCGGCCACGATGATGGTCTTGATGGCGGCGAACAGCTTGTCGCTGCCCTGGATGTCGCCGTGACCGTCTTCATCGGGTGCGATCAGCTTGATGCCGATCCAGACCAGCAGGATGGCGCCGACCAGCTTGAGGAAGGGCACGTTCAGCAGCGTCATGGCGAACGCGATCAGGACCACGCGCAGGATGATGGCGCCCGCCGTGCCCCAGATGATGCCTTTGGTGCGCTGCGCAGGCGGCAGCTTGCGGCAGGCCAGCGCGATCACGACCGCGTTGTCGCCCCCGAGCAGGATGTCGATGATGATGATCTGTCCCAGAGCGACCCAGAACTCGGGTGAAGTCAGGAAATCCATTGGATGCCTCGTTGTGTGGTGATGGGCCCCTGACAGTCCGGTTCCGGCGCAAACCAACCCTCGGCACCGGATGCTTTGCATCGGCGCGAAGGGGCAGTGAGGCCTAGATCGGTCCGCGGGGACAGTCCAAAGGTCTTGCTCAGGCCGGTGGCGGACACCGGGCTCGGATCGCCGGAAGCGTGTGCTTCGTCCTGACGACGACCCGAACGGGTTGAAACGGTGCGCCGAGCGCGGTTCCCTCCCGGAGAGCTACTCCCCTTCGAGTCCGGCGATTGTAGCGGTGCGTCCCTCCATTCGACCCTGGCGGCCGGTAAGCACTTTCCACACCGTATCATCGCCGTCCCATGGCCGGCATCCACATCACCGACATCGAGGCAGCGATCAACTACTGGCGTGAGCGCTCTCCCTCGCCTGACGCAGCCGCGCCTTTGACCTTGCCCCTGCGTGCTCTGGCCGAGGTCTACGCGCTGATGACCTACCACCGGCAGACCGAGACCGACGAGGCGACCTTGCCGCCTGCGGCCCGCCAGGCCTGGCTGTCCTGGTTCGACACCACGCCGGACACGCCCTGCATCGCCATCTGCTCGACCAGCCAGGGCGACGAGGTGTGCAAGGGTTGCGGCCGCAGTTTCGATGAAGTGCAGCACTGGACAGCCATGAGCCCGGCCGAAAAACGGGGGGTGTGGCGGCGCATCACCCTGCAGGGCGATGCCTGGCGCTTCAACCGCTACGCCGAGCGGGCGATCGAAGAGAAAGCGGGCTAGGCCGGGATCGTGTAGTTCGCCTGCGTCACGTTGTCGATGCCGCAGGTCAGGTCGCCGATCCAGCCGATGAACTCCTTCACCGCGTCGCCCGCCAGCGGCGCGCCGTGCTGCGGCACGATCATCTTGATCGGCAGGTCCCGGACCATATTCGCCCAGAGACGCAGGATCTTCTGCGACACCATGTAGCGGCGGTGGAAGGCTTCCATGCGGGCCAGGTGGGGCGCCAGGCTGGTGATGGGTTCGCCAGCTTCCTTGGAGGTGCCCAGCGACACGCCCAGGTCCCCGGAGAACAGGATCTTGCTGACCGGGTCCCAAAACTGGAAGTTGCCTTCGGCGTGCATGAAGTGCGCCGGCAGCGCGACGATCTCGCTGCGCCCGAGCTTGATGCGCATGCCGGGGTCGGGGATGCCGATGATGCGGCCCGCGGTCTTGCCCGGCTTGCAAAAGTGGGGGGCAAAGCGCTCCCAGAGCTTGGAGATATAGAGCGTGGCCTGGGTGCTGGTCATCCAGCGGTCCAGCGAGGCGATGATGTCCGGGTCGGCGTGCGAGGCCAGGATTTCGGTGAGCTTGTTCGGCGGAAAGTAGCGGCCGATGGTCAGCAGAAGCTCGTTGTAGGCCATGTTGCCGCCTGGGTCGATGATGGCGCCCTGGTCGCCATCGATGATCAGGAACTGGTTGGCCTGCACGGCTTCGCCGCCCTCGTCGCTGAGGTGGGCAAACATCAGGCAGACGTGCCCGTTCTGGTTGAACAGTTCAATGGCCATGGCCGGGGCTCCTGGGGCGCTTGCGCCCTGCGTCGGGCGGTGGCTGAGAGAGAAACAAGCGCCGGACTTTATGCAGGGGCATCCAAGTGCCGGTTGCGATATGTCAAACGCGTCACAGACTGTGCATGAAAAACCGCACAACTTCGGGGGGTTGTCCGCCCAAAATGCAAAAAGGCCGGACAACTGGTGCCCGGCCCCGGCCAGATTTATGCAAAAGAATTACGTGCGGCGCGCCAGTTCGGCGGCTTTCCCGACGTAGCTGGCCGGCGTCATGGCCAGCAGGCGATCTTTCTCGGCCTGAGGAATCTCCAGGCTGCGGATCAGCGCGTGCAGCGCCTCGGCGGTCACGGTCTTGCCGCGCGTGACTTCCTTGAGCTTCTCGTAGGCGCCTTGCACACCGAAACGGCGCATCACGGTCTGGATCGGCTCGGCCAGCACTTCCCAGGCGGCGTCCAGGTCGGCGGCCAGGGCCTCTTCATTGAGTTCCAGCTTGTTCAGGCCGGTCATCAGCGAGCTGTAGGCCAGCACGGCGTAGCCCAGGCCCACGCCCATGTTGCGCAGCACGGTGGAATCGGTCAGGTCGCGCTGCCAGCGGCTGATGGGCAGCTTCTCCGACAGGTGCTTGAGCACGGCATTGGCCAGGCCCAGGTTGCCTTCGGCGTTCTCGAAGTCGATCGGGTTGACTTTGTGCGGCATGGTCGACGAGCCGATCTCGCCGGCCTTCAGGCGTTGCTTGAAGTAGCCCAGGCTGACGTAACCCCAGATGTCGCGCGAGAGGTCGATCAGGATGGTGTTGGTGCGCGCGATCGCGTCGAACAGCTCGGCCATGTAGTCGTGCGGCTCGATCTGGATCGAATACGGCTGGAAGGTCAGGCCCAGGCCCAGCGGCTCGGGCGTCTCGATGACCTTCTTGCTGAAGGCTTCCCAGTCGAAGTCGGGCCAGGCGCTCAGGTGGGCGTTGTAGTTGCCTACGGCGCCGTTCATCTTGCCCATCAGCTTGACGGCTGCAATGCGCTCGCGTGCGCCGGCCAGGCGCACCACCACGTTGCCCAGTTCCTTGCCGACCGTGGTCGGACTGGCGGTCTGGCCATGGGTGCGGCTGAGCATCGGCACGTCGGCGAACTGGTGCGCCATTTCGCGCAGGCGGGCGATCACCTGGTCCAGCGCGGGCAGCAGCACGGCGTCGCGGCCGCCCTTGAGTTGCAGGGCGTGGCTGGTGTTGTTGATGTCCTCGCTGGTGCAGGCGAAATGCACGAACTCGGCGGCCTTCTCCAGTTCGGGGCGGGCGTCGAACTTGGACTTGATCCAGTACTCGACGGCCTTGACGTCGTGGTTGGTGGTCTTCTCGATCTCCTTGATGGCCACGGCATCGGCCTCGGAGAAGTTCTTTACCAGGCCCATCAGGTAGGTGCGGGCGCCGGGAGAGAGCGGCTGGAATTCGTCGAAGCCGGCGTCGGACAGGGCGATGAACCAGGCGATCTCGACCTGCACGCGGCGGTGCATGTAGCCCTGTTCGCTCATGAACGGGCGCAGCGGCGCCAGCTTGCCGGCGTAGCGGCCGTCCAGCGGCGAGAGGGCGGAGACGGGGGTGAGGCTGCCGGAGGCAGCGGCGGGTGGGGCAGAGGTCGGGCGCATCCATGGATTGTAGAAGGCGGGTCCGGCGCCCGGCCGATCCCCCAGGCCGCCACGGGCGGTGGAGGCGCTCGCTAAAATGGCCTGCCCAGGGACCCCCACAACTCCACTCCTCATGAAACTCATCGGCGCCGTCACCAGCCCGTACGTCCGCAAAGTGCGCGTCGTCATGGCCGAGAAAAAGCTCGACTACCAGTTCATCCAGGAAGACGTGTGGTCGGCCGACACCTCGATTGCCACCTCCAACCCGCTGGGCAAGGTGCCCTGCCTGATCATGGAAGGCGGCGAGGCGGTGTTCGATTCGCGCGTGATCGTCGAGTACCTGGACACGCTCTCGCCGGTGGGCAAGCTGATCCCGCCCTCGGGCCGCGAGCGCGCCGAGGTCAAGACCTGGGAGGCGCTGGCCGACGGGGTGATGGACGCCGCCATCCTGGCGCGGCTGGAGTCCACCTGGCCCGGCCGCAGCGAGGAGCAGCGCAGCCAGGCCTGGATCGACCGCCAGATGGCCAAGGTCGACGCCGCGCTGGTGGCGATGGCGCGCGGCCTGGGCGACAAGCCCTTCTGCTCGGGCATCCACCTCAGCCTCTCCGATCTGGCCGTGGGATGCGCGCTGGGTTACCTCAGCTTCCGCTTCCCGCAGCTGGAGTGGCGCACCACGCACCCCAACCTGGCGCGCCTGGCCGACAAGCTGGCGCTGCGTCAGAGCTTTGCCGACACGCGCCCCAGCTGACCGTCAACGGGTGGCCTGCCGCCTGAGCCAGCGCATCAGCGCACCCAGCACGGGCAGCTTTTCGTACAGTTCTTCGGCCGCGTCCCAGTAGTCGCGGTGGTCGAGCACACGGCCGTCCGGCGCCAGCCGCAGGTGCGAGCCGCCGCGCACCACCTGTTCGGTCGTGGTGTCGAAGCGGCGCATGCGGAAGCGGAACTCCCAGACCAGGAAGGCCTGCTCGCCATCGACCAGCTGGCCGGTGATCACGAAGTGCGGCTGGTGCAGCGACGCGAACATGTGCTCGAATATGCGGCGGATGGCGGGCAGCCCGCGCACCTCGTTGAACGGGTCCTTGAAGCGCGCGTCGGGCGTGTAGAAGCGGTCCAGCCGGTCCAGGTCCTGCGGCTGCAGCCGCGCGTAAAAGTCCGCCAGCCGCTGGACGGCTTCGCGCAGGTCGGTCGATGGGGTCATGCCGCTTTATAGACCGGTGGCGCGGTGCACCAGCGGGAAATAGGCGCGGTAGGGCAGCAGGCGCAGCAACTTCATCCAGACCGTGAAGCGGCGCGGGAAGTGGACCTCGAACCGGCCGGCCGCAATACCCTCGAGCATGGCGCGGGCTGCCTCGTCCGGCGAGATCAGGGCTGGCATCGAGAAGTCGTTCTGCGCCGTCAGTGGCGTCTTCACGAAGCCGGGGTGCACCACGCTCACACCGAGGCCGCGCGGCGCCAGGTCGAGGTGCAGTGTCTCGGCCAGGTGGGTCAGCGCGGCCTTGGTCGGGCCGTAGGCCAGGCCCTTGGGCAGCCCGCGGAACCCGGCCACGCTGCTGACCAGGCTGATGTGGCCCTGGCCCCGGCCGATCATGGCCGGCAGCAGGGCGTCCAGCAGGTTCAGCGCGCCGCCGTAGTTGATCGCCATGTGCCGCTGCATCTCGGCCAGGTCGAAGGCCTCGGCCCGCAGGGCGCGGTAGTGGCCGGCGCAGAACAGCAGCACGTCGATCGGCCCTTCGGCCAGCACGGCGCGGGCGGTCAGCGCCACGGCCTGCGCGTCGGTCACGTCCATGGGCCAGGCCTGCACCGGGGCGGGCTGGCCGGGCCGGGTGTGCCGGTCCACCAGCGCCTGCAGGCCGGCCTCGCTGCGCGCCGACGCGAGCACGGTAGCGCCCAGGCCGATCAGCCGCTCGGCGGCGGCCAGGCCGATGCCGCTGGAGGCGCCCACCACCCAGACCCGCAGGCCCTGCCAGGAGCCGATGCGCGGGTTGAATGAGCGCCACAGACCGGTACCCTGGCGCGGCGGGGCCGCACCGGTGGTGGCGGGGTCGACAAAGCTGTGGTTCATGAGGAGCGCCGCACGAAGCTGAGCGTGACCTCGCCCAGGCGGATGCCGAACTTGCTCATCACGGCCTTGTTGAGCATCACCCGGTCATCCAGCAGGTACATCCAGTCGTCGAACTGCACGTTCCACACCCGGCCGTCCACCGGCAGCGCCAGGGTGTAGCCCCAGCGGAAGGCGTTGCCCGCGGTCTGGCCTTCGGCCACACCGACCACATCGTCGGCGCGGCCGGTGTAGCGGCCGTTGCCCTCGTGTTTCAGACGCCAGATGCGCTTCTGCGTGGTGCCGTCCGAGTAGGTGAAGTCCTCGTCGAGCACACCTTCGTCGCCGTTCCAGGTGCAGCGCATGACCACTGTGAAGCGCCGCACCACCTGGCCGCTGCGGTCGGTGAACACGCCGTAGGCGTCCAGCGTGCCGTTGAAGTACTGGCGCAGGTCCAGCACGGGTTTTTCGGTGGCGTAGTCGCCAACCTGCGGGCCGGCGCAGCCGGTGATGGCCAGGGTGGCGGCGGCGCCGGCGGTGAGCAGCAGTCGTCGTTTCATGGGTGAACTTTCAGGGTGTCGGGCAGCGGCGCGCGGAGCGCGGCGGGGCGGATGACCAGCAACTGCAGCAGGGCCGCGGCCAGCAGCTTCAAACCGCAGGGCAGCAGGCAATAGGCCACGGTGAGGGTCCACAGGGCCTGCGGATCGCGTGCGCCGGGCTGGTAGCCGAAGGCGCCCAGCAGCGGAAGGGCCAGGCCGGCCGCCAGTGCCAGGTTGAGCTTGGCGGCGAAATTCCACCAGCCGAGGTAGGCGCCCTCGCGCTGGCCGCGTTCGCCCAGCTCGTCCATCAGGCCCGTCAGCAGCGCCGACGGCAGGGCCAGGTCGGTGCCCAGGGCGATGCCGGAGAGCGCGCAGACGATCAGGAAGGCGGTCACGTCGCCCGCGCCCAGCGTGGCGGCCCAGATGAAGACCAGCACCGACAGCGCCATGCCCGCCAGCCAGCTGCGCGCCAGGCCCAGGCGCGGCACCAGCCGCACCCACAGCGGCAACGAGAGCGCGGCGCAAAGGAAGTAGGTGGCCAGGAAGGCCGGCTCGACCGAGGCCGGGGCCTGCAGCCGGTCCTGCACGAAGAACAGCACGAGGGTGGCGGGCACCGCGCTGGCCGTGCCGTTGACCACGAACACCGCCAGCAGGCGCACGAAGCGGGGCTGGCGCAGCGGATGGGCCAGCGCGTTCTGGTGCGCCAGTGCGCCCAGCGTCAGTCCGCGCGCTGTGGGCACTACGGCGGCGCTCCAGGCCCACCAGCCCAGCGCCAGCAGCACCGCAAACGCGGCCACGGTGGTACCCAGCCCCAGCGTGCCTGGCAGCACGGCGGCGGTCAGCACACCCACCAGGGCCAGGCCTTCGCGCCAGGCGCTGATGCGGCTGCGCTGCGCCTCGTTGCCGCCCAGGCGCGTGCCCCAGGTCTGGTGCGCCACGCTGGCCACGCTGTAGGCGGTGTAGGTGACGGCCATCAGCACGCCGGCCCAGGCCAGCAGGGGCACCACGTCGCCCCGCAGGGCCGGCGGAGGGAACAGCAGGCCCCACAGACCCAGGGCGAGCACCAGCGCCGCCGCCGCGCCCGCGCTGAGCACGCGGCGGTGGCTGCGGGCGAAGAGCCGGTCAATCCAGCGGCCGATCCAGGGGTCCAGCACCGCATCGAACAGGCGCGCCGCCAGCAGCACCGCACCGAGTGCCGCCAGCGGCACTGCGAACGAGCGCGCGTAGTGGTTGGGCAGCACCACGTACAGCGGCAACGCCACGAAGGCCAGCGGCAGGCCCAGCAGCCCGTAGCGCAAGCCGGCGCGCCAAGCCCCGGGCGCGGTGAAGCGCTCAGCAGGGGCAATGGCCGTGGTGGTGTCCATGGGTGGCTCAGCGTGCGGCGCCAGCGATCAGGGCCTCGCGCAGCTTGGGCTGGGAGGTGCGCGGCGAGAGCCAGATGCCGAAGAAGCGCTCGGCGAACACCGGGTCGTCGACCACGCCGCGCAGGCGACCGTTGTAGTAGAAGTGCGCGCCCCGGCCGGGCAGGTGCACACCCATCAGCCGGTCGCCGGGCGCGACATCGGGAAACACGCGCTCCATGGCGGCCTTCCACTCGGTGGCCTGGGCGGGTGTCAGCGGGGCGATGTCCTGCATCTCGTCGATCGAGCGCTGGGCGATGTCGGCGCCCTTGAACGTGCGCCGGTACTGCAGCTCCAGCGCCAGGCGCTGCTGCTCGAAGCCCTCGGCGCGGAAGGCGGGCGGGGTGTAAAGCGTGGCGACGTAGACCTCGAAACCCCAGTAGCGGAACAGCGACTGCCCGCGCGGCGCCTTGCCCGCGAGCGCCGCCTCGGCGGCGTCGGCCGGCGTGTTGGCGTGCACAGTGGTGGGCAGGGGCAGCCACAGTGCCGCGGTGATGGCCACCACGGTGAAGGCGCGCTGGGGCAGGGTGTGTCGCATGGCGGTTCTCCGGGGAGTCAGTCCGGCTTGCGCAGGGTGAACTGCACCACGTCGGTGTTGCCTTCGTCGAAGGCCGCCTCGCAGTAGGCGAGGTAGAACTCCCAGGTGCGCAGGAAGCGCTGGTCGAAGCCCTGCTGCAGCACGCGCTCCTGGTTCAGCAGGAACTGCTGGCGCCAGACCCGCAGCGTCTGCGCGTAGTCGGGGCCGAAGTGGAACTGGTCGGCCACCTGCAGGCCAGCGCGTTCGGCCGCGGCGCGGAACTGCGAGGGGCTGGGCAGGCAGCCGCCCGGGAAGATGTACTGCTGGATGAAGTCGGTTCCGGCGACGTAGCGGTCGAACAGGTCGTCGCGGATGGTGATGCTCTGGATACAGGCGCGGCCGCCCGGCTTGAGCAGGCGCGAGACCGTGCCGAAGTAGGTGTCCCAGTACTCGCGCCCCACGGCCTCGACCATCTCGATCGAGCAGATGGCGTCGAAGGGCGCGTCCTGGATGTCGCGGTAGTCCTGCAGCCGCAGGTCGGCGCCCGGGTTGCGCTGCTGCGCGAAGGCCAGTTGCTCGGTCGAGAGGGTGACGCCGGTCACCTCCATACCGAACGAGGTGATCGCCTTTTCCGCCAGGGCGCCCCAGCCGCAGCCGATTTCCAGCAGGCGCTGGCCCGGGCGGGCGCCCACCATGCGCAGCGCGCGGCGCACCTTGGCGTGCTGGGCCAGCACGATGTCCTGGTCCGGCTTCTCGTACAGCGCCGACGAGTAGTTCCAGGTCTCGTCGAGCCAGAGTCCGTAGAAGGCGTTGCCCAGGTCGTAGTGGGCGTGGATGTTCTTGCGGCTGTTGGCCTTGCTGTTGCGGTTGAGCAGGTGGCGCAGGCGGTAGGCCAGGCGACCGATCCAGGAGCCGTAGACCACGTCTTCCAGTGCCTCGCGGTTGGCGATCAGCACGCGCAGCAGATCGGCCAGCTGCGGCGTGCTCCAGTGGCCGGCGATGTAGCTTTCGGCAAAGCCGATGTCGCCCGACTTCATGGCTGCACCGAACACGGACCAGTCGTGGATCCGCAGGGCGGCCAGCGGTCCCGCACCGCCACCGAAGCGCTGCACCGTGCCGTCGGGCAACTGCAGCGTGAGCGAGCCGTGGCGCAGGCGCTGCAGCAGCTGCAACGTGGTGCGGGCGGCGGCCGGGGCGTGGCGGGGCAGGGAGAGGCCGGCGCTCTGCGGGGCGGTGGTGCTGTTCATGTCGTGTCGAAAGGCAAGGGGTCAGCGGGAGGCCGGGTGGCCTTGGGTGACGAAGTCCGCCGGGGCGGCGGGCTGGCGGAAGAAGGGCGCCTGCTTGAGCCACAGGCGCAGGGCCTGCCAGTGGATGCGGGCGATCACGCCCAGCGTCATCAGCGGGTGGCCCCAGAGCGCGCGCCGCGCGCTCGCGGCATCCAGCGGCTGCAGCGTGCCGCTGACGCTGGTGCGGATCAGGGCTTCGGCGCCGGGCTCGTCGTGGAAGTCGATGCGCACCACGGTGCGGTCTTCGCCGCCGTGCTGCGTGCGCATGAAGACGAAGCGGTACTCGCCGCGCACCGGGGCGAAGGGCGAGACGTGGAACACCTTGTCGGCGGTGGCCGGCACGCCGAAGCGCGGCGCGTCCAGCAGGTAGCAGTGGCGCTCGCCGAAGGTGTTGTTGACCTCGGCGATCACGGCGCGCAGCGAGCCGTCGGCGCGGTGGCAGTACCAGAAGCTCACCGGCTTGAACACGTAGCCCAGCACGCGCGGGTAGGTGTGCAGCCAGACCTCGCCGTCCGCGTCGCCGATGCCGTGCTCGGCCAGCAGGCCGTCGAGCCAGGCCAGGCAGTCCTCGCGGCCGTCGCCGTGGTCGCGGTCGTGGAAGGCCAGCGCCGCCCGGCGGTTGCGAGCGAGCGCGCCATCGCCGTTCTTCCGAAGGCTGCGCAGCGGCAGCATCAGAAAGAAGGTCGGGTAGGCGAAGGCGTGGGCCTTGGGGCGCGAGCGCGCGTGGCGCACCTGACCGAAGCCGATCAAGGCCTTGGGGCGCTCGCTCGCGGCGTCGTTCATGCAAACACCCCGGGTAGGGAGGCGTCGCGCGCTTCGGTGGCGCTGCGCTGCGGCAGCAGGTCGTGGGCCATGATCAGCTCGCGCGCCGCACGCAGGCCGGCCTTGAGTCCGTCCTCGTGGAAACCGTAGCCCATCCAGGCGCCGGCGTAGAAGGTGTCGTGGCGGCCCTGCAGGTCGACCATGGCCTTCTGGGCGCGGATCGCGGCCAGGTCGAACACCGGGTGCGCGTACTCGTATTCGCCGATCACGGTGGCCGGGTCGATGGCGCGCTGCGGGTTGAGCGAGACGACCACCGGGGTCTTCAGCGGCAGCGGCTGCAGCCGGTTGATCAGGTAGTGCAGACAGACGCGCGGCTCAGCGCCGGCGCCGCCGGCCTCGTAGTTCCAGGCCGCCCAGGCCTTCTCGCGCTGCGGCAGCACCGAGGCGTCGGTGTGCAGCACCGCGCGGTTGGGCTGGTAGCGCACCGCGCCCAGGGCTGCGCGCTCTTCGGGCGTCGCGGCATCGCCCAGGATGGCCAGCGCCTGGTCGCTGTGGCAGGCCATGACGATGGCGTCGAAGCGCTCGACCCGGCCCTCGCTCACCAAGCGCACGCCCTGTTCGTCGCGCAGCACCTGCTGCACGGGGGTGTTCAGGCGCCGGTCGGGAATGCGGGCGACGATCTTCTCCACATACTGCCGCGCACCACCGGCCACCGTGTACCACTGGGGGCGGTTGGTCACCTGGATCAGGCCGTGGTTGTGGCAGAAGCGCACCATGGTCGCGACCGGGAAGCGCAGCATCTGGTCGGTCGGGCAGCTCCAGATGCAGCCCATCATGGGCAGGAAGTACCAGTCGCGGAAAGCGGCCGAGAAGCGGTGGCGCTCCAGGAAATCGCCCAGCGGTTCCAGCAGCGGGCTGTCGGCACCGAGGTCGTCGCCGCGCCTGGCCAGCTTCGTGGTCAGGCGGTTGAAACGGACGATGTCGGCCAGCATGCGCCAGAAGCGGGCGTTGCCCAGGTTCTCGCGCTGGGCGAATACGGTGGAGAGGTCGCTGCCGCTCCATTCCAGCGCCGTGCCGCGTGGCCCGGCGCCCGGCGCCTGAACGGAGAACGACATGTCGGACGGCGCGATCGGCACCTGCAGCTGCTCGAACAGCGCCAGCAGGTTGGGGTAGGTGCGCTCGTTCAGGACGAGAAAACCGGTGTCGACGCCGAAGGTGGTTGGACGGCCCAGGGGGTCGGGCAGGGTCACGTCCACCGTGTGCGTGTGGCCGCCGAAGTAGTCACCGGCCTCGAACAGGGTGAGCTCGGCCAGGCCGGTCAGGGTGTGGGCGGCGGCCAGGCCGGAGATGCCGGAGCCGACGATGGCCACGCGCGGACGCTGACCACGGCCCTCGGGCGCGCCGCCGATCGGAGTGGGGGTGGGGACCGAGTACATGGCTCAGCCCAGAGAAGCCACCGCCCCGGGGGGGCGGCGGAGGGGGGAAGAAGAAAAGCCTGCGAAGCGCCCCGACGCGAAGGAGGGAGGGAGGGAGGAGGAGGAGAAGCGCCTCGGGATTTCATCCGCCGCGATCGGCGGAAGGCTTCGCAGTGCAAAAACCTGAACATCCGACAACACCGATTTCGGCGCCATCGTGAATGCATTGAGCGGATTCGTGGCGGAAAAGTTCCGCGGTGTGATGACCATGTGCCCTCCGGTCGCGGGTGTGTTGTTGAACTGTCTGGTTTTATTGTGACTGATCAGTCACAAAACAGTCGAGACATTCTTTTCAACACCCATGACGGGCACAGGGTTATCGGTCTGAATGACCCACGCAGCGGTGGAGCGTGGGGGGCGACGGGTCAGTCGCCGGGCCGCCCCAAGGCTGGCCCAGCCCCCTCGGGGGGCAGCGACCCGCGCAGCGGCGGAGCGTGGGGGCTCTATTCCGTCTTGCCCAGCGCGTGGCGCCAGAGCGCCTGCACCGCGGTGGCCATGCCGGCGGCGGCGGCGGCGCCGATCTGCGTGGGCGCCTCGTCCAGCCGTGCGCGGTGCTGGATGGCGCGCAGTTCGCGGTAGGCATCGGCGGCTTCCTGGCCCACGCCTTTGGGCAGCAGGCCGACGGCCTCGGCGCGCTGCAGCAGGGCGATGTTGCCCAGGTTGCCGCGCAGCTCGGGGTGTTCGCCCGAATGCGCCAGCACCAGGTACTGCACCACGAACTCCACGTCGACCATGCCGCCCGGGCTGTGCTTGACGTCGAACTGCTCACCGCGCACCGGGTGGGCGCTGCGCACCTTCTCGCGCATGGCGATGATTTCCTGCGCCAGCGCCGCACGGTCGCGTTCGGCGGTGATGACCGCCTCGCGCACGTCGTCGAAGCGCTGCTGCAGACTGGCCATGCCCATCACGAAGCGGGCGCGCGTCATCGCCTGGTGTTCCCAGGTCCAGGCGGTGTTGCTGCCGCGGCCGCGCTGGTAGTTCTCATACGCGGTGAAGCTGGTCACCAGCAGGCCCGAGTTGCCGTTGGGTCGCAGCGCGGTGTCGATCTCGAACAGGTCGCCCTCGCCGGTCTTGACCTGCAGCCAGTTGATCAGCTTGCGCACGAAGGCGGCGTAGATCTCGCTGGCGTTCTCGTCCTCGTCCTCGTAGACGAACACGATGTCCAGGTCGCTGCCGTAGCCCAGTTCCTTGCCGCCGAGCTTGCCGTAGCCAATGATGGCGAAGGCCGGTTCGTCGCGGTGCCGGTTTTTCAGCCGCGCCCAGCACCAGCGCGCTGTCACGCGCAGCACCGTGTCGGCCAGCGCGGAGAGGTCGTCGGCCACCTGTTCCACCGTCAGCACGCCCTCGATGTCGCGCGCCAGGGTGCGGAACACCTCGGCGTGGTGGGCGCGGCGCAGCAGGTTCAGTAGTTCTTCCTCGTCGTCCTCGCCGGTGCGGCGCAGCGCGGTGCGCCGCTCTTCCAGGTCGGCTTCGAACTGGGCGGCGTCAAAACGCTCTTCCAGCAGCTGCCGGCTGGCCAGTTCGTCGATCACGCCCGGGTGCTTGAGCAGGTAACGCGCCGGCCATTTGGCCGCACCCAGGATGCGCAGCAGGCGCTCGTGCACCGACGGCCGCTCCTGCAGCAGGGCCAGGTAGCTTTCGCGGCGCAGCAGCGGCTCGATCCAGTCGGCCAGGCGCAGCGCCGCCTGTTCGTTGACCCGGCCTTCGTCGAGCCAGGCGCCGGTGCGCTGGACCAGGCGCACCAGGCGCAGGCGCGCGTCCTCGCGCAGCGCCAGCACCCGCGGGTGCCCGCACCACTGCGACACCTTGGCGGCAAAGGCCTCGGGCAGTCCGGTCATCACGCCCTGCAGGTCCTCCACCGAACCGCGCGAGCCATTCTTCTGGCAGCCCTTGCCGGTGCAGCCGCCGCCGGGCGCGCCGCCGAGCAGGATGTCGAACTCGTGGGCCACGGTCTCGCGGTGGGTGTCCAGCGCGCACAGGAAGGCGCACATGTCGGGGAAGCCCATCGTCGCGGCGATCCAGGCCAGGTCGTCGTCGCGGGTGGGGATCAGGTGGGTTTGCTGGTCGTCCAGGTACTGGATGCGGTGTTCGACCTTGCGCAGGAACTCGTAGGCAGCGGCCAGCGCGTCGGCGGTGGCGCGCGGCATGAGGTTGGCCTTGGCCACGCGCTGCAGCGCGTCCAGCGTCGGCCGGGTGCGCAGCTCGGGGAACTGACCGCCGCGCACCACCTGGAGCAGCTGCACGGTGAATTCGATTTCGCGGATGCCGCCGCGCGAGAGCTTGACGTCGTTGGCACGGCCCGGGTTGCCCGCGGCGCGCTTGGACGCATGGTCGCGGATCTGGCGGTGCAGGGTGCGCAGCGAATCGAAGACGTTGTAGTCCAGGTACTTGCGGAACACGAAGGGCAGCACAGCTCCGCGCAGCGCGCTGGCGCTCTTGTCGGCGATGCAGGCGGCGGGCGCGATGACGCGGCTCTTGAGCCAGGCAAAGCGCTCCCACTCGCGGCCCTGCACCAGGAAATACTCCTCCAGCGCGCCCAGCGAGACCGCGGCAGGGCCAGAATTGCCGTTGGGCCGCAGGGCCAGGTCGACACGGAACACGCAGCCGTGTTCGGTGGTGTCGCCGATCGTGTTGTAAATGTGCTTGACCGCCTTGCCGAAGTACTCGTGGTTGCTGATGTGGTGGCGGCCGGCTGCGTTGCCCGCGGTCTCGCCGTCGGCGTCGTACACGTAGATGAGGTCGATGTCGCTGGAGACGTTGAGCTCGCGCGCGCCGAGCTTGCCCATGCCGATGACCCAGAGCTGGGCGCGCTGGCCGTTCTCGTCCAGCGGCGCGCCGTGCAGCTCGTCCAGGTCGGCAAACGCCAGCCGGCAGGCCTGGTCCAGCGCCATTTCGGCCAGTTCGGTTACCGCGCGGGTGATGTCCTGCAGGGCCGCTCCTTCCTCGCAGTCCAGCACCACCAGCCGCTCCATCACCAGCTGGCGCAGCACGCGCAGGGCGGCGGGCATGGGCAGGCCTCGTTCGGTCAGCGTGGCCAGGCAGGTGTTCATGGCCGCCTTGACCGGTGGGCCAGGTGGCAGGCAGGCCAGCTCGTTCTCGTAGCGGCGGCGCACCCGCTGCACAAAGCGGGAGTGCTCGGCCAGCCGGCTTGGCAGCGGGGTGTCGGCGGGGTTCACATTTGGCGACAAAGGAGAAACCGACGCGGCGGAACCGTCGAGAGGGCTGACCGTCATAATTTGCGTTGGATATGAATCAAAGCCCGGCCCCAGCCGTCCCTGCCTCAAGAACCCAGAAGACCTGGTCGGCGATCACTCGGCTGTTGCTGTGGATGGTGCTGACGGTCTGGATCCTGTTCGCACTCACCTGGGGCACCTTGCATTTTTGGATTGTGCCGCGAATCGGCGAATGGCGTCCCGACCTGGAACGCTGGGCCAGTGCGGCTGTGGGGGTACCCGTCCAGGTGGGGGCGATCCGCGCCGAGTCGCAGGGCGATGCCAGCGCCCGCGCCGGCTTCCTGCTGCGCCTGGTGCCCACGCTCGAACTCAGCGACGTGCGCCTGCTCGACCCCCAGGGTCGCGAAGCCCTTCGGCTGCCCAAGGTGCGGGCGGCGGTGTCGGTCACCTCGCTCTGGCGCCTGGGTTTCGAGCAGTTGCTGATCGAGGCGCCGGTGCTCGACATCCGTCGTACGCCGCAGGGGCGCATCGAAATCGCCGGTCTGGACTTTTCCGGGCCGCAGTCCGGCGACCATCGCGCCGCCGACTGGTTCTTCTCGCAGTCCGAGTTCGTGATCCAGCGCGGCACCGTGCGCTGGACCGACGAGCTCAAGGGCCAGCCCACGCTGGCGCTGAGCGACCTGAGCTTCGTGGCCCGCAACCGCGTGCGCAGCCACCTGCTGCGGCTGGACGCCACACCGCCGCCCGAATGGGGCCAGACCTTCAGCCTGATGGCCCAGATGCGCGAACCCCTGCTGGATCTGGGGCCGCAGCCGCCCGGGCAAGCGCCCTGGCACAACTGGAGCGGCGAGGTCTACGGAGACTTCCCGGCGGTCGACGTCTCGCGCCTGAAGGCTTATGTCGACTTGTCCGAATGGGGCGTCGAGGTGCGCGCCGGCCAGGGTCGCCTGCGCGCCTGGGCCGATGTCGAGCGCGGCCAGGTGGCCGGCGCCACCGTCGACATGGGCCTGCGCGAGGTCGCCACGCGGCTGGGCGAACAGCTGCCGGAGCTGGCGCTGGAGCGGGTCGATGGCCGGGTGGTGGCCAGCTGGGGCGCCCAGGGCTTCCAGGTGGCCAGCGACGACCTGAGCTTCCGCACCCAGGACGGTCTGGACTGGCCCGCCAGCAAGCTGTGGCTGGCGCACGACAACGGCCTGTCCCGCGGCGCGAACGCCAGCGCAACGACCACGGTCGAGGCCGACCGGCTGGACCTGGCGGCGCTGGCGGCCCTGGCCACGCGCGTGCCGCTGCCCCAGGCCAGCCGCGACCTGCTCACCAGCCTGCGCCCGGCCGGTCAGGTGCAGGGTCTGTCGGCGCGATGGCAGCAGCCGGTGGCGCCCGCGGCGGTGGCGGGCCAGCCCGCGCCGCCGGCCCCGGCCGTCACCGCCTACCAGGCCAAGGGGCGGGTCAGCGGCCTGGCGCTGGCCGGCCAGCCCAGCGGCCGCATGTCGGCCTACGGGCCCTACCCCGAACTGGGCCGGCCCGGGGTGGTGGGCGCCAGCGCCGACTTCGACTTCAACCAGGGTGGTGGCACCGCGCGCGTCTCGATCACCGACGGCGCGCTGGAGCTGCCGGGCATGTTCGAACAGCCGCAGATTCCCATGACCAGCTTCCAGGCCGACGCGCGCTGGGACATTGAGGGCGAGCACATCGAGGTCTGGCTGGAGAACATGCGCCTGGCCAATGCCGACGCCGCCGGCACCGGGCGCCTGCACTGGACCACGGCCGACCCGGCGCGCAGCAGCGCCAAGTCCCGCTTCCCCGGCGTGCTCGACCTCAACACCACCCTCACCCGCGCCGACGCCGCCCAGGTGCACCGCTACATGCCGCTGTCGGTGGGCGCCGACGCGCGCCGCTACGTGCGCGAGGCGATCCGCGGGGGGGCGTCCGACCGGATTGAGTTCCGCGCGCGTGGCGACCTCTGGGATCTGCCCTTCCACCAAGCCGGCGCCGACGGCGAGTTCCGCATCACCGCGGCGCTCAAGGGCGTGGACTTCGCCTACCTGCCGCCCTACCTGCAGGACGAGGGCGCACCGGCCTGGCCGGCGCTCAAGGCGGTCAACGGCCAGCTGGTGCTCGAAAAGGCCTCGCTGAAACTCAGCGGGCTCAGCGCCGGGGTGGAGGGCCTGCCGCAGGTGCGGCTGGGCGAGGGTGAGGTGCTGATCCCCGACCTCATGGGCTCGCCCCGGGTCGAGGTGGGCGCGCGCACCCAGGGGCCGGCTGCCGAGGTGCTGCGCTTCGTGCAGACCTCGCCGCTCGACGGTCTGCTCTCCGGCGCCCTGACCAAGGCCACGGGCACCGGCAACGCCGGGGTGTCGTTCAAGCTGCAGCTGCCCCTTGAGAAACCCGAGGACTTCGCGCTGCAGGGCAGCGTGCAGCTGGGCGGCAACGACCTGCGCATCACGCCCGACGCCCCCATGCTGGAGCGCAGCAGCGGCAGCATCGCCTTCACCGAGCGCGGCTTCAAGCTGGCCGATGCCCGCGCCCGCCTGTACGGCGGCGAGGTGGCGCTCGAAGGCGGCTTGCAGCCCGACGCCCGGGGCGTGGCCAAGGTGGAATTCCGCGGCCAGGGCAACGCCTCCGCCGAAGGCCTGCGCGACGGCGGGCTGGGCTTTGTCTCGCGCCTGTTCGCCAGCGCCAGTGGCAGCGCGACCTACACCGCGCGTCTGGGCTTCCGGGGCGGCGCGCCGGAGATCAGCGTGACCAGTTCGCTGCAGGGCCTGGCGGTGGACCTGCCGGCGCCCCTGTCCAAAAAGGCCGACGACGTGCTGCCGCTGCGCTACGACAACGCTGTGGTGGGGGTGGCCACCGAAGGCGCCGACGAAGTGGCCCGCACCGACCGGCTGGCGGTCGAGATCGGTGCCGCGGCGCAGCTCCTGCTCTCGCTGCAGTACGAACGCGACATCACCGGCGCCGAGGCGCGGGTGCTGCGCGGCAGCCTGGGCGTGGGCCTGCAGGCGGGTGAGACCGCGCCCTTGCCGCCGCAGGGTGTGGCGGCCAACCTGCGCTTTGCCCGCATCGACGTGGACGCCTGGGAGCGCGTGTTCAGCGAGGCCAGCGGCGTCGACGTGCGCGGCACCAGCGCGGGCACGTCCGCGCCGCCGGCCCAGGCGGCCAGCCTGAACTACCTGCCCACCGTGCTGGCGGTGCGCGCCAGTCAGGTCAGCGTCGACGGCCGCAGCTTCAACAACGTGGTGCTGGGCGGCTCGCGCGAGGGCACGCAGTGGCGCGCCAACGTCGATGCGGACGAGCTCAACGGCTATGTGGAATACCGCCAGGCCGCGGGCGGCAGCGCCGGCAGCGTCTACGCGCGGCTGGCGCGTCTGGACCTGGCACCCAGCGCCGCGGCCGACGTCGAGCAGCTGCTGCAGCAGCCCAGCAGCGTGCCGGCGCTGGACATCACGGTGGAGAACCTGGTGCTCTCGGGCCGTCAGCTCGGGCTGGTGGACATCCAGGCCGTCAACCGCGGCGTGGGGCGCAACCGGGAATGGCGCCTGAACAGGCTCAATGTGCGCGTGCCCGAGGCGCGCCTGATCGCCAGCGGCAACTGGGCCGCCACCGGGGACGAGGGCGCCGCTCGCCGCACCCGGCTGGACTTCCGGCTGGACGTGGACGACGCGGGCCAGCTGCTGACGCGCTTCGGCCGCGCGGGGGTGGTGCGCGGTGGCAGCGGCCACATCGAGGGCGAGATCGGCTGGCTGGGCTCGCCCTTCACGCTGGACTACCCCAGCCTCTCGGGCGAGATGGCGGCCAACTTCGAGACCGGCCAGTTCCTCAAGGTCGAGCCGGGTGCGGCCAAGCTGCTGGGCGTACTGAGCCTGCAGGCCCTGCCGCGGCGGCTGACGCTGGATTTCCGCGACGTGTTCTCCGAGGGCTTCGCCTTCGACTTCGTGCGCGGCGACGCCAAGATCGCCCAGGGCGTGGCGACCACCAACAACCTGCAGATGAAGGGCGTGAATGCCGCCGTGCTGATGGAAGGCAGCGCCGACATCGTGCGCGAGCAGCAGGACCTCAAGGTGGTGGTGGTGCCCGAGATCAACGCCGGCACCGCCTCGCTGATCGCCACCGCCATCAACCCCGCCATCGGCCTGGGCACCTTCCTCGCCCAGTTCCTGCTGCGCGAACCGCTGCAGTCCGCCACCACCCAGCAGTTCCACATCAGCGGCGGCTGGGCCGACCCCAAGGTCGAGAAGATCGAAAAGAAGTAAAAACGCACACCGAAACCAAGGAGCACCCATGAAAGTCGCCGCCATCCAGATGGTCTCGGGCATCAGCCTGGACGCCAACCTCAGCGCCGCGCGCGCCCTGCTCGACCAGGCCGCCCGCGCCGGCGCCGAACTTGCGGTGCTGCCCGAGTACTTCTGCTTCATGGGCCAGCAGGACGCAGACAAGCTGCTGCTGGCCGAGCAGACCGGCCTGGGCACGGTGCAGGACTTCCTCTCGGACGCTGCGCGCGAACTCAAGCTGTGGATCGTCGGCGGCACCCTGCCCATGGCCACCGACGACCCGACCCACGCGGCCAACGCCTCGCTGGTCTACGACCACAAGGGCCACTGCGTCACCCGCTACGACAAGATCCACCTGTTCCGCTACGACAACGGGCGCGAGGCCTACGACGAGGCGGCCGTGCTGCGGGCCGGCGACACGCCGGTCTCGTTCGAGATGTCCACGCGCCATGGCGAACACTGGCGCATCGGCATGAGCGTCTGCTACGACCTGCGCTTCGGCGAGCTCTACCGCATGCTCGCCGCCGACCTGCTGCTGGTGCCCGCGGCCTTCACGCACACCACCGGTCAGGCGCACTGGGAGGTGCTGTTGCGAGCCCGCGCGATCGAGAACCAGGCCTATCTGATCGCCAGCGCCCAGGGCGGCGTGCACGAAAACGGCCGCCGCACCTGGGGCCACAGCATGGTGATCGACCCCTGGGGCCAGGTGATGGCGATGCAGGCCGAAGGCCCGGGCGTGGTGATGGCCGACATCGACCTTGAACGTCTGCGCAGCGTGCGCGAACAGCTGCCGTCCCTCCAGCACCGCAGGCTGTGAGCCTATGAAACGACCGCCGCGGCGCTGGCTGCTGTGGGGTGCGCTGCTGCTGCTGGTGGTGGTGCTGCTTGGCGTGCTGGTGTTCCTCGCCGCCGAGTACGAGGAGTCGCGCGACCAGGAGGCGCTGGAGCGCGATGCGTCCGCGCTGGCCGGCGACATCCGCAGTGGTCTGGTGCGCAACGTGCAGACTCTGCAGGCGCTGCACAGCGTGGCCCCCACGGCTGCCTCGTGGCAGGACCCGGCCGCCGAGGTGCTGGAGCAGCACCGCGAGCTGGTACGGCTGGAGTGGCGCGACGCTGGCCTGCGGCTCCTGGCCGAGCGCGATTCTTCCTACGTGTCCGGTCTGTACGGGCAGATGTCGCGCGCCCAGGCCCTGCCCGATGTGCGCCAGGCCTGCGAGAGCGCGCAGCGCGTGTCCGGGCCTTCGTTCTCGCCCAGCTATTTCTGGCCCATGAGCAGCGGCCTGGGCATGGAGCTGATGGAGATGTGCCTGCCGGTGGTGCGCACCGGCGCGGCCGAGGGTTATCTGGTGGCCACCTACGCCCTGCCCGGTCTGCTGTCGGAACTGACCAACAAGGCGCTGTTGCGCAACCGTGGCCTGGCTTTCACCGAGGTCGACGGCACCCGGCTGGCGCTCTACAGCGCCGTCTCGAGCAACCGCCGCCTGCAGGTGGCCAGCGCCCTGCTGGACCTGCCGGGCCACACGCTGGTGCTGCGGCTGGAGGGCCCGCGCCGCGTCGTCGGCCTGTTCCCCAACGTGCTGACTGCGGTGGTGGGCGCGCTCTCGCTGGCCCTGCTGGCGGTGCTGGTGCTGCTGGGGCGCGACATGCGGCGGCGCCAGCGCGCCGAGACCGAGGTGGCCGAGGCGCTGGCCTTCCGCAAGGCGATGGAGAACTCGCTGGTGACCGGGCTGCGCGCGCGCGACATGAACGGGCGCGTGACCTATGTGAATCCCGCGTTCTGCCAGATGGTGGGCTTCTCCGCCAGCGAGCTGATCGGCTCCGGCCTGCCCGCGCCCTGGTGGCCGCCCGAGCTGGTGGATGAGTACCAGCAGCGCCAGGCGGTGCGGCTGGCCGGTCAGGTGTTCCCGCGCGAAGGCTACGAGTCCGTGTTCCAGCGCAAGGACGGCACGCGCTTTCCGGTGCTGATCATCGAGGCGCCGCTGATCGACGCCCAGGGGGCGCAGACCGGCTTCATGAGCGCCATCCTCGACCTGAGCGAGCAGCGCCGGGTCGAGGAACTCAACCGCGCCTCGCAGGAGCGGCTGCAGGCCACTGCGCGCCTGGCCACCGTGGGCGAGATGGCCTCGCTGCTGAGCCACGAACTGAATCAGCCACTGGCCGCTATCGCCAGCTACGCCAGCGGTTCGCTCAACCTGCTGGACGACACCGACGCCCCGCCCGACCTGCTGCGCCAGGCCATGCAGCGTGTGAGCGAACAGGCCGAGCGCGCGGGGCGCGTCATCAAGAGCGTGGCCGACTTCGTGCGGCGGCGCGAGCAGGTGCGCGAGGCGGTGTCGCCGGCCGCCCTGCTCGACGCCATCACGCCGCTGCTGGGCCTGCAGGCCAAGAAGCTGGACATCCGGGTGGAGACCCGCATCGCGCCCGGCTGCCCGTCGGTGCTGTGCGACCGAACCATGGTCGAGCAGGTGCTGCTGAACCTGGCCCGCAACGGCATGCAGGCCATGCCCGAAGGCGACCCGCCACTGGCTTCGGGGCTGCGCAGCATCCAGATCCACATCGCGCCGCGCCGGACGCAGACCGCCGATGGCGAGCCTCAGCGCAAGACCTGGGTCGAGTTCGCGGTCACCGACCACGGCAAGGGCCTGAGCGACGAGGTGCGCGAGAAGCTGTTCACGCCCTTTTTCACCACCAAGGCCGAGGGCATGGGCCTGGGCCTGTCGCTGTGCCGCACCGTGATCGAGCAGCACGGCGGCGCCCTCACCTTCGAGCCGGCCCAGCCGCGCGGCACCGTGTTCCGCTTCACCCTCCCAGCGGCGTGACCAAGCCCCCACGCTCCGCCGCTGCGCGGGTCGCTGCCCGCCAGGGGGACTGATCCGATTTGGGGTGGTCCGGCGGCGGATTCACTATCATCCCGCCCATGATCCAGCATCCCGACGCCAAGGTGTTCATCGTCGACGACGATGCGGGCGTGCGCGATGCGCTGGCCTGGCTGCTGCGCACGCGGCGCCTGCTCAGCGAGCGCTACGACAGCGCCGATGCCTTTCTGGCCGAAATCGCCCGCTGGTCCTCCGAGCCCTCCGTGCCCTGCTGCCTGCTGCTGGACGTGCGCATGCCCGGCACCAGCGGCCTGGCGCTGTTCGAGCAGCTGCTGGCGCTGCCCTGGCAGGCGGCCATGCCGGTGATCTTCCTCTCCGGCCACGCCGACGTGCCGACCGCCGTCGACGCCGTCAAGCGCGGCGCCTTCGACTTCTGCGAGAAGCCGTTTTCCGACAACGCCCTGGTCGACCGTGTCGAGCAGGCGCTGGCGCAGTCGGCGCAGGTGCAGGAGGGGCTGCGCGCGCAGCGCAGCGTGCAGCAGCGGCTGGATGGCCTGACCGAGCGCGAGCGCGACGTGATGGACCTGGTGATCGCCGGCCTGCCCAACAAGCTGGTGGCCGACCGCCTCAACATCAGCGTGCGCACGGTGGAGGTCCACCGCGCGCGCGTGTTCGACAAGATGGGCGTGAAGTCGGCCGTCGAACTGGCCAACGCGCTGCGCCAGCTGGGGGCGCGCTGAGGCTCATTCGTCCCGCGGATCGGGCCGCTCGGCCTTGCGCTCCTCGGGCAGCTCCCCGTTTTTCCGACCCGAGAACATGGTCCACCACACGATGAAGATGAGCAGTACCAGCGCAGCGAGCGCTTCGAGCAGCAACAGGGTCATGGACAGGGGCCGGAGCGCACTGGTTCGGTGGACGACGGCGCTGATTGTAGGCAGCCTGGCCGCCTGCACCACCGTCGAGCTGCCGCCCTCGGGGCCGACGCCGGGCGCCCGGCCGGCCGACGGCAGCCTGCCGCCGGCCATCCAGCAGCCCGCCAGCCGCTGGGTGCCGGTGCGCTGGACCGACCTGCCCGGCTGGGGCCTGGACAGCCTGCACGAGGTCTGGACCGCCTGGGTGCGCGGCTGCGAGAAGCCGTCGCCGGTGCAGGCGCCGCTGTGCGCCGAGCTGCGGCCGCTGATCATGGCCGGCACCGCCGAGCAGCAGGCCTGGATCGAAAGCCGCTTCCAGCCCTACCGCGTGGTCGAGCCCGATGGCAGCACGCCGCAGGGCCTGCTCACCGGTTATTACGAACCGGTGCTGGAGGCCTCACGCACCACCACCTTCAGCCACCGCGTGCCGGTGTACGCGCCGCCGGTCGGCGTGCGGCTGGGCAGCACCGAGCCGCCCTGGTACACCCGGCAGGAGATCGACACCCTGCCCGCGGCGCAGGCCGCGCTCAGGGGGCGGGTCATCGCCTGGCTGTCCGATCCCATCGACGCCCTGGTGCTGCAGATCCAGGGCTCGGGCCGGCTGAACATCAAGGAGCCCGACGGCACCGTCAAGCAGGTCCGCGTGGCCTTTGCGGCGCACAACGGCCACCCCTACCAGAGCGTGGGCAAGTGGCTGCTGGACCGGCGCGAGATCCGCGAGGGCAACTGGGAGGGCATTCGCGCCTGGGCCGCGCAGAACCCCGGCCGGCTCAACGAGTTGCTCTGGAGCAACCCGCGCACGGTGTTCTTCCGCGAGGTGCCGCTGACCGATCTCAATGCGCGGTTCGGTCCCGCCGGTGCGCAGGGCGTGCCGCTGACGCCGGGCCGCTCGATCGCTGTCGATCCACAGAGCATTCCCTACGGCACGCCGGTCTGGCTGGCCTCCAAGGGCGTGATCTACAACCAGCAGCGCCTGGTGATGGCGCAGGACACGGGCGGCGCCATCACCGGCGCCGTGCGCGCCGACCTGTTCACCGGCTGGGGCGGCTGGGGCGATGCGCCCTACCAGCTCGCCTCGCGGCTCAAGCAGCCGCTGCAGATGTGGGTGCTCTGGCCGCGCTGAGCCGGCACCGGGCTGTCTGCGCCCGCCCGGTCACGGCCACTGCGCCGTCACCTGCGCGATCACCTCGACCAGTTTGCGCGCCGCCGCCTCCCAGGTGAAGCGGGCGGCATAGATCTGCCCGGCGTCCGCTAGCCCCTGCCACAACGCCGGGTCGTTCTGCAGGCGCAGCAGCGCGCCCTCCCAGGCCACCGGGTCGTGCGGATCGACCTGCAGCGCGCCCGGCCCGCAGACCTCGGGCAGCGCGCCGCAGGGAGCGATCAGGGCCGGTGTGCCCAGCATCAGGCCCTCGACCGGCGGCAGGCCGAAGCCTTCCGTCAGCGAGGGCGTGCAGACGGCCAGCGCGTGGGCCTGCAGGCTGGTCATTTCCCCCTCGCTCACGTAGCCGGCGAACACGGTGTTGGCGGGCAGGGACCAGCCCGCCGCGGCAAAGTCCGCGGCACGGGCGCGTCCGGTCAGCACCAGCGGCAGCCCCGCCAGACCCGGGCGGGCAAAGGCCCGCAGCAGCAGGCCGATGTTCTTGTGTGGCTGGACGTTGGCCAGCGCCAGCGCGTAGCGCCGCGGGCTCAGACCCAGGCGGCCCAGCACGGTGTCGTCCCGGGAAATGCGCCGCACATGGTCGACCCCGTTGTGCACGACGTGGATGCGCTCGGGCGGGGCGATGCCCAGCGACACGAGTTCGCGCTTGGCGAACTCGGACACCGTGAGCAGGCCCCGCTGCGCGGCGCCCGCCCGCCGGATGTGCAGCCGGGCCCAGGCGCTGCGCACCTGGCCGTACGACCGGGGGGTGGTGAACACCTGGGCGTCGTGCACCATGGTCAGGCCCGCGCGCACGCTGAACGGGGCCATGTTGCAGAAGCCCAGCAGCAGCTGCCCGCGTGCTGCCTGCGGAAGGAAGAGCTGTTCCCAGGCGATGCCGTGCAGCCGGCCGGTTTCCCGGACCGGCAGGTTCGGGGCCGGCCACGCCAGGCGCGCGCCGGGCGGCACGGCGATGGAGACCTGTGGGCGCTGCGGCAGCTCGCCCAGGGCCCGAGTCAGCTCGTAGGCCACGCGGTGCACCGCGGTCGGCGCGGCGGACAGGAAGCGGCCATTGATGAGCACCCCGGGCGGGGCCTGCGTGTTCACAGCTCCAGGATCCGGCGAGGGTCGGCGCGCCCCCGCAGGATGTCCAGAATGGCCAGCCAGTTGCCGGCGGCGCGCCCCCGGCGGTCGATCCAGGGCTCGGGGTGCAGCAGCCGGGCGTGGTTGGCCAGCAGGTTGCGCAGCACCATGCGCAGCGCGATGCGGCGTGGCAGCGTGGCCTTGCGCAGCAGGTACACCGGGTTGCTGACCTGGCTGTAGCCCAGCCGGCGTCCGCTCTTTTCGCGCCCGCGCTTCTCGCCGCAATGCACGCCCTGGAAGGCGTCCGTATGCACCAGCGGTCCCGGGACGCGGCCGCCGAAGTCCAGGTCTTCCAGCCAGGCGTAGAGCGGCAGGTGTTCGTCGAAGCGCACGCCTGCGATGGCCGAGGCCCGGTAGGCCATGTTGCAGCCGTAGAGCCCGTGGGTGTGCGCCAGGATGGTGTGCGTCTGCGGGTCGCCCGCGGCGTCGGCGGCGTCGACCATGCGCACCGCGTCGTCGGGCGCGATGCCGGGGCCCTGGATGCCGTCGGCCAGCACCAGACCGTGCGCACCGGCCACGCCCGGATGCCGCTCGAAGAACCGCGCGATGCCGGCGATGGCAAAGCGCGAGGGCACAAAGTCGTCGTCGTAGAAGACCACGGCCCCGGCGTCCGGGCTCAGCCGGTCCAGACCCCGGTTGCGCTGGGCGCAGGAGCCGCGCGGACCGAAGACCTGCTCGACCGGGAACGGGCAGTCCCGCGCGGGCGGCGCATCGGCCGGGCTTTCCATGGACAGGATGAGCTGCGAGGGCCGCTGCGTCTGCGCGGCCAGCCGGTCCAGCAGCACCGCGACGCTGTCCGGGCGCCCGAGGGAGGCCACGATCACCGCCACGTTCATGCTGGGCTCCGCCGCGCCAGGTGGTCGGCCAGCCGGTGGGCGAACGCCACGATCATGAGCGTGGGATTGGCGTGGCCGGAGGTCGGGAAGATGGAGGCGCCTGCGATGTAGAGACCGTCGACGCCATGCACCTTGCAGTCGGCGTCCACCACGCCGCGGCCGGGATCGGCCGCCATGCGCGTGGTGCCGGCCGTGTGGCCCATGTCGATGATGTCGGGGCTGTGCGCGTCGCGGTCGGCGATCCAGTCGGCGATCGCCGGCGGCGGCAGACCTGCCCGGGCGAACTCCTGCTGCACGAGGGCCGCCAGGCGGGTCAGGGTGTGCAGCTCCTGTTCGCCGATGCGCCAGCGCGCCACCGGCAGCGGCATGCCGAAGCGGTCGGTCTTGGGCGAGAGCTCGATGCGGTTGGCCCGGTCCGGCGCCTGTTCGCAGACGGCGTCGAGCGACAGTCCCACCAGCTTGTGCGGCACGCCGCGCGTGAGGTACTCCTCGACCGCCAGACCCGGCCGCCAGCGCAGCACCTGCTGGACCGCGAAGTGCGTCCAGGCCTTGGGGAAGCGCGGGCTCTGGAAGGCCAGGCGTGCCAGCCCCTTGGCCATGATGCCCGGGGACTTGAGGATGGCCTGGGTGTCGGACAGGACGTTCCGGCTCTGCCGTTTGGCGATGCGGCGCACCGCGCTCCAGGGGTCGTCCGGCGCGCGCTCCCCCATGGTGTAGGCGGCGCAGTTGAGCAGGCCCTCGGCGGCCTGGACGCGGGCCGTCGGGGCCAGGCCGTGCATGTACATGCTGACGCCCCGCGGGCCCCGCAGACCGTAAAAGCCGTAGAGCCGGGACATGGCAGGAATCGCCTGGGGGCTGAAGCGGGCGATCCGTGCGCAGGGATGGTCCATCAGGCAGCGCCCGACCATGTCGTGCTGGTTGCCCAGGCCGTGGTGGTGGTGTGAGCGCGAGTTCAGCAGCAGGCGCGCGTTCTCGATCGCGCTGGCCGCCAGCACGATGGTCCGGGCCTCGATGACCCGGCGCGCGCCGTCTGCGTCGGCGACCCGCACCGCGCAGGCGCGCGTGCCCGATGCATCGGTCAGCACCTCCAGCACGGTGGCGCCGGTGAGCACGCGGCAGCCTTCCGGTGCGGCGTGCAGGAATTCGGTGCCGGCGTGCAGCACATCGGTCGGGTCCAGCGTCGAGCGCGCGAACTGCCAGAAGAAGGAGTCCAGCACGGCGGGGTCCGGGCGCTGCGGCGGCGCGCGGCGCAGGTGCTCCCACAGGCGGCCGTCGTAGCAGTTGATGCCCAGATTGAGCGCGTCCGCCGCCCGGTCCAGGTGGGGGGCGAGGTCGGCCGCCTTCACCGGCCAGCCGCTGTCCGGCACCCAGGGGCGCACCGCGTAGTCCAGCTCGGTGAACGCGGCCGACTTGCCGGCCCAGGCCACCGTCGAGCCGCCCAGCGCCCGGCAGCGCACGCCGAAGCCTTGCCGGCCATGCGCCCACATGCGGGTCTGGGGCGCGTGGAAGCGCTGGCGCCGGTCGGCCTGGTGCGGCGTCCAGAGACCCGCTTCGCTCAGCGTTTCGTTGAGCGCCTCGGTGCTCTCCTGTTCCTGCAGCCCGCCGCTTTCCAGCACCAGGGTGCGGCGACCCGCCGCCGCCAGCCCGCGGGCGACGGTCAGGCCCGCCGGGCCGCCACCGACGATCAGCACGTCGCAGGGCCCGATGGGGGCATAACCCAGATCGGCGAGGTCCTGGATCACGCCATCGCCCCCACCCGCTGGGCGGCGCTGCGGGCGATGGCAGCGCGCAGCCGTTCCTTCTGCAGCCACATGACCGGCGCCGGGTAGCGCGCGCCCAGCGACACCCGGCAGGTCCGTGCGAGGATGTCCAGCGTGGCCTGGTGGTCCTCGGCCCGGTAGCGGATTTCGCGCGGGGCCCACTGGTGCGGGTTCATGCGTTCGTGGAACCAGCGCTTGTTCAGCACCGCCTCCCAATTGGTGAACACATGGCGGCCGGTGTCGATCAGACGGCCCGCGCCCTGCGTCTGCCCGAAGGCCTGCGCCTCCTGCGGGTCGTCGAAGATCACGCTCAGCGCCACCGCGTTCTCCGGGTCGTTGTGCGGCGAGGGACGGCAGTGGGGCTGACCGGCAAAGATCTGCGCGACACCGGGATAGCGCGCGCGCAGGGTGCCCAGCATCGGCTCCAGCCGGCCCAGCTGCGCGTGCAGCACCGCGCCGGTCAGCTCGGACACGCGGCAGTTCAGGGCCGAGAACAGGGGCTCGTCGGTCGGTGCATGGCCGCGGATGAAGGCTCCCGGGTCGTGGAACATCCGTGCGCGCTCGAACCAGCGGTCGTCGTTGGTCAGCACGGCGCCACCTTCTCCGGCGCTCATGTTCTTGTGCTGGTTGAAGCTGAACACGCCCAGGTCGCCGATGCCGCCAACCCGGCGGTCCTTGTAGCGCACGCCCACGGCCTGGCAGGCGTCTTCGATCACCAGCAGCCGGTGGCGGCGCGCGATCGCCATGATGGTGTCCATGTCGCACACCGCGTTCTGCATGTGCACCGGCACGATGGCCCGGGTGAAGGGCGTGATCTTGCGTTCGATGTCCTGCGGATCGATGGTCAGCGACTCGTCGATGTTGACCAGTACGGGCACGGCGCCGACGGCCAGCGGCGCCAGCGCGGTGGACACCCAGGTGTAGGCGGGCACCAGCACCTCGTCGCCGGGCCCGATGCCCGCGGCCGCCAGCGCGGCGATCAGTGCGTTGGAGCCGCTGTTGACCGTGAGCGCATGCCGCACGCCGACCAGTCGGGCCAGCCGCTGCTCGAAGCGCGCGGTGAAGCCGTCCTGGCCGCGCGCATAGCGCTGCAGATCGCCCCGGGCGATCACCACGCCCAGGTTCAGCAGCTCCCGCAGGCCCACGGCGCGCATCATGGTCTCAGGCCTCCACCGGTTGCAGGGCTCGGCACTCCCAGCGCCAGGCATGTTCCACCAGCGTGTCCAGCGCCGCGTACTGGGGCCGCCAGTCCAGGCGCCGCTGGGCCAGGGTCGAGTCGGCCACGAGGCGGGCGGGGTCGCCCGGGCGGCGCGGCGCGTACTGCACGGAGATGTCGCGCCCGGTCACCCGCCGCGCGGCCTCGATCACCTCGTTCACCGAGAAGCCGTGGCCGTTGCCCAGGTTGTAGGCCTGGCTGGGGTCGCCGGCCATCAGGCTCTGCAGGGCCAGGCCGTGCGCCTGGCACAGGTCGTGGATGTGCACGTAGTCGCGGATGCAGGTGCCGTCCGGCGTGTCGTAGTCCTGCCCGAACACCGAGATGTGGGGGCGCCGGCCCGAGGCTGCCTGCAGCACCAGCGGAATCAGGTGCGTCTCGGGCTCGTGGCGTTCGCCCAGCTGGCCATCGGGGTCGGCCCCCGCGGCATTGAAGTAGCGCAGGCACACCGAGCGCAGGCCGTAGGCGCGGTCGTAGTCGGCCAGCGCCTGCTCCACCATCAGCTTGCTGCGGCCGTAGGGGTTGATCGGCTGCTGGCGGTGGTCTTCGGCGATGCGTTCGGTCTGGGGCTCGCCGAAGATCGCCGCGGTCGATGAAAAGATGAAGCGCATCACGCCCGCGTGCCGCATCGCGTCCAGCAGGTTCAGCGTGTTCACCACGTTGTTGCGGTAGTACTTGCCCGGGTCCTGCACCGACTCGCCGACCTGGATGTGCGAGGCAAAGTGCATCACGGCGTCGAAGCGCTGCTCGCGCAGCAACCGGTCCAGCAGCGCGCGGTCGGCGATGTCGCCTTCGACGAAGCGGCCATGCAGCACCGCGTCGCGAAAACCGCCGACCAGGTTGTCGAGGGTGGTCACCTCGCAGCCCGCCAGGGCCAGGTGCTTGACCATGTGTGAGCCAATGTAGCCGGCACCGCCGACGACCAGGATGTTCATGTGTTCTCCCATGGGTTGGTTGCCAATTTGTTCAGTGGACGGAGCGCTTGAGTCCCGCCGGAGTGGTTGGGTGGGCCGGCGGGTGGCCGGATGCCAGGCGGTACAGCAGGCGCTTCAAGCGCTGCTGGCCCCAGGGCTCCGGGCCCAGGGCGATCCACAGGGCCAGGGTGTTGATGAGCAGCAGGCAGACCACCAGCAGCAGCCCCCGGTGTTCGATGACCGCCGCCAGTTGGGGCACCAGGTACATGCCCAGCACCAGGTGCCCCAGATAGAGCGGATACGACACCTTGCCCAGGGTGGTCAGCAGGCCACTGGCACGGGCCTGGTGCGAATGGGGCCGGCGCGTGGTGATGGACAGCAGCAGCGCGGCCAGCATGCCCAGCCACACGGCCGCCGCCACCACCCGTTCGCCGCGGGTGTCGGCCTTGAGGCCGATCTCCAGCAGGCACAGCAGGACCAGCAGCGCGCTGAACGCCAGCTTCCTGGCGGAGCGGCCGCTGCGGGTGATGGCGAAGAGCGTCATGCCCAGGGCGAAGTAGACGCCGTGGTGCAGCAGCAGGACCTTGAATCCGAACCAGTCCAGCGGCGGCGACAGTTGCAGGCCCAGGGCCACGGTCGCGCTGCGAAACAGCAGGAACAGCCCGCTCACGGTGCCGAGCAGCACGGCCAGGTGCTGCAGCCATAGGCTCTGCGGGCCGCCCAGGCGCTGCTGCAGCGCGAGCGCCGCACAGACCAGCGCGTAGAAGACCGCCTCGACCACCAGCGTCCAGACCACGCCGTCGATGTAGGGGCCTTTGGGAGACAGCACCACGGTGCGCAGCCAGTCCAGCAGCCGCTCCGGCAGGGGCTCCCCGGCGGCCACCCGCACCAGCAGCGACAGGGTCGCGCAGATCCAGAGCGCCGGCAGGATGCGGACCGCGCGCTTCATGGCGAAGCCCTGCCAGGACACGCCTGTGGCCGACTGGGCGATGACGAAGCCGGACAACACGAAAAAGAACTGCACGCCGATCCAGCCGGCGGACACCGCACCGGGCAGGAATGCGAACGCGGCGTCCGCCCCGCTGGCGCCATAGGTCGGCGCCGCCACACCAAACAGGCTGAAGTGGAACAGCACCACCGACAGGGCTGCGAGGAAGCGCAGCAGGTCGATGCCGTGCACATGGCCGGTGGCGGGCGTCTTCATGGCTGGGCCACCAGTCGGGTCAGCACGGGCGATCCCTGTTGCACCTGGAACACGCTCTGCAGGTTCAGACGCAGGGTTTCGTCCTGCTGCTGGGCGTTCTGCAGCCGGAAGTCGAGCGCGCTGTCCACCACGAAGCCGTCGGCCGCGCGGGACAGCTGGTTCTTCACCTCGTCCAGCCCCCGCACGGTGCGACCTGCCAGCCGCTGGTTGAAGTCGCCCACGAAGCGCGTGGTCTCCGGGTGGCTGCGCCATTCCTGGTGCAGCACCTGCAGCACCGTTTCGCCCCGGCCCGAGCGCAGGGCGCCCAGCACCTGGTCCAGCGTGGGGCGCACGTCCTCCAGCCGCAGCGCGGGCGGTGCCGTGACCGGTCCGGCCGGGGGCACGGTCTTGTCGGGCCGCGGTGCCTGGGCCATCAGCGACCCGCCCGAGCGCCGGGGGCCACCGACCCACCAGCCCAGGCCCGCCAGCAGCAGGATCGCGGCGACCACTCCTTGCGTGGTCCGCCGTGCCGGCAGGCGCTTCGGTGGCGCCCCGCGGCCGCGCGGGCGCGGCGGGACCACCGGCGCGGGCTGGGGCTGGGCGCGGGGCGGCGCCAGGGTGGCGTCGTAGCGCTGGCGCCGTTCGGGCGAGGACAGCACGTCGTGGGCGATGTTGATGCGGGCCGCCGCATCGGCCGGCCAGGCTTCTTCCGCGTGGACGAAGTCCGGGTGCACCAGCCGGATCATCATCCGGTAGTGCTCGCGCAACTGCTCGGGCGTGGCCGCCGGCGTCAGGCCCAGCAGGGTGTAGTGGTCGGCGCCGGACCGCAGCATCACGGTGCGCACGAAGAAGCGCGCCGCCTGGCGCGCGCGCGGCGCCGAGGCCGTGCCCCCGTCGACCGCGCGGTTCGAGGCCAGGCGCAGCACCGTGCCCAGCTGGTCGAACAGCAGGGCGGGCTCGCGCCGGGCCACCGGGTAGCGGCCTGGCGCCTGCTCGAAGTCCAGCAGGGCCCCCAGCACGCCGCCGGCGCGCGGGTGGGCGACAGGGGGGGGCGGGATGGGCTGCATGGCGGATGCTCAGCGCGCGGGGGCTCAGGACGCGGCGCGTGCCCCGCCTGTGGCGCCCAGCAGACCTGGCACGGTGTGGCCGGGCGGGTGGCCGTAGCCGTAGTACGCGTCGAAGGCGTCGTTGTTGGTGTGCTCGGTGCGGGCGTGGGTCAGCACCACCCCCATCGGCGCCAGCCCGGCGTTGCGCAGGCGGCGCAGCGCGTCCTTGATGCTCTTCTTGCGCGTGCTGTCGGCCCGCACCGCGAACACGATGTGCTGCACCTGGTTGCCCAGCACGATGGCGTCCGCGATGCCCAGCAGCGGCGGCCCGTCGATGATCACCTGCGTGAAGCCCAGCGCCAGGGCCTGGTCGAGCAGCTGGCGCAGCCCCGGGCCCATCAGCAGCTCCACCGGGTCGGGTGGCGTGGGGCCGGCCAGCAGCACACCCAGGTTGGGCACCATGGTCTTGAGGATCAGGTCCTTGGTGGGCGCCTCGCCCATCAGCAGCGTGGACAGGCCACGGTCGTTGGGCAGTCCCAGCGCCTTGTGGACCGAGGCCAGGCGCATGTCGGCGTCGATCAGCAGCACCTGCTGGCCCAGCTGCGCGAAGTTGATGGCCAGGGCCAGGGCCGAGGTGGTCTTGCCCTCGTTCTTGCCGCAGCTGGTGACCATGATGTGGCGCGGCGCGCCCTCGGTGGTGGAGAACTGCAGCGCGGTGCGCATGGAACGGTAGGCCTCCGAGAAGCTGCTGCGCGGCTCCGCGTGGGCGAGCAGGCCCAGCGCTTCGATGGACATGCCGCGCGGCTTGCGGGTCTCCGGTATCCAGCCCAGCAGGGGCAGCGCGAACACGCGTTCCACCTCGTCCTCGTGCTTGACGGAGTCGTCCATCTGCTCGCGCAGGATGGCCACCAGCACGCCGGCCAGCAGGCCCAGCATCAGTCCCACCGCCAGGTTGATCGCGGGGCGGGGCTGCACCGGGTTGAGCGCGGGCTCGGCCGGGTCCACCACCGAGATGTTGTTGGTGTTCAGGCCAGCCGTGACGCTGACCTCCTTGAGCCGCTGCAGCAGGCTGTCGTAGACCTGCCGGTTGGTGTCGAGCTCGCGCTTGAGCAGGTTCAGGTCCACGCTGCGGTCCTGCACCATCAGCACCTCGTCGCGCGAGGCGCCCACGCGGGCGCGCAGCAGCGACTCCTGTTTCTTGGCGGCCTCGTACTGGCCCTTGATCGAGGCCAGGATGGTGCCCACCTCGGCGTCGATGCGCCGCTGCAGCTCGTCGATCTGCGACTTGGCCTGCACCATGGCCGGGTAGTTCGGCTTGAACACCGCCAGGTTCTTGGCGTACTCGGCCTCCAGCCGGGCGCGCTGTTCCTTGTAGGTCTGGATCGCCAGGTTGTCCAGCACGCTGGGGGCGCTCTCGGGCCGCGCGCGCACCTCCTCGTACTGCGCCTCGGCCTTGATGCGGTCCTGCTCGGCCTTGGCCAGCGCGGCGGAGAAGTCGACGTAGGTCTGGGTGGTGGCGCTGGTCTTGTCGCCCAGGTTGAGGATCTCGTTGCGCTTGGCGTACTGGTTGATGACCCGCTCGCTCTGCTCCAGCTTGGCCTTGGTCACCTGGATCTGCTCTTCCAGGAACTGCCGGGCATAGACCGAGCTTTCCAGCTTGCGCTCCAGGTTCATCGCGATGAAGGTCTGTGCGATCTGGTTGGCGATGCGAGCCGCGAGCTCGCCGTCCTTGTTCACCACCTGCACCTCCACCAGGCGCGAGCTGCGCCGTGGCTCGATGCTGACCGACTCGTTGAAGGCGCGCACGGTCTCGTTGCGGCTGGGGCGTTCACCACCGTCCTCGGGTGGGGAGACCAGGCGGTTGAAGTGCTCGCGCAGCGTGGCGACGAAGCCGGCGTCGGCGTCGGGCGCCGCGGCGGGCGCCACCGGGGTCGGCGGCGCGCCGCCCTCGTCCGGCCGGTACAGGCCCATCTCGTCGATCACGCGCAGGGCCAGCGAGCGGCTCTTGAGCAGCTCGATCTGCGTGCGCAGCTGCAGCTGGTCGGACGCGGTGCCCTGGTCGAGCTCCACCTCGGTGTTGAACCCCACCACCTTCTGGGCGCTGCGGTCGATCTGGATCAGGGTGGTGGCCTGGTACAGCGGTGTGATGCGCAGGGTGTAGAAGGCCGCCGCCCCCACGCACAGCAGGGTGGTGCCCGCGATCATCCATTTGTGGCGGGCGATGGCGCGGAAGATCTCCTTGAGGTCGATGTCGTCGCGGGGCACCGCATCGGCCTCCTCGCGCGCCTGCTGGACGGTGTGCAGCATGCGCGCCTGCGGCAGGGTCAGCGCCGACGAGGGGAACGGACCACGGGGGGGGAAGGTGTTGGGCAACATGGGGATCACTCCTTGCTCACCGACACGCTGCGGATGCTGTAGCCGCTGTGCCGGGTGGAATCCGAATCAAAAGAAAAGTGGTAGCCGAACTTGCCCACGAACTGGGCGTCCGCGATGGACCAGCTCAGGGTGGTCCATTCGCCCTGGGCCGGTACGGTGTTCCAGCCCAGGCTGGAGGTGCCGCTGCGGCTTTCGTACTTCAGGTTGAACCCGGCCGCCTGCGCCGAATTGCGCCGCACCACGGCGGTGATGCGCAGCGGCTGCGGGCTGTAGGACAGGAAGTTGGGGTCCACCGTGAACGAGGTGGTGGCGCGCGGCGCCGCGTCCAGCACCGGCTCGGTGCCCAGCGCGCGCCACGTGGGCGCCTGCACCAGGTGCAGGCCCCGCGCGCCGGCCTCGCCGCCGGGGGCGGTGAATTCGATGCGGCGGGCGCCGCTGTGGTCGCCGTGCCAGGGGAAGGGCCGGGTCTGGTTGGTGCTGGCCTGCTGCACCCAGTCGTTCGCCTCCCGGGGCAGCAGGGCCAGGGTGGGCAGCGTGCTCAGCGGCAGCGAGGTGGCGGCCCGCGCTGCGCCCGACAGCGGGTCGACCACGCGGCTGCCGGCCGGCAGCGCCACCGTGGCGGTGCTGTCGGGCCGGCTCCAGGCCACCAGCACCAGGCCCTGCGGGCCATCGAACAGGAAGCCGTGGTGCTGCCCGGCCAGCAGCAGCCAGCCCAGCGGACGCGGCTGCGGGCCCAGGTGGGTGCTCAGCGTGCGCAGGGCGGTGTGGGCGGGACGCGGCTGGCCCTGGGGGCCGATCAGGCCGAAGGGGCCGGAGTCGCCGTCCAGCGGCTCGAACCAGTGGATGCGGGCGGCGCCCTGGGCCAGGCCCATGGTGTAGATCTTGATCAGCTGGCTGGCCTGCGCCGTCTCGTCGTTCCGGGCGTCGACCGGCTGCCCCACCTCGGTGAAGTACACCGGCACGTCGGCGCGCCCGGGGTTGCGCGCGCGCAGCATCTTGCGGATGGTCGGCACGATGGCCATGAACTGGGCCTCGAAACCGCGGGGGATCAGGCCAGCCGTTTCGTAGGGGTGCACGGTGACGAAGTCGAACTTGTCCCGGGCGCCGGACAGCAGGGCGCGGTCCAGGTAGTTGATGTTGACGCTCTGCGCCGCCAGGCCCACCTGCACCGTCGGGTCCACGGCCTTGGCCGCGTCGTGGGCCAGCGCCACCATCTGCCCATAGACCTCGGGGGGCGTGTTCGGGGTGAAGTTGGGCGGCTCGTTCCAGACCTCCCAGTGGCGGGTCAGGGGCCGGAAGGTCCGCACCCGGTCCCGCACGTACTGCTGCCAGCCCACCGGGTCGGCCGGGTCGCGGTATTCCAGGACGCCGCTGAAGCCCATGGACGGCGGCAGGCTGCGCGCCGTCTGCGTCGGGTCGAGCGTGGGGCTGAAGCCGCGCACCCAGCCCACACCGGCCTCGGCCATCGGCCCGACCCAGCGGGACAGGCTGCGGGAGGACGAGGCCGAGGGGGCAACGCCGAATGGGTTGTCGGCGGCCTGCGCCAGCAGCGAACACAGCGCCACGGCACCCGCCACCAGGGCTGGTAGCGACCTCATGGCGAGTCCTTCCGCGCGGGGAACGCCGCCGCCAGGGCCCAGGCCGCGGCGATGCCGGCCAGGTCGGCGGCAAAGTCGGACCACGACGCATTGAAGCCGGGCAGGCCGATCTGGTGCAGCTCGATGAACGCGCCCAGCGCGGCCGCCAGCACCAGCGCCGCCACCCGGCCCATGCCCAGCACGCGGTGGAACACCCACCAGGTGACCAGGAAGCACATGGCGTGGGCGCCCTTGTCCCATTGCGCGTAGAAGGGCCGCAGCAGGTCCACCTGCGCCACGGCGATCACGGCGGCCGAGACCCCGGTGGCCCACAGCGGTGTGGCCAGCCAGGCCTTCTCAAGTGGTGGCTTCTTGGGGCTCATGGGCTTCTCTGGCGGGGGCGACGGCGATCAGGTCGGCCAGCCGGTGCACCGAGCGCAGGGCGCGCTGGGCACACACCTGCGAAGGCAGGGGCTGCGGTGCCGAGGGCGGTGACAGCAGGCGGTCGACGATGGACGAGGGCGAGGTGCGGGACACGTCGGCCAGGGCGTGCGGGCGCTGCACCTCGTTCAGGAAGGCGCCGACCTTCTTGTCCCAGGCCAGCGCCACGAAGGGCTTGTCGTAGGCCAGCGCGGCGATGACGGCGTGCAGGCGGAAGGCCACGACGCCGGTGCAGCCGGCGATGACCCGGCACAGGTCGGCCGGCGTCTGGATGTGTTCGGTCGCGTCGATCAGGCGCGAGCACACCGGGCCGCCTTCGCTGAACCCGCGGGTCACCCGCTGCGCGAAGGCACGGTCTTCGGGGCTGCCGTTGGTGAAGACCCGGATCTGGGCGCCGCGCGCCGCCAGGTTGGCCAGCAGGGTCCGGTAGAAGCCCAGAAGCACCTGGTCGTCCATCGACGCGAGGCCGTGGTAACGCAGCTCGACCGGGCTCATCACGCCCACGCCGATGCGGGCCACGCCCTCGGGCGGCGGTGGCTCCAGCGGCACCGGCGGCACCGCGAGCGCTGCGAACACGCCGGGGTCGAGCACGGTGGCGATGTCCTGCTCGGCCACGCCCAGTGCGCGTGCCAGCAGCGTGGCCGAGCGCGCGTCGCGCACGGACAGCAGGCGCAGGTCGCAGGCGCCCAGCGCCTCCAGGAACAGGCGGCGGCCGGTGGGCGACCAGTCGTCGGACACCCCCACGCCGTACAGGTACACCGGCAGGCGCCGCCGGGCCGCCTCCATCAGGGCGCCGTGGACCTTCCTGGGGAAGTTCAGGTCCTGGTCGGCCAGCAGGTTGCCGCCGCCCAGCACGATGGCATCCAGCCCGGCCATCTTGCGGCGGTAGAACGGCCGCAGGCGAAAGCGCACCAGCAGCTCCAGGTAGACCCGGGCGGCGACGCCCCGGGCGAAGCCGGGCAGCAGGGCGCGCAGGAGGTTCAGGCGCTTCTTGGCCTGCAGGCCCTGCGAGAAGCTCTCGCGCCCCGCCAGATCGATGAAATGCGGTTCGAGCCGGGCCGGCGACGACGCCAGCCCGTGCCGCAGGCACTCCGCGATCAGGCCGTCGCCCAGGTTGGGGCTGTAGGCCACGTTCACGATGCCGACCTTGAGCGGGGCCATTCAGTGCACCCTTTCCGGCTGCCTGGCCCCGGCCGCCAGCGTGCCGTACATGGACCGCAGCGAATCGGCCCAGCTGTCGGTGGTGTTGGCCACCTGCCGCCAGTGGGTGTGGCCGTTGTCGCTCATGGTCCGCACCAGCTCGTCGGATCCGGCCAGACGGTTCATCACCGGCACGAGCGCGGCCACGTCGTCCGGCGCCACCGTCAGGCCGGCGTTCATGCGCACCAGGTCCGCCGCCACGGCCGAACTGGTGGAGACCACCACCGGGATGCCGCTGGCGATGGACTCGATGGCCACCAGCCCGAAGGTCTCGCGCAGCTTGGACGGCATGATGACCGCACGCGCGTTGCGCAGGTGCGTGCCGATGGTGTCGCGGTCCTGCCAGCCGGTGAACTCGGCTTCCGGGTACTGCGCTTTCAGCGGCCCCAGCAGCGGCCCCGCGCCGATCACCTTGGCCTTCACCCGGGCGTGCCGGGCGGCGGCCAGGAAGGTGTCGACGCCCTTCTCGGGCACCAGCCGGCCGATGAACAGGAACTCGTCGTTGGACTCGGCGCGAATCCGGGTGTCGGTGAACGGCACCACCGGGTTGGGCACGGTGAATACCGAACCGTCCCTGCAGCCGCTGCGGGTGAAGTAGGGGCGCATGGCCTCGTGCGGCAGCACGATGCGAAAGGCCGAGTCCTTCAGGTCGAACCAGCGGTTCTTGATCTCGTGCCGCGCCAGCCGCCACAGCTTCTGGGGGTAGCTGCGCTGGTCGCAGTTGGAGAACAGGCAGCCCATCTGGGTGGGCAGCAGGTCGCACTCTTTCATTTGCGGGTAGTTGATGAACGCGCCATTGGGGCAGGCGGGAAAGTAGTCGTGGGCATGCACCAGGGTGCGGCTGGCGACCTGCGCCAGCGCCTTGAACACCGAGGGCGAAAAAATCTTGCTCCAGCCATGCAGGTGGTAGACCGTGTGCGGCGTGTCGTGCGCGCCGATCCAGTCGGCCAGGAAGCGCTGGGTGGCCGGGTTGTAGAGGCCGTTGATGGCGTTGTTCAGCGGCCGGGCCGGGTCGATGGCCGCGCCATTGAGGCCCAGGCGCGAGACACGGGCGTTCAGGGTGCCGTCGGCGGGGCTGTGCTCCCCGCAGAGGTAGGTGACGTCGATGCCGGTGGACGCCATCAGGTTGGCGTTCGCGATGGCCAGCGACGAGGCGCCGCCGTTGGCCGAAGCGAAGTCGTTGAGCACGACGAGGCGGAAGGGGTGCTGCATGGTGTCGGCGCTCACTGGATGCCCGTGACCCGGGTCGGGTGGCAATGGCCGCGGAACAGGTCGCGGATGGCCATGAAGTTGCCCCGCAGCCGCCCGGTGTAGTCGCGCGACTGGTTGCGCAGCAGCGTGTTGGCGCTGTTGGAGAGCATGTTGCGCAGCAGGGTCCAGCCGCCTTTCTGGAGCGGCAGCGTCTTCTTGCGGATCAGGTACAGCGGGTTGGCGATCTGCGAGTAGCCGAAGCGCACGCCGCTGGTGCGGCCTGACGAGCTGCCCATGTGCACGCCGCGGCATTCGGGGATGTGCCGCAGCGCGCCCTGGCGGCTGGCCTTGACCGAGTAGTCGACGTCTTCCAGCCAGCCGTAGAAGGGCAGCGCCGGGTCGAAGCGCTCGTGGCCGGCCACGCTGCCCCGGTAGGCCATGTTGCAGCCGTAGAGGTCGGGCACGTCACGGCGCGGGCCGGACCAGGTGTGCTTCATCGGCGGGCTGCGGGATTCGATGAAGTCCTGCGCCTGCGACTCGGTGATCGGGGTGCCGGTGATGCCGTCCGCCAGCACCGTGCCGCCCACGCCGACCAGCTGCGGGTCGCCCAGGAAGGCCGCGCGGCAGTGGGCCAGCCAGTCGGGCGCGGGCCGGAAGTCGTCGTCGAAGAACACCACGAACCACTGGGCCGGGTCCTCGCCGCGGGTCAGGGTGGCCAGGCGCTCCAGCCCGGCGTTGCGCTGGCGGGTCAGGCCCGCGTCCGACAGCAGCACCGAGACCGTGCCGGCGGCGTACAGCGGGTGAGTGTCCAGCCCGGCCACGTCGGCGGGCTCGCTGCCCACGAAGACGATGTGCTGGGCGGGGCAGGTCTGCTGCTGCAGCGCGCGCAGGACGCCGCCCGCGACGGACGCTCTTCCTTTGGTGGCAACGACGACATAGGCCTTCATGCGGTTCCTGGAGGTCTGTGGTTCAAGTGAAAACGGGTCGGGCATCGGGGCTCAACGGCGCAGGGACAGCAGCCGCTGCAGGATGCCGTTCTTCCAGGCGAACAACAGCAGCAGCGCGAGGGTGATCGCGTCGCCGGTGATCCGGGCGTAGGCCGCGCCCATGGCCTGGTGGGTGGGGCCCATGAGCACCAGGGCGCCGATGCCCATGGCCGAGCCGGCGATGACCACGGCGGCCAGCGTGCGTTCCTGGTGCTGCGGGATGAACAGGTAAGCGCCCAGCACGATGATGGCGGCGTTGATGGGGAACACCACCGACAGCACCTGCAGCAGCGCGGCGGTCTGCTCGAAGCCGGGGCCGAAGATCAGCGAGACGATGGGCGGCGCGAACCAGTGGCTGACGGCGGCGCCCAGTGTGGCCACCAGCAGCAGCAGGGCGCCGACCCTGCGCGAGAGCCGGTAGGCGTCGTCGCGGTGGCTGGCGAACAAGGCGGTGATCTTCGGGATGAAGATGTGGCCCATGGGCGTCATGATGCTGATGCCCGCCGCCACCAGCCGGTCGGCGGCGCCGTAGGCGCCCACCATGTCCGCGCTGGCGAACAGACCCAGCAGGTAGGTCAGCGCCGCGCCGACGAAGATCGCGTTGCTGATGTAGAGGAACAGGTAGCCCGACGAGCGGATCAGCTGCAGCCCCGCGCGCCACTGGATGAGCCGGTCGAGGCGGAACTCGCCCCGGCACGACCAGTAGGCGATGACCGACACGATCAGCGCCGACAGCAGCATCAGGAAGACCGCCAGGTCGGCGTCCTCGGGCGCGCGCACCAGCGCCAGGATGAGCGACAGGTTGATCACGAAGCCGATCACTTCGAGCCGCACCGTGGTGCGCGGGCGGTGGGTGCCGGTGTAGTACCAGCCCAGGTTGAAGGCCGAGACCACGCCCAGGGCCATGGCCGCCCAGGCGGCCCAGCGGTTGGCCGCCAGCAGGGGCGAGAGCTGGATGGCGAGCAGAGCGCCCGGCACGACGATGAGCATCAGCAGCAGCCGGGCGCTGAACTGCGCGCCGAAGATGTCCGACTGCTGCCCGGGTGCCGACGCGGTGGCGATGGCGCGGGTGCCGGCCGGCGCCAGGCCCCAGTTGTTGAAGATCCAGACCAGGTTCATCAGCGACAGCGCCGACAGCACCACGGCGTAACCCTCCATGCCCAGGACCCGTCCGTAGAAGGGAATCAGCACCAGCAGGTAGACGTAGCGCAGGCAGTAGGCCGCGTAGACGAACGCGAAGTCCAGCGACGAGCGGGTGGCGGCGGGATTGGCGCTCATCGGGCCCCCTGCAGCAGCGGTGCCGGCACCGGCGCGCTGGCGCGCGCCGGGTGCCGGGCCATCAGGCCCAGCTTGATGCCCAGCAGGTAGGCCAGGGGCAGGCCGAAGTCGGTCGAGGTGCCCACCATCAGCAGGTTGGCAAAGGGCGGCAGGAAGGCGAAGAACAGCCCGCGCTGCACCGAGCGCAGCAGGGTCGAGCGGTCGTGGTGGCTGCGGCCCAGCAGGGCCTTGAGCAGGAAGGCCATGAACAGCAGCCCGCCCAGCACGCCGGTGTTGCTGAACAGGGCGGCCAGAAAGCTGGAGGTGCGCGTGCCCCCCACGCCAACGCCTAGGCCGTAGGTGTCCTGCAGCGCCTGCAGGCTGACGGTGGTCCACAGCGTGCGTTCCTCGTACGACTGCGACTCGGTCTTGTAGACCACCATGTGGTTGAAGATTTCCGTCAGCTCATCGAGCAGCCGGGGCTGGAACGACAGGTACAGCATCGCCAGCGAGAGCACGCAGCCCCACAGCAGCGCGGAACGGGTGAGCGGGGCCTTGCGCAGGTGCACATCGCTCCAGAGCCAGTCCACCACCACCAGCACCAGGAACACGCCCACACAGACGATGGCGGCCGACGAGGTGGACAGCAGCGCCATCAGCAGCAGGGCGAACACCAGCCCCATGTTCTTGGCATAGCCCAGCCGGTCCTGGTGCACGGTCAGGCGCAGGAAGTAGAGCAGCGACAGGAAGAAGACACACACCGAGCCGTAGGACGAGGCTTCGGGCATCAGGCCGACGGTGCGCTTGTTGCCGAACACCTCGTTGGTGGTGAGCAGGGCGTACGAGGCGGTGCGGAACGGGTCGAGGACCGAGGTGAGGTTGACGAAGTTGCTGGCGTAGTCGATGGCGCCGGTGGCGACCGTGACCAGGGCGCCGACCCGGATCGGCCCGAGGAGGTCGGCGGGCTGGTAGTGCTTGCAGGTCAGCCGGATGAAGCAGAACACCGCGAACACCGAGATCGAGAGGTAAGTCAGCTGGGAGAAGTTCTGGGTGGTCGGGTGCAGCAGCTCCTCGACGATCATCTCCGCCGAGCGCACCGGGAAGATGGTCACCTGGCCTTCGAAGATGCGCGGCATCAGCAGCGTGGCCGCGCAGGCGACCAGCCAGAACGCCGTGAGGTACACGGTGCCGTTCTTCGACAGGGCGATGCCTGCCAGCGCCTGGCGGTCCTGCGGGTTCAGCAGCAGCCGGGCGCCGATGAGCAGGGCGATGATCGGCGTCGGCGTCAGAGTGAGGCCGCCGGTCAGGTTGGTGGGAATGACCGCTAGCGCGCCGAACGGGATCGACGCGAAGAAGATGCTCAGCCCCGTGCGCGACTTGCCGATCAGCACCCGCAGCGCCAGCACCCAGAACAGCCCGATCACCACCATCTCCATGGCTCAGGCCCCTTCCTCGGAGAGCCGCAGGGGCGGTGTGTTCTGCGCGTCGAGCGCGCGCGCCACGGCCTGCAGAAAACGGTGCTGGAAGATGCGCTTGTCGAAGCCGCTGGCGTGCTTGCGCAGCGCCTCCACGTCGAAGCGGTGCTCGCCGGCCTCGCAGGCGCGGACGGCGCGCTCCAGGGCCTCGTTGCTCTGCTCGTCGAACAGCACGCCGGTCTGGCCGTGCACGATGGTGTCGAGCGCGCCGCCCTTGCCGTAGGCGATCACCGGGGCACCGCTGGCCATGGCCTCCACCGGCACGATGCCGAAGTCCTCCAGGCCCGGGAACACCAGCGCCTTGCAGGTTTCCAGCTTGTCCTTGACCACGCCGAAGGGCTGGCGCCCCATCAGCTGCACGTTGGGGCCGGCGATGGCCTTGAGGCGCTCGAACAGCTCCCCCTCGCCGATCACCACCAGGGGCAGGCCCAGGCGGTTGAACACCTCCACCACCATGTCGGCCCGCTTGTAGGGCACGAGCTGGCCCAGGCAGAGGTAGAAGTCGCCGCGCTCGCGGCGGTGGTCGAAGGCCGTCACGTTGACCGGCGGAAACACCACCTCGGCCTCGCGCCGGTAGAACTTGCGGATGCGCGAGGCCACGAAGCTGGAGTTGGCGACAAAGTGGTCCACGCGGTCGGCCGATGCCCGGTCCCACACGCGCAGCCAGTGCGCCACCCATGGGAACAGCGCCCGCACGACCCGGCCCGCACCGCTCAGATACGCGGGGTACATGTCCCACACGTAGCGCATGGGCGAGTGGCAGTAGCAGACGTGCAGCGCGTCCGGCCGCGTGACCACGCCCTTGGCCGGCCCGGATTCGCTGCTGATCACCAGGTCGTAGGCCGTCAGATCCAGCTGCTCCAGCGCCACCGGCATCAGGGGCAGGTACTTCTGGTAGTGCTTAGTCGCGCCCGGCAGGCGGGCGATGAAGGTGGTGATGACCTTGCCCTTGAAGCCCGCGCCCAGGGTCTGGCGCACCAGGGCCTCGTCGCAGACGTGCACGAACAGATCGGCTTCTGGGTAGAGCTCGGCGATGGCGGCCACCACGGCCTCGCCGCCGCGGTTGCTGAGCCACCAGTAGTGGACGATGGCGACCTTCATCGGCTGATGACGGCCCGCAGCGGCGTCTCGGGCGGTGCGGCCCGGGGCGCGGTGGCGCGCCCGTAGCTGTCCTCGAAACGCACGATGTCGTCTTCGCCCAGGTAACTGCCCGACTGCACCTCGATCATTTCCAGCTCCATCTTTCCAGGGTTGTGCAGGCGGTGCAGCTCGCCCACCGGGATGTAGGTGGACTGGTTCTCCGACAGCAGGAAGGTGTCCTGGCCGCGCGTGACTTCGGCCGTGCCCTTGACCACGATCCAGTGTTCGGCGCGGTGGTGGTGCATCTGCAGGCTCAGGCTGGCGCCGGGCTTGACGCCGATGCGCTTGACCTGGAAGCGCTCGCCCAGGTCGATGCTGTCGTACCAGCCCCAGGGGCGGGCCACCTTGCGGTGGGTCAGGGCCTCGGTGCGCTGCAGGTCCTGCAGCTTCGCGACGATGTCCTTGACCTGTTCGACGCAGTCCTTGTGGGCGACCAGCAGCGCGTCGGGCGTGTCGATGATCAGCAGGTCCCGGGTGCCCAGCGCGACCACCGGCCGGTGGGGTGCGTGGATATAGGTGTCGTGTGCCCCGTGGGTCAGGCCCTGGCCCTGCACGCGGTTGCCGTCGGCGTCGGCGGGGGTCAGGTCGGCCACGGCGTTCCAGCTGCCCACGTCGCTCCAGGCGCCCGGGTAGGGCACCACGGCCACATCGTCGTGGTGTTCCATGACCGCGTAGTCGATGCTCTGCGAGCGGCAGGCCGCGAACTCGGGCGCGCTGGGGGTGATCCACTGCGGCGCCGCACCCGGCGCCGGCGGCGTCATCGCGGCGGGCGGCGCGGGCAGGGCCTTGCGGCAGCTGGCCAGGATGTCGGGGGCGTGGCGCTCCAGCGCCCGCAGGAGCACGCTGGCGCGGCAGAGAAAGATGCCGGCGTTCCAGAGCACGCCACCGCCCAGCAGCAGCGCCTGCGCGGCCTCGGCCTGCGGTTTCTCGATGAAGCGCTGCACCTGCAGCGCGCCGTCCGGGCGCTGCAGGCCCTGGCGGATGTAGCCGTAGGCGGTGCTGGGAAAGCTGGGCACGATGCCGAAGGTGACGATGGCGCCACCCTCGGCCGCGGCCACGCCCTCGTTCACCGTGCGCGCGAAGGCCGCGCTGTCGGGGATGTGCTGGTCGGCCGGGCAGAACAGCAGCAGCGCCTCGGGCTGGCCGTTGTCGGTGGCCTGCAGCGCGGCCAGGGCCATGGCCGCCGCCGTGTTGCGACTGGAAGGTTCCAGGATGGCCTGGGTGCCCGCCGGCACACCGCGCAGCGCGTCGGCGACCATGAAGCGGTGGCCCTCGGACGCCACCACCATGAGCTGCGGCCCGAGGCCAGCCACCCGCTGCAGGGTGAGCTGCAGCAGGCTCTGGCCCTCGATCAGCGGCACGAACTGCTTGGGAAAGCTTTTGCGGCTCAGCGGCCACAGGCGGGTGCCGGAGCCGCCGCAGAGGATGACGGGAGTGATCATGGTGCGGTGCAGGTCAGGGTGGATGAAGGCGGTGTCGCGGGTCGGGCGTGAGGGCGGGTTCAGACGGCGCCCTCCTGCTTGAGCACCACCCGCACGGTGCGCAGCATGATCACGAGGTCGTACCAGAGCGACCAGTTGCGCACGTACCAGGCGTCGAAGCGGATGCGGGAGCCGTAGGTGGTGTCGCTGCGCCCGCTCACCTGCCAGAGCCCGGTCATGCCGGGGCGGGAGGTCAGGTAATAGACAACGTCCTTGCCGTAGCGCGCCAGCTCGTCGTGGATGAGGGGGCGCGGGCCCACCAGGCTCATTTCACCGACCAGCACGTTCCAGAGCTGGGGCAGTTCGTCCAGGCTGGTGCGGCGCAGGAAGGCGCCGATCTTGCTGATGCGCGGGTCGTTCCGGAGCTTGAAGTCCCGCTCCCACTCGGCGCGGGCGGCCGGGTCGCTGGCCAGCAGCTTCTTCAGCTCCTCCTGGGCGTTGACCACCATGGAGCGGAACTTGTAGCACTTGAACGGCTTGCCGTGCTGACCGACGCGCACATGGCCGAAGAAGGGGCTGCCGCCGTCGCGCGAGATCTTCCAGGCGAAGTAGGCGAACAGGGGCGAGAGCACAAGCAGCAGCGAGGCCGAACCGACGATGTCCATGGTCCGCTTGAGGAACTGCGGCCCCCGGCGGTGCAGGTTGTTGCGGGCTCGCAGGAACAGCACGTCGTGGCTGAAGAGGTGGGACACCTCCATGCCGTACATCGGCAGGTCGCCCAGGGCGGGCACCATCACGAGGTCGTCGCGGGTGTGCATGAGCTCCTGCGAGAGCTCGCGCAGCCAGTTGTTGTCGCGGATGCCGAGCACGCCGACCAGCTGGTAGTCACCGGGCCGGGCCAGGAACTCCCGGACGGCCGGCGTGAGCGCGGTGGGCGCCACCACATGGCCGTTCTTGAACGCCACCAGGCGCTCGCCCGGGTGGGGGCAGACCACCGCGACGGGGTGGTAGCCCAGCAGCGGCTCGCTGGCGAGGGCGGTGGCGGCCTTCTCGACGTCGTCGGGATGGCCGATCAGCACATAGGGCTGGGTCAGCAGGCCGGCGCGCAGCAGGCGCTGGCGGATGGCCAGGCGCGCCAGCGGCAGGCTCACCAGAATGAGCAGCCAGGTGGCGCCCGTCCAGAGGCGCGACAGCGGCCACTGGGCGGTGTAGATGATCATGGCGTCGATCAGCGCGGCGCAGATCACCACCTGGATGATCTGCCGCGCCTCGCCCCACCAGGGCTTGCGGCGGTGGGCGGTGTAGTGGCCCTGCACGGCGCCCATCCAGCCGATCATGGCCAGCGCGATGACCATGAACAGGGTGAGGCGCAGCTGGCCGTTGTCCGCCCACCAGACATTCAGCGCCTGCGGCAGGGTGGCCTCACCGCGCAGCCAGGCCGGCAGGCGGCCTGCGACAAAGCAGCACCACAGCACGCCGAGGTCGGTGAGCATCAGCCGGGCGCCGACCCAGCGCTGGCGCTGGCCGAGCTTGGCCCAGGGCGCCAGGCTGCGCGCCAGGTCGTGCTCGTTGTACATCGAGACAACGGTGTCGCCGGCGCCCTCGGTGGAGGGTGGGTGGGCTGGCGAAACTTGCGGCAAAGGCGATGGAAGGGCGTTCATGGCACCTCGTTGTCCAGCGGACCAGTGGGCGGGGGGAGGACCTCCGGGAAACAGCAAGCTTCAGGCCAGTTTGCTGCCGGAGTGATAGCAGTATTGGTGAATAAGGCTCAATTTGCTGCGATGCAGCATGCAACTTGAGTAACACATCGTTCTAACAGGGAAAACGATGGGGTTTGGCGCTGGAATGCTGGTCGGGCCTGATCTGCGAGCCGACAAACGGTCGGCAATGCGCCCGACCCGTCAGCGGGTGGCGGGTCTGTGTCACCCAAAAAACGTGCAAAAAAACACGTTTGGGCCCCTATTGCGGGCGCCGCTGCGTCAATTGGTGCGTCGGCGAGGGCGGGCAGCGGGCACGGCGTGGTGCCCGGGCCGCGTCACTTGAACGGGTTCAGGGTGTCGAGGATGTCGCGGAACAGCGAGTCGCGCAGCGCGGTGCGGCTGGCGTTGCGCTTGACCACGATCACGTCGTCGGACTGGATGGCGGGGTCGGGCACCTCGCCGGAGCGGATCTTCTCCAGGTCGAACACCGCCGGCTCCGACGGCTGGCCCCGGGTGTTGCGGAACAGCATGATCTCGTTGAGCTCGGCGTACTGCGCGCCGCCGCCGGCCAGCGCCAGGGCGCGCAGCAGCGTGAGCGGCCCCGTCACCGGGTAGATGCCTGGCTTGGCGACCGCCCCCTCGATGGTGATGCGCTGGGTGGTGAACTCCTTGATGAACAGCGAGACCTGCGGGTTCTGGAGGTAGTTCTCGCGGTACTTGCTGGCCAGCAGGGCCTCGGCCTGCTGGGCCGTCAGTCCGGCCAGCTGCACCGAGCCGATCAGCGGCAGCGAGACGGCGCCGGTGGCGTTCACCCGCACCGAGCGCTTCATGTCGGGCACGCCGAAGACGTCGAACTCCAGCAGGTCGTTGGCGCCGATGCGGTAGTCCGGGGTGACGCCGGCGAGCGAATTCAGCGGCGCCACCTCGCCCGGTACGGGGGTGGGCGTCGCGTCCGTCCTGGCGCCGATGGCCGGCGGGCTGTCGGTGGACACGGGGCGGGACGGCTGCCGGCTGCTGTCCACGGGGGTCTGCAGCGGTTCCTGCAGCGGCGGTTGCTGGGGCGTCTGGGCGAAGGCCGTGCCCACGACGACCGGGCCCAGCAGCGCCCACAGGCGGGGAGAAGCCCTGTGGTGCAGCGGGCGGGCCGGGGTTCCGATGGTGCAAGGAGGGATGTGGTTGATGTCCATGTGTTCCTGGTTTCCCTGAGCTCCTGTGCGCCAGCCGGTCGAGGACGTGCGGGCGCGTCCGTGTCGGGGCCCGTGCGCAGCGGGCACGGCAGGAGAAGCAAGACCAAGGCCAGGAAACGGCGCTGTGGTCTTTTGACTGCGCGCGATCATGGCACACCGGCTTTGCGTGCAGATGGCGCTGTTTCGATTGCAAACAGAAGTTGCGTGGAGTGGCCGGTGGTGTTGCACTCCGGCGTGCGGTTGCGGCGGGTGTGCGCCGCTTCAGAGGGTGGTGATGTCGGTCTGCACCGGCCAGGCCGGCGCAGCGCCGGCACCATGGGCCGACGGGCCGAACTCGTGTTGCAGCACCATGGTGTAGCGCCCGGGACGGTCGCTGCACAGGCGGTAGGCCTGTCCCGCCGCCTGCAGCGTGACGCCAGGCTCGGGTGCGGCGCGCACCTGCCACTGCTCGACGTCCGGTGAACGCAGCCGCAGGGTGACGCAGAAGCCCCGCTTCATGTTCGAGAGCACCACCAGGCGCTGCTGGCCGCCGAGCGAGCCGTCGGCGCCGCTGGTGAGCTGCGGCGGGTGGCTGTTTTCCAGCACGCGCATCACTGGGGGGATGACGATGCGGAAATCCAGTGCGCCGCTGGCGGTGGGCGCCGAGGACGCCCACTGCGCTTCCCCCTGGCTGGCCGCGGGGGCCAGCACCAGACCCAGGCTGACAGCCAGGGCGGAAAAGCGGCGGTATGCGGGCTTCATGCCCGCTGTATCGGCACCCCGGCCGCGGACTTGACCGCTTCCTGATGTGCGGCGTCAGCGGGGCCGCTGCACCGGCAGGCTCAGGCGGGTGGTCTCGCGCAGGCGCAGGTCGATCGTGACCTGTCCGTCGTCGACCACGCTCCAGGGCAGGGGCAGGGTGTCGTTGCGCACGCTCACCGTGCGCGGGCCGGCGGCCACGAAGGGGAAGCTGAAGCGGCCCTGCGCGTCGGTGCGCACCGCATACCGGTTGTCCAGCGCGACGGTGACGCCGGGCACCCCGGTTTCGCTGGCGTCCTGCGTGCCGCTGGCGTTGGCGTCGAAGTACACGATGCCTTCGATGCGGCCGCCCCCTTCCTGCGGCCGGCCGCCCAGCGGGACATCGCGGCTGCCGGCCTCGTCCTCGTACCGCAGCACCAGCAGGAAGCTGCGGTCGCTGTTGCCGGTGGTCGTCGTGGGCAGCGGCGCCAGCGGGTCCAGCGGCTGGCGCACTGGCGCCTGGCCGATCGCGCGGGTGTACTGGCCGCTGATGCTCCAGTGGCGGTTCAGGCGCCACTGGGCGCCCAGGTTCAGGTTGTGGCGCTGCTGGCCGTTGTCGCGCCGCTCGGTGCCGAGCTGGCCGCGCAGGTCGGCGCCGTTGCTCAGCGGGGCCTGCAGCGCAAGCGCGCCGGACCAGAAACCGTCGCTGTCCTGGGCGGCGGCGTAGCGGCCCACGCCCAGGGTGGACGAGAGGGTCCAGCCCAGCGGCACGGCCCATTCCTGGTCGTAACTCAGCACCCGTGCGGGGCCTTGCAGGTCGGCGCCACCGGCCAGTTCGAGCCGCCACCCGCTCTGGCCCCAGTCGTTGGCGCGGCGCCAGTCGGCGAAGCTGTTCCAAGCCTGGCCGTCGAAACGGCGCAGCGCGGCGCCGGCGCTGAACTGGTTGTCCCGGTCGATGCGCCAGCGCGCGCTGGCCGAGGCGTAGCTGCCGTTGCCCACCCGGCCGCTGACCGAGCGCAACCAGTCGTAGGAGGCGTCTGCCGACCACTGGCGGGTGCGCCACTGGCTGCGCAGGGTGGCGCCCTGCACGTCGGACGGCATGGCCTGCGCGGCCCAGCTCAGGCCGGGGTCGAGCCGGTACAGGCTCAGGCCGTGCTGGCGCGGGCCCTCGTCCCATTCGCTGTCGATCCAGGCGCCCTGGGCGCTCACGCCTCCCGCGCTGGTGCGGCTGCTCACCAGCTGGGCCTGGCTGCGGTGGCTGGCGCTGTCCCGCCGCAGGGCGAGGTGACTGGCGTCGGCGTCGGTGCGCCCCGAGGGGTTGTCCAGCGTGGCGCTGGTGAGCACATCGGTGGCGCGTTCGTGCTGCAGGGCGAACGTCCAGCCGTCGGGCTCGGTGCCGCGCGCGCCGGGGCTGCGCCACTGCGCGCCGGCCAGATGGCGCTGCCCGCCCAGGCCCTGGAACCCGGTCACCGGCTGGCTGGTGAGCTGGCCGGGTTCGCCGCCCGCAGCCAGCAACTGCAGCCCCTGTCCCGTGTGTGTCCACTGACCACTGATCCCGCGCAGCTGGGTGCTGGGCAGCAGCACGCGCGAGGGCAGGCGCGAGAGATCGGTGGCGGGGGCGGTGATCACGCCCAATTCGTGGTCGCCGGTCCAGCCGCCGGGCAGCGGCAGGATGCGCTGGCGCAGCGTCAGGGTGTATTCGCGCGGGCTGGGCGAGACGCTGCCGTCCATGGACAGCATGCCGTGGTTGGGGGTTTCGATCAGGCCCTCCAGGGCGTAGGCCAGGCGGGCGCGGCGCGAGGTGTCAAAGGCCTGGTTGCCGAGCCGGGTCTCCAGGCGCAGGTAGCGCGGCCAGCCGCCGCGGTCGTAGTCGTTCTGGCCGTCGTTCTCGTCGGCCAGCGGCGCCAGGCCTTCGATGACCCGGTCCTCGTACGGCGCAGGAGCGGGGGCGTTGGCGGCGGTCTGCGCCTGCGCCGGGGCAGCGCCCAGCGACAGGGCGCCCGCCAGCAGCCACCCGCCCCGGGTCATGGGGCGAAACTCGCGTCCAGCGGCAGCTTGTTCTTGCCGGATTCCAGCTGGCCCCGGACCTTGATCGGGAAGCGCAGCGTGGGCGCGCTCTTGCCGTCGACCGCCACCGGCGTGAGGGCGATGCGACGGGTCTCGCCGGGCAGGACGGGCAGGTCGGCGGGCGACATCTCGGCGCGCTGGCCCGTGGTGTCGGTGGCGTCCAGGAAGCCTTCCAGCCGGCCGGTGGCGCTGCCGGTGTTGCGCACCTGCACGATGGCGATGGGCAGGCCATTGGACTGGACGGTCTCGGTGCCGGCGATCGACAGGACCGGGGCCACGTCGCCGATGGCGGCGTAGACGATCACGCCGATGCGCCCGCCGACGGGGAAGCTGACCGCGCCCTCGACCTTGGCGGCTTCCAGGCCCTCGACCATGATGGCGAAGCGGCACTCGCGCGCGGGGGTGCCGGCCGGCGGCGCGATCTCGAAGCGGTAGCGGTAGCGGGCCCCGGGCTGCAGGGTCAGCTCGCGCCGCTCGATTGCCACCCAGGGGCGGCAGCTGTCTGGGGCCAGCTCGTTCGTGAACGCGACCTGGTGGTCGGCGTCGAGCGTCCAGTCGTTGGTGTAGATGCGGTAGTTGCCGGGGGTGCGGCCCACGTGCTGGATTTCCAGCACCTGGCGCAGCGGCTGGCCGGCCGCGGTCTTGACCTCGAAGCGCGGCGGCGAGATGAAGGCGGCAAAGCCCTGGGCCCAGGCCAGCGCGGGCAGCAGGGCGAGCACACAGAAAGAGGCAAGGCGGCGCATGTCGGCGGGTCAGTCGGTGTCGAACTCGAAGTGAAAGTTCAGGCGGCGGCTGGCGCTCAGCCAGTCGGGGCCGGAGCGCAGGCGCACCTGCATCTGGTCGCGCAGGCTGTCGGAGCCGATGGTGCCGGCCCATACCAGCGCGCGCTCGCCCGACACCAGGCGGCCCGAGCGCAGCGGGCCATTGGTGGTCCAGACGGCTTCGATGGATGCGGCCTGGTCGAGCGGCAGCACCATGTAGATGCGGCCGCTGCGGCCCACCCATTCGCGGGTGTCGATGTGCAGGTGCACGCGGACCCAGGTTTCCATGCCGCCGTCGCGGTCGCCCGGGGTCTGCGGCAGCCACTCCATCTGCGCGGTGGGCGGCGTGGTGTGGCTCAGCGAGTCGTCCAGGCGGTGGGTGCCTGCGCCTGCGGTGGTGCAGGCCAAGGCCACCAACGGCGCCAGCAGCTTGAACACGTTCATGGGCTGCTCAGGGTGTAGGTCACCCGGCCGTTGTAGGTGCCGGCGGCGCGGATGGCGCTGTTGGCGTAGCTGAACGTGTGGCAGTTCTCTATATAGGTATTGGCCGGGACCGTGGCCAGGGTCTGGGTGGCGCCGTTGAAGGTGCCGGCCGAAATCACGTTGGGGGCGCTGCTGCCCGCTGCCGAGACGGTCCAGCTGATCTGGCTGAACGGAATGGTGTCGCCGGCCGCGTTGGTCAGGCTGGCGGGCGAAGTCACCCGCAGCGTGGCGCTGGCGGGGCCGTTGCCGGGATTGCTGCGCCGGTAGGAGGCGCCGATGATCACCTGTGTGGACGGTGTCGGGCAGGTGCTGTACCCGTCCCCGTAGAGGCTGGTGGACTGCGTGCTGTTGCTGGTCATGGCCTGCGGTGTGCCCGACAGCAGCTGGGCGGCGGTGAGGTTGGCGCTGACCAGGTTGACCGTGCCGTTGTTGCCGTCGGCGGTGCCGTTGCCGACGTGCAGGAACACCCGGCGCGAGGCCGCGGCCACGGTGAGGGACCAGGCCTGTGCGGGCAGCGCATGCAGACCGGCGCTCACCACCAGACCAGCGCCGATCAGGCGCAGCAGGAAAGGTGGCGGGGCGGTGTTCATGGCGGTATTGTGTGCCGCCACCGGTGCCGTGGAAACCGGGGGGCGGTCGCCCACCGGCTCAGGTCGGCCGGCGGTCGGTCGGCGCGGGCGCCGGGTCAGGGCATGGCCGCGGTGTAGGTCACGCGGCCGTTGGTGGTGCCGTAGGTGCCCGGAGCGACCACGGCCGAGTTGGCGTAGCTGAAGGTCCAGTTGGCCGAGCGGTCGGTGATCTTGGTGCCCGACGACAGGGTGACGTTGCTGGCCACGCCGGCGCCGGTCAGGGGGATGGCCGGGCTGGGCAGGGCCGCCAGGCTGGAGGTGGCCGTGATCTGCGACCAGGGAATGGTGTCGGCTGTGCCGTTGGTCAGGGCGCCGGTGGTGTTGGCGGTCAGGGTGATCTGGCCGTTGTTGCCCACCACGCGCACCGGGACCACGTTGCCGGTGATGGCGCCCGCGGCGGCGCCCGTGCCGATGGCCGAGGGGTTGCTGCTGTAGTCGAAGGTCACCGTGTCGATGGTGGAGTTGGCGGTCAGGCCGGCGGCGCCGGTGCCCACACCCAGGAACAGCACGCGCGGGACCACGATGCGGAAATCCAGACGGGCGCTGGCATCACCGGTGCCGACGGTCAGCTGCGACTCGGCCGATGCGAGCAGGGGGGTGGCCAGGGCCAGGGCCAGGGCGGACTTGAGGATCAGGGAAGACTTGTTCACGACGTTTCCTTCTTCAGGGTTGCGCAGCGCCGATGAACACTTTCTGATGCCATCGTCCCGCTGCCGAGCAGGCCGCACTGTACGCAGCCGACTCCCTGGAGCCAAGAGACAAGGCGGGAAAAAATCACGCTTTTCAAAGACTTGGCGCTCATTGGCGACCCAACGGTCGAGCACCGGCGACCAGCGGTATCAAAAAGAGCTCAAGTTTTGGATCGGTTCGCCGAGCCGACACTTTGGTTAACAAGATGTCCCAGCGGCAGCGCGCTGCTGGCCTTGACCTCACCGAGCGAAAAGCTGGTGTGCAGGTCTTTCACGTTGGGCAGGTGGATCAGCACTTCGCGCGCGAAGCGGCTGAACTCGGCCAGGTCGGGGCACACCACCTGCAGCTCGAAGGTGCCCGAGCCGCTGATGTAGTGGCAGCTGACGATCTCCGGGATCTGCCGGATCGCCTTCTCCATCTGGCTCAGCGCGTCGCCGCTGTTGCGCTCGGCGTCCAGCCGCACGAAAGCCAGCACGCCCAGGCCGATCTTGTTGCGGTTGAGCTCGGCCCGGTAGCCGGTGATGAAGCCAGCGTCCTCCAGCGCCCGCACCCGCCGCCAGCAGGGCGCCGCCGACAGGCCGACCCGGTTGGCCAGTTCGGCGTTGGTCAGACGACCGTCTGCCTGCAGTTCGTTCAGGATGGCCAGGTCGAACTTGTCCAGTGTTTCCATGGGCTTGTATTTGAAGAAAGATTCTTTCTTGAATATCGCAAAACCGGGCACGAAAAGCAAACACCTGTCGGCGACCGGGGCATACACTGAGCGGCAAACTGGCACCAGCCTACCCGGCTGTCTGTTGGTCACCGATCCGCCCACAAGGCGGGCATTTCCACCGCCGCAGGAGACAACAAGATGAACGCCCCACTGCCCGAGCACATCCGCCGCGCGCTCGAAACCGTCACGCTCGACGACAAGTACGCCCTGGATCACGGGCCCGCCTTCATGAGCGGCGTCCAGGCCCTGGTGAAGCTGCCGATGCTGCAGCGCCAGCGCGATGCCATGGTCGGCAAGAACACCGCGGGGTTCATCAGCGGTTACCGGGGCTCGCCGCTGGGCGGCTACGACCAGGCGCTGCAGAAGGCCGCGCCTTACCTGAAGCAGCAGAACGTGGTGTTCCAGCCCGGGGTCAACGAGGAGCTTGCGGCCACGGCGGTCTGGGGCACGCAGCAGCTGGGTTTCGCGCCCCCTCGCTCCAACAAATTCGACGGTGTGTTCGGCATCTGGTACGGCAAGGGCCCGGGCGTGGACCGCTGCTCCGATGTGTTCAAGCACGCCAACATGGCCGGCACCACGCCCTGGGGCGGCGTGATCGCGGTGGCCGGCGACGACCACGTGGCCAAGAGTTCCACGGCGGCCCACCAGAGCGACCACATCTTCAAGGCCTGTGGCCTGCCGGTGTTCTTCCCGTCCACGGTGCAGGAGATTCTCGACCTGGGCCTGCACGCCTTCGCGATGAGCCGTTTCAGCGGCGTGTGGACCGGCATGAAGACGATCCAGGAGATCGTCGAGTCCAGCGCCACGGCCATGATCGACCCGGAGCGCGTGCAGATCGTGATTCCCGAATTCGACATGCCGCCGGGCGGCCTGCACATCCGCTGGCCCGATGCGGCGCTGGACCAGGAGGCGCGGCTGTTCGACTACAAGTGGTACGCGGCGCTGGCCTATGTGCGCGCCAACAGGCTCAACCACAACGTGATCGCCGGCCCGAACGACCGCTTCGGGCTGATCGCCAGCGGCAAGGCCTTCAACGACACGCGCCAGGCCCTGCTCGACCTGGGCCTGGACGACGCCACCTGCCGCCAGCTCGGCATCCGCCTGCACAAGGTGGCCGTGGTGTGGCCGCTGGAGGCGGGCATCACACGCGAGTTCGCGACCGGGCTGCGCGAGATCCTGGTGGTGGAAGAGAAGCGCCAGGTCATCGAATACCAGCTCAAGGAAGAGCTCTACAACTGGCGGCCGGACGTGCGTCCGAACGTGCTGGGCAAGTTCGACGAGGTCGAGGGCGACTACTCGGGCGGCGAGTGGAGCCGCCCCAACCCCAGTGGCAACCAGCTGCTGCGCGCGAACGCCGACCTGAACCCGGCCCTGATCGCGCGCGCCATCGCCCGGCGCCTGAAGAAGCTGGGCATTCCCTCGGACATCGAGGCCCGCATCGACGCACAGTTGGCCATCCTTGACGCGCAGGAGCGCTCCACCCAGACCCTGCTGGCCGGGGCCTCGGCCGACGCCAACCGCCAGCCCTGGTTCTGCTCCGGCTGCCCGCACAACACCTCGACCCGCGTGCCCGAGGGCTCGCGCGCCATGGCCGGCATCGGCTGCCATTTCATGACCATCTGGATGGACCGCGCCACCGTTGGCTTCACCCAGATGGGCGGCGAGGGCGTGCCCTGGGTGGGCCAGCAGCCGTTCAGCAGCGACCAGCACATGTTCGCCAACCTGGGCGACGGCACCTACTTCCACAGCGGCCTGCTGGCGGTGCGCCAGAGCATCGCCGCGGGCGTGAACATCACCTACAAGATCCTCTACAACGACGCGGTCGCCATGACCGGCGGCCAGCAGGTGGGCGAGCGGCCCGAGGGCCACAGCGTGGTGCAGATCGCGCAGAGCATGCGCGCCGAGGGCGCGGTCAAGATCACCATCGTCACCGACGAGCCAGAGAAGTACGCGGCGGTGCAGGGGCTGCCCAGCGGCATCGCCATCCAGCACCGCGACACGCTGGACGCCGTGCAGCGCGAGTTCCGCGAGATCAAGGGCACCACGGTCATCATCTACGACCAGACCTGCGCCACCGAAAAGCGCCGCCGCCGCAAGCGCGGCACCATGGCCGAGCCGGACAAGCGGGTGGTGATCAACGAACTGGTCTGCGAGGGTTGTGGCGATTGCGGCGAACAGAGCAACTGCCTCTCCGTGGAGCCGCTGGAGACCGAGTTCGGCCGCAAGCGGCGCATCAACCAGAGCAGCTGCAACAAGGACTTCTCCTGCGTCAAGGGCTTCTGCCCCAGCTTCGTGACCGTGCAGGGCGGCCAGCTGCGCAAGAAGGACAAGAAGGGCGCGGCCCTGGCCTGGTCCGGCGCCGAGCCGCCGCTGCCACGATTGCCCCAGCTGACCGACGAGGCCTGGGGCATCGTGGTGGCTGGCGTGGGCGGCACGGGCGTCATCACCATCGGCCAGCTGTTGGGCATGGCCGCGCACATCGAAGGCAAGGGCATCGTCACGCAGGACGCAGCGGGGCTGGCGCAGAAGGGCGGCGCGACCTGGAGCCATGTGCTCATCGGTGCCAGCCAGGACCACATCCGCACCACGCGCGTGGGCACGGCCTCGGCCGACCTGGTCATAGGCTGCGACCCCCTGGTGGCCGCCGGCAAGGAGACGCTGCAGCGTCTGCGCGCCGGCCGCAGCCACGTGGCCCTGAACACCAGCGCCACTCCCACGGCCGCGTTCGTGAAGAATCCGCAGTGGCAGAACCCGGCGCAGGCCTGCGTGGATTCGCTGGTCGCCGCGCTGGGCGATGCCGCGGTTGGCCGCTTCGACGCCGAAGCCGCTGCCACGCGCCTGATGGGCGACTCGATCTACACCAACCCGATGATGCTGGGCTACGCGTGGCAGAAGGGCTGGGTGCCGCTCGGGCTGGCGTCGCTGATGCGCGCCATCGAGCTCAATGCGGTGCAGGTGGAGAAGAACAAGCAGGCCTTCGAATGGGGTCGCCGCGCCGCCCACGACCCGCAGGTCATGGCCACTCTGCTGGCGCCGATCACCCCGGCGCAGGTGATCCAGTTCAAGAAGCGCGACAGCGTCGAGGAGCTGGTGGCCCGTCGCGTCGAGTTCCTCACCGGTTACCAGAACGCCGCCTACGCCCAGACCTACCAGGACTTCGTGGAGAAGGTGCGCCAGGCCGAAAGCCGCCTGGGCAAGACGGCGCTGACCGAGGCGGTGGCGCGCTACCTGTTCAAGCTGATGGCCTACAAGGACGAATACGAGGTGGCGCGCCTGCACACCGACCCGGCCTTCCAGGCACAAATCGCCGCGCAGTTCGAAGGCGACTACCGCCTGCAGCTGCACCTGGCGCCGCCGCTGTTCGCGAAGACGAACGACAGGGGCGAACTGATCAAGCAGACCTATGGTCCCTGGATGCTCAAGGCCATGGCGGTGCTGGCCCGCTTCAAGGGCCTGCGCGGCACCGCGCTGGACATCTTCGGCCGCACGGAGGAACGGCGCACCGAGCGCGAACTGATCGTGCAGTACCGCGCCGACGTCGAGGGCCTGCTGGCCAGCTTGACCGCCGATTCCCACGCCCTGGCCCTGGAGGTCGCGCGCCTGCCCGAGCAGATTCGCGGCTACGGCCACGTCAAGGCGCGGCACCTGGCGGCCGTGCTGACCCGGCGCGAGCAGCTGCTGACCCAGTGGCGCGACAGCGCCGCGGGTGTGCCACTCAGCCGGGCCGCCTGAGCCTGACTTCTCGTCCGGCCAATCGCCCCCGGTCGCCGGCCGGGGGAGGCCGCGACTTACAATGACCGGTTCCGCCGCAAGGCCCGGCTGGGTGCGCCCTCCGGGCCTTCGGTTTGTCCCCTGACCTTTTCGTTGGAGACCGTCCCGTGTTCATTTCCTCTGCTTATGCCCAGGCCGCCGCTGGCGCCGGTGACACCCAGAGCACCCTGATCAGCATGCTGCCCCTGGTGCTGATGTTCGTGGTGCTGTACTTCGTGATGATCCGGCCCCAGATGAAGCGCCAGAAGGAGCACAAGGCCATGATCGAAGCGCTGGCCAAGGGCGACGAGATCGTCACCGCCGGCGGCTTCCTGGGCAAGGTGTCCAAGATCGGCGAAACCTACATTGGCGTGGAACTCGCCAGCGGCATGGAGGTCCAGATGCAGCGCACCGCGGTGGTCCAGGTGCTGCCCAAGGGAACCATCAAGTAACCAGCCGGCGCCGAAGGCCCTGACATGAACCGTTATCCGCTCTGGAAGTACCTGATCATCGCGGTCACGCTGGTGATCGGGGTGCTGTATTCGCTGCCCAACCTGTTCGGCGAATCGCCGGCGGTGCAGGTCTCTGCCGCCCGCTCTTCCGTCAAGGTCGATGAGACCACGTTGACGCGTGTGGAGCAGGCCCTGGGGCGCGAGAACCTGGCGCCCACGCTGATCCAGCTGGAGGGTGGCTCGGTCAGGGCCCGTTTCGATTCCACCGACAACCAGCTCAAGGCCCGCGACGCCATTGAGCGAACGCTCAACCCCGATTCGGCCAACCCGGGTTTTGTGGTGGCACTGAACCTGGTGCCGCGCACGCCCGCCTGGCTGGCCAGCATCGGCGCTGCGCCGATGTACCTCGGTCTGGACCTGCGCGGTGGCGTGCACTTCATGCTGCAGGTCGACATGCCGGCGGCGCTGCAGCGCAAGGCCGATGTGCTGGCCTCAGACCTGCGCACCGCGCTGCGCGAGAAGAATGTGCGCCACGGTGGTATTCAGCGCAGTGCGACGACCATCGAATTGCGAGCCCGCGACGAGGCGACGGCCACGGCCATCGAAAACCTGATCGCCGACCAGTTCGCCGATCTGCAGGTGGTGCGCACACCGGACGGCGCCGAATTCCGCCTCGCCGCCACGCTCAAGCCTCAGGCTGCGCTCGCGGTGCAGTCCCAGGCGGTCAAGCAGAACATCACCACGCTGCACAACCGGATCAACGAGCTCGGCGTGGCCGAACCGGTGATTCAGCAGCAGGGCGCCGACCGCATCGTGGTGCAGCTGCCCGGCGTGCAGGATACTGCCAAGGCCAAGGACATCCTGGGCCGCACAGCGACCCTGGAGCTGCGCCTGGTGGACGAAAGCACGGAAGGCCTGGCGGCCGAGAGCGGCTCCGGCATGGTGCCCTTCGGCTCCGAGAAGTACCTCGAGCGCAACGGCCGCCCGGTGATCGTCAAGCGCGAGGTGTTGCTCACGGGCGAGAACCTCACCGACGCGCAGGCCGGCTTCGACGACCAGCAGCAGCCGGCGGTGCACCTGACGCTCGACGGCAAGGGCGCACGCATCTTCCGCGACGTGACGCGCGAGAACATCAACAAGCGCATGGCCATCATCCTGTTCGAGAAGGGCAAGGGTGAGGTGGTGACGGCTCCGGTGATCCGCTCCGAGATCGGCGGCGGTCGCGTGCAGATCTCCGGCAGCATGACGACGGTCGAAGCCAACGACACCGCGCTGCTGCTGCGCGCCGGTTCGCTGGCAGCGCCGATGGAAATCATCGAAGAGCGCACCATCGGCCCGAGCCTGGGCAAGGAAAACATCGAACGAGGCTTCAACAGCGTGATCTGGGGCTTCGTCGTGATCGTCGCCTTCATGTGCACCTACTACATGCTGTTCGGCGTGTTCTCCAGCCTGGCGCTGGGCTTCAACCTGGTGCTGCTGGTGGCGGTGCTGTCGATGCTGCAGGCCACGCTGACGCTGCCGGGCATTGCGGCCATGGCGCTGGCGCTGGGCATGGCCATCGACGCCAACGTGCTGATCAACGAGCGGGTGCGCGAAGAGCTGCGCAACGGCTCCTCGCCGCAGACGGCGATCAACATCGGCTATGACCACGCCTGGGGCACGATCCTGGACTCGAACGTCACCTCGTTGATCGCCGGTATCGCGCTGCTGATCTTCGGCTCCGGCCCGGTGCGCGGCTTTGCCGTGGTGCACTGCATCGGCATCCTGACCAGCATGTTCTCGGCCGTGGTGTTCTCGCGCGGCCTGGTCAATCTTTGGTACGGCCGGCAAAAGAAACTCAAGAGCGTGTCCATCGGCACGGTGTGGCGCCCCGAGGGCGGTGGTGCGGTGGCCAAGGCCGACTGACCGGAGAGACCAAGATGGAACTGTTTCGCATCCGCAAGGACATCCCGTTCATGCGCCACGCGCTGGTGCTCAACGCGATTTCGGCCATCACCTTTGTGCTGGCGGTGTTCTTTCTGGTCGCCCGTGGCCTGAACCTGTCGGTGGAGTTCACCGGCGGCACCGTGATGGAGGTGGCCTACCAGCAGCCGGCCGATCTGGAGTCCGTCCGTTCTGTGATCGAGGGGCTGGGCTACGCAGAGGTGCCGGTGCAGAACTTCGGCACCTCCCAGGACGTGCTGCTGCGCCTGCCCGCCCGGGAGGGGCTCAGTTCCGGCCAGCAGAGCGAGGCGGTCATGGCCGCGCTGAAGGCGCAGGACCCCGCAGTCCAGCTGCGCCGCACCGAGTTTGTCGGCCCGCAGGTCGGGCAGGAGCTGGTCGAGCATGGCCTGATGGCGCTGGGCCTGGTGATCGTGGGCATCATGATTTATCTGGCGGTGCGCTTCGAGTGGAAGTACGCGGTGTCGGCCATCATCGCCAACCTGCACGACGTGGTCATCATTCTGGGCTTCTTCGCCTTTTTTCAGTGGGAGTTCTCGCTCGCGGTGCTGGCGGCCGTACTGGCTGTTCTGGGCTACTCGGTCAACGAATCTGTTGTTATTTTTGATCGCATCCGTGAAACATTTCGCCGTCAGCGCAAGATGTCCACGGTCCAGATCATCGACCGCGCCATCACCTCGACCATCAGCCGGACCATCATCACCCACGGTTCGACCCAGATCATGGTGTTGTCCATGCTGCTGTTCGGTGGCCCGACGCTGCACTACTTCGCCATGGCGCTGACCATCGGTATCCTGTTCGGCATCTATTCTTCAGTGTTCGTGGCCGCGGCCATTGCCATGTGGCTGGGAATCAAGCGCGAAGACCTGATCAAGACGTCCAGCAAGCCGGCATCGGGCGATCCGGACGATCCGAACAGCGGAGCGGTGGTCTGAGCTTCCGAGGTCGGTCTGCGCTCTTGATCCGGGCGAAGAGCCTGGGTTGAAGAGAAATGTGAGTGTTGTCTTTCGTGTCATACTGACTTCCTGTGGCAACCCCCGATCAGCATGTTTCGTCTCTGGCCAAGCAGGCGCGTGAACTCTTCGTGGTTCATGTGGGACGGGCCCTGCCCGAACTCGTCAAGACCGCCGAAAACCGGTTGACGGCCATCCTGGATCAGGCCGGCCCGGTGCGTGAAATGCAGGAGCGCCGCGACGCGTGGTCCGCTTTCCAGAAGGCCCAGGGCGTGTGGCTCAACCAGAGTCGCAAGGCCTTGCAGCGAACCCTGCTGCCCCGCACCGCTTCCCCGCACTCCGGACAGGCGCCTCTGACCGGCCGTCTGGAGTTGTTGGCCGAGGGCGCAATCGACGATCAGATCCTGGCTTCTCGCCTGGCCATGCGTGTGCTGGAGCAGGTGTCCACCGAACTCAACGAGCTGCGGCTGCGCATTCAGCACCTGGAGAAGCGGCAAGAGCTGCCTAGAGGTGATGTGTTGCTGCCGGATGTGGTGTGTCGCATTCTGGTGGACCAGTGGCTGGATGTGCAGATGACCCGTGAGGCCTGGGCACTGGTGCAGGACGCCGTTTCGCCGATGTTGGCGAAGTCGATGCTGGAAGCCTACAAGGCCGCCAACGAGTTTCTCGTGTCCAGCGGCGTGATGAAGGAGATCGACTTGCAGGCGCTGGTCAAGCGTGCGCCCGGCAGTCGGTCACCAGTGCCTGCTTCTGGCCGTGACATGGCACCGGAAGCGCCTGCTGCCGGGACGAGCTGGGGGCGGTCGTCGGGGCACGCCTCGATGGGCGCTGGTGCGTTCTCCCACGGCGAGTCAGGCGGAGGTCTCGGCACTGGCGGTTCTGGAGGCAGCTCCTTCGCGGGCGCCCCTGCCACGGGTCGTGCGCCCACGGGCATGGGGGTTCATGACGAAACCCGCATGATGACCCATTCGTCGCCGCTGGCGAGAGCCAGGATGAGGGCGCAGGGTGTTGTGGGGCGCCTGCGGCGCCTGCTGGCTGACAAGATTGGCGGCGATTTCGAGGCCACGCAGCTGTTGCCTTCCTCTCCGCGGCTTCAGCAGGCCATGATGGACGTGGTCCCGATCCCGATACCGGATGTGGTCACCACCGGCTCCGGTGCTATTCGGTCGGTCGCACCCCCCATGGACCACTCGCATGTGGCGCAGGCAGCCACCGTCCTGCGCCAGCGCACGGCCGAGCTCAAGCAGGCAGCTTCGACGCCCTCCGAAAAAGCCACCATTGAGGTGGTGGCCCTGATGTTCCAGAGCATCCTGGCGGAGGAGCGGATTCCTCCCAGCGTGCGGGTCTGGTTCGCGCGCTTGCAGATTCCCGTGTTGCGTGTGGCCTTGGCCGAACCCGAGTTCTTCAGCGCACTGCAGCATCCGGCGCGCCGGCTCATCGATCGGATGGGATCCTGTGTGCTCGGTTTCGAGTCCAATGTCAGCTCCGTGGCGCTGGAGGCAGAGATCAAACGGGTGGTGCAGGTGATCGAGCAGTACCCCGAAACCGGTCGCCGGGTGTTCCAGCTGGTGCTGGACGAGTTCCAGAAATTCTTGTCCACCTATCTCAGCGAACAGGGCGGCGCCAGCCGCTTTGTCAGCGTTGCGCAGCAGGTGGAGCAGAAGGAAACGCTGTCGGTGCAGTACACCATCGAGCTGCGCAAGCTGCTGGACGACATCACCGTGCGGGAAGAGGTGCGCGAGTTTCTGTTCAAGGTCTGGGTCGAGGTGCTGGCCGTCGCCAGCGTCAAGTACGGCGTCAAGCACGAAGAAACCGCCTCACTCAAGCGGGTGGCCTCCGACCTGCTCTGGGCGGCCAGTGCCAAGCCCAACCGCAATGATCGGGCGCGCGTCATCCAGCAGCTGCCGGGTTTGCTGCAGCGGCTGCGCCAGGGCATGAGCCTGCTGGGATACTCGCCCAGCACGCAGGATGGATACATCAAATCCGTGAGCGACACGCTGGCCGATGCCTTCATGTCGCGCACCGAAGCCATCTCGCAGGAAAGCCTGGACAAGTTGTCTGAGCGCCTGACGAATCTGGAGGACTACCTGCCCGACAGCGGCGTCGGCGACCTCGACCTGGACAACGAGAGCATCGAGATGATCACAGGGGTCGATGCCGCCAATATCGAGGTGATTCGACAGGGTGGGAGTCAACCCACCGAAGCCATGGGGGCCTGGGCACAAGAGCTGCAGATCGGTTCCTGGTTTGGCCTCGATCACAACGGCAAGCTCAACAGCGTGCAGTTTGCCTGGCGAAGCGAACGGGGGCAGCTGTACCTGTTCGTGACGAGCGTGGGTCGGTGCTTCCTGATCCAGGCCACGCGCGTGGCCGCCTACCTCCAGGCTGGCCTGCTGGTGCCCAGCGAGGATGAGGCACTGACCGTGCGCGCGACCCGAGACGCGTTGGCCAAACTCGACGCCAACCCCGAGCGACTGCTCGGCTGAGTCACACCTGGCCAGTGCGCTGGAACAGGCCGCCCTGCAGGCGTCCGATCTGCCCGTCCAGTTCCAGTTCCAGCAGGCGGGCCTGCAGGGCCGCCGTGTCCAGCCCGGTTCGGGCCTGAAGGGCATCCAGTCCGATGGGGTCAAAGCCCATCGCGCGCAACAAGCCGTCTTCGTCCGTGGGCAATGCCGCCTCGTGGTTCTGCTGCGAGGGTTCTGACAAGTGCAGATCCTCGAGGATGTCCTGTGCCGACTCGACCAGTTTGGCGCCTTGACGGATCAGGGCATGGCAGCCACGCGACTGCGGGGCATGGATTGACCCAGGAATGGCGAACACATCCCGCCCCTGTTCCGCGGCCAACCTGGCGGTGATCAGGGAGCCGGATCGAACCGCGGCCTCGACCACCAGGGTGCCCTGGCTCAGGCCGGCGATGATCCGGTTGCGCTGCGGAAAATTCGCTGCCAACGGCGGCGTGCCGAGCAGGTATTCGCTGATGAGGGCGCCGGATGCCGCGATGCGACGGGCCAGCGCCGCGTGCCGCTGGGGGTAGACCGTGTCCAGTCCAGTGCCGACCACGGCGAGCGTCAGGCCGCCGCCTTCCAGTGCGCCGGTGTGGGCGGCCCCGTCGACGCCCAGCGCCAGACCCGACACGACACACAGCCCCGACTCTGCCAGGCTTCGTGCGAACTGGCGCGCGTTGGTTTCCCCCTGCGGGGTGGGATTGCGACTGCCCACGACCGCCAGCTTCTGGGGGTGGCTCAAGGCATCCTGGCGACCTTGCACGTGCAGCAACAGTGGGGGGTCGGCCGTTTGCAGCAGGCTGACGGGATAGCGCGGATCGGCCAATGTGATGACATGACGGTCGCTGTCCTCGTTCAGCCAGGCCCGTAATCGGTCAATGGCATCGGCGAGCGCCGGAGGCTCCGACTGCAGCGCGCGCGCAATGCGGGGGCTGGTGACCGTCTCCCAAGCGCTGGGGCTGTGCTTCCAGATGTCGGCTGGCAGGCCGAACGCCGCCAGCAGTCGTCGCGCCGTGTCGCGGCCCACGCCCGGGGTGAGCAGCAACCTGAGCCAGGCGGCCCATTCGTCCCGCTCCATGGGCAAGCGTCAGGGGTTGGCGAAGTGGTCGCCGACCTTGACCCCGTCGACAATGTCCAGAACCAGGGCGTAGGACACCTTGTCGAAGGTCTTGAAGACCAGCATGAGCCCATTGGGCTCGCCAGGCAGACGGATCTGGGGGCGGCTTTCGTCGGTCTTGTCGATGCGGGTGCTGGAGTCGCGGATCAGGGCCAGCACATGGCCTTCTTCGACGCCATGGGTGCGGCCGCGGTTGATGGAGACCACTTGGTTCTGGGCGGCGTAGCGCACCGCATTGCCGTACACCGACACGATTTGGCCCGATGTGGGCTTGCCCGGCGCGCGCGGCACGTAGTTGGGGAACTCGCGCGGCGGCTCCGGAAGCAGCCGGTCACCCACCCGGATTTCTTCTTTGGCCTTGACGATGTCGATGGTGGCCGGGACGATCTCTCCAGTGGCCACGGGCTTGAGCGGGGCCTTTTCTTCAACCGGAACACGGGCGAAGTTGTGCGTCGTGTTCTCGTATTGAGGTTTGAACGTGTCCTTGCCTTCCGGCTTCTTGGCCGACGCCGGCTCCTCGATCTCGCGGCGTGTTTCCGGACGCACGATTTCAGCCTTCCCGACGTACTGCGCCTCATAGGCCAGCACCTCGCCGGTGCCTGGGTCCTTCAGAGGCACGGCGTTGCGGAAGACCCGGTAGGTGATGGACTTGCCGGCCCCCAGGGTCAGGGCCTCTTCGGTGAGGTTGCCGACGTCGCCGTACTGCCCCCGGGCGTAGGCTCGGTCGCCCAGACTCAGCAGCACGCGGTTCTCGGGGGTGGCCACGATGCGCGCCGCGCGCGCGTAGGTGGCTTCATCAACGATCAGGGGCTCGGTCAGGAAGGCTTCGATGGCCTGCATGTTCACCGGCGGGATGGCCGATTCGGACAGGCTTTCGCTGCGCACGCGAGGTGACACGCGCACGGTAGGCATGTCGCCGTTGTCGCCGGGCTTGCGTGTGCTCAGCCGGGCGCGGCCGCCGCTCTTGTCCAGGTACAGGACCTGGCCGGGATAGATGCGGTGGGGATTCTTGATCTCCTCCATGTTCATGCCCCAGAGTTCCGGCCAGCGCCAGGGGCTCTTGAGGAAGATCTTGGAGATGGCCCAGAGGGTGTCGCCACGTTTGACTGTGTGGCTGTCTGGCGCATTGGGGGCCAGTTCCGACAGGGGCACGCCGGCTTGCGCCACCTGGTTGGCAGTGGCGCGCTGGCTGGCGGTGACCGGAAGATTTTGTGCCGAGGCGGCGCCGGCGAGGGTGGCCATGACCATCAGGCAGGCGGATGCGGGGCCTGTCAGGCGCAGGGCAGTCGGAAGGTATTTCAATCGCATGTGTGGGCCCCTGGGGCTGGCGAAAATTGGCTCGTCGGACTTGACAATTCGCATTTGATTTTGCGCCCAAGCCCTTGATTAGGCAATATTAATAGGTCCTGGCATCCACCCGGGAATGCAAAAGTGGCGAAAATAGCGACAAACCTCCCGACCCAGCGGCGGATTGGCGCAAATTGCCGTGCGGCTCTTTTTCCGGCGACATTGGCCGCCGGTCCATGACATTGAAATGAACGCTCCCGAACTGCTCCCCATCCTTCGGTACCCCGACCCGCGTCTGAACACCGTGGCCAAACCGGTGGGGGATGTGGACCACCGGGTGCGCGCACTCGCCGACCGCATGCTGGCCACCATGTACGACGCCCACGGCATCGGGCTGGCGGCGACACAGGTGGACGTGCACGAGCGGCTGATCGTGATCGATGTCAGCGAAACGCGCGACCAGTCGATGGTGCTGATCAATCCGGTGATCGAGTGGGCCAGTCCTGAAACCCGCAAGGGCGAGGAGGGCTGTCTTTCCGTGCCCGGCATCTACGACGGGGTCGAGCGTTCACTGGCCATCCGCGTCAGCGCGCTGGACGAACACGGCAAAAGCCGGACGATCGAAGCCGAGGGCATGCTGGCAGTCTGCATCCAGCACGAGATGGACCACCTCATGGGCAAGGTGTTCGTGGAATACCTCTCGCCGCTCAAGCGCAACCGGATCAAGAGCAAGCTGCTGAAATCCCAGCGCGAAGCGCAGCGAGCATGACGCACATGCGTGTGGTGTTTGCCGGCACGCCGGAATTTGCGCGCGTGGCGCTCGAGCGGCTGCATGCGGCTGGTTTCGCGGTGCCGCTGGTGCTGACGCAGCCCGACCGGCCCGCTGGCCGTGGCATGAAGCTGCAGGCCTCGCCGGTCAAGCAGTTTGCCCAGGCGCACGGCATCGCGGTGGCGCAGCCGCGCAGCCTGCGGCTGGACGGTAAGTTCCCGGACGATGCCGCTGCGGCGCACCAGGCCCTGCTGGCCGCGCAGGCCGATGTGATGGTGGTGGCCGCCTACGGCCTGATCCTTCCGCAATGGGTGCTGGACCTGCCGCGCCTGGGCTGCCTGAACATCCACGCTTCGCTGCTGCCTCGCTGGCGCGGCGCGGCGCCCATCCACCGGGCCATCGAGGCCGGCGATGCCGAGACCGGCGTGACCATCATGCAGATGGACGCAGGACTGGACACGGGAGACATGCTGCTGGCCGAGACCCTGTCCATCGCCGCCACCGACACCACCGGCGGTCTGCACGACCGTCTGGCCGACCTAGGGGGGCGGATGATCGTCGAGGCGCTGGAGCTGGCCGCCTGCGGTGGCCTGCGGCCGGTACCGCAACCTGCCGAGGGCGTGACCTACGCGGCCAAGATCGACAAGGCGGAGTCGGTGATCGACTGGCGCCGGTCGGCGGCCGAGATCGAGCGCCGGGCCCGGGCCTTCTCGCCCGCACCCGGGCTGGCCACCGAGCTGGCCGGCGAGGCGGTCAAGGTGTGGCGGGTGGCGGCCACCAGCGCCGCCAGCCACGACGTGATGCCCGGCCAGATCCTGTCCGCCGCAGCAGAGGGGATCCGCGTGGCGACGGGCGACGGTGTGCTCACCCTGCTGGAGCTGCAGCGCGCCGGTGGCAAGCGCCTGCCGGCCCGGGAGTTCCTGCAGGGCTTCGCGCTGACCCCGGGACAGGTCTTCGGCGCGCCGACGACCTGATGTTTTTCCTGGCCGAGCATCGCCGCCGACCGGAGTTCCGCGAAGGCATCACCGACCAGGGCTCTGTGGCCATGGGCATTGCGGCCTGGGGCTTGATGACCGGCGTGGCCATGGTGCAGTCGGGTATGTCGACGCTCGAAGCCCTGCTGATGACGCTGATCGTCTACGCCGGCAGTGCCCAGCTGGCCGCGGTGCCGATGATCGGTGCGGGCGCGCCGATGTGGGTGATTCTGGCGGCGGCGTTCTGCGTGAATCTGCGCTTCGTGGTGTTCTCCGCGCACCTACGGCCGTATCTGATGCACCTGCCAAGATGGCAGCGGCTGGTCAGCGGCTACGTGACCGGCGACCTGAGCTACGTGTTTTTCGCCAAACGTTACCCGCACCCCGGCCGCAATGCCGAGGAGCTGGCGCAGCAGCAGGCCTACCTGATGGGCAACTGCGCGGTGAACTATGTGGCCTGGATGGTGGCGAGCGTGGTCGGCGTGCTGCTGGCCAACATCGTGCCGTTGTCCTGGGGGCTGGGTTTTGCGGGCATCCTGGCCCTGCTGGGGGTGCTGTGTTCGCTGGCCACGTCGCGCTTGCGGGTGGTCTCGGCCGGCGTGGCGGCCACGGCGGCGGTGGTGGCCTGGGCGCTGCCGCTGCGGTTGAACATCCTGGTGGCGATCGCGAGTGCGGTGGCCATCTGTCTGGTGATCGAGCACATGAGGGGATCGGAGTCTGGACATGCCGGACATTGACCTGCACACCCTGCTGACCATCGTTGCGCTGGGCGTGGTCACGGTGATCACTCGCGGCTTCTTTCTGATCTCCGACCGGCCCTGGACCCTGCCCCACTGGGCCCAGCGCGGCCTGCAGTACGCGCCGATTGCAGCGCTGTCGGCCGTGGTGCTGCCCGAGATCGTCATGAGCCAGGGGCAGCTGGTGCAGACCTGGATGGACGCGCGGCTGTTCTCCGCGATGGCCGGCGCGGCCTACTTCTTCTGGCGCAAGGGGGTGCTGGGCACCATCGTCACCGGCATGGCGGTCTACCTGCCGCTGCACGTCGGTCTGGGCTGGTGAGGCCGTGAGTGGGACAATCAGCGTCGCCGGTTGAAACCAACCTTAAGGCGTGCTTAAGGCGCTTCCGCGACCATCTACCGTTTGGCCGCTGCGCTCCACGGATTTCCTGACATGACTGAACTTGCTGCGGCCGCTGCCGCTGGCGCCGAGCCGCTGGTGTCGGTGCTGATTCCTGCGAAAAACGAGACTGGCAACATCGGTTCGCTGGTGGCCGAGGTGGTGGCGGCGCTGCGGCCGGAATGCCCCTTCGAGATCGTGCTGGTTGACGACGGCAGCGACGACGGCACGGGCGACGAGTTCCTGCAGCGCTGCGCCGAACTGGGCTCGGCCGCCCGGCTGATCCGCCACGAAAAGAGCGTGGGCCAGAGCACGGCGCTGATGAGCGCGGCCCGCCAGGCACGGGGCCGCTACCTGGTCACCATCGACGGCGACGGCCAGAACGATCCGGCCGACATGCCGGCCCTGCTGCGCAGCGCGCGCGAGACCGAGGCGCAGGGCGAACATTTCTGCATCGCCGGCTACCGCAAGAACCGCCAGGACACCGAGTGGAAGAAGTTCCAGTCGCGCATCGCCAATGCGGTGCGGCAGAAGATCCTCAACGACCAAGTGCCCGACACCGGCTGTGGCCTCAAGCTGATCCCGCGCGCCACCTGGCTGCAGCTGCCCTATTTCGACCACATGCACCGCTACCTGCCCGCACTGGTGCTGCGCCTGGGTGGCGCGATCCGCGTGGTGCCGGTGAACCACCGCGCGCGCCAGGCCGGCGTCTCCAAGTACAACGCCTGGAACCGGTTGTGGGTCGGGCTGGTCGACATGGCCGGCGTGGTGTGGCTGACCCGGCGCGGCAAGCGCCCGGTGATCGCGCAGGTTCGCACGCTCGCTGCGCATGAAGAGTCTCACTAAGCCCCTGCTGCTGACCGCGGTCCTGACGCTGGCCTTCCTGTCCCTGCACCTGGGCTGGTGGGGGCCGGTGACTGAGGAGGTGCTGCTGCAGCAGCTGTTCCAGCAGCACTGGACTGTTGCCTGGCCGGTGTTCGTGCTGGGATCGGTGGTCTACACCGCGCTGGGCGGCCCGCGCCAGGTGCTGGCGTTTTCCTGCGGTTTCCTGTTCGGTGGCTGGCAGGGCGGGCTGATCGGCACCCTGCTCACGGGCTTTGGCGCCATGCTGACCATGCTGGCCGTTCACCAGCTGGGTTTCGACTGGGTGCGCCAGAAGCACGCGCAGAAGATCGAGCTGATCAAGGCTGTTCTGGCCGAGGACACCTGGATCTGGATCTGCGTGATCCGGCTGATCCCGGTGGGCAGCAACCTGGTGACCAACATCGCGGCGGCGCTGTCCGACCTGCGGCCGGTGGCCGTGTTCTTCGGCAGCCTGCTGGGCTACCTACCGCAGATGCTGCTGTTCGCCTACGCGGGTTCGGGCATCGCGCTGCACGACAGCTCGCAGCTGTGGATGAGCCTGGTGATGCTGGTGGTATCCACCGGTCTGGGCCTGTACCTCTACCACCACGGCTTCAAGCAGCGGCTCCAACGGTTCCGCAAAGAGCACGCCCATGCACCTGCCCACTGACGAAACGATCCGCCGCCAGACGCTGTTCTGGCTGCTGGCCACGGCCATCGTGCTGCTGCTGGGCATCGGCCTGCGCTACCCCTGGCCGGCCGACGAGCCGCGCTTCGCGCAGGTCGCGCGCGAGATGGTCGAGAGCGGCCAGTGGCTGTTCCCCACCCGCGGTGGCGAGCCCTATCCGGACAAGCCGCCGGTGTTCATGTGGCTCAGCGCCATCGCGTTCACGCTGGTCGGCAACCTCAAGCTCTCGTTTCTGCTGCCCAGCGCGCTGGCCTCGGTCGGCACGCTGCTGCTGGTGCACGACATCGGCCGCCGGCTGTGGGGCCGCGAGGGGGCGCTGGCGGCGGTTCTGGTGCTGGTGTTCACGCCGCAGTTCCTGCTGCAGGGCAAGGCAGCGCAGATCGATGCGGTGGTGACCTTCTGGATTACGTTGGGCTGCTACGGCCTGCTGCGGCATTTTTTCACTGGCCCGCACTGGGGCTGGTACTTCACCGCGTGGGCCGCGATGGCGCTGGGCATCATGACCAAGGGCGTGGGCTTTCTGCCCTTGCTCATGCTCATTCCACTGGCGTTCTGGACGCAGAACCCGGAGTCGGGTGAAGGAAAAGTCTGGCGCTGGAAGCTGGCCTCGGGCCTGGTGGTGATGCTCGCGGTGATCGCGCTGTGGCTGCTGCCCATGCTCTGGCAGGTGCACAGCATCGGCACCGACACCATGGTGGCCTACCGCAACGACCTGCTGTTCCGCCAGACCGGGGAGCGCTTCGTCAACGCCTGGCACCACGTCAAGCCCTGGCACTACTTCTTCACGCAGGCGATTCCCACGGTCTGGTTCCCGCTGCCGGTGCTGCTGCTGGTGTTCTTCAAGCCGCTGCTGGCGTTGCTGCGCGAGGACCGTCGCGCGCGCGTGCTGCTCGCCTGGGTGGGGCTGGTGCTGCTGTTCTTTTCGCTCAGCTCGGGCAAGCGCGAGGTGTACATGTTCCCGGCGCTGCCCATGCTCGCGCTGGTGGTGGGCGCGCTCTGGGTGCGGGTGAAGGAAGGTGTCGCGGCTGCGCGCACCAGCGTGTTCTTCCAGGGCCTGCTGCTGCTGATCGCCGCGGCGCTGGCTGGGCTGGGCGTGGCACTGAAGGTCTCGCCCGACAAGCTGCTGCGCAAGGTGCCCGACTACGCGGATGCGGTCACGACCCTGTCGCTGCCGCTGGTGGCCATGGGTGTCAGCTTGTTGGTGCTGCTGGTGCTGATCCGCCGCCGCGACCTGCTGCAGCGGCTGGCCGCGACCAGCCTGGTGATCTGGGTGTTCGTTTCGCTGCTGGTCTGGCCCAAGGTCGACCCGCACCGCACGCCGCAGGCCATGATGGAGCAGATCGAGCAGCGCCTGCCCCCGACGTCGGAACTGGGCCTGCTCTATTTCAAGGAACAGTTCCTGCTGTTCAGCCACCGGCCGCTGACCCATTTCAGCTACCTCGCGCCGCTGGAGGAACAGGAGCGCAACGCCTGGCTGTGGATGAAGGAACAGCCCGGTCGCCACCTGCTGGCACCGACCGATGCCGAGCTGAGCTGTTTCGACGTGGCCGAGACTGAGTCGCTGGGCGAGGCGCACCGCCGCGAGTGGGTGGTCTACGGCCCGGCCTCGATGCGTGCCACCTGCGAGCCGCCCCAGCGCCTGCGCCGCTTTGTCTACCGCCCCGTGACCGAGGGCGTGCTGCCATGAACCTGCTGGATTCTTCCCCCGCCCCGCGCGTGCTGGTCACCGGCGCCGCGGGCTTCATCGGTTACCACCTGAGCCAGCGCCTGCTGGACCGGGGGCTGCAGGTCGACGGGGTCGACAACATGAGCGCGTACTACGAGCCGGCGCTCAAGCAGGCGCGACTCGACCGCCTGCTGGCGCGGCCGGGCTTCACCTTCCACCGCCTGGACCTGGCCGACCGCGACGGCGTGGCGCGCCTGTTCACCGACGGCCGCTACGACCTGGTGCTGCACCTCGCCGCGCAGGCCGGCGTGCGCTATTCGGTCGAGCAGCCCATGGCCTACCTGGACAGCAACCTCGCGGGCATGCTCACCGTGCTCGAAGGCTGCCGCCGCAGCGGCGTGAAGCACCTGGTCTACGCCTCGTCCAGTTCCATCTACGGAGCCGCGCGCGAGATGCCCCTGCGCGAGGACATGGTGACCGATTCACCGATCTCGCTGTATGCCGCCAGCAAGAAGGCCAACGAGCTGATGGCGCACAGCTACAGCCACCTCTACCGCATCCCGGCCTCGGCGCTGCGCTTCTTCACGGTCTACGGCCCCTGGGGCCGGCCCGACATGGCGATCTTCAAGTTCGTGCGCGCGATCTTCGAGGGCCGGCCCATCGACGTCTACAACCACGGGAACCTTCGGCGCGACTTCACTTATGTCGACGATGTGGTGGACGCGGTGCTGGCGGTGGCTGACAGGCCGCCGCAGGCCGGCGATGGCTCGGTGCCGCACCGCGTGCTGAACGTGGGCCACAACGGCCCGGTGCCGCTGATGGAGTTCATCGCCTGCCTGGAGCGCGCCTGCGGCCGCGAGGCGGTCAAGAACTTCCTGCCCATGCAGGCCGGCGACGTGCCGGACACCTGGGCCGACACCTCGCGGCTGGAAAACGAATTCGACGTGCGCGCCGGCACCGACCTGCAGACCGGCGCTCAGCGCTTCGTCGACTGGTACCGCGAGCACTACGACGTGAACTGATGGCCCCCACGCTCCGCCGCTGACGCGGGTCGCTGCCCCCCGAGGGGGCTGGGCCAGGCTTGGGGCGGCCCGGCGCCTGGCCCGTCTTGCGATTCCGTTGCTTCAGCATTGGCGCGGGTCGCCGCGCCACGCAACCAGGGGCGAGCCAGCCGCCAACCTGCCAGCGCGACCGCGCTGCAGATGAGCAGGGTCCAGAGGGTGTGGCTGGGCGGGTGGGCGCCGCGCAGGGTCTGCGTCACCCCGGCCAGGCCACCGGCCAGCAGCACCGCGGTGAGCCAACGCCAGCCCGGCGCCCGGCGCCGCCCGGCCACGGGCGAACACAGCCAGGGCAGGCACAGCGCCAGAAACGACAGCGCGGACGACGCGTGCCCGCCCGGGAAACAGCCGCCGGTGCCGCCGTCGCCGGTCAGCAGGTTCCAGTGCGAGGTGTAGACCGCGGTGCCGCCGAAGGCGCTCCACTCCCAGGGGCAGCTGGCCCGGCTGGCCTGTTTGAGCAGGCCCACCGTCAGCATGGACAGGGTGACCAGCGCCAGCACGGTCCCGCGCTCGCGGCGCGAGGGGCCGTTGGTCGCGGGCCACAGCACCCAGCCCCACAGCAGCAGGTAGGCCAGTGTGGCGAGCTGGCGCCCGCCGTCGTGCAGCACGGTCTCCAGCAGCGGGTGGTGGCGCCACGGAAAGCCGGCGCTGGTCCCGATCTGGCTCATCACCGGCAGGTCCATGCCGCTGGCATCCCAGCCCAGCGTCAGCAGCAGCAACACCAGCCAGGCCCGGGCGATGGCGTTTGCGGTGGAAACAACAGGGGGGCGTAGATGGGACATGGCGCCGCATGCTCGGCGTCGGACTTTAAGAGGGCCTTAAGGGGTGCCGGGATAATTCGGTTTCTTTGACCGATGGGCCCTGCGCCGTCCTGAAGAACATGCGAGCACTCGTGGTGGAAGACGATCCCGGCATTGCCAGCGGCCTGAGCCTGTCGCTGCGGCAGGCCGGCTATGCGGTGGACGTGTGCGGCACGCTGGAGTCGGCGTGGACGGCCCTGTGCGTCGAACCCTTCGACGCGGTGCTGCTGGACCTGGGCCTGCCCGACGGCGACGGCCTGGACCTGCTGACTCGCCTGCGGCGCCAGAGCGAACGCCGGCCGGGCCAGTCCACCCTGCCGCAGCGCGACCTGCCGGTGCTGATCATGACCGCGCGCGACGGCGTGAGCGACCGCATCTTCGGTCTGGACGAAGGCGCCGACGACTACATCGTCAAGCCTTTCGACCCCAACGAGCTGCTGGCCCGGCTGCGCGCCATGCTGCGGCGTGCCAGCGGCCGCAGCAAGCCGGTGATCGAATACGGCGACATCGTGGTCGACCCGGCCACCCGCTCGGTCGAACGCGCCGGCCTGCCGGTGACGCTGGGGGGCAAGGAGTTCGCCCTGCTGCTGACCCTGCTGCAGGCCAAGCCGCAGGTGCTGTCCAAGGCGCGGCTGGAGTCGGCGATGTACGGTTTCGGCGAGGGGCTGGAGAGCAATGCCATCGAGGTTCACGTGCACCACCTGCGCCGCAAGCTGGGCGAATCGCTGATCAAGACCGTGCGCGGCGTGGGCTACTTCGTGCCCCAGGAGCCGCCGGCGGCGAAACCGGCCGACACCACCGGAGGCCTGTGAAACTGCCGCTGCCCGCCACGCGCCGCACGCTGTCGCGCCACCTGCTGATCTGGACCCTCGGGGCCCAGCTGGCGGTGTGGGCGGTGATGGTGGCGGTGGGCTGGAGCACCAGCCTGCGCGAGACGCGCAAGTTCACCGACGGCCACCTGGTCGCGGTGGCCCAGCTTTGGCTGGGAAACGCATCCTGGAACCAGGGGCCGATGTCGGGCCCCCTGCCCGTGCCCACCGAAGACGTGCACGAGTACGCGCAGGACGTGGCGGTCCTGGTCTGGGACAACGGCCGCCTGGTGACCGACAGCGACCAGCTCGCCGCCGGGCTGGACCTGTCGACGCTGCCCGAGAAGGGGCTGATGACGGTGGTGGTGCGCGACGCCCAGGGCGAGCCGCACGACTGGCGCGCCTATTTCGAGACCTACCGGGGCGAGGGCCACGAGCGCCGGGTGGCGGCCCTGCTGGACCTGAAGAAGCGCTACGTGCTGGCCAGCGACATCGCCGAGCACCTGGCCGAACCGTCCCTGGTGCTGCTGCCGTTGCTGGCGCTGGTGATGTGGTGGACCATCCGCCGCGGCCTGCGCCCGCTGGACCAACTGTCCGACGAGGTGGCCGCGCTCGACGGCTTTGCCGGGCAGCGGCTGGACACGCAGCACCGCTTCCACGAGTTCTCCAGCACGGTGACGGCGATCAACACCATGGTCGACGGCCTGCAGGCGCAGGCCCAGCGCGAGCGCCAGTTCGCCTCCGATGTGGCGCACGAGCTGCGCACGCCGCTGACGGCGATCACGCTGCAGGCCCGCGCCGCGCAGGCCGACCCGTCGCCGCAGCGGCTGGCGCGGCTGGAGCAGGAGGCCCTGCGCGCCGGGCGCATCCTGACCCAGCTGCTGGATCTGGCGCGGGCCCAGCGCGCCGGGCAGCAGGCGCAGGCGGGCGATGCGGTGCAGGACGCCGCACTGGGCGAGATGGCCGCCCGGCTGATCTCGGCCCACGCCCAGCTGGCTCACGAAAGCGACCACGAGATGTCGCTGGTGCAGGAACAGGGCGAGGTCAGTGTCCGGGTCCAGCCCATGCTGCTGGAGCTGGCGCTGCGCAACTTGATCGAGAACGCACTGCGCCACACGCCGCCGGGCACGCAGGTGGAGGTGTCGGTGTGGCGCGATGTCCGGGGCCAGGGCGTGTCGGTCAGCGACGACGGCCAGCGCGCCGGTGTGACCGCGCCTGCGGCGCAGGCCTCGTCCGGTCTGGGGCTGGGCCTGCGTCTCGTGGAGCGCATCGCCGAGGAACTCGGCGCGCAGCTGGAGCGCGACAACGGGGTGGCGCCGATGACCACGCGCTTCTCGCTGCGGTGGCCAGCCTGAGGGGACGGGGCGATGCCGCGCAATAAGGTTCGTTTAACGTCGTCGAAAGACACTGCCGGCAGTGCCACATTCGGGGCGATGGTCCCGCTGTTTCCCATGCAGTTGTCTTCTTCTGTTCCTGCCCGGGGCGTGCCCGGCCTGTCGCTGGTCCGCGGCGACGCCCGCGGGCCGATGGCCCTTCTGCTCGGCCTGGCGCTGTGGCTGGCCGTGCCCGGCAACCTGCCGCTGTGGCAGCGCGTGGCCGCCCTGACCCAAACCGCCGACCATCGCCTGGGGCTGATGCTCACCCTGGGGCTGGTGCTGGTCGCCGGCACCCTGGCCCTGCTGGCGCTCTTCCACTGGCCGCGCGTGTTCCGTCCGCTGGCCACGGTGCTGGTGCTGACCACCGCGTTCAACAGCCACTTCATGTGGCAGTACGGCGTGGTCATCGACAGCACCATGATGGCCAACGTGGCGCAGACCAATGCCAACGAGGTGCGGGACCTGTTGTCCTGGCCGCTGCTGATGGCCCTGCTGGCCATCGCCGGTCCGGCGCTGTGGTGGATCTGGCGCACACCGCACGCACCGCAGGCGACGCTGCTGCGCCTGCGGCACAACCTGGGCCTGCTGGCGGTGTCGCTGGCGGTGGCCGCCGTCGCCCTGTTGGCCGGCTACCAGGGCCTGGCCTCGCTCATGCGCGGCCACAAGGACCTGCGCTACATGATCAACCCGATGAACACTCTGGCGGCATCGGGCACGCTGCTGGCCGAGCGCGGCCAGCACGCAGCGCAGCCCCTGGAGCCGGTGGGCGAGGATGCGCGGCTGGGGGCGAGCTACGCCTCGCAGAGCCGGCCGCCGCTGCTGCTGCTGGTGGTGGGCGAAACCGCGCGGGCGCAGAACTGGAGCCTCAACGGCTACGGCCGCCCGACCACGCCTTCGCTGACCGGCTGGCGCGCGCGCGGCGGTCTGGTGAACTTCCCCCAGGCCAGTTCCTGCGGCACCAGCACCCAGGTCTCCGTGCCCTGCATGTTCTCGCCGCTGACCCGCAAGGAAGGCGGCGACGAGACGGCACGCAGCGAGAACCTGCTCGATGTGCTGCAGCGCGCCGGTCTGGCGGTGCTGTGGATTGACAACCAGGCCGGCTGCAAGGGCGTGTGCGACCGCGTGCCCACGGTGCGCATCGCGGACGCGCCGATCCCCGGCCTGTGTGCAGGCGGCGAGTGCCTGGACGAGGCCATGATGCACGGGCTGGACGCCCGCATCGCCGCGCTCGACCCGCAGCGCCGCGCGCGCGGTGTGGTGGTGGTCATGCACCAGATGGGCAGCCACGGACCGGCGTACCACAAGCGCTCGCCGGCCAACCGCAAGCCCTTCCAGCCCGAATGCCGCAGTGTCACGCTGGCCGACTGCTCGCAGGACGAACTGGTCAACGCCTACGACAACTCCATCGCCTACACCGACCGCTTCCTCAACCACGCGCTGTCCTGGCTGCGCGCCCAGTCGACCGCCGGCCGTTTCGACACCGGGTTGTACTACGTCTCGGACCATGGCGAATCGCTGGGCGAGAACGGCCTCTACCTGCACGGCGTGCCCTATGCGCTGGCGCCCGAGCAGCAGACCCATGTGCCCATGGTGGCCTGGCTGTCCGAGGGCCTGCAGCAGCGCAGCGGGGTGCGCACCGACTGCCTGCGCGACCGAGCCGAGCGGCCGGTCTCGCACGACCATCTGTTCCATTCGGTGCTGGGGCTGATGGACGTCTCGACCGCGGTGCGCAAGCCGGGCCTGGACCTGTTCGAGCCCTGTGCCCATCCGGCCGCTGCTGCGCCCGACAGCGTGACGGTCAGCGCGCCGCGGGCAGGCTGATCCGCGCCAGCAACCCGCCGGCGCTGCCGGCCTCCAGCGCCAGCGCGCCGCCGTAGAGCGCCACCAGGTCGGCCACGATGGCCAGGCCCAGTCCGCTGCCGGGCGTGGCCTCGTCCAGCCGCACACCGCGCGCCAGCACGGCCTGGCGCTGCTCCGGCGCGATGCCGGGGCCGTCGTCTTCCACCACCACCTGCAGCCGGTCGCCGTCCAGACAGGCCTCGACCCGCACCCGCGTGCGCGCCCACAGGCAGGCGTTGTCCAGCAGGTTGCCCAGCATCTCCTGCAGGTCCTGCTCTTCACCGGCAAAGGCCCAGTCGGCGGGAATGTCGGTGCTGTCCAGCCGCAGCGCCCGCTCGGCGTGCACCTTGGCCATCACACGCAGCAGACCGGCCAGCACCGGCGCCAGCGGCGTGCGCTGACCCGGCAGGCGCTGCGAGGCGGCCACGCGGGCGCGTGCCAGGTGCCAGTCGATGTGGCGCCGCGCCAGCCCCACCTGGTCGCGCACCAGGGCCGCCAGCGGCGCCTGGTCTAGGCCGTCGGTGCGGCTGGCGGCCTGGTCCAGGACGGCCAGCGGGGTCTTGAGCGCATGGGCCAGGTTGCCGGCCTGTGTGCGCGCGCGCTCGACCACCTCGGCGTTGCGGTCCAGCACGCGGTTGAAGTCGTCGATCAGCGGCTGCACCTCGGCCGGAAACTGGCCCTGCAGCCGCGCCGTGCGCCCCTCGCGCAGGGCGGTCAGCGCGCGCTGCAGCGCGCGCAGCGGTGCCAGGCCCACGGCCACCTGGGCCAGCGCCGCCAGCGCCAGCAGCAGGCCCAGGCCCAGAAGCGAGAGCGCCAGCACGCGCGCGAAGCGGTCCGAGGCGGCGGTGACCTCCTGCAGGTCGCCCGCCACCACCAGCCGCCAGCGCCGCTGTGGCGCATCGGCCGGGTACACCGTGCGCTCCACCAGCAGCAGCGGCGCATCGCGCGGACCGGTGCCGGTGTGCACGTGCAGCTGGCCGTCGGCCGGCACGTCGGGCTCGGGGCGCAGCCGGTCGTCCCAGAGCGAGCGCGAGCGCAGCGCGCCCTGCGCGTCGGCGGGCGCACCGACCTCGTCTAGCTGCCAGTACAGGCCCGAGTAGGGCCGGTGCCAGCGCGGGTCGGACAGCTGCGCCGGGTCGATGCTGGCCTGGCCGGCGGCGTCGAACTCCAGCCGCGCGGTGAGCTGGTCCAGCTGCTGCGTGAGCGTGGTCTGGAACTGGCGCAGCACATGGTCCTGGAACAGGCTGTGCAGGAACACGCCGGCCAGCACCAGCGCCACGGCCAGCGCGGCGAGCGTGGCGGCCAGCCAGCGCACCCGCAGCGAGAGGGCCCGGCGCCAGGGCATCAGCACCTCACCGGGGTGCCGCCATGCGATAGCCCAGGCCCCGCACGGTTTCGATCAGGTCGGGCGGCAGCTTCTTGCGCAGGCGGCCGACAAAAACCTCGATGGTGTTGGAGTCGCGGTCGAAGTCCTGCGCGTAGATGTGTTCGGTCAGCTCGCTGCGCGAGACCACCGCGCCCAGCCGGTGCATCAGGTAGTCCAGCACCTTGTACTCGTGGCTGGTGAGCGTGACCGGCTGGCCGTCGCAGGTGACGCGGCCGCTGCGCGTGTCCAGCGCCAGCGGGCCGCAGCGCAGCACCGGCGAGGCCTGGCCGCTGGCGCGGCGGATCAGGGCGCGCACCCGGGCCAGCAGCTCCTCCATGTGGAAGGGTTTGGTCAGGTAGTCGTCGGCGCCGGCGTCGATGCCGGCCACCTTTTCGTTCCACTGATCTCGCGCGGTCAGGATCAGCACCGGCATGGACCGGCCCGCGTCGCGCCAGCGCTTGAGCACGGTCAGCCCGTCGAGCACCGGCAGGCCGAGGTCGAGGACCACGGCGTCGAAGGTTTCGGTGTCGCCCAGGAAGTGCGCGTCGCGCCCGTTGTCGGCTTCGTCGACCACATAGCCCGCGGCCATCAGGCCCTCGCGCAACTGGGCGCGCAGCGTCGGCTCGTCTTCGACCAGCAGCAGTCTCACCGCGGCTCTCCGTGGGGTTTGCGGTCGGGCCGCACGCGGCGTCCGATCACCTCGCCCGTGCCGGCGTCGACCTCCAGCTTCAGCAACTGGCCGCCTGGTTGCAGCAGCTTGACCTCGTAGATCCAGCGGCGGTCCTCGGACTCCAGTTCGATCTCCAGCACCTGGCCGGCCTGTTCGCGCTCCAGGCGCTCCAGCACGTTGCGCAACGGCAGGATCTGGCCGGCGACCACGGCTTCGCGGGCGCGTTCGTGGTCGCCGCGGTCGCGCGCCAGGGCGCCCGTCGACAGCACGGCGGCCAGCACCAGCGCCGTGGCGCGGAGCGGGGAAAGGCGGTGGGTTGAAGAGGCCATGAGCCGATTGTGCGCGGCTCAACTGAACGCCCGATGAACGCCGGGTTCAGGGTGGGTTCAAGGCGTGGGTCGCAGCATCACCCCTACATCACAACCAACCCCTGAGGACCCCATGAACTTCCGCCTGCTGTCCATCCTCCCCGCCGCCCTGCTGTCGTTGCTGTGCGTCGGCACCGCCCTGGCCGCAGAGACCACGCCCGCTGCCCAGCTGCAGCACTGGAGCGCCCAGGCCGGTGCCCCGGGCAATCTGGCCAAGGGCCAGACCTTCTTCAACGCCAAACACGGCGGTGAATGGTCGTGCGCGTCCTGCCACGGCACGCCGCCCACCGCGCAGGGCAAACACGCCAACACCGGCAAGGTGATCGCGCCTCTGGCGCCGGCCTTCAACGCCAAGGCCTTCACCGACAGCGCCAAGGTGGACAAGTGGTTCAAGCGCAACTGCAACGACGTGCTGACCCGCGAATGCAGCGCCGCCGAGAAGGCCGATGTGCTGGCCTACCTCAACAGCCTGAAATGACACCCCATCGCCAAGGACATGCCATGAACACCTTTTCAGACCGCCTGATCCGTCCCGGTGTGGCCGCCCTGCTGGGCCTGGCCACCCTGGGCGCCGCCCACGCCGACAGCGGCCGCATGATGCCGCGCGACGTGCCCAAGGCCTACACCGCCGAGTGCGCCGCCTGCCACACCGCCTACGCCCCGGGCCTGCTGCCCGCACGCTCATGGCAGCGCATCATGAGCGGCCTCGACAAGCACTACGGCACCGACGCCTCGCTGGACGAGGCCACGGTCCGGAAGCTGTCGACCTGGCTGCAGGCCAACGCCGGCACCTACAAGCGGGTGAACGAAGAACCGCCGCAGGATCGGCTCACCCGATCGGCCTGGTTCGAGCGCAAACACGACGACATCCCTCCCTCGGTGTGGAAGCACGCGGCCATCAAGAGCCCCGCCAACTGCGGCGCCTGCCACACCGGCGCCGACCGCGGCGACTTCGACGACGACAACATCCGGCTGCCGGCCGGCGTGAGCCTCGGCCTGCGTCGTTTCTGGCACGACTGAACACAGGGAGCCCACCATGAACGTCTCCACCTCACTGAACCCCGGCGCCCGCGCGGCGCAGACCAATGCCGCGCCCGTGCGGCGCATCACCGATGCGCCCACGCGCATGTTTCACTGGCTGTTTGCGCTGAGCTTTCTCGGCGCCTACTTGACGGCCGATGGCGAACGCTGGCGCATGCTGCACGTCACCCTGGGCTACACCATGGCGGGCCTGTTGGCCTTCCGGGTGCTCTACGGTCTCTTCGGTCCGCGCCAGGCCGGCATGGGTCTGCTCTGGCGCAAGCTGACCGCGGCACCCGCATGGTTTCGGTCGCTGCGCGCTGTGGCGTCGCTGTCGGCCATCAACTGGCGCCAGGGCCAGAACCTGCTGATGGCACTGGCCGTGGTGGCGTTGATGGCGCTGGTGCTGCCGCTGACGCTGACCGGTTACGCCACCTTCAACGAATGGGGCGTGTTCCCCGGTGAAGACTGGCTGGGCGAGCTGCACGAGTTCTTCGGCGAAGCCATGCTGATGGTGGTGCTGGCGCACCTGGCGCTGATCGTGGTCTTGAGTCTGCTGCGGCGCAAGAACATGGCCTCACCCATGCTCACCGGCCGACTCGACGGCCCCGGGCCGAACCCGGTGCCGCACAACCGGGTCTGGCTGGCCGCGCTGCTGCTCGTGGCCGTGCTGGCCTACGGTGCCTGGGAGTGGCAGCAGTCGCCCAGAGGCCTGATCCCGTCGAGCGCCTGGGGACAGGTGTCGGCCGGGGAACACGGCGATGACGATTGATGCGCTCCCCACTGGCCGGGCTGTGAGTTCTCCTCAGGGTTTCACCGCGCCCGGCTGCAGTGGCACCCGGGTGATGCGCATGGTCTTGCCGGTCACCGGGTGCAGGTAGGCCTCCACCACGGTGCCGTCGTGTTCGACCGCATAGAACTCGTGGCAGCGACCCTTGGACACCTTGAACTTGACCAGCATGTAGCGGGACGCCTGGAACAGGATGCGGGCCTGCTGCTCGGACATCCACTGGGAACGCGGCTGGTCGGTGCAGACCACCTTTTCAGAAGGGGTGCTGGCCAGAGCCGACCCGGATGAGAGGGCCAGCAGCCAGCTGGCGGCGAGGGCAATGGGCTTCATGGGGTCTCCTGTGGATGCACCGGCATGATCTGGCCCGAAGCTTGTCCCCTGCTTAAAGGGCGGCAGCGCATTCCCTACAATTTGCCCCGGTCCTTTTCCCGCGGCCCCGCCGCGACTTCCCGCATCCGGCAGCACGGCTGTCCGACCGAGGCTTCATCATGCAATTCATCCGCTTTTCCGATCTCTGCGCCCAGGGCAAGGCCAAGGGCCAGCGCGTCTTCATCCGCGCCGACCTGAACGTGCCGCAGGACGACGCCGGCAACATCACCGAAGACACCCGAATCCGCGCCTCCATCCCCGCCATCCAGATGGCGCTGGACGCCGGCGCCGCCGTGATGGTCACGTCCCACCTGGGCCGTCCGACCGAAGGCGAGTTCAAGCCCGAAGACTCCCTGACCCCGGTGGCCGCGCGCATGGGCCAGCTGATGAACCGCAGCATCCGCGTGGTGGCCGACTGGGTCGACGGCGACTTCTCGGTCGCCCCCGGCGAGGTGGTGCTGCTGGAGAACTGCCGCCTGAACGTGGGCGAGAAGAAGAACAAGCCCGAGCTGGCCGCCAAGCTGGGCAAGC